>DMDA01000047.1:43300-43745 GCA_003451595.1 Chloroflexota bacterium | reverse complement strand
GATCTAGGCTCAGCCCTCAATGGTTCGTTGGCGGGTCTGGTTGCAATTACGGCGAACTGCGATGCGGTGACAAACATCGAGGCCATGATCATCGGCGGCGTCGGCGGCATCCTGGTGATTCTGGCGACAATGCTGTTGGAAAAACTGAAGATCGATGACCCGGTGGGCGCCTGGCCGGTGCACGGCGTCGGCGGATTGTGGGCTGGCATCGCCACTGCCATCTTTGGCGGCTACTCGCTGACTACACAGATCATCGGCTCGGTCACGATTGCCGCCTGGGCCTTCGTCACCTGCTTCATTCTGTTCTCGATCCTGAAAGCGATGGGACAGCTCCGGGTGTCGCCAGAGGAAGAAGAAGTGGGTCTCGATCTCACCGAACACGGCACCGAGGCATACTCTCTCACCGGCCTAGGTGTCTTGAGCAGTGACTGAGCCAGTGGGTTGT
>DMDA01000047.1:41682-43002 GCA_003451595.1 Chloroflexota bacterium | reverse complement strand
CGACGCTTCCGGTACTATACGGACAAGGCTTGACGGCAAGGTTTGACATCAGCTTGCGATGTAATGCCTTCGCATTGTACTGCCATTGTACTACCTTCGCATTCACCTGTGCCAGATTGTGCACCAGACGACGTTATGAGCCAGAGTCCATTGACCACGCTGCCGCAGGGCTATCGCGGTCAACCGCCCGAACAGCCACTGCAGCGCTTAGGCCCCTATCAGATCGACCGCGTGCTCGGCCAGGGCGCGGCGGCGATAGTCTATCAGGCGCGACGGTCGGACGGTGCAGTGGTGGCGCTCAAGGTGCTGCACCGCGCCGCTGGCAACGATGCACCCATTCGCGTGGCCTTTCAACGCGAGGCCAGAATTCTGCTCAAGCTGAATCATCCAGGGATCGTGCGCGCCCTGGAGGCGGGCGTGATCGAAGGCCACTATTTCATGGCGCTGACACTCGTCGAAGGGGAGACCATCGAGGCGCTGTTGAACCGGCAGAAGAAGTTGGGGGAGACGCCCGCAATCGATATCGGCATTCAGGTCGCCAACGCGCTGGACTACTTGCACCGCCAGCAGATCATTCACCGCGACATCAAGCCGGGCAACATTCTACTGAACCAACGTAGCCGCGCAATTCTGTTCGATTTTGGCGCCGCCATCGATTTGAGCGTCGAGCAACCCATCCCTGGCCAGGTCTACGGTACGCCAGCCTTCCTTGCCCCAGAACAGGCGCGCGGCGATGTCACCATCGATGGACGCGCCGACATCTACGCCCTGGGCGTCAGCCTCTATCGCATGGTTGCCACGCGCAAGCCCTTTTACGGCACGCGCAGCGAACTGCTGGAGGCGCACATCAAGACGCCGCCCCCGCGTCCCTCACAGTTTGCCTACGTATCGCCGGCGCTCGAGGCGGTCATTCTGAAAGCGATGGCAAAGTCGCCCGCCGCCCGTTATCAGAGCGGCGCCGAGCTGGCGACGGCGCTCGAACAGGCGCGCAGCGCCGTCAGCGCACACGACGCAGCACCAGCAGGACCGCAACGTCTGTTGCACTGGTTGCGCAGCGCCATCACGCCAGGCGAATAGCCGTTCAGCCAGCGCCAATCAACATCCTGCACAGTCAGTTGCCCCATGCTTTTGTGCAAATCAACCGTTGCGCGCACACACCATTGCGGCTATGCTCTGCTCACCCCCAAAGGGATTGCCGTTACCAAACGTGTTTGCCATCGCCACTACGCTCCTGAACCTGGATAATTCGGGAACGTGTAATCCTTCAACACATACGGCTCAGTCAACTATTGGCTGGGCCGTATGTGTTGCGTGTTGCGT
>DMDA01000047.1:0-41464 GCA_003451595.1 Chloroflexota bacterium | reverse complement strand
GTGTTGCGTGTTGCGTGGTGCGCGGCGCGCGGCGCCTGCTCAGCGCGGCGGATCGACCGGTAGTAGGATCGAGAAGGTTGTGCCTTGCCCGGGCGCACTCGTCACTTCCACCTGCCCGCCGTGCGCATGGACAAGTTGCCTCACGATCGCCAGCCCAAGCCCACTGCCCGCACCGTCGCGATGGGTGCGGGCGCGGTCGCCCCGCCAGAAACGATCAAAGATGTAGGGCAACTCTTCGGGAGCAATGCCCTCCCCCGTGTCGCTCACTTGAAGCTGGACGCCCGCGCGCGTCGCCAGCGCCCGCACTTCGACGCTGCCCCCCGCTGGCGTATGGCGAAGAGCGTTCGCCAGTAAGTTGCTGAGTATTTGATCGAGCCGTCCGTAGTCACCGGTCACGTGCAGCGGTGCATCGGCAACCATGAACGCCAAAGCAATCTGCGCCGATTCAGCCTGTCCCTCAAAACTGGTGACAGCGTCGGCGCATAGTTCGGCAATATCCACTGACTCCCACGTCATGGGCAGTTGGCCTGCTTCCGCCTGCGAAAGCACGCGCAAATCTTCGACCAACCGCGCCAGCTGGCGCGTTTCGTCCAGCGTGGCGGCAATGTGCTCTGGCGTGGGCGCATAGACGCCGTCAAGCACGCCCTCCAGATTGCCCTGGATGATCTGCAACGGCGTGCGCAACTCATGCGCCACATCCGCCGTGAGATTGCGACGGCGTTGGTCGGCGTGCGCCAATTCCTCCACCATGCGGTTGAAGGCGTTCATCAACTGGTCGAACTCGCTGCGCCCTCGCACCGGCACGCGAACGCTGAGATCGCCCGCTGCCACGGCGTCGGCGGCGTTCATCAGCGCAGAAAGCGGCTGGGCAATGTTGCGAAAGGCACGGCGCCCAACCCAACCGACGGTCAATGGCAGTAACAAAAGTAGACCACACGTGCTAAGCCACAAGAGCGCTGCTGTCTGACCGTCACCGCCCGCTAACCGCACGATAAAGTAGATCAGCAGGGCAAACCCTCCCAGGCTCAGCAGCACAAAGAAGCCAAAGACAGCGGCAAAGCGCACAAAGAGAAAGCCGGGGCGCCGCCCAGGTTGGTTGCCCCACCTGCGATCCTGCCACCCGCCGCGCCCCCAGGTGGAGCGCACATCGGGTCGCTTCTGGCTGTATTCCGGTTCGTCGTCGCATTGCCAGGCGTCGCTCACTATGTCTCCCCTTCAGCAAATTTGTAGCCCACGCCAAAGACAGTCAACACGTAACGCGGGGTAGCGGGATCAGGCTCCAGCTTGCGACGCAGGTTCTTGATGTGTGCATCGATGCTGCGCTCAAAACCCTGGAAAGTGACGTTGTGCAGGCGATCCACCAGTTGGGCGCGACTGAAGGTCTGACCGGGATGCTGCGCCAGCACCGCCAGCAAATTGAACTCGGTGCGACTCAAGGGCACAGCGACGCCGCCGCGCAACACACGGTGACCCTGCAGATCGATTTCCAGATCCGCTGCCCGCAGCACACCTGCCTGCGCCACCGCACGGTTGACCCGACGCAGGATTACGCGCACGCGCGCCACCAGCTCACGCGGGGAAAAGGGCTTGGTGATGTAGTCGTCGGCGCCCAGTTCCAGCCCGATCAGGCGGTCGGTCTCCTCGACACGCGCAGTCAACATGATGATCGGCGTGTCCGACTCCCGACGGAGCGTGCGGCAGACATCCAATCCGTCCATGCCGGGCAGGTTGAGATCGAGCACGATGAGATCGGGCTTCGCCTGCCGCGCCATTGCCAACGCCAGCTTGCCGTCGCTGGCTTCCAACACACGAAAGCCGCTATGCTCCAGATAGTCGCGCGCCTGCCGCACGATCCGCTGTTCGTCATCGACCACGAGGATGAGTTCGTTCATGGGTATAGTTGTACCATGAAATCGTGAAATGGGAGATTGGAGATTGGCGCGTGCCCAATCCTCAATCTCCCAATCCCTATCCTACCGCTCTGCCTTCTCTTCAGCCTTCTCCCCGGTCACGGGAGTTTCCTGTGACGGATGGTGTTGATAGCCGCCGCACCCCCAGCCCATCCATCCCCGGCCCAGTGACGGGTCGCCCCACGGCGCGTTGGGATAGCTTTCCGGCGTCATACCTTGCCGGGCCGCCCAGGCGCGCCACTGCGCCATGTGGGCGAAGCGGCTCCCGATGAAAGCGAGAGCGCCGATGCCCAACAGCAGGAAGACCAAACCACCGAAGCCCGGCCCCCGCTGCGGGAAGCCATAGGCAGCGTAGGGCAACAGCCCGGTTGCCGCCAGCGCGCCCTCACCTTCGACTGCGGTGAGGCGCCCCACCAGGTAGCCTTGCGTCCAGGCATCGCGCTGCCCATTCGTAACGGCGCCAAAGATCAACGCCAGCACCACCAACGCCAATACACCTGCCAATAAAAAACGTCCACGAACCATGTGTGCACCTCCTGTGCGTCTGAATAGATTGTCCTTGCCGGCGACTGCCTGTTTTCCAGAGTTCCACCCGGCATGACTCTATGATGACGAGGAGGTGTGAAAAAGGTGTGAAGGTTTTGGGGAAGTGTGATGATTATGGCAGCAGTTGAACCTCCACACCGGTGCGTGATGCAGTCAGCAAAGCTGATTGCCCCTGCGCCAGCTGCAATGCGACAGGATGACGCCTGCCGGCGATATTCAGCGCGCAGTGACGCACCACAGGTACATTGCCACGCCTTGCACCGTAGTTGAGTGGATAGCGCAGATGCTGCGTGGCCGGGTGCGCCATGAACAGAATCAGCGTATCCTCTTCCACACGACACCAAAAGTCCGGCAGGTCAGCGCCCTCGACCAGGGGAGGATTGACGGCCACGCGGCGCCAATCGGCCGATACGTTCGGCAGCGCCGCCAACTCGGCCACTTGAGCCGCGTACGCCGTCGATTGGCGAAGGCCTGGTTCCTGTGGGCGGCGGGCGAGACAGATCGGCAGCCCAGCGCGCGCCAGACGCACCAGATCAGTCAGCGCCGCGCCATCGAGCCACGTCACATCGACATACAGCCAGGAGAATGCAGCCGCGCCGCAACACAACTTGCCGTCGCGGTAGAGAGCATCGCGGAGGAAATGTCCTGTCACCCACAATGGGCAATAGCCTTTGAGCATGGCCGGAAACTTCGTCTCTTGCAGCTCATAGACGTACTTTGAGCTTGGTTTCTGGAGCGACTCCGGTAACTCGCCCGCCATCCAGCCATCCTCGAGCGGCAGGTATACGGCGACATCAGCGTAGGTTTGACCGCGCCGCATCTGTTCGCAGACCCACGTCATGTACGCATTGAAATCGGCAAACTCCGACGCCAGCGGGCTATCGGGTCCGACATGCGTCGTGGCGTAGAAGCGCTGAGCGCCGCCGGGTGGATTGTAGGGCATCCCGTGCCAGACAATCTGGTTGACGCCGTTCGCCATCAGGCCATCAGCGATCAGCCTGAGGTCGGCCAGGCGCTCCTCACCCTGATGGGGGCCAGGCCCCGGACACGGCGCCCAGCCATAGATGCAGGTGAATGCTTCGGCAGAGACAACCGTTCGCCCGACCAGCGCCGCAGCCGACGCCGCAAACGTGGCAAAGTCCACATCGAAGAGAATCGCCTCACTCTCCGGAATATCCGCCAGGGCGTAGGCTGCGACGATGTCCGTAGGCGCGCCATGACATTGCACCCGCGCCAGGCCGCCCAGCTCGTGGCACAGCTCTGTGTAGGGTCGATAAAACTCCTCGATGGCAAACGCGGCGATCAACTTGCGGTAGTCATAGCGCACGTGGGGATGTGCGTCGAGGTCAGACAAATAGGGCAGGATGTCATAGCCGTACTGCCGTCGAAAGGCTTTATCAAAACCGGCCGTCCACAACGCGTCGGGGGCGACTTCCCACGAATCGCAAAACAGTCCGGGCGCTGGAAAACGATCTGTCGGCAATCCTAGCCCAGCGCCAAAACGTCGTGCATAGCGCGCCAACGCATGGCGATCCAGATGGTTGAGGATCGGGCCGCCATCCACTCCCAACGGCGTCTCCCAAGACTTCTCCAGGTGTTGCGACGACGGTCCGTGCCAGGTCTGGCTGGCATCCTCCGGCGGTACGTGGCAACCACCGAAGGGCCACGCGCTGCCCATGGTGAAGTCGCAGCCCAGGCCAAGGCTGGCGGCGTATTCAGCGGCAAAACGCGCCGGCGCTGCCCATGCGGGACTCAACCACGGTGCACCCAACTGGCTATTGTCCTGCGGATACATCCACGCGATCTCGACGCCGCCAAAGCCATTGGCTGCCAGCCACTCCAATTGGCTGCGGATGACCGCATCATCGATGGGGCCGGAGAACCACCACCAACGGGTGTAAGGACGCGATGAGCTTAGCATAGATGTCGTCATACGATGAATTATCCTCAGCTTCAGAACAAACTGCGCTCCCCATCCCCTACCAGCGCCGCCACGGCCGCCCGAAACACGCTGGTGTGCCGATCCACGTCGGCCATCGTCGTGTCGGGGGCGATCAGCGCCATGTTGTGAAAGGGCGTCATCAGGATGCCACGATTTAGCGCCCACAAATGCATGAAACGGTCGAGGTCGGCGTCAAGCGCAGCGACAGCTTCGCCGCCATTCCGCGCCGGCTCACGACGGAACCAATATTCGGCGCGATTGCCCAGCCGTTGCACATTCCACGGCACGCCGAATTCCTCAATGACGCCCTGCACCCCGGC
The DNA here is from genome assembly GCA_003451595.1 of Chloroflexota bacterium. Taxonomy (GTDB): domain Bacteria; phylum Chloroflexota; class Anaerolineae; order Caldilineales; family Caldilineaceae; genus Caldilinea. The sequence continues at coordinate 36,746 of DMDA01000047.1, read as the reverse complement.
CATAAAGCGCTCTGCCAGCGCAATGCTGCGGTCATAGTATGCTTGCGTCAACACGTGCTCCAGCGTGGCACGCGTGGCGGCCAGCGCCAGCGCATTGCCAGAAAGCGTGCCGCCGATGCCGCCGGTGTCCGCCTCATCACGGGCAATGCTGTCACGCACCTGCGCTGCTACTACATCGGACAGGCCATACGCCGCCACCGGCATCCCACCGCCGATGGGCTTGCCGATCACCAACATGTCCGGCTTTAGCCCGTAAGCTGCAGTGTAGCCGCCCGGCCCCGTGCAGATCGTGTGCGTCTCGTCAATGATCAGCAATGTGCCCGTGCGGCGCGTGATCTCCCGCAGCGCAGCGTGATAGCCAGGGTCGGGAAGGATGATGCCGATGTTGGTCATGGCTGGCTCGGCCAGCACACAGGCCACGTCGCCCGGCGCCAGCGCCGCTTCCAATGCAGCCACGTCGTTGAACTCGATCACCTTCGTCGTGAGCGTGGGATTGACCGGCGGGCCGATATTGCCAGGGCGTGGGCCGGGGACGCCGTTGGCGTCCAGCGCAACAAAGGCTTCATCAACCGTGCCGTGATAGCAGTAGTTGTAGACCAGCACCTTAGGACGTTTGGTGATGTGCCGCGCCAGCCGAATTGCAAAGCGGTTAGCGTCGGTGGCGGTCATGGCGATCTGCCAGTAGGGCAGACCAAAGCGCCGCGCCAGCTCTTCGCCCACCCAGATCGCATCCTCGCCGGGCAGCATGAAAGTCAACCCCTTGTGCAACTGCGCAACCATAGCCTGGACGGTGGCGTCAGGTGCGTGGCCGGTCATGGCGCCAGTGTCGCCCAGGCAAAAGTCGATATAGTCGTGGCCATCCACGTCGGTGAAGTGTGCGCCCTTTCCCTCGGCGACAAAAACAGGAAAAGGGCCGGCCCAGCGCACCATCCACGGCATGGGCACGCCGGCGAGCAGGCTGCGTTGGGCGCGGATGAACAGTTCCTGCGAACGCGGGTGCGTATCTGCGAAGCGCTGCTCCTCGGCAAGCAAAAGGTTGTGCAGTCGGCTGCGCTTGATCATGTTCAGTCTCCTCCAATGTCAGGTGCAACGCGTGTAGGGTCTCTGTATATTGCTCTATCGTCTACGCGTCTAGTGCTTATATGCGCTGCTGTGCGATCGCCGTCAACTCGTACTGCACCGCCGCTGTCAGGCGCGCCAGGTCTGCAGCAGTGTTGTACCCCTGCACAGAGATGCGCAGCAACGGCTGACCTTGCCAAGCAAAGCATGGAATCTCGATACGATGTTCGCGGTAGAGCCGCTGCTTGAGCGCGGCGACATCGGTCTGTGCGGGCAGCAACGCCACCGCCATTTGGTGAAATTGCTGGGGAGCAAGGACAGAATAGGGTGCAGGTTTACCGGTGATCGTGCTTAGTTCCCTAAGCGTCTCCGATAGAAGCACATGACACTGCCGGCGCACGGCGGGCCAATCATGTTCAGCCTGAAACGCGATGGCGGCGGGTGCGCTCAGGTAAGCCGAGATGTCGTCGGTGCCTTGCCATTGATGCGCGCTGATGAAATCGTTCTCTTCGAAGTGAACGCGCTCTGGCCCATAGCCCCAACTCACCACGAGTGGCGTAATCTGCGGTTGAAGCTCCGCTCGCACCCAGAGAAAGCCGGCGCCTTTGGGCGCACAGAACCACTTGTGCAGATTGCCGGTGTAGATGTCGGCGCCAAGCGTCGCCAGATCGATCTCGACCTGGCCGGGGGCATGGGCGCCGTCGATGACAGTGAGGATGCCAGCCGCGCGCGCACGACGACAGAGCATAGCCACAGGCAGGGTCAAAGCTGTAGGCGAAGTGATATGGCTGAAGTAGAGCACTTTGGTGCGCGGGGTCACGCCCTGCCAGAGCTCCTCGACCAGTTGCGCTTCGTCATGCACAGGCCAGGTGAACGGTTGCCGCACGTAGCGCGCACCACGCGCAGCGCACACTGTCTCCCAGGCATTGCTGCACGCGCCGTATTCATGCGTCGTGGTAAGCACTTCATCGCCGGGCTGCAGATTGAGCGCGTGCGCAACGACGTTGACGCCAAAAGTGGCGTTGTGGACAAAGACCAAGTCTTCTGGGCGGGCGCCAACATAGGCGGCCAACGCCGTACGCGCGGTGCACAGGGCAGGGAAGGCCTCTTCCTGAAAGAAACGCACCGGTTGCCGTTCGATGCGGCGCTGCCATTCCTGGTAGACGTCGAAGACTGGGCGCGGCGTGGCGCCATAGGAGCCGTGATTGAGAAAGACGATATCGGGATCGAGCTGGAAGTAGTCGCGAAGGCTGTTCATAGATTCCTGATTTCAACGTTGCATGGCGCGAAACGACAATCCATGTAGTGTACAGGATTCACCGCCAGGATTGCATCTTTGCGCGCTTGTGTTTATGCTGTACAGACAATTTCCGGGCGCCGCCTTCTAGGTAGGTCGCCATGTGTCTGCATCATCAAATTCCAAAGGAGAATCGTCTGTGAGCCGTTCCATCATTCCTGGCCCCACTTACGCCGAGATGCGCAATCCCATGTTGCTGCCTGCGTCGCTGCGTGAACGCGCCAACGCCGCTCGCGCGGATGAGCGCGATCCGCTTAATCTCTTCAATATCAACTGGAAGAACACCGGCGACACCGTCGAGAAAATTGTTTTACCCAAAGAACTGACCGGCGTGCAGGCGAACATCGTCGTACTGAGCGGGCGCACCTTTCCCAGCGGCAGCATGAAGGTCGGCCCTGCCTACGCCACGCTGGCCGAGCATGAGGCGCTCGAACACCTGCGCCCCGGCGACCGCACCGTCATTGGCCCAAGCACCGGCAACTTCGGCATCGGCACCGCCTATATCAGCATGTTAAAAGGCTACAAAGCCATCGTCGTCATGCCCGACAACATGAGCAAGGAGCGCTATGAACGTATCCGCAAGTATCAGGGCGATCTCGATCTGACGCCCGGCACCGAGTCGGACGTGATCCTGACGCTGGAGCGCACACACAGCGCGTATGTCAGCAAGCCCGAAAAATATGTCACATTGGCGCAATTTGAGCTGCTGCCCAACTACCGTTTCCATCGTCATGTGACAGGCAAGGCTGCGCTCGATGCTGTGAAAGGGATTGGCAACGGACGTGTGGCCGCCTTCGCCAGCGCCCCCGGCAGCGCCGGCACACTGGCAGCCGGCGACGCCATCAAGGCAGTCTATCCCGACGCCAAGATTGTCGCCCTCGAGCCGCGCGAGTGCAGCACTCTGTACAACGGCGGCCAGGGACAGCATCGCATCGAGGGCATCGGTGACAAGATGGTGACGCTGATCCACAACGTCTTCAACAGCGATCTCCTCATGTTGATCCACGACGAGGACACCGTGCGTGGCATGGAGGTGCTGCAAAACGGCGCTCACGTGTTGGCGGATCGGCTCGGCGTGCCAGCAGAGATCGCCGCATCGTTGCAGGGTCGCTTTGGGCCAAGCTGCGTCTGTAACGTTGTTGGCGCGATCAAGACGGCCAAGCACCTGGGGTTGGGGCCAGAGGACAACGTCGTCACCATCGCCACCGACTCTTACGACCGTTATCCGTCGGTCAGCGAGCTGCTGTATGAACGCAACGGCGGCAAGCCCACTGACGACCAGCTTGAGATGTGGGCCAAGAGCGTCTTTCTGGGCGCCAGCCTGGGTGAAATTGTCGATCTCACCAGGGGCGGCGAACAAGCGCGCCTGCACCAAATGAAGCTCGATCTCTGGACGCGATTCGGCTATGACGCCAGCTATATCAACCGCATGGCCGATCAGGACTTCTGGGACGCCGAGTATGCCAAGATCAAGGAGATCGACCCGCTGATCGCACAGGTGCGCGGCTCGCTCTAAACGTGCGTTCGACGGTTTGTTTGATAGGAGCCATCACGCCATGTCCACACCGCACGCACTTGCCGACGTCGCCCGTCTACCCATGCCGGGCGACAACACCGCCATCGCCATCCGCCGCCTGGAGGCGGGTGAGCTGGTGTGGCTAGACGGCGCGCCAACACCGCTCTCACATACCGTGTTGGAAGGCCACCGATTCGCCGTGCGCCCGCTTGCGGCTGGCGAACTGCTCCTGTCGTGGCATCTTCCGTTCGGCGCGGCGACACGTCCGATTGCGGCGGGTGAGTATGTCTGCAACACCCAGACACTCAAGTCGCTGCGTAATCGTAGCGTTATCGCCGTCTTGCCCGACACTCCCAATTTCGTGGATCGCGCCATCGACTACACGCTCGATCCGGCCGCTTTCCGGCCCAGCCCGCCCACCCCGCGCCTCGCCGCATCCCCGAGTTTTTGGGGCTACCAGCGTAGCCCCGCGCGCGGGGTGGGTACGCGCAACTTCATCGCGTTGATCGGCGCCAGTTCGGCGACAGGCAGTTTTGTGCGTGCGCTGGAAGAGCGGCTCAAGGGGTTGGCGGCAAAACACCCCAACCTCGATGGCATCGTCGCTGTCGCACACACCGAGGGGAGCGTGCCTGACGCCAACAACCGCGACCACGTCTTGCGTACGCTGGCCGGCTTCATTGTCCATGCCAACGTTGGCGCTGCGCTGATCGTGGATGCCGGCTGGGAGCCGATCAACAATACCGTGCTGCGCACATTCATGCAAGAACATGGCTATCCCCTTGACGAAACGCCACACGCTTTTATGTCAATTCAGGGCGCGTTCGAAGCAAACCTGGCGCGCGCCGAAACGATCGTCGCCGGCTGGCTGGAGATGGTCAATGCCACGCCGCGCACACTCGCTTCGGCTGCGCAGCTCAAGATCGCGCTGCAATGCGGTGGCTCGGACGCCTTCTCTGGCGTCTCCGCCAATCCGTTGATCGGCTGGGCTGCCCATCGCATCGTTAGCTATGGCGGTTATGCCAACATCGCCGAAACACCAGAGTTGATCGGCGCCGAACCGTACATGCTTGACCGCGTGCGCGACCTGACCACCGCCCAGCGGTATCTGGCTATTCGCGATCGGTTTATCGCCTACGCAGCTGCGCATGGCGCCTCGGCGGAGGGCAATCCCTCGGACGGCAACAAATTTCGCGGGTTATACAACATCATCCTGAAATCGATCGGGGCGGCGATGAAGAAGCATCCCGACACACGGCTTGACTATGCGATCGACTATAGCGAGCGCATGCTGGAGCCGGGTTTCTACTTTATGGATAGCCCCGGTCTCGATCTGGAGAGCGTCGCCGGGCAGGTGGCTGCGGGCTGCAATCTCATCTACTTCACCACTGGCAACGGCTCGGTGACCAACTTCCCCTTCGCACCGACGATCAAGGTTGTCACCACGACGCCGCGCTTTACGTTGCTGGCAAAAGACATGGACGTCAATGCGGGCGCCTATCTCGACGGCGCAGCCCTGGACACACTTGGCGAAGCGCTGGTCGACCTGACGCTGCGCGTGGCAAGTGGCGAGCGCACCGCCGGTGAGCGCGCCGGACACGCACAGGTGCAAATCTGGCGCAATTGGCGGCAGAGCGGAGGAGATGGAAGATCAGGAGATTGGGGGATTGGAGAATCGCGATCGGAGATGGGTGGCGTATCACCTTTGCAGGTGAGGCCGCCCGCGCGGCGGTTGGAATTTGTCTACCCGGCATTAGATACGGCGGCAGGTCCGGTCTTTGAGCAAGTAGGGCTGATTGTGCCGACGAGTCTGTGCGCGGCGCAGGTGGCGCGGCTGGCGGCGGATCGGCTCAATCGCCGCAGCGTGGGCATCGGGCCGGCGCGCTCCCGCTATGTGGCGTTGGTGCACACCGAGGGCTGTTCCGACGCCACCGGCGAGGCGATCACAATGTCAGCGCCGACGCTGCTCGGCTACGCCACCCACCGCCTGGCCGGACGCACGCTGCTGCTGGAGCATGGCTGCGAAGTGACCCACAACGACTTCATGCGCCGTAGGCTTACCGAACTGGGTTACGACCTGGCGCGCTTCGGCTGGGCCAGCGTCCAGCTCGACGGTGGCATTGCCAGCGTGCTCGACCGCATCGAGGCGTGGTTTGCCGAGACGGCGCTACATGATCCGGCCCCGCGCTCGACGCAGGGCAGCCTGGCGTCGCTGCGTCTGGGTCTGCTGGCGACGGCGCCGCTGCCGCCAGCAGCAGCAACCGCACTAGCGGAGATCGCCGCTAACGTTGCAACGGCTGGCGGAACAGTCGTGATTGCACAATCGGGCTATCTGCTGCACACGCCGCCGTTTATCGATGACCTCCTGGCCACATCCAATCCTATCGAACCAACCCTTGCTTACTCTGGACGCATCACCGCCCCCGGTCTGCACATCATGGCAACGCCCACCGATCATCCGGTGGAGATTGTCACCGGGCTGGGCGCAACGGGCGTCGATGCTGTGCTTGTCTATGTCGGCGCGCAGCCGGTGCAAGGCCATCCGCTCGTGCCTGTCCTGGAAGTGGCGACGTCGGACGATTGCTCGCCTGACGTGGCCAGTGAACTTGACTTGTGGTTGGAAGGCGATCCGGCGATGTGGGCGATGCAGATTCTGGAGCGGTTAGGTGCGCTGGCTGCGCATCGCTACATCCCCAACCGCATGCAAACAGGCAACATCGACTTCCAGATTACGCGTGGGTTGATGGGCATTTCGCTGTAAGCGCTTTGCTCCGGGAAACTTTTACACCATAAAAAACGTATGAGGTGAAAGCAAAACATTGTCTGCCCGGCAATGCGCCGGTCAAGGCAGGACAATGTTTTGCGCGCGCCAAGGATTGATTTCGATTTTGTCGCGTCGTGGCCGTCACTGTCTTCCCGGTCGCTCTAGAACTTCCGGGAAGACTACTAAGCCAACCTGGAATGAACACGGAAATTGGCGCTACTGAAGGGTCTTACGAACGGAACCATGCATCCATGTGTGAACGACCTCAAACGTAATCTCTGGTCAAGACTATTGAACCTGCTGCTGATCGTCGGGTTGGCGCTGCCTGCGACGCCGGCAATGGCTGCGCCCGTTGCGCAGCAACAGCCGGGGGCGCAAAGCGCCGTCCTGCGCGATTGTAGCGCCATTAACGAGACAACACTGCAAGATGAACTGAATGCAGTGACGCAACAGATTTTTGCCGATCAGATCGCTACACTCGACCTCAACGCCATCATTGCCCGCGCATGGGTTGCACAGGAAATGGACCAGGCGCTGGATGCAGCGGTCACGCAAGCTGTCGCGCGCGTGCAGAGCGAGACCGAGCTGTGGGACAAATTCCTCTCCGCATGGTCGCCCGATCTGGCGCGTGAGCTGACGTTGGCAGTGGCGACCTACACCTTCGATGCGCCGACTTTACGCGCGCAAATGGAAACGCTTGCAACCGCCATTTCCGGTGAGATTGCGGCTGAACTGACGATGGCGTCGGCGGACTCGGCTTCGGCGGCGCTCTATTGTATGCAGACCTTTATCGACACGAACTACTCGGCGGCATTGGTGCGCGCCTTCGAGAGCCGCGTCGCCGCCGCCACATCGAGCGCACAACTGGTCAACGCTGAGGTCGCCAGCCCGGATATCCTGACGCTGGTGGGCGAACATCAGCTGGCGTTGGGCGGCGTCGGTGTAATCATCGCCGCTCAGATCACGCGCAAGATTATGACCAGCGTGGCGCAGCGCATCTCGCAGCGCGTAGCCGGGCGTATCGTCGGGCGTGTGCTGGGGCGCGTCGGTACGACCGTAGTGCCGCTGGCCGGTTGGCTGATCGGCGCCGGTATGATCGCCTACGACCTCTATACCAGCCGCGATGGTGCGCTGCCGCAAATTGAAGCTTCGCTCAAGTCGGCGGCAGTAAAAGCCGGCGTGCGCGAGGAGATTGCAGCGTCAATCCGGCCGGAATTGAGCAGCGAGACGCCCGCCCTGGCGCGCAGCGTGGCGAACGACCTCTTTGCCGAATGGCGCACGGTCAAACGCACGCTCCAACAGGTGCTAGAACTGGCGGCGGAAGACCCAGATTTCGCCGCGTTGTTGGCAACGCTGCACACTCAGGAAGAGCTGACGAAACTCGTACAACTGGTGGGCATCGTGCAGGAGGCTGGCGGTCGCGCCGCGCTCGACGCCGCCGTGGCGGATGATACGCTGCGTCAGGTGCTGGCGCTGCCCGACGTCGCGATCACGCTGGTGCGCGACAGCGGTTCCCTGCAGACTGCGTTGGATTGGCACGCCGTTGTGGGCAGCCGCCTGGGCCAAGTCGTGGCGCTAGAGCTACACAAACATTTGGCGCCCTCGCAAATCGATCTCACCCAACTTGACGCGCTGCTTGCGCTTGACGACAAGACCGCCGTGGCCCGGCTGGCGTTGCTGCCCCCAGCGGCGTTGGGACCGTTGCTGCAACTGGCGGACGCCAATCTCAGCGCGCTGGCAAATCTGCTGACGCCAGACGAACTGACGTGGCTGGCCGCGCAACTGCCTGCGCTCGCGCCGGCGCAACGCAACCAGCTCGTTGCCCGTCTGCTCAGCCAGCCAGAAGCCATCGCTACACTCCAGCGCCTGGGTGAAAGCGACGCACTCTCCAGCGCCGCCGATGTAGACGCAACCATCACGTTCCTGACAGGGCGGCAGAGCGGCCTGGATTATCTGGCTGATGCTGGCGCAGTGTTGACAGGCGCCGTGACACCGCCGTTATTCTGGGCGAAATACGGACTGTGGCCCACGGTGGGGGGCGGCGTCGGGCTGCTTGCGTTCGTGCTGGTGGCGCTGCGCATCGTGTGGGGGGTGCTCGGTTGGCTCTTCCAGCCGCTTAGTGTTCTGCGCCGACGTAAATCATAGGACAGGTTCATCATGCTGATTGCACTCGATTCACACCCCACCGCCAGGATCGAACTGGGCGAATTGCTGACAGTGGTGCACGTGCGGGCGGCAAATGTCGTCAAAGACATCCGCGAAAACATCCGCAACCTGGTGGGCGGACGCATGACACACTACGAGGCGCTGATCCGTGAGGCCGTCGATGGCGCATTGTCGGAACTGGACGCACAGGCGCGTGCAAAAGGTTACGACGGCGTCATCGGCGTCAAAATCGCCAATCCTGTTGTAGTGGAGGGCGGCGTCGAGGTCGTGGTGTATGGCAACGCGTTTCGCGTGTTGGCATGAAGGCAGGGATGGGTTGCGGGGGGCGAAACGCCGTTTGCCGTTTTCGCAGATTGGTGCGCGCCGGAAGAGTGAGGATGTTGCATGAGTGACGTAAGCAGGGGCGCAAAGTGATAATGCTCAGGGCGCGGCTGCGCGGCTGGTTGACAATTTTTCTGATCGTTGCGTTGGCGCTGACTGCGATGCCTGTCTCCGCTGCCCCTACCTACCAACGCGACGTCACAAGTCAGTATACGGTCGGCGACTGTAGCCGGATTGACCGCACGCAGTTGCGCAGCGAAATCGAAGGGCACGTACTGGCTGTGCTGCAAAATGATGCAACACCACTCGATGTCAACGCCATTGTGGCGCAGAAGTGGGCGGAACTGGGCATGGACGCCGCCATCGACGCTGAAGTCGCCCGCGCCGTCGATGAGATCATGCACACCGATGACTACCTCAACCGGCTGATCTCTGGCTGGTGGGGTGAGAAGGCGCAAGAGTACGCCGAACGCGTCGCCAATGACGCTTTTGGCTCACCCACCTTTCGCACCAAATTGGATGCGCTGTCGGCTGCAGTGGGCGCCACAGTGGCGCGCGAGGTCGAGACGCAATTTGCACAGGCGGCATCTGTGGCGCTGCTCTGCCTGCAGGCATACGTGGGCGAACAATACTCAGAAGCTTTTTTCTCGCTCTTTGCCGAACGCGTGCAGCAAGAGACGCAGCACATCAAACTGGAGCCGCTTGCTGCGCCTGAAATCAACGCGTTGACCAACCACCAACTTGCGCTGACCGGGGTGGGCACGATCCTGGCGACGCAGCTTGTCTATCGGCTGAGTCAGAAGCTCAGTCAGAAGATCGCCCAGCGCGTGGCGGGTAAGGTGGTCGGGCGCATCCTGGGCAAGGCCGGCTCCTCCTTCATCCCGATTGCCGGCTGGATCATCGGCATCGGCATGATCGTCTATGACCTGTGGGAGGGTGGACAGGGCGCGCTGCCGCAGATTCAGGAAGGGCTGCAGAGCCAGGAGGTCAAGCTCAAGATTCAGGAGGAGATCGCGACCGCAGTCAAGGACGACCTGCCCGAACAGGCCTCGATCATCGCGCTGGAGACAGCTGTCAGTCTGACCGAGCAGTGGCAGGGGTTTTGCGGTGCGTACGAATATGTTTGCGCCGTCGCTGAGGCAAACCCCGACTTCCAGCGCCTGCTGCAAGAAGTCACGCTCAACGAGATGGAGAGCGTGGCCGGGCTGGTCAACTTCTACATGCGCGAGTTGGGACGCGCCGAGCTGGACCGCGCCCTGGCCGATGGCACGCTAACCCAGCTTCTCACCATGCCCGACGCAGCCCTGACGATACTGCGGGACACGCACAACACCGCCGTCACCATCGCCTGGGCCACCCTGGCGCACGACCAACTTGACCTGGTCGCCGCCTGGGGAATGCATCGCCAGGCAAGACCGGATGAATTTACGCCGGCGGCCTTCGCGGCGCTGACAGCACTGGGGCAGGAAGGCGCGCAGAAATTGCTGGCGCTGTCTGCTGACAAGCGCACGGCGCTGCTGGCGTTACCGGGCGACGTGCTGGCGCAGCTGGTTGCCGTCGAACCGGTGGCCGATCTGGACTGGCTGGCGGGTTATCTGCTCCTGCCTGGCGAACAACCCCAAATGCTCGCGCAGGATGTAGCCGAGGGGCGAGTCTCCGTAGCGGAGTTACGCAGTCCAGCGCTACAGCCCAGCCTTGTCGCAACCGCAATACCTACCCCGGTTGCCTTGAATGAGGCCGGCGCAGTCGCGTTGACGTCAACGCCTGAAACCCGCCCAGCGGATGCAAGCAGCCTGGTATTGGCGCTGTTGCTGCTGATCGGCGTTGTAGGCGCAGGCGGAACAGTCTGGTGGCAGCGAACGCGCGCTGGCGCCAACAAACGTCTACCGTGAGATGACCTGAGATAACGTGAGATGAAGAAGCGCCATTCGCATCTTTGCTTGGGGCAAAATCGTGAACTGCTGAAATACAGGCATTATCCTTCATTCGGACCGACCTGCCAGCCGCTGCGCCTGGGCAATCCAGCTGGCATAGTCGGGCTGTGCAGGCTTGGGCGCATTGACAATCTGCGCTAGCTGATCAGGCGTGCAAGCGGCCAGCGCCGCATAGGTGCGGATGCCGGCGTCGTACAGGCGCTGCTCGAACACCGGCCCGATCCCGACAATCGGTTCAAAGTCATCGGGCGGCTGACCCTGCCAGAGCAGCCCGACCGTCCCACTTTCCTCTGCCAGCCGCCGTGCATCAGCGCGGATTGCCGCCAGATCGACCTGCATCTGTTGCAGGTCGGTCAATGCCAGGATGGTGCGCAGCGCGTCGTCATCCAACGTGGCGACCTCCCAGAAGGCGCCGATGCCGGCGCGATAGAGACGCTGTTCGAAGACGGGTCCGATGCCACGGATGGCGGTCAGGTCCTGAGGTGTGACGACAACCTGCGGGAAGACTTGCGCAGCAATAGCTGCGTCGATTGCGTTTGCTTTGGTGATCGGCAATGACGTCAGCCGCGCCTCAAGCTCGGCAAGAGCAGGATAACGCGGCGCTGGACTTGCCGCAGTCAGCGCCACAGGTGCAGCGTCCTCAGCGGTGTGTCCGGCCAGCACCCCGGCGAGTCGCTCATCAGTGCTCTTCACGAGTGATTCCAGCCGAATCAGGGCCTCATGTTTGGTGGCGAGTTCGAGCCGGAGCGCACTCTGTTCGGCTTTCAATGCATCGATGCGGGCCAACAGTTCGGCGACCGTGTCGGTGGGCAAGGCAGTCACGACGCCACCATTCGATGCAGACAACGATGCGCCCGGTGCAGTTGACGACGATGTCGCTGTAGTTGGTGCGGGCGACGCCGGGGCAATGGACGCCGCAGGGAATGCAGAAAGCGCTGCCTCGCTGGGAGCATCGCTGAGCGCGAGCGCCGGTGGCAACGACGATGTGGCGCCCCCCGTCGCAGCTATGTTGCCTACAACGTGACGCAGTTCATATCGACGAATCTGGGCAGCGGTGCGGCGCGCCACCAACTTGACCAGCTTGTCAGCTTCATCCTCTCGAAGCAGCACGGCCAACGCAAAATGGTCGTTGGGCAGTTCATCGCGAATCTGATGAATGCGCGCCGGTGTAAGGCCGCCATATTGCGAGAATTCCACCAGACTGATGTTGCCGATTTCTGGATCAAGCTCGAGCTGGTTAACCTGGCCGTCGGCGCTCTTGGCATACTCCTGCAGCCCAATGATCTCGAAGCTGCCGTTTTGAACGCCACCGTTCACGATGCGCAACAGATCGGTCAGTGCATTGAAGCCCGGCACGGCAAGCGTCACCAATTCGGCCGGCTGCGTCGCCAACGTGCGCATCAGATCGACGCGATTGCGTTTGGTGACGCGCCCAAAGAAACGCTGGATGCGGGTCAACAAACGCTCATTCTGTTGCGCGCGCCAGGAATAGATCACGCAGGTGCCAGCGAGCTTGTCGTGAAAGCCACGCCGGCGATCATCGACGATCACCCAAAGGAAACCCAGCCCCAACGGCAACAACGACACCAGATAGCCAAACCAGCGCAACGTACCGTCCCAGTAATTCATCGGCTTGCCGTCGAGCCTGACGACGCGCACGCCCATGATATACTTGCCGACCGTCTGACCGCCGGCAGTCGCCAGAAAGATGAAGTAAAGCGGTCCAGTCAGCACGGCAATGGCGATGGAAGTCACATTGACGGTGGTGCATAACAGTTGGCGCATCCCCTCCCAACTGCGCAGCACCGAAGGCCCGCTCGTTGTCACCTGGCAGGTCTGCATGTTGACGCCGAGGAAGAAGTCCAACGGCAGGCTGATGGCTGCCGTGATCACCAGCACGGAGACAATGACGATCAGAATATCGATGACGATGGCGACCGCGCGCGTGACAAAACCGGCGTACTGTCCCATCAGTCCCAGATTACGCTGCGCCATGGTTGCGCTCCCTGACATAGTCCGACGTGAGCCGGCCCGATTCCGCCCGCCGCTGAACATCCTCAGGCGGGGGCGGCAACTCCTCACGCGGCCTCAGGCGCAGGATGCTGCGCACAATCGAGTCGACGAGCGAGTCGCCGGTCACTGTGCGTTCGCGCACCTCGTCGCGCAATTGGCTGGCCAGGCTGAGGCTTTGCCCCTGCACCAACGTCTGCACCGGCGCCGGGTGATCGTTCAGATAGTCGATATAGATGTCGCCCTGTTGCCGAATCAGCGGCTGCACGGTGTCGGGGGCGCTCTGGAGATAGGCAATATACTGACCTGCCTGCGCGCGAATCAATTCCTGTACGGCAGGATCGTTGGTCAATGTCGGCAAGATTGCCTGCACCTGTTCGCGTACCAGTTGCTGTACAGCCGGATGCGCGCCCAGCACGGGGAGCAGACGTTCAACCTGGGCGTCAATCAACGCGGCGACCTCCGGGTTTTGGCGGAGATACGCCAGCACATTGTCGATCACACCGCCGATGAACTCGGCGGCGGCGCCATCGCCATCCAGCAGCCCTGTGCGCCCCTTGCTTTCCAGATCGCCGACCATGGTCTCAACGGCGGTGGTGATCGACGTGACTTGCTGGCGCACGATCTGCGTCACGCCAACGGCGTCGAGCGGCGCCAGCAGCGGCTCGGCGACGCGTTCTACTGTCGTCAGTACGCGCCGATTGACCGACCACACGGCCGTCACGCCCTCATCCACCAGATCGCCGGCGGTCAACACCGAACCGATTGCCAGGTGCGCCACGCGCGCCAATAGCGACGGCGGCTTGCCTTGTACATGCGATGCACGTTGTCTTCGAGCCAATCGACACCCCCTGCCGGAATCACCGGTTAACGAAACAGGCGTCCCACCACATTCAAGACAATTGTAAGCAAGATGCTGAGCAAAATCATCGTCCCAATTGGTGCATAAATGGTGAGGTTGTCGCGCTTGATAACGAGGTCGCCGGGTAGATTGCCAAACCAGGCAAAGCGCCCACCTATCACAATCAACAGACCAACCAGAAACATCCCTGCGCCAGCTATCATCAAGAGTCTGCCGATTTCATTCATTGCAGTTCACCCTGTCGAGAGGTCATCTTTTCAATAATAGGGCACATAGTATACATGCAACGGACCATCTTGGCACAGCCATGCAAGGCTGTTACAATCCGGGCGGTGATTTTCCCATAAGCGACACATCAAGGCAGGTTCATCGATGCATGGTGGCGAGTTGGTGGCCGAAGTTCTCCGGGCGCAAGGAACCCCCTTTCTCTTTACGTTAGTTGGCGGCCACATCTCGCCAATTCTGGTGGCCGCCAGGCAACGCGACATCCGCGTGATCGATACGCGCCATGAAGCGACAGCCGTTTTCGCCGCCGACGCCGTTGCACGCCTGACAGGACGACCGGGCGTCGCCGCCGTGACGGCCGGCCCTGGCGTCACCAACACGATCACAGCGCTGAAGAATGCGCAGATGGCGCAGTCGCCGGTGGTGTTGATCGGCGGCGCCGCGCCGACCGCATTACAGGGGCGGGGCGCACTCCAGGATATCGATCAGATGGCGGCAGTGCGCCCAGTAGTCAAGTGGGCGCAACGGGTCAGCCGCGTCAAAGAGCTAACGCCGGTGTTGGAAACAGCGTTTCGCAAGGCGCAAACCGGCGTGCCTGGCCCTGTCTTTGTGGAGTGTCCGGTCGACTTACTCTATGACGAGGCGACAGTGCGCACCTGGTACGGCGCTGATCGCGGCGGCAGGTCGGTGGCTGACAGGGCGCTCAAACACTACCTGCGCTTTCACGTGAACCGACTTTTCAGCGGCGCGCAGAACGCCAAAGCCGGCCCACGCATCGACGTTGCATCTCTGGCGCCATCTCCAGCGCTCGTGAGCAAGGTGGCTGAACGCTTGCACCGCGCACGACGCCCGGTGATTTTGGTCGGCAGCCAGGCGCTGCTCGACGTTGCCCACGCCCATGACCTGGCGGCAGCCCTCCACACCATTGGGGCGCCGGTCTACCTGTCGGGGATGGCGCGCGGATTGCTGGGGCGCGACCATCCGCTGCAACTGCGCCACAAACGTCGCGAGGCGCTGCGCGAGGCCGACTGTGTGTTGCTGGCTGGCGTCCCCTGCGACTTCCGGCTGGATTACGGCAATCATATTCGCCGCAGCGCAACACTCATATCGATCAACCGCAGCCCCACCGATCTTGTTAAGAATCGCAAGCCCGACATTGGACTACTGGCCGACCCATCGTTGACCCTGCGCACCCTGGCCGCCACCCTGCCCCCTGCGCCGCGCCCGGCATCCTGGTCGACATGGCTTGCACAGTTGCGCACGCGCGACGATGCGCGCAATGCGGAGATCGCCCGACAGTCGCTTGCGCCCACCGGCAACATCAACCCACTGCATCTGTGCATGGAGATCGACCGCCAGGTTACGCCGAACACGATCCTCATCGGCGATGGCGGCGACTTCGTGGCGACGGCTTCGTATATCGTTCAGCCGCCAGGCCCTTTGCGCTGGCTCGATCCGGGTGCATTTGGCACATTGGGCGTAGGCGCCGGTTTTGCCCTGGGCGCAAAGCTCGTCCATCCCGACGCCGAGGTGTGGGTGCTCTTTGGCGACGGCGCCTTCGGCTATAGCGCCACCGAATTCGATACTTTTGTGCGCCACCGTCTCCCGGTGTTGGCCGTGATCGGCAACGATGCTAGTTGGTCACAGATCGCGCGCGAGCAGGTCGAGATGCTCGGCGACCCGGTGGCAACGGAGCTGGCGTACAGCGACTACGACCGCATGGCACAAGGTTTGGGCGCCGCCGGCGTGCGCCTTGACGACCCGGAGTTGACGGCAGAAATGTTGGCGCAGGCGCGGGAGCTCGCTGCACACGGTCAGCCCGTGGTCGTCAACGCCATTGTCGGCAAGACGGAATTTCGCAAGGGTTCAATCTCGATGTGACCATCCACGCCATGCTTGAAGCGGCGCAAACGTCAAAAGAACCTCATCAAGCAGGCGTCTACCGGTGGGGATTCTCGGCGCAACCAACCTGGCGTGATCACGGTGAAGCAGCAGGCAGGTCAATCACAAACCGCGTCTCGCCGTCGCCCGTCTCCACATGGATTTCGCCCTGATGCAGCCGGACAAGCTGGCGTGTAATCGCCAACCCCAACCCGCTGCCGCCAGCGTCGCGGCTGCGCGCATCATCGGCGCGCCAGAAGCGGTCGAAGAGGTGAGCAGCCGTCTCGGCATCGATCTCGCCGGTGTTGGCGACGATGAAACGCACCATACCATCGTCCTGCAAGACGCGCAGCCGAATTGCGCCAGAGGTCGGGGTGTGGCGCAACGCATTGATCAGCAAATTATCGAAGACCTGCAGCAGGCGGTCGCGGTCCGCGCGGATGGTCGGCAGCAGGGCGCCCTCATCCACCACCAGGCTGACGCCAGCGTCCTGCGCCAACGGCGCAAAGCGTGCAGCCGCGCGCCGCACCAGATCGCCTGGCGTCACGGACTCGAATTTGAGCGGCAGCCGACCCGCCTCCGCCTGCGTCAACAAACGTAAATCCTCGACCAAGCGGCTGAGATGTAGCGTTTGCTCGTAGGCAACCGCTACATGTTCCACATCGAGTGGGTAGACGCCATCCATCATGGCTTCCAGATGGCCGCGCAGCACCGTGACGGGCGTGCGCAGCTCGTGCGCCACGTCGGCGGCCATCTGCTGACGCACCTGTTCGGCTTCCGCCAGGCGTTGCGACATGGCGTTGAACTCACCCGCCAGCTGACGCACCTCGGCGCTGCCCTCCACCGGCACCTGCTCACCGACGGTTGCAGCTGTCCAATGTGACAAGCGCGTCGCCAGCAGTTGGAGCGGGCGTGTGAGGCTGAAGGCTAGGAGCACCCCAGCCGCCAGCGCCAACAGCGTCGTCACGCTGCCCGCCAGCGCCAACCCCCACCTGACCTGTTCGACAAAGCGCTGTTCCGCTGCCTGGAGCGCCTGTTCGCCTGGCGTCTGCTGTCCCAGAATCCCGATGAGTTGGCCATCCAACAACAGGGGCGTGGTGCGGCTGGCGCCGATAGACTCCAACGTCAGACCAACCCACGTTGCATCCGTTGCCGCGACGATCACGTGATCCGGTGTAGCGATGTAGGTTTGCGGCCCATGTCCACCGACGCCGCGCCCTCGCCCTGGTTGGCCGAGCAGCGCCGCCACGCCCTCCCAACTCCCGGCGGTGCGATAGTAGTTGACCAAATCCGTGATCAGCGGCGAACCAAAGAGCGCAGCGTCACGCTCGTTGACATACTCACGGAAACTCGTCTGCACCGAGTTATAAACAACCAGCGTCACTACACCGAACACCACCCAGGTCAGCAGCAAGAACCCCAGGCTGAGACGCACCCAAAGTTTGTTCATCGTGTGCTCACGCGAGGTCGGGGCGCATGCGATAGCCGACGCCGTAGACAGTCTCGATATATTCTGGTGCGCGGGGGTCGCGTTCGATCTTGGCGCGTAGATTCTTGACGTGCACATCGATGGTGCGTTCGTAGGCAGCGTAGGCTTCGCCCTGCAGCTGATCAAGCAGTTCCATACGCGTGAAGACGCGTCCAGGACGAGAGATCAACACCTGTAGCACGCCAAACTCACTGGGCGTCAACTCGATTGGCTGCCCACGCAAGGTGACTGTGCGCATGTCGGCGTCGAGCTCCAAGTCGCGCACGCGCCAGCGCGTCGGCTCGCCGCCCAGTTCACCGTGAGTGCGACGCAGCAGGGCGCGCACGCGCGCCACCAACACGCGCGGGCTGAAGGGCTTGGTCACATATTCATCGGCGCCGATCTCTAGCCCGGTCACCTGGTCGATATCGTCGATGCGCGCGGTGAGGAAGATCAACGGCGCGTCACTCTCCTTACGAATTGCACGCGCCACCGCCCAACCGTCCAGTTCCGGCATCATCACGTCGAGGATGACCAGATCGGGCTGTTCATGGCGGAAGAGGAAGAGCGCATCGCGACCGTTTGTGGCGGTCATAACGTGATAACCCTCTTGACGCAGATAGGCGCCGACCGTGTCAAGGATCGATTGTTCGTCGTCAGCCAGCAGAATCTTGTGGGACATCGGCACAACTCAGTTGCATAGCTCGATCAAAGTGTTGCTCGGAAGAGTATAGCATGAGAGGGAATAAAGGAGGCGATTAAGGGATTGAGAGATGGAGAGATTGAGGGATTGAGGGATTGAGAGATGGAGAGATTGAGGGATTGAGGGATTGAGGGATTGAGAGATGGAGAGATTGAGGGATTGAGAGATTGAGAGATTGGGCAATTGAGGATCATGGCAAGGATTGCATCAATCTCCAATCTCTAATCTCCCAATCTCCCAATCTCTCCGTTTACGGCTTGATCGCCGTCACGCGCGCGCTGTAGACGCGTGGCATGCCGGGTCGGATCGGCACAATCTCTTCAGCAGATCGCTTGTCGGCTACGCTGATATTGGTGAAACCAGCGGCGCGCATCTGCGCAATGTATGCCTCGACGTCGATGGCGCCGGTGACGCACTCGGCCCACTGCGCGAGATCGGCGCGCAGTGCATCGCTGAACTCGCCCTCAGTCACAATATCGCTCACCGCCACGCGCCCGCCTGGCTTGAGTACGCGAAATGCCTCGCGGAAGACAGCCAGCTTGTCCGGCGCCAGGTTGATCACACAGTTGGACATCACCACGTCGATGCTGTTATCTTCGACCGGCAGCGCCTCGATCTGCCCCTGACGGAATTCAACATTGGTCACCCCCATGCGCGCTTTGTTGGCGTTAGCCTGCGCCAGCATGGCGGGCGTCATGTCCACACCGATCACGTAGCCGTCCGCCCCAACCTGACGCGCGGCGAGAAAACAATCAATGCCGCCGCCGCTGCCCAGATCAAGTACGCGTTCGCCCGGTCGCAACCCGGCAATCGTGACAGGATCGCCACACCCTAGCGACAATCCAGTCACGTCGGCAGGCAGCCCGGCCAGCAGTTCGGCGTCGTAGAGCTGCGCCGCGTTGGAGGCGTCGTCACAGCAGCCAGTCGGCCCGCAGCAACTGGTGCGGTTTTCGGCAATTGCACCGTAGCGCTCTTGCACGACTTCGTGAATTTCGGTCAGTTGGATCATGGTCGCCTTCCTTCGGTGATTACACGATTACCTATCGATACTCGTCGATACAATGAATTAAACTGTGTGCAGATACGATGATCTGCACTGGCGAAGATTTTATATCGATAAGTATCGATTTGTCAAGCACGGACAAGCGCCGAAAAGATGCGGAATCGACTGGAACACGAGACTGTGCTCTATGTGTCGGGCGCCGTATCGAAAGTGAAGGCGGCGAGCAGGCGGGTGCGTGTGGCTTCCGGCAATGCCGGCTGTGGCAGATTGCGATAGAGATAGATGGTCTTACGCAGGGTGTCGACAACGGCGCGGCAATCGGCGCAATCAGCCAAGTGGCGCTCGATCTCGGCGCACACCGCATCGGCAGCTTCCCCGTCGATATAGTCCGAGAGATCGGCGAGTAGATGTTCGCAGTTTGTGTGCGCCATTCGCATCTCCCCCGCAGGAACGAGGTCACGATTGGTGTTGGAACTCATGTATGCGCCGTCTGTTCTGTTGCTTGTGAAGCCAACTCGGTAAAGTAGCCTGCCAGCCGCTCGCGCAGCCACAGACGCGCCCTGTGCAAGCGAACTTTGACATTGGCGACAGAAACGTTGAGCACTTGCGCAGTTTCGTCGGTGCTCAGCCCCTCCAGCTCACGTAAGACAAAAACTGCGCGCAAGGTCTCCGGCAACTCAGCGATTGCCCGCTCCAATTCTGTGCGAGCTTCGCTGGTTTGAAAATCCTCTTCTGGTAGACAACACCAGTCGAACAACTGGAGAGGCGTTGTAAGACCTTCCTCTTCATTGCCGGTAGATGTAGCATCGATGGAGACGTAGAGTGGCTGTTTCTTGCGCAACCGCATCAACGCCGTGTTGTAGGCAATGCGATAGAGCCAGGTGCCCAGGCCTGCGCGCCCCTCGAAGCTATCGATCGCCTTAAATGCATTGAGGAAGGTTTCTTGCACGATATCTTCCGCCTCGTGCGGATCGTTGACCATCCGCAGCGCCAGGCGGTAGACGCCAGCGCTATGTCGGTCGATGCACTCGGCGCAGGCGCTCTTGTCGCCAGCGCGCAGCCGCTGGATCAGGTCACCTTCGTCGCCGCTCATTGCGGTGAGCGCCACATCCGGCGCATGCAGTTCGATCGTCATGCGCCAGATTATAGCAGCGAGCGAGGCGTAATGCGCAATGCGTGCGGCGGTGAACATCACGCGTCAGGCGTCACTGGTTGCACGCACTGTTTGCGCTTGACGAGTGACGCCTGACAGAAGCCTTTTGCCTCAGTTCAGATTTGCTTCCCAGCGGAGACGCGCCTGCTGCATGAAGGCATCATCCTTGACATTCATCAGCTTGGAGATCAGCATCGTTTCAGGCACGGCGCCTTCGATGTGGATCACGTCGTTGATGACCGTGCGAGGGACACCGTAGACCTGGTAGCGGTTGGCCAGATGCGGAAACTCGGTCGCCTCGACCATCGCGGCGGTGATTAGATTGCTTGCCATGGCCAGGCGGTGCGCCAGCAACACCGCGCGCGGGCAATACGGGCAGGTCGGTGTAACAAAGACCTGGATTTGCACTGGGCTGGTCAACTGCGCCAACTGCGCCAGCGTCTTCTCGCTCAGCTCCGGATTGCCGCTGCTGGCAAGACGAATGTCCTCAATCAGTGTGCCAAATTCATAGCCGGAAGGGATACCGAAGAGGCGAATGCCGAAGTCGGCCGGTTCATCGCCTTCACGCACCACGGCGACGGCAGGAATCTTGTCAATCCCGTAGGCTTCCGCCACTTCACTGTCCTTGACGAAGTCGCGCACCTCGACGCTTACTTTGTCCGACAGCGCCGCCACCTCTTCGATCAGGGCGCGCGTTTCGGCGCACATCTGGCATTCGATTGCGCCACCCTCACCCTGGGTAAAGACAACCAGCTTGACGGGCGCGTTCAGATCACTCAACACTTCGCGCACCTGCTGTTTGATGTCATCGTTTAGAATCGCCATTGTTGTATTCCTCATGCTTTCCATTTGTAATCAACCCGTTAGCATCTGTCTATCCACTTTGATGCAGGAAGCGTGGAATGGTTACAGGCTGCGCAGAGCGTGGGCGATCGTGGCGATGTCAGCGGGCGTCGTGCGGCAACAGCCGCCGATCAGCTGGGCGCCAGCGGCGCGCCAGCGCCGCGCTGGCTCGGCAAAGTCGGTGACGCCTGTGCCTTCCACCCAGCAGCGGGCTGCTGCATCCCACCGTTCACCGCTGTTGGGGTAGCAAAGCAACGGCTTGTTCGTGCCGCGCCGCGCTTCGCTCAGGAGCGCCTCCACATAGCGAGGGGGCGTGCAATTGACCCCAACCGCCACGATCTGGTCAGCAGCGCCAGCCAGCCGCGCCGCATCCACCATCGGTTCACCGGAGGAAAGCGAGGCGTCATCGCGGCAACTGAAGGAGAGCCATGCCGGCATATGCGGAAACTCTGTCAAGAGGCGCGTCAAGGCTTCTGCTTCCGCCAGGCAAGGGATCGTCTCGCAGGCAAAGAGGTCAGCCTCAGTCTGCGCTAACACTTGCATGCGTGGACGGTGCCACGCCATCAACGCCTCGACGCTCAGGCCATAGTCGCCGCGATATTCGGAGCCGTCAGCGAGATACGCGCCATAGGGGCCAATCGAAGCAGCGATGAGCGGACGGCGCGGCTTGTGCTGCGCCGGAAAGTCGGCCCAATACTCCTCGATTGCTTCGGCCGCCAGTTGTACGCTCAGGCGGAACAATGTGGCGACCTGAGCTTCGTTGAGGCCACGCCGACGAAAGCCCTCGCGACTGGCCTGATAGCTGGCGGTGATCAACACGTCGGCGCCGGCGCGCAGATAGTCGAGATGCACGGCGCGGATCAGCTCCGGTGCGTCGATCAGCAGTCGCGCCGACCAGAGTGCATCGCTCAGATCGGCGCCCCGACGCTCCAGCTCAGTCGCCAGCGCCCCATCGAGGATCACAACTTCACCGTGCTCCAGCCACGGTGCAAATGGATCATGCATCTTGCCAACCTCCTGTTGCGCAGACATGACGGCGCCAGTCTATAAACGCGCCATGAGCGCTGTCCGCCGAAACGTGGCGGCGGCAATGGCGAAAATCACCAGGTTGAGCGCCCATAACACCAGCCCCATCAACGCCACCAGCCAATCAGACAGAATGAACGTGCCGGCCGCCTGCCCAACGACGAGCAACACCACCGGCAAGACCACCAGACTGCCGATCTGGTAGGCTTCCTGGAAGGTGTTCACGCGCGACGAAGCGATGACGGTGACGCCCAATCCGAGCGCCGCCGCCGCCGGTCCCACCCAGAAAGCCAACAGCAGCCAGAGTGGATTGGGCAGAACAATGCGCCCGGCAACGTAGAACGTCATGATATCAGCCACAATTGCGTAGATGATAAAGCCGACCAACCCAACCAGCGAGCCAGGGATCCAGCCACCCAGGATTTTTGCCAGCAACAACTCGCGATCGGTGGTGGGCGTGTAGACGAGCGCTTCCAGCGTCTTGCGCTCCTTCTCGCCGGCAAAACTATCCGCTGCTACGACAGAGGAAGCCATGAGCGGCAACACGAGATACATCGGCGCAAAGAGATAGAGGATAAAGTAGATGTAGCCGGCTTGCACTTCGCTCAGGCCGGCATATTGCTCGCCAAAGCCGGCGGGCAGCGATTGCGCCAGCTCCGTCATATCCGAGGAAGGCACGTCAAGCCGCGTCGCCATGCCGGAGATCAGACCGACTAACACCGGCACGCCGACCATTAGCACCAGCGGCACGATGATCAGCGGCAGCACGACCGCGCGCGTGCGCAGCGCCACCATTGCATCCTTGCGGGCAATCGCCCAGACTGCGCCCCAGTTCATCGGCTACAACTCCTGCAACGCAAAATAGACATCCTCCAACGACGGCTCTTCGGGCTGGACGCGATAGAGCTTGAGATCATGCTGGATGGCAGTCTGGATCATCGCAGGAACTTCGCTGCGACTGACCCCGTGCAAGACGATGGTTGCGCTGCCATTACGCACCGCAGTACGGTCCGTGACCGCTTCGGCCAGGCTCACCGGCGGCGTCGCTGCAAAGAGCTTGACCGCACGCGCGATGTCTTGCGCCTCAATCTCCAGGCTGATGCGATGGCCGCGATTCAGGCGGCTGCCAAGTTCCTGCGTCGTGCCGATGGCAAGCACCCGACCGTGCGCCAGTACAGCCACGCGATCGCAGAGCCGTTCCGCCTCGGCCAGGTTGTGTGTACATAGGAAGACCGTGCGCCCGCGATGGGTCAGCTGTTCGATCGTGTGATGCACATCGCGGATCGCCACCGGGTCGAGGCCGGAAGTCGGTTCGTCCAAGAAGATGATTTCAGGGTCGTGAATCAGCGTGCGCGCCAGCGCCAATCGCTGTCGCATGCCCTTGCTGAAACCGCCTACTTTGCTGTCGGCGCGTTTTTCCAGCTCGAACAGCGCCAGCAATTCATCGACGCGGCGAGTGCGTTCGCGCGGCGGAACACCGTAAATTTCAGCAAAGTGCAACAGCGTCATACGCGCAGTCAGACGGCTGTCGAGGGCCGGCGTCTCGGTGAGGACGCCGGTGCGGGCGCGAATGCGATGGCCGTCGGTGGTGGGATCAAGCCCAAAGACGCGTACACGGCCCGCCGTCGGCGCCAAGACGCCGTTGAGCATTCGCACGGTGGTGGTCTTGCCGGCGCCGTTGTGCCCCAGAAAGCCAAAGACTTCGCCAGCCTCGATGGTCACCGTCAAGGCATCGACCGCGACCTGGCTGCCAAAGCTGCGTGTCAGTCCTTCGGTTACGATCACAGTCGTCGAGGTAGCACCCATCTTGCCCACATCTCAGTCGTTCAACCACTGCGCCAACAACGGATGCTGTAAAGTCTGTTGCACTGCGCGCCAACCCTCCACGACAGCTGGCTGCGTGCGCTCCACCGGATCGGGCGTGAAACCACAATCTAGGTAGCTCTTGAGCGCCCAGAGACGGCGCAAGTTTGTGCTCAGCATGGCGCGACTGTGATCTCGGGCAAGACGCCGTAGCGCCAGCATAGTCATCGGCTTGGCCAGTCCCCGGCGTTGATGCGCCCGCGCCACGACCACCCAATGAATCTGCCCCCACGCGCCGCGCCCCTGCCAGTCATCCTGCCACCAGGCGGTGACCGTACCCACATCCTCACCATCTGCGCTATGTACAAAAAACATACGATCCGGTAATGCAGCCAGGTGAGCGCCAAAAGTCGTCATGAAGTGCTCGCGGCTCACCTCGAAATAAGGCTCGGCATCGCGATGTAGAGCCACCCATGTCTCGATGTCGCCCGCACGATAGGGTCGCACCGTGTAGCCTGTCGGCAGCGGCCAGGCAAGCAGGCCATCCAGCGTTGGGCGGATCATATGTACGTCAACATCGGGCAGGTCGATCATGCCAGCACCGCAGCATCGAAGCGTCCGTTGCGCATAATCGCCACTTCACGCCCGTCGGCGCACTGGCCGGTTACATTCATCGTGGCCGTGCCGATCATGAAATCCACATGCGTATCAGCAAAGTTTGCGCCGAGCGCCGCCAGTTCCTCGCGACTCAAGGCGCCGCCGCCCTCGATACATTCTGGATATGCCTCGCCAAAGGCGATATGACAGGCGGCGTTTTCGTCGAAGAGAATCTCGTAGAAGATCAATCCACTCTGAAAGATCGGTGAACCAGCGTCGACCAACGAGACCTCGCCCAGCCGCCGTGCGCCGTCGATGGCAAAAAACTGCTCCAGCACATCCTGCCCTACAGCGGCTGTATACTCCACAACTGCGCCTACCTCGAAGCGGAACCAAGCGTCTCGCACTTCGCGCTGCATCGGGAAGGTTGGACGCGACGTGCGTACGTAGCCGTGTGTGCGCTCATTGTGCGGCGTGGTGAAGACCTCCTCAGTCGGCATATTGGGCTGGAACCAGACGCCGCCTGGTGTGACCGAAGCGCCACCCACCCAGCGCGCCCGCTCTGCTAGGCCAACCACCAGATCGGTGGCGGGCTTGCCATCGGGGCCAGGCGTCGGATCGACGAAGTGGAGCGTGTGCACCTGATTACGCTGCAGGAACGCGGCGACGCCGGTCAACTGGCGGTTGAGCGCGGCCCACGCCGCCGCCGGGTCGGGCTGGTCAGCGCGCACCATGCGCAGAATCGTCGTCCACAACGCAGCAACGGCCTCCTCGGCCGGCTTGCCGGGAAAGACCTGCTGCGCCCATGCCGGGGTCGGCACCCCGGCGACGCACCACTGCATCTGATTTGCCATCATCGCCTGCGTGTAAAATTTTACCGCCCGAGCGCGTTTGATCGTCCAGGTGCGCAACGCATCGGGGGCGACGGCTGCCAACGCCTCTGGGAACTCGTCACCGACCAGGCTGAGGCGCGCCCAACCTTCATCGACAAGCTGGCGAAAGCGCGCAACTTCGAAGGCCGGGTAGTCCAACTGCTCGACATTCGCATGGTTCAACGTCGCCGCCAACGTGGGTGCATCCACCCACTCAACATGTACATAGCCGGCGCCGGCGGTGTACGCCGTCGCCACGACCTCGCGGACAAATGCGGCATGCCCCAGCTCAGCGCGCACAAGCAACTTCTGACCGGGCTGAAGATTGACGCCTGTGCGGATCAGCAATTCAGCATAACTGCGCGTATTCACAGTCGATTCACTCATTGTATCAGTAACCCTTTCTCTTGATGATGTGGGCGTATTGCGCACCTTATCGAGTTGCGCCAAAGTTATGTCTGTCGCTTTAGCTGGAAGCTCTGGAATTCCCGGTCAGAAAGACGGCCAACCTGGAGGTCAGACTACGATTATAGCGCGCAACGTCCAGCGCAGAAAACCTGCCCGCTTCGTAAATAGTCTCACGGTATTCATCCGCAAAATGTGCATAATCAGTCAACATGGTCGTCAATTTGCCACAAGATTTTCAATTAGGCGCCTACCGCTCACCGGAACATGCAGCCTTTGAGTGGCGCCACGGGCCGCACGCTGTGCTGTTGGTGCATGGCTTCCCTGGCACACCCGCCGAGATGCGCCCGGTGGGCCGCATCTTTGCCGATGCGGGTTGGAGTGTGCGCGGGTTGCTGCTGCCTGGCTTTGGCGCGGAACTCCCCACCCTGGGTGACAAGGCGCACACAGATTGGAACGCTGCTATCGACACAGCACTGGCGGAGTTACGGCAACAATACGCGTGCATTGTCATCGCGGGCAACTCCTTTGGCGGCGCATTGGCGCTGCGAGCGGCGGCGGTGCACCCGGTGGAAGGCGTCGTGCTCTTTGCGCCCTTTTGGCGCGTCGATAGCTGGCTGGAAGGACTCTTCCCGGTGGCTGAGCGCGCCTTCCCACACATTCGTCCCTTTGCCCGCGCCGATTTCACCGATGCGCGCCTGCGCACCGAGTTGCGCCACTTCTTGCCTGACGCCAACCTCGATGACCCGGTTGTGCAGGCCGGCATTCGCCAATTGACATTGCCGACGCGGGCGCTGGGTCAAGTGCGCCGCGCCGGCCAGGCAGGCTATGCGGCTGCCAGCGCCGTGCGTGCGCCGGTGCTGATTTTCCAGGGACGTCGCGATCCATTAGTCAAGCCGCGCCTGACGCAGCGCCTGGCGCAACGTCTGCCCAACCTGGCCGGCTACCTTGAAATCGACGGCGAACACGATCTGGTGCGCGGCATGGCGCCGGACTGGCCGATCGTTGCCACGATGCTCCATGCGTTCATCGCCCAGATCGCAGCGACGCACTGGATGTCCACTGGCCGACCACAACTTCACGAGTACGCCCAATGACAACGACCATGCAAAGCACATTGCAGCAGTTGACTGCACACATTCAGCCGCGCCGCCTCCTACAGCCGGCCACATTCCTGGTTGCAGCGTGGCTGCTCACCATGATCTCGATCCCAATCCTGCGCTGGGTGGTGGGCGATAGCGTGCTGCACTACGGCGTCATCGCTGGCGTGCTCTTGCAAGTCGCGGCGGTGCTGACGATCTGCTATCGAGCATGGGGAGGGCGCACAGTGCTGCGCATTACTGCCGTCGTCATCCCGCTCGCCTGGTTGATCGAACGCATTGGCAGCACCACAGGGATTCCCTTCGGCGCCTATCACTACACCGATGCGCTGGCGCCGCTGATCGGCGGCGTGCCTGCCGTCATCCCGCTGGCCTGGCTGATGATGCTGCCGCCAGCGTGGGCAATCGCCTACGCCATCACTGGCGCCGTGCGCGGCTGGCGCTTTCTCCTGCTCAGCGGGCTGGCCTTTACCGCGTGGGATCTCTTTCTCGACCCGCAGATGGTGACGTGGGGCTACTGGGTGTGGGAGACGCCTGGCCTCTATTTCGGCATCCCGCTGGTCAATTTTGCAGGCTGGCTGCTGGCGTCTATGCTGCTTTCCTGGCTGACGCAGCCACCGCGTCCACCTTTGGCGCCGCTGCTCATCATCTACACGGCGGTTTGGTTTCTGCAAAGTGTTGGTCTATCCTTGTTCTGGCAGATGCCGGGTCCGGCGCTGTTTGGATTTCTAGGAATGGGCGTGATGCTGACCGCTGCCCTGATGCGTCTCAGGAGCAGCTGGTTGAGTAGCCGGGCTTGTAACTGACAATGCTTGACATGCTTGTATGGACAGCGATCGGTTTTGCGGCTGGCGCCCTGCCGTTCTCCGTGTGGATCGGTCGCCTTGCCCTCAAAAAGGACATCACCCAATTCGGCGACGCCAACCCTGGCGCAACCAATGTGCTGCGCGCAGGCGGACGCGGCTGGGCAGCGCTGGCGCTGGCGCTCGACACGCTCAAGGCAGCGCTGCCCATTAGCCTGGCCTACTATGTTGTCGGCATTGCAGACTGGCGACTTGTGCCGGTGGCGCTAGCGCCGGTCTACGGACATGCCTTCTCGCCGCTGCTGCGCTTTCACGGCGGCAAGGCAGTGGCCACTACGCTGGGCATGTGGATCGCGCTCACGCTCTGGGCAATACCGACGATTGGCGGTTTCAGCCTGCTTGCTTTCACGAAGCTGGTCGGCGCCAACGGGTGGGCGGTGCTCTCTGCTAACCTGGTGATCTTGCTCTATCTGCTGGTGACGCCGACGGCGCTGGACTTTCTGCACCTGCAGCCGCCCACGCCAATCTTGCTGACGATCTGGGCGGGCAATGTGGCGCTGCTGCTCTTCCGCCATCGCGCCGACCTTGCCATTCCACCCACACTGCGCCGTCGCCAACCCCGACCATGATCGCGCTGCCGCTGCTGGTCACCGCCGCGCTCACCGTCCTGCTCACCATCGCAGCGACGAATTCCCGCAATTTTCCGCGCCTGCGCCCACAACCGCCGCCCGATTCCGTCGCCCCGCCCGCCGTCTCGGTGCTCATCCCTGCCCGCAACGAAGCGCCGATCATCGGCGCCACGCTGGACGCGTTGCTGACCCAACAATACCCAAATCTCGAAATCCTGGTGCTCGACGACCGTTCAGACGATGGCACCGCCGATGTCGTGGCAACCATTGCGCGTCGTCATCCCCAGGTGCGGTTACTGTGCGGGCGGGAACTGCCGCCAGGTTGGACAGGCAAGAATTGGGCGTGTGCACAACTGGGCGCAGCCGCGCGCGGCGACCTGCTGGTCTTCACCGATGCCGATGTGCGCTGGCAGCCAGGGGCGCTGTACAGCCTGGTGGCCACGCTGACTGAGCTGGATGCCGACTTGCTCACAGTTTGGCCCACTCAGATCACGCTGAGTTGGGGGGAGCGATTGACCGTGCCATTGATGGCGTTGGCAGTGATGGCGTATCTGCCCGTGCAGTTGGCGCAGGAGTTCCATCATCCGCTGGCGGCGGCGGCCAACGGGCAGTGCATGGCTTTCCGTCGTCCGGCTTACGCGGCTATCGGCGGTCACACTGCGGTGCGCAGCGCAATCGTAGAGGATGTGCAGCTGGCGCAGCGCATTAAGGCGGCGGGCTTGCACCTGCGCATGGCAGATGGCGCTGGCCTGATTGAATGTCGGATGTATGCAGGCGGTCGCGCCGCTATCGATGGCTATACGAAAAACATCCTGGCAGGACACGCCACCCGCTTTAGCTTGCTGGCGCTCTCAACGCTCTTTCACTGGTCGCTCTTTTTGCTGCCCTGGTTATGGCTGGCGCTGGGGTGGGCGTGGCCATTGCCAGGCTGGCCGGGATGGCCGCTATTGTTGGTCGCCGCCGGCGTCACCGTGCGCGGGCTGACAGCCTACACTACCCGCCAGCGTGTGGGAGATGCTTTGTTGCTGCCCGTCTCCGTGTTGCTTTTCACCTTCATTGCCGCGCGCGCGGTATGGTGGCGCATACACTATGGCGGCGTGCTCTGGAAAGGCCGGGTGATTCATGACGCGTAAGACAGGACTGGTTGTCGTGATCGGCGCCGGGATCGGCGGACTGAGCGCTGCGATTCGGCTGGCTGCAGCCGGGCGCCGCGTGGCAGTGTTGGAGCAGGGTGCACAGGTCGGCGGCAAAATGAGCCAGGTTGTGCAAGACGGCTATCGTTGGGACACCGGCCCCTCGGTGATCACGATGCGACCCGTCTTCGAGGAACTCTTTGCCGCGGCCGGGCGCCGGCTGGAGGAGTATCTTACGCTGGAGCCGGTCGAGCCGTTGACGCGCTACTTCTTCCCGGATGGCACACGCCTAGACGCCACGCGTGACCTGGCGCGCATGGCGGAGCAGATCGCCGCGCTTGACGCCCGCGATGTCGAGGGCTACCTGGACTTTCTCGAATATGCGGCGCGGCTGCATCGCATCACCGGGCCGGTCTTTGTCTACAACCAGCCGCCGACGTGGCGTACCTTTCTCGGCGTCTCGCCGGCAGACATGATGCGCGTTGATCCCTGGCTGACGATGGATCAGGCGATCCGTCGCCGCGTCCACTCACCCCACCTACGCCAGCTGCTGGGGCGTTTTGCCACCTATGTCGGCGCCAGCCCCTTTCAAGCGCCCGCCACCTTGAGCGTGATCGCCCACGTCGAACTGACGGGCGGCGTTTGGTATCCACGCGGCGGCATCTATCAAATTGCGACGGCGCTGGCACGGCTGGCGACGGAGCTGGGCGTAGAAATTCACACCCGGACGCCCGTCATCCGGATTCTGGTGGAACATGGGCGCGCCACCGGCGTCGTCACTGCGGATGGGCGCACGCTTGCCGCGGCCAGCGTACTCGCCAACGTCGATGTGACCACAGTCTATACTCAGTTGCTGTCGCCAGAAATAGCACCTGCGCGACGGGAAGCGTTGCGCCGCCGCCAGACTTCGTGCTCTGGCTACGTGCTGCTGCTGGGCGTCGAAGGGGAACATCCCCAGCTGGCGCATCACAACATCTTCTTCAA
The DNA here is from genome assembly GCA_003451595.1 of Chloroflexota bacterium. Lineage (GTDB taxonomy): Bacteria > Chloroflexota > Anaerolineae > Caldilineales > Caldilineaceae > Caldilinea. Next base: position 6,192 of record DMDA01000047.1, on the reverse strand, counting down.
CCGTGATTATCGCCGCGAGTTTGCCGACATTTTTCAACGCGGCGCGCCGCCGCGTGACCCGACCGTCTATGTCGCCATCACCAGCAAGCGCGACCCGACGCACGCGCCGCCGGGCTGCGAAAACTGGTTCGTGCTGGTCAACGCGCCGCCGCTTGGCCCCGCGTTCGATTGGGAGCAGCAGGGCGCCGCCTACCGCGCCCTGGTGTTGGACACCTTGGCGCGCTACGGGCTGGACATCCGCCCACGCATCCGCAGCGAAGTGGCATTGACGCCTGCCGACCTCCAGCGACTGACCGGTGCGTGGCGCGGCGCCCTCTACGGCATCTCGTCGAATCAGGCGCTCAACGCCTTCCGCCGCCCGCACAATCGTTGCCCGGATGTGCGCGGCCTCTACTTTGCTGGCGGCACGACCCATCCCGGCGGCGGCGTGCCGATGGTGACGCTGTCCGGCAAAGTGGCAGCCGAGTTGCTGCTGCGCGACGAGCATGGTTGATGTGTGGGACGTGGGTGTGTGGGACGTGGTGTGTGGGACGTGGTGTGTATTGCATGGTGCGGTTGCGCCGAATCAGGTAAGATATAACGCAATCCATTTGCTGGTTGTTAAGGAATAAAAGGCTTTATGACAAGTAAACTTGATGTTGAGCATGCCCCTGCACCTGCCCGTAAGCGACGCTGGTGGCTATGGGGATTGGTGGGGCTGCTGGTCGTAGCACTGTTGGCGGCGGGTGGTTTTGTCCTGTGGGCGAGCAATCCGGCGCAACCGATGGCGCAGGCGCTGGCCGCGTTACAAGGTGACGACAAAGTTGGCGTGGTGGAAGGCAAATGGATCATCTTCCAGCCACTCGTCAATCCCCAATCGACAGCCTTTATCTTCTACCCGGGCGCGCTGGTTGACCCACGCGCCTATGCGCCGCAAGCACGCGCCATCGCCGAAAAGGGGTTTCCGGTGGTGATCGTTCCGATGCCACTCAACCTGGCCATCTTTGGCGCCGGTCGCGCCAGCGACGTGATGGCCGAATTCCCCGACATCAAGCGGTGGGTGATCGGCGGCCATTCCCTGGGCGGGACAATGGCGGCCAACTATGTCGCCAGCCATCCAGGCGCCGTACAGGGGCTGGTCTTCTGGGCGGCATTTCCCGCTGGCAATGATTCGGTGACGGATCAGACCGAGCTGATCGTCTACTCGATATACGGCACCCTGGACGGCCTGGCGACGCCGGAAGAGGTGCTGGGCGCGGCGCCACTGTTGCCGCCAGGCACGCGCTTTATTCCGATCGAGGGAGGCAACCACGCGCAATTTGGCTGGTATGGCGCCCAAAGTGGCGACAACCCGGCCACAATCAGTCGCGCCGAGCAGCAGAAACTGACGGTCGACGCCACGGTGGAGGCGCTGGCGCTGGTGAATCAGTGACGGGGTGCAGAGAGCGCGTCAGCCATCACGCCACCCGCCCCACCACGACCACCACATTGTGCCCGCCAAAGCCAAAGGCATTGACCAGGGCATGCCGCGCCGCGACGTGCACGGCGGTGTTGCCAACGATCGGCGCGTCGATGGCGGGATCGGGCGTGTAGTTGATGGTTGGCGGGACGATACCGGTGCGCAGCGAATGAACAGCCGCCACTAGCGATTGCGCCCCTGCGGCCCCGAATCCATGTCCGATCATGCTTTTGATGCTGGTGACGGCGAGGCGGTCGGTGTGCGCGCCAAAGGCGCGACGCAAGGCCACCGCCTCGGCGGCGTCATTGAGGGGCGTCGCCGTGCCGTGGGCGTAGACGACATCGACATCCTGCGGTGCAATCCCGGCGTTTTGCATGGCGCCCAACAGCGCGCGCGTGGCGCCGCTGGAATCCGGCTCTGGCGCGGTGACGTGAAAGGCGTCGGCAGTGAGTTTGCCGCCCAACACCTCGGCATAGAGCGTTGCCCCGCGCGCACGGGCGTGCGCTTCTGTCTCCAGCACAACCGCGGCCGCGCCTTCGCCCGGCACCAGACCATCGCGATCTACGGAGAAGGGTCGGCACGCAGTAGGCGGGTCATCGGAGCGACTTGCCAGTGCGCCCATCCGGCCAAAGGCGGCAAAAGTGACTGGCGTGATCGAGGATTCTGTGCCGCCAGCGATGAAGACATCCGCCTCCCCACGCTGCAAGAAATGATAGGCTTCCAGCACCGAGTAATGGCCGCTGGCGCAGGCCAGGGCGTGGGTCATCACCGGGCCGCGTGCACCCAGCTGGATGGCGACGGCAGTGCTCACCTCACCAGGCAAGATGTGCACGAAGCTCAGCGGATCAAGCTGGCGCCAGCCAACTTGCGCCAGCGTCGTTGCGTAGCGCTCCACCATCGGCAGGCCTGCGCCGCCCGTCGCCATAAAGACGCCAACGCGCTCACGATTTGCTGGTGTAATCGACAGCCCGGCATCGGTCAATGCCTGTTGCGCTACTGAGAGGGCAAAGTGCGAGGCGCGCGGCCAGCTCGCCTCGGCAAGCGTCGCGGGCGGGAGATACCCTTTGACTTCGCACCCCACTGTGTAGGGCATGTCGCCCGGATCGAAGGCAGTGACGCGCGCAGCGCCCGATCGTCCGGCGACCAGTTGCTGCCAGTAGGTAGCCACATCATTACCGATCGGCGTAACTGCGCCCATGCCCGTAATGAAAACTCGCGTCATCAACAACCATCCTTCCGAGGATCGTGCGGGTCAATCAACACCAAATGTTCTCTTATTGTACCGAAAGAGCAGCCTGACGCCACAATGCGACAAAAGTCATTGCACCGCTGCATCAGGGCTGATATGAGTGACAAATGACAAGTAAAATGATAGGTGAAACGACGCACGTTATCAGAAAGGATGAGTCATGATCAATGATGGGCCACGCATCCGGCGGGAGAAACGCACCGTTGCGGCAATGATCGAACTCTACTGCCGGGAAGAACATGGCAGCACAGCCGGCTTGTGCCCGGAGTGCCGCACGCTGCACGATTACGCCATGCAACGGCTTGAGCGCTGTCCTTTTGGCGAACAAAAGACGACTTGCGCCAACTGCTCCGTACATTGTTATAAACCGGATATGCGCGCACGCGTGCGCGTGGTAATGCGCACCGCCGGGCCACGCATGATCTGGAGACACCCCATCCTGGCGATCCGGCATATTCTTGACGGGCGGCGGAAGCGGGCAGGCGCCAGGTCGCCAGTACCATAACGGACGCAGTAGCCGCCTGTGCATCTTGCCCGGACGTGGTTGGTGCATAGCGCCAGATGCGGTATGCTTGAACACGGCGCAAAGAATTGGCGCTGCTGAGCGCAGATCACACCGTAAGGAGCAACCATGAACTACCGCAATCTGGGCCGCACCGGGCTGAAAGTCTCCGAAATCTGTCTGGGCACAATGCAATGGGGCTGGACTGCTGATGAAGCCACCAGCCACTCGGTGATGGATGCCTTCGTGGCAGCAGGCGGCAATTTCATCGACACAGCGGACATTTACAGCAACTGGGCGCCCAATAATCCCGGTGGCGTGAGCGAGGAGATCATTGGGCGCTGGCTGAAAACGCGCGGCAACCGCGATCAAATTATCGTGGCGACGAAAGCGCGCGGGCGCATGTGGGCAGGCCCCAACGGCGAGGGGCTGAGTCGCGCACACCTGCTCAAGGCATGCGAGGACAGCCTGCGTCGCCTGCAAACCGACTATATCGATCTTTACCAAACGCACTGGTACGACGAAGAGACGCCTATCGAAGAGACAATGGCGGCGCTGGACACGTTGGTGCGGCAAGGCAAGGTGCGCTACGTTGGCTGCAGCAACTACCCGGCTTGGCGGTTGATGGAAGCGCTGTGGGCAAGTGACAAACATAACCTGGTGCGTTACGACTCGCTCCAGCCCCACTACAATCTCGCGCACCGCGCCGAATTTGAACGTGAACTGAAAGAGGTCTGCCTCACCTTTGGCATCGGCGTGATTCCGTACAGCCCGCTGGCTGGCGGCTTCCTCACCGGCAAGTATTCCCGCGACCATGACGCCAGCAGCGCCCGCGCAGCCGGCATCAGACGACGCTACTTTAACGACGCCGGCTGGCGCACACTGGACGCGGTCAAAACGCTCGCCAGCGAGATCGGCAGCACGCCAACCGCCGTCGCCCTGGCCTGGTTATTGGCGCAGCCAGGCATGACTGCGCCTATCATCGGCGCCAACTCGGTGGCGCAGTTACAGGTCAGCCTGGCTGCCAGCGGCCTGATCCTCACTTCCACCCAACTCGCCACCCTGGAGCGGGCGTCCGCCTGGACAACGGACGAGGATGAATAGCACAGAGTGAGTAGCACAGATGGTCTGGCTTAGCCCCAAAAGCAATGAGGCAACGGGCTTTGGACCGAACCATAACACGCAACACGCAACACGTAGGATCAAAGAAGCCATAGGCTTTGGGCCGGACCGTGACAATGATAGAATTGTTATGACATGAGGATGCAGATTGCCTTGCCCACCGCAACATCTGAGCAGCGCTCTTTGCTGGAGATGGATCTGGCGCAACTTGCCGACTACCTGACCACGCTCGGTCAGCCGGGCTTCCGCGCCCGCCAGGTGTGGGAGTGGATTTACAAACGCTTTGCCGGCGACTTTGCCGCCATGACCAATCTACCCAAAGAGCTGCGCGCCCGGCTTGAGGCAGAGGCCACCATTGCGCCGCTGCGCCTCGTCACGGAGATCGTCTCGCGCGACCGCGATACGGTGAAGGCGCTCTTTCAACTGCACGATGGACAGACCATTGAAGCGGTGTTGATGCTCTACGATGAACGGCGCACACTCTGCATCTCCAGCCAGGCCGGCTGCGCAATGGGGTGCACCTTCTGCGCCACGGCCCAGGGCGGGCTGGCGCGCAACCTAACCCCTGGTGAAATTGTGGCGCAGGTGCTTTACTTTGCTCGCTACCTCGCTGACCCAAGCCTGCCGCCCATGACGGCCGTGACGCGGCCAACGACCGTGACCAATATCGTCTTGATGGGCATGGGCGAACCGCTCCACAATTATGCAAATGTCTGGACGGCGCTGCGGCGGCTAACCGACGCTGATGCTTTTGGCCTGGGCGCCCGTCACATCACCTTGAGCACGGTCGGGCTAGCGCCCGGGATCGACCGCATGGCCGATGAGGAGTTGCAGATCGGTCTGGCCGTCAGCCTGCATGCGCCGAACGATGAACTGCGCACACAACTAGTGCCGGTCAATAAAGGATATCCCATCGATGAGGTGTTGGCGGCGGTGCGGCGTTACATCGCCAAGACTAACCGCCGCGTCACCTTTGAGTATGCACTCATGGCTGGCATCAACGACACACCGGCGCTGGCCCAGGAACTGGCTGCCAAACTCCAGGGGCTGCTCTGCCACGTCAACTTGATCCCGCTCAATCCCATCCCGGATAGCAAATACCAGCCTACTAGCGATGCCGATGCCGCACGCTTTGCCCAGATTCTGCGTGATGCCGGCATCCCAACAACAGTGCGCTTGCGACGCGGCATTGAGATCAACGCCGGTTGCGGTCAGTTGCGGCGTGCGGTGAGCAAGACAACATAATCCGGAACTGGCAAACTCACAAAAAAAGGTCGCTCCTATGCAGGAGCGACCTCACATCAACAATAGATTCCATCGCACCAGAACAGCGATGGCGCCGGACGTTACGCCTTGGTGGCGCTCTTCAAGCATGCCGTGCACAGCCGCTTGCTCACGGGCCTGCCTTCCTGCATCACGGTCACCTTCTGGATATTGATGTCCCAATGCCGACGAGTTGCCTTCTTCGACCATGGGCGATTGTTGCCAAACTGCGGCCCTTTGCCACACTGCTGACACTTAGCCATTGCTGCAATCCTCCATTTCTGCGAAACCCAGGCCAACGTCAGATGAACGGCCTCGGGCATGATATCTGCACAACAGTCAGAGCCTATCACATCTCGGCGAACCTGTCAAAACATATGAGCGTTGCGGTGTTACAGGGTCTACTTCATTTGCAGTCTGTTTGTCTTGTGTTTGCACTACCCTTACCAATGAATCCTTTGCACGGCAGTGGTGTTACTCTTTGTAGAAGTGCACAGCAGTGCATGGACGCTGACGACCGGGCATTGATTGGCCCGATCGTGACCGACAAGAGGTGACATGTGAACACACAACACGACACACAGCCGAACATTGCGGCGCAGCCTGCGACAACGCCTG
>DMDA01000127.1:3296-20012 GCA_003451595.1 Chloroflexota bacterium | reverse complement strand
AAATACAAATGCAAACGACAAGGATAACCGAAAAGTCGACAAGTCGCAAAGGGAGCGCAAAGCAGAGGACTTATTCGTGTTGGGGAACGCTCGTTGCGCGGTGAGTTGTTCTGTGGTTTCAGGGGCGATGTTTGTTGCACGCTGCAGGCGGGGATGCTGCATCGATTGCGCAAGCTCTGCTCGCCCATCGCATCAGCCAGCACGATAGGCGAGCAGAGCTTGATCGTCAGGGGCGGTTAGATGAACAGAAGTTGGGCGCCTTCGGCCTTTTCAAGAAACTCCATGGCGCCGATGATGTCGTCGACTTCATCCACCAGGTCTTCGCGCGTCAAGTGCATCATCTCGGCGGCCATCTTGCAGGCCCAGATGCCGCAGCCGGCATCGTGCACCATCTCCAGAAACTCATGTACAGGCGGCATGTCCAGCTTCTCGATCTCCTTCTTCATCATCGTCGTCGCCATGTCGGTCATCCCGGGCAGACCGCCGACGAATTGCGGCATGTGCATGGCCGGGTTGCCTACCGGTACGACCTTGAGATGATCCACCTTCTCCTTAGTGATGATGTCCATGCCCCAAAAGGTGAAAAACAGGTCAGCCTCAATACCCATCATGCGGGCAGCATTGGCCAGCACGAGACCGGGGTAGGCCATATCCAGGCTGCCTTTCGAGCAGATGATCGCCAGCTTGCGTTGCTCAGACATAATTTGATCTCCTTGAGAATGTTGAAATTCCACTTTTTAGATGCAGCCTTTGGGCTTGGGATAGCCAGCACAGCGAGCAATCTTGCGAGCGGGACCTTTGGGGAAGAGTTCGTACAGTTCCTTCGTGTCCACGCCCGACCGCTTGCTGATGGCACGCAGAGAGGGGAACTCACCGCTGCTGGCGGCTTCCTGGCGCACCCAGTTGATGACCTGCCAATGCTTGGCGTTGAGTGGGGCGATGCCCTCTTCGACCGCCATCATCTCGGCGATTTCTGGCGTCCACTGATTGGGGTCAGTCATAAAGCCTTCAGCGTCCAGAGATACGTTCAATTCTTTGGTCAACATGGTGAAAATGTCCTTTCGTAATCGTCGATCTTGAGTGCGAGAATGTGTGTTGCGTGTTGTGTGCCTTTCGGTCACGAAGCACGCAGCACGTTTCTTATTTTCCGTTTTTGGGCGCCTGAGCCGAGACCCGGCGCAGCGTCTCTAATGTGATGGCCAGGCCGCGGCGCACCTCAGGGTCGCGCATCTGCTTGAGCAAGCCAAACATGCCGATGTCTAGCTGCCCGCTCAGCGCTTCCTGCTCTGCAGCGTGGAAGCCTTGCGTCAGGTTATTGAGCATCGTCATCATCTCTGGCTGCGTCAGCGCCTTGACCGTATTGAGGATCAGCACGACGTTGTCGCCAAGTTGCCTGACGTCTTCCTCGCTAAAGGAGGTGACAATCTGATCCAGCACGTACAGCCCCTGGCGGGCGAAACCGAAGTAGCCCTTGCGTTCGAGCGCCTCCAGTTGCGTGGTCGCTTCGGTCATCATGTCCTTTGTGAGCGGCGCGGCGTCGCGGATGAAGTCGTTAGCGCTTTCCAGTGTGTCGAGCATCTCGTTGAGTGTGCGTGTATTGCGCGCCAGCCGCTTGACCAATTCCATGATGTCGTCCAGAGTGACGAACTGCTGCATTTCCTCAAGCTGCGTCTCCGCCACCGCGTACACCTCATTGACGATCGGCGTCAGGTCGGTGAAGAGATCGTCCCAGGTCTGCTGGCGGCGGCGATCCGCTTCAGCGCGTTCCATCAGGTAATTCACCTGGGCGCCCAGTACGCTGATGCTCTGCGCCATCAAGTCGAGCTTCTGGCTGATCTCGGCCAGTTGATCTGAGTTGCGTGTGATCGGGCGGTCGGTGTCCATGACTACTGTGCTCATGCTTGCCTCCTTGTGGCAGGATTCTGGTGGATGAACCGCCGTTAGCGCTGCCACTTGCCAGCCATGCTCATCTGCGCCGGGATTGGCATCTCCTTGCCCTTGAGCAGCACGTTCCAGTATGTCCAGCGGAACATCATCTTGCCCCAGTGGTTGACGCGCGACTCTTTGAGCAGGCTGAACGGCCCAACGCCAGGCATCGGGAACATGCCGGGCAGCGGCTCGACATCGTAGTTGAAGTCGATCAGGAAGCCTTTGCCGTGACCAGATTCGATGAAGCAATTGGCGTGCCCGTCAAAGGTTGGCAGCAACTCCAGGCCGTCCAGATAGCGCATGAAATTGTCGATGAAGACATCGACCTGGAAATGCGCCACCGAGCCAGCTTTGGAACTGGGCAGGTTGGTGGCGTCGCCCAATACAAAGATGTTGTCGTAATCGCGCGCCTTGAGCGTATGTTTTTCCGTCGGCACGAAGTTCAGGTCGTCGCCCATATCGGAGCGCGCAATGACGTCTGATCCCATATTGGTGGGAATGGAGACGAGCACGTCGAACTCGACTTCGTTGTCGTCATAGGAACGGATCGCTTTCCTGGCGTTGTCCACGCTGGCGATGTTGAAATCGGTGATCAACTTGATGTTTTTGGCTTCCAGCAGGTTGCCGAGTTGTTGGCTGGCAATCGGCTTGGTAAAGGCGCCCGGCAAGGGCGTTGCGTAGATTAATTCCACGCGGTCGCGCATGTTGCGTTCATGGAAGTAGGCGTCGGCCAGGAAGAGAAATTCCAGCGGCGCCACCGGGCACTTGATCGGCATCTCGGCGACGTTGAGCACCAGCCGGCCACCCTGCCACGTGCGCAGGAAGTGATGCAGGGCCACGGCGCCATCTGGCGTGTAGAAATCAAAGATCGACTTACGCCACTCGTCTTCCAGCAGACCGGGCGTCTCTTCCGGCGCGATGTGCGAGCCTGTGGCGATGATCAGGTAGTCGTAGCTCAGGATGCGATTCTCTTTGACAAGCTGCACCTGGCGCTTATCTGGCTCGATCAGGCGAATCTCCGAGATGATCACCTCCACTTCACGCGGCAGGTAGTCGCGCTTGGGGCGCATTACGTCAGCCTTGCCGTAGGTGCCAAAGGGAATGAACAGAAAGCCGGGCTGGTAGTAGTGCGTTTCGTCCTGGTCAACCACAGTGATGCGCCACTCTGCCATATCCAATTCATGGACGAGCCGGTTGGCGACCATCGTGCCGGCGGTGCCCCCGCCGAGAATCAAGAGACGTTTCATGTCTGACTCCTTAAATCCTGCTCAACTCTGCGATGTTCCGCAGTTTCATAAATAGAATGTTCCGTTCGTTCATGATGTGGGCAACGATGTCAGCAATACGCTGCACATAGGCCAATATCTGTTGTTTCTGCGCGCTGCTCAGCATGAATGCCTGTGCCAGCGCCTGTCGCACCTCAGCCTCCGTTGCGTCCAGATATTCGGTCAGACGGGCGATCTCGGTGTCAGCGGGTGGCCAGAGCGTCGGCGCAATGCCGCTGACCACCACCATGGCCCGTAATTCACTGCCCACGCGCACCAACCCACGCGTGTGCAGCAAGCCAAGATAGCTATGACTGAAGGAGGGCTGCAGGTCGGGCTGACGCGCCAGCGCCGCCCATTCCTGACGACATTGTTCCTGCGCCACCGGCGAACGTTGCGCCAGCGCATAGAGTGGGCAGATGTGACTCGGCGTCGTGACCGGGCGACCGCTCAGGTCGGTCACCATCAGCATCACGCCCAGGATGTCGGCAAAGGTATCCTGGATGCGCTGGACACATTCGAGCGGGATGAGCTTGCTCAGGTCGGATTCACTGGACGTTGGCGTATCCTGCACGGTGGCGCCGACAGGGCTTTGCGTTTTCAGCCATCCCTCGATGGACTGACGGGGAAAACGCCATTGACTGCCCACTTTGACGGCTGGAATGCGCCCATCATCTGCCATACGGTAGATCGTGGTGCGATCGACGTGTAAGATATCTTGAAGTTGGCGGGTGGTGAGGAACTCGGACATCTTTAGCCTTTGCATGCTCAATGTAATGCGTTCAGTGCATTCGATGCATCCAGTCAGATTTAGAGCATCCATTTGCATTCACAGCATAGCGTGCAATGGTGCACAGCATAGGTGACGCGTGTCCCAACGTTGTCGGGACATCTGTCACGCAACGCGCTATGCCTCCAATGTAGAGCGCCCGACTCCAGTGTGTGGAGCCGGGCGCCAGAGAGGTGTATTAGAGGATGTTAGAAGAAACTTAGTTCACGGCGACGGTGTCGCACTTCATGTTGACTGGCTTGACCTTGTCCGCGCTGACTTGCTTGTGCTCGAAGCGTGCGAATGCGAACAATGCCTTCCAGTTCAATTGGCTCGCCGGTTGATTACGCTGTGTTGCCTGTAACCTGTCCTGATGGTCGAGCCGGGCAAGCTCCATTTGTTGAAGCGGATTCATAGTTGATCTCCCAATGCTTGCGCTGTTAATGTCTGTTCTTTCCCGTCAGCGCTCGACCCACAGGCCTGCGCTCCTCAGGCCGCCTCACCCGGCATCACCTTGCCGACCGATTTGACCTTTGCCCCTGGCCGCATCAGCCGCTGCTGGATGGCTACCACCATGGCGGCGACACGCTGTGCAATGTTGTTGTTGGCGTCTCCCAGCAACGCCCGCTTGCGATTCTCCTCGGCAGCCGCGCGGCGCATGTCCGCCTGACGCTCCTGAGCCATCAACACATCGTTATAATTCAACATGGTGCGCCTCCTTCTTTGGCCCCTCTTGTCGCCCACACACATTTAGTGTATATTGTGTGCGTCGCTATGTTTCACTTACATACTCATGATAACACACAAAATACACAATGTCAATAGGCAATTTGTGGATTTTATGAAATTCATTGAAAATGCATTTTGCAATCGTGAATGTGTTTTTGTGTGATCTGGCGGCCTGGGGCGAGTGATTGGAGACGCAGCCCGCCCGGTGCATTGAAATCGAGGTCATATGTCAACTTTGTCTTCACAGTTCTCTGCGCCCAGCGCACCGGTGATGGGTGATACAGCCACGGCCGGTGCGGCGATGGCCGCCTGTCTCCAGGCGTGGGGCGCCGATGTGTCATTGCAAACGGCGGCGCGTCTACTGCCAGAGGTCACCGCGCGCTCGCTCGAGCTGGACGCGGTGGCGGCGATGCATGGCGCCGAGGTGGCGGCGCTCTGTCGCGACTACGGCGAGGTGATGAGTCTCCGCGCTGACGCCCAGTGGAGCGGCGCCGCTGCCGCCTGGCTGCGCACCCTGGGCTACATCGCCGCCTATCGCGACCCACGCCTGGCTTTCCTGTTGGTTGCCCAATTGTGGCAGCAAGTGGCTGCGGCCCACGCAGGTGGAGCGCGACAAAACCAGCAAGCGCGGGAAGTGGCGCGCAGCGCATTGGCGCCACTGCTCGATATGCTCGGCATGCGCGTGCCACGTATCGAACTGGAAGAACTGATCTGCGAAGCGTGCGACGACGACGCCCCCGCCGACTGGCGTCAGGCTGCCGAGGAGATCATCCTTGCCCTGGCGCCGCATCTGCCGGCCGCAGCATGCATCCCCGTTGATTACACCCTGATGCTGATTCCCACAAAATACACACAAATACACAATTTGTCTTTTCTGGGCGGGCGCAATGCGCAGAAATTGACGCACACACTCAATATTCATGTGCTGGTTGATGATCTCGATGACTGCTATCGGGCGTTACGCTGGCTGCATGAATTGTGGATTCCTATCGAAGGCACATTGATTGACACACTCAACGCCCCGCGCGTGAGCGGTTATCGCGCCCTTCACACCGCCGTCGTGGCGCAGATGCCGGGCGGCAAAACGCGCATCAACTTCGTGATCACGACACAAGCGCAATATCCGATCAATATGTGGGGGCTGGCGGCTGTGTATTGGCGCGGATGCACAACGGATGCAGCGCCTGGCGTGTGGTGGAATCAGCGGGCGACTGGCTACGACCAGATCATGAGCGCCCCACCCGGCGCGCTGCCCGAACGTCTCTATGTGTTCAGCCCGCAGGGGCAGCTCTTTGGCTTTGATCGTGGCAGCACGGTTGTCGATTTCGCCTATTACGTCCACTCCGAGCTGGCGGAGCAATGCCGTAGCTTTACAGTCAACGGGCGCCAGGTCGAGCCATCGCACGTGTTGCGTCACCTCGACATCGTGGCGTTGGAGCACGATCCCAAGTCGCCTGGACCTAATCGTCGCTGGCTGTTGGCGGCGCACACCAGCCGCGCCCGCAGCGCCATCGAACGCTATCTGAAGCGGCAAGGCCCCGGCGCCCATCACGGACAGAAGCTGCTCGACGATCGGCTGAAGACGTTGGAGTTGCATTACGGCTTCAATTTGCCGCCAGAAAAGGTGGAACAGGCATTGCAGGCGACGCTCCGCCGCGAGGCATTCGCCACCCGCGACGATCTGCTCACTGCCGTCGCCGCCGGACAATACCCGATCGACCGTATTTTGCATCGTCTCTTTGAGAGGGAGATTCTGCGCCTGGTTGATATTCCGCGCGCGTTGCGGCTGCGTCCTCACCAATTGCACCTGGCGCAATGCTGTCGCCCCAAGCCGGGTGACGCCATCGTTGGGCGCGTCTATCGGCGCCATGGTGAGGCGGTCAACCTCACCGTGCATCAGGCGGCGTGCGCGCACATCGCCAACCACCCCGAACTGACGCCGCTCAAGTGGCGACTGCGCCCCAACATGCTGACGGTGGCGCGCATCGACCTGCGTGCACACGATGATGAAGGGTTGCTCGGCGCCGTGATGGCGGAAATCTACGCTCGCCAGCCGCGTGTGACGTTGCATCAGCTCCATGCATTGGCGCGTCATGGCTCGGCGCGCATTCAGTTTGACCTGCACGCCGATCAGGATGCCACCGTCGCTGAAATCGTCGAGGCGCTGCGCAGCCTGCCCGATTTCACCGTGACCGATGTGCAATCACTCCAATTGCCGCCCTCCGAGCAAGCCGAATGGCAGGAAGTGGCCGGCGGCGCCAGTTTCAATCCTTACTCGCGGTTGCCTGTCCATCAGGATGCGATGTTCTTTGGCCGCGCCCAGGAGCGTGAGCGCATCGTCGAGTATCTGCGCACACAACAGCCTGGCGTCTGGCTGATCGGGCAGAAGCGCGTCGGCAAGACCTCGCTGCTGCTACACCTAAAGGAGCACTACCTGCCGGTGCGCAACTTCACCCCGGTGTTCATCGACTTCCAACTGATGGGTCATCCGGCGCAAACCAACCTCTTCTATCAAGTCGCCAGCATCGTCTATTCGTCGCTCAGCAGTGAGGGGCGGTTGGGCGATGTCGGCGCTCCGCTGCCAAGCCTCTTCGACGATGACCCGGCGCGGCGACTGATCGAATATCTGCACAATGTCCAGGACGCACTGAATGGGCGCAAGCTGGTGCTGCTGATGGATGAGTTCAGTCGGCTGACCGACGCCTACTTGCAAGGCGAGCTAGAGGGCGCTATGTTCGATCGCTGGCGCGGCATGATGCACACGACGCAGCGGCTCGGCATCGGCTATGTCGTGGTGATGCAGCAGCAGACGTGTGACACGCTGGTGCAGCATTTGCAGCAGACGCCGAACGATCCGTCGTGGCGGTTGATGGATGTGGGGCAACGCATCCAGTTGCGCCCACTGGAGGGCGAAGATGTGCGCCGTTTGATCGAATGGCCGATGCGCTCGCATCTGGATTACACGGCGGAAACCATCGACGCCATCGCCGACCTGACTGGTGGCAGTCCGTTCCTGATCCAGGCCTTCTGTCACAATCTGGTCATGCATATGGCGCATCAGGGGCGCCAGCAGATTCTGCCCGAAGACGTCGCCCAGGTGCGCCTTGACTTCATGCAGCCGCAGGATCATACATTTGCCCACATGACAGAGATGCTGCGCGGCATCTCCAACCATGTGGCGGCGACGCTGGCGCGGCTGGCGCACGATGCCCCTGACAGTGAAGTGAGCTGGGCCAGACTGCGCGCTGCGCTTCCCGGTGTTGCGCCGGAGAGCCTGCGCACCAGTCTGCGCACACTGACCGAACAGGATATTCTCCAGCAGCCTGCGCAAGATCGCTGGCGTTTTGCCAGCCGTTTATTCCAGCAGTGGTTGGCAATGAATGGGTAAGTTGAAGTGAGTGGTGCGTGGTGCGTGATGCGTACAAATAGATTCGGCCTGTCGGCAGCGTCCGGCTGGCCACTGTGTCACGCTGGGGCGGTGACCGATGTGGGGCGGTTAGCAGCGGATAAGGAGGTGTGAGATGGACGCAGGGCGCAAGTTTTTTGGACGGGAGCGGGTAATCTACGAGATGGTGCGCGGGGTGCTGGCGCCACAACCGCAGAGTTTTTCCCTGGTGGGCCCCAAGTTGGTCGGCAAGAGCCAGTTTCTCCACTACCTGGCCAGCGAAGATGGCCCCCTGTTGGGTGAAGAGTTCGCCGGTCAACGTCCACTTGCGTTCGAGGATGGCGCCCGCATCATCGTGACCTGGGTTGACTGCGACTGGCAGGATGCCCGCACCGACCTGACGGATTGGATCTATCGTCAGATTCAGCGCCAGGTGCGTACAGCAGGCGTGTCGCTCGACTGGACGGGCATCGAGGCCGAAGCCACCAACAGCCGCCGCATCTGGCGCATTGCTCGCGCACTGCGCGAGCAGGAAATGCGGCTAGTGTTGCTGATGGACAACTTCGACCGCGTCTTCGAGGAACAGTGGCTGCGCCGCGACACGGTGGACGAGCTGCGCCCGCTCACGCTGGAGATGGCGCTGGTCGTCGCCACCGAACAGCCCCTGCATGATCTGGATCGCGACCTGGCGGCTTCCCCCCTCTTCAACGTGATGACGCAGGTTTTCTTGGGACTGCTCGATCCGCAGGCGGCGCGGACGTGGGTGCTCGCCTACGCCGACGACTTCAGCGGTGTCAGCGCGTTGGCTGATGCGTTGGTTGACCTGACCGGTATGCACCCGTTCTTGTTGCGGCGGTTGGGCGATATTCTCCTCGAGGTGCGCGAGATGATTGTGGGTGGCGGCGCGCTGGGGCCGGAGCACCTGCCGTTGGTGCGACTGCGGCTGGCCGAACATGGACGCTTGGTCTTTGAGACTTCCTTCCGCCGCCTGCAGCGACCTCCCGCGCGCATCCGTCCAGAGAACATCGACCGGTTGGTGCGGTCGATGCTCAGCGGCGCCTTGCCGTTGACCGCCGTAACGATGGAGGAGAGCGCCGCACTCAACTGGCTGATCAACCAGGCGATGGTGATCTGTTGCGTGCGTGGACAGCAGAGCGGCTACCAATTTTTTACGCCGCTCTTTGCCGAATATCTGGCGCGACGTTGGCAAGGGGAGATGGTGGCGTCTGCACCACTGGCGCCGGCGCCCAACCTGCCCGACGCAACACTCGACCAGTTCAGCAAGACCGAGGCCGCGCTGTTGCGTTACTTTAGGGCGCACGCCAATCAGGTAATTTCCACCGAGCAGTTGCTGGCTGAGGTGTGGAAACGCCCCGACGCCTCCAATCGCCGCGTGCAAGAAGCGATCCGTCGCTTGCGGTTGCAACTGGAGGAAATGGAACAGCCAATCGGCGCCATCGAGAATGATCGCGGACGCGGCTATCGGTTTGTACCGGCGAACGCGTCGGCATAGTGGACAATCTTCAGATAGTGTACAATCCTCTCTATGAGAAACGATTTTCCACTCGTTGTCATTCGCGGCGCCGGCGATCTGGCGAGCGGCGTCGCCTTACGTCTGCATCGCGCTGGTTTTCCCGTCATCCACACTGAAATTGAGCATCCGTTGGCCGTGCGGCGCACGGTCGCCTTTGCACAGGCGGCCTTCGATGGCGTCTGCCGCGTCGAGGAGGTGACCGGCCGGCGCTGCGGGATGGCGGACGCTGCGGCCGTCGTCGCCGCTGGTGAAGTCGCCGTCATCATCGATCCGGCTGGGGAGACGCTGCGCCGCCTTCACCCGCCGGTGGTTGTCGATGCGATCATGGCGAAGCGCAATACCGGCACGCGCTGCGAGGACGCGCCGTTTGTCGTGGCGTTGGGGCCGGGCTTCACGGCTGGCGTCGACTGCCACGCTGTGATTGAAACCGAGCGCGGCCACAATCTGGGCCGCGTCATCTGGCAAGGCAGCGCTGCGCCAGATACAGGCGAACCAGGCGAACTGCCAGGCGTAGGGCGGCGCGCCTCCCGCGTGCTGCGCGCACCGGCGGCTGGCCACGTGATCGGGCGCTGCGCCATCGGCGATCGGGTTGTCGCCGGCGCCGAGTTGGCGATCGTTGAGGATGCTGCAGGTGAGATGTACAGCATCGTCGCCCCCTTCGACGGGGTGCTGCGCGGATTGATCCACCCGCGCGTCGCCGTACATCCGGGCATGAAGATCGGCGATCTCGACCCGCGCGCTGATGTTGCTGCCTGTTTTACTGTCTCCGATAAGTCACTGGCTATCGGTGGCGGCGCATTAGAGGCGATTTTAATGTGGCTGGCAAGCAGCCAGACGCAATAACGCCCGAACCGCAAAGCAGACGCAATCCAGACATCTACTTGCGTTGCTGCAGCCCAAACGGATGACGGACGGCATCCGCAAAGAGTAAAGCTCTGCGTGGTGCGCCTCGACATTCTGTACGCTGCGACATCGATGGATATGTTGATCAGACAAACAAAGAGAATCGGCAGCGGCGTTCGTCCCTCGCAACTCGCCCCTCGCCCCCTGTGACAGCAAAAGGAGCAGGCAATGCAGGAAGTCGTAATTGTCAGCGCCGTGCGCACGCCGATCGGCGCAATCCGCGGTGCGCTGGCGACGGTGCGCCCCGATGATCTGGCGGCGCTCGTCATCCAGGCGGCAGTGACCCGCGCTGGCATCGACGGTGGGCTGGTTGAGGAAGTGTACATGGGCTGTGCCAACCAGGCGGGTGAGGACAATCGCAACGTGGCGCGCATGGGGCTGCTGCTCGCCGGGTTGCCGTACAGCGTCGCTGGCGTCACCTTCAACCGCCTCTGTGCTAGCGGCCTCAACGCCGTCAACCAGGCGGCGCGGGCGATTGCGTGCGGCGAGGGCGATGTCTTTGTGGCGGGCGGCGTTGAGAGCATGACGCGCGCACCCTACTCGCTGCCCAAAAATCCGGTCGGTTTCGGGCCATCGGGCAACATCACCGCCTACGACACCTCGCTGGGCTGGCGCTATCCGAACCCAAAGATGGAAGCGCTCTTTCCGCTCGAAGCGATGGGCGAGACCGCCGAGAACATCTACGAACGCAGCCGCGCCGGCGAGATTGCCGGCGGCGAGATCACGCGTGCAGAGCAGGATCGCTTCGCCCTGCAAAGCCAGCAGCGCGCCGTGGCGGCGATCAACGCTGGCTACTTTCGTCGCGAGCTGGTCCCCGTGCCGGTTGTGCAGGGCAAAGGTGAGCCCGTGATTGTCGACATTGACGAATATCCGCGTTACAAGAAGGTTGACGGCGTCTATCACCTGGATACAAGCCTGGAAAAGCTGGCGGCGCTCAAACCGGCCTTTCGCAAAGGCGGCACGGTGACGGCGGGCAACGCCAGCGGGCTGAACGACGGCGCCGCCGCACTGGTGCTGATGTCGCGTAGCAAGGCGGAAGCGTTGGGCGTCAAGCCGTTGGCGCGTTGGGTGGCGTCGGCGGCGGCAGGCGTTGATCCACGCCTGATGGGGTTAGGCCCCGTCGATGCCGTGCGCAAGGTGCTGCGCCGCGCCGGGTTGACGTTGGCGGACATCGACCTGGCGGAGCTGAATGAAGCCTTTGCGGTGCAGGCGATTGCTGTGCTGCGCGAGCTGGGCTTGAGCGAGGCGATCACAAATGTCAACGGTGGCGCTATCGCCCTGGGTCATCCGCTCGGCTGTTCGGGCGCGCGCATCTTGACCACGCTGCTGCACGAAATGCACCGCCGCGCGGCGGCAGGCGCCTCGATGCGCTACGGATTGGCGACCCTCTGCGTCGGCGTCGGTCAGGGCGAGGCAACCATCATCGAATTGGAAAAGTAGGACGCTCAATCCATGAAACAAATTCCAATTATCTCAGCGGCGGAAGCTGCAGCGCTGGTCAAAGATGGCGATGTGATCATGGGCGGCGGCTTTGGCATGACCGGCAACCCGGTGCATCTGCTCCATGCACTGGCCGAAACCGGCACGCGCAACCTCACCTTTATCGGCAACAACGTCGGCGAGCCGGGGCTGGGCGGTGGACGTTTGCTGCGCAACGGTCAACTCAAGAAGGCGATCGGCTCATTCTTTACCAGCAACCCGGAGGCAGTGCAGGCTGCGCAGAGCGGCGCGCTCGAAGTGCAGTTGATCCCGCAAGGCTCGCTGGCGGAGGCGATCCGCGCCGGTGGGGCTGGCATTGGCGGCTTCTACACGCCAACGGCGGCAGGCACGGCGATTGCCGGCGACGCCGACGTAAAGATCATCGACGGCAAGCCGCAGATTTTCGTGCCGGCGTTGCGCGCCAACGTCGCTTTTGTGCGCGCCTGGCAGGCGGACACTGCTGGCAATCTGGTTTATCGCATGACCGAGCAGAATTTCAATCGCGCCATGGCGACTGCCGCCGACCTGGTGATCGCCGAGGTCGAAGAGATTGTGCCGGTCGGTGCGCTCGACCCGAATCAGATACACACGCCCGGCTGCTATGTCGATTATCTGGTCGAGGCGCACGTCACGCCTGCTGACCTGGGCACTTCGGCGTCGGTGAAGAGCGGTGCGCGTAAGGTCAGCGAAGCGCGCCTGAATATGGCGCGCCGCGCCTTTGCCGAACTCAGGCGCGGTGATGTCGTCAATCTGGGCATCGGCATCCCCACGCTGGTCGCCGACCTGATCCGTCCCGACGATGGCATCATCTTGCACACCGAGAACGGCATGTTGGGCGTCGGCCCCGCGCCGGAGGAGGGCGGCGCGCTGGACTATCCCGTCAACGCCGGCAAGATACCCGTGACGGCGCTGCCCGGCGCCAGCTATTTCGACAGCGCTGACTCCTTTGCCATGATCCGTGGCGGGCATATCGATGTGGCGATCATGGGGGGATTGGAAGTGGACGAACACGCCAATCTGGCCAACTGGGCCGTGCCTGGGCAGCCGTTGCTTGGCGTTGGCGGCGCCATGGACCTGGCCGTCGGCGCCAAACGGCTCATTATCACCATGCAGCACACCAATCCCGACGGCAGCGCCAGGATCGTGCCGCAGTGCACGCTGCCGTTGACCGCGACGGGCGTGGTCGATTTGGTCATCACCGAGCTGGCGGTCTTTGCGTTTGAGGCGGGACAGCTTGTGCTGCGTGAATTGATGCCCGGCGCCACGCTTGACGAGGTGCGCGCCAGGACGACAGCGCGTTTCATTGAGGCGCTGCCATGATCTCGATACACCGCCATGGCCTCGATACACGGGTTGATAGTTCTCGTACGATCCGCGTCTGCACCAGCGCGGCTATTACGGATAGCCTCCACGTGCGGCGATAGACTCGATAGCCACCGGCATGGTCATTCTGCAAACGGGCCCACGATCGTGACGCCGCGCACGACGCGTCCATTCTGTATATCCTCACTGAGCAGTGTCGTGCACATCGTAACGCCTCCTTTGCCTTTGACCCCGTGCAACCATGCAACCATCAGGTGCGTATTGTAGCGGTGGGCTATGTCGGGTGCAGCTACCTGGCCGCCAGGGGGGACTTTCTGGTCGAGGCGAATTGCCGCGCTGGTGGATTATGGCGCCAAGAGTCCCGCCGGGTGGCAGGCGGACGTAATCGGGCAGGGTGTTTCACGCTTTGCCAGGAGAAAATTACAGAGTCAAATCGAGGAAAAAGCGACAATGAATCTACGGAAAACTATTTTGCTCCTTGCCGTTTGGATGCTGGGCATGGGGCTTCTGGCTGGCTGTGCATTCGGCATGGTAATCGGCTCTGGCAAGAGCGTCACCGAAACTCGAGATGTAAGTAACTTCCATGCCGTCGATTTTGCCTTTCTGGGTGATTTGGAGATCAAGCAGGGCGACGAAGAAACGCTGACGATCACCGGCGATGACAACATTGTCGAGTTGATCCGTACACGCGTTATCGATGGCGTCCTGCATATTGATGGTGGCGCCGCCAATATCGGGCGCACAATCGTGCCGCTGCGTTACGTGTTGACGGTCAAGACGTTGGACGGCATTGCACTGTCCGGGCTTGGCAATGTGACGATGGCGAGGTTGGCGAACGATGATATCGCGTTGGCCTTGAGCGGGGCCGGCGCGCTGACAGTCGATGCGTTGAGCGCCGATACATTGTCTGTCAACTTATCTGGGCTGGGCAGCGCCAACCTGGGCGGCACTGTCAGGCGGCAGGTGGTGAATCTGTCCGGGGCAGGTTCCTATTATGCTGGCGACCTGCGCGCACAAAATGCGACGATCAACATCTCCGGGCTGGGCAACGCCGAGGTCTGGGTGGTTGAGACGCTGAACGCTGATATCTCCGGCGCTGGCAACATTGCGTACAAGGGCCGTCCGCAAGTGACGCAGCGCATCAGCGGGCTGGGGCGGGTCACGGCGTTGAGCAACGAATGATCTGATGCCCCAAAAATGAGGTGAAAAACAAACCGGCAGGCGCTTGCCTGCCGGTCTTGCAGTCGGGGAGAGAGGATTTGAACCTCCGACCTCTTCGACCCGAACGAAGCGCGCTACCAAGCTGCGCTACTCCCCGACGACAGCATGTAGTATAGTCGAGGCGGCGTCATGCGCCAAATTTTCGCCGGTACGTTGCAAATCAAAGCACTTTGACCACTCTTCAAGCTGTGCTATAATCCGCCTACTTTCGCCGCAAACGGTTGGTTTCCACAGGAAGGGGAGCCATGATTGAGGTCACAATTGATAGCATCCGGGTCAGTCTGCTGTCGCAGAATCGCATCGTGGTGTTAAAAGAAGAACACTCCGACCGCTTTCTGCCGATTTGGATCGGCCCGTTCGAGGCGGACGCCATTACACTGCAACTGCAGGGGATGGAGGCGCCGCGCCCACTGACGCACGACCTGCTCAAGTCCGTGATCGAGACACTGGGCGCCGAAGTGTTGCACATTGTCATCAACAGCCTGGAGCGCAACACTTACTTTGCGCGCATCGTGCTGGATATGAATGGCGAGACTATGGAGATCGACAGCCGCCCCAGCGACGCCATCGCGCTCGCCGTGCGTGTCAGTGTACCGATCTATGTGGCCGAGGAGGTCATGGATCAGGCCGGGATGATGCCGGAAGAGGAGATGAGCCTGTCAGAGGAAGGCGGTCGCCGCGCCGAATACAGCGACACCTCCACCGAAGACCTGGGCGCGTTCAAGGATTTTGTCGAGGGACTTGACCTAGACAGTTTGCTCGGCAACTAGACGCCCGTTCTTCAACCGGTGAAACAACAAACGGCGAGGCTGCGCATCGGCAGCTTCGCCGTTTTTGTCGCACGCCGGTTGTCCACTGCCTGTACCCAGGTTTTCCGCACCTGGCATCGAGGTGATTGACGCATGCAGATGGTTGAACCAAGCGAGACTACCACCAAAGGCATCCCGGCTAATCTGGAGGCGGAGCGCGCCGTGCTGGGGTCGCTGCTAATTGACCCGGACGCCATCATCAAGGTGGCCAGCTTCCTGCGCGCTGAAGATTTCTACCGCGAGCGCCACGCCTGGCTTTACGAGGCGATGATGGCGCTTCACGACCGCCGCGAGCCGCTTGACTTCGTCACCGTCGTCGATGAACTGGAACGACGC
The DNA here is from genome assembly GCA_003451595.1 of Chloroflexota bacterium. Taxonomy (GTDB): domain Bacteria; phylum Chloroflexota; class Anaerolineae; order Caldilineales; family Caldilineaceae; genus Caldilinea. The sequence continues at coordinate 4,330 of DMDA01000127.1, read as the reverse complement.
GGGCATCTACAGGAGGTCGGCGGCCCAGCCTACATCACCGACCTCATTTCGGGCACGCCGTCAGCGATGTATGTCGATCATTATGCGCGCATCGTCGAGCGCACGGCGCTATTGCGGCGGTTGATTGCCGCCGCCGGTCAGATCGCTGAGCTTGCTTATGACGACAGTCAGGAGGTTGATGATGTCGTCGACAAGGCGGAGTCGCTGATCTTTGGCGTCAGTGAGGCGCTGATTCACCGCGACCTGATGCCGATCCGTACGATCATGACGCAAGTGGTCGACCACATTGACTTCCTGGCGCGCAACCAGGATACGTTGATGGGCGTACCGACCGGCTTCACCTTTCTCGACCGCCTGCTGGGTGGGCTGCAAAAGAGTGACCTGATTATTCTGGCCGCGCGCCCGGCGATGGGCAAGACCAGCCTGGCGCTCAACATTGCCCAGAACGCCGCCAAGCGGTACGGCGCGCGCGTCGGCATCTTCAGCCTGGAGATGAGCAACGAACAGCTCGTGCAACGCCTGCTGTCGATGGAGACCGGCATCGACAGCCACCGCCTGCGCCTGGGTCAGGTGCACGACGACGAGTGGCCGATCCTGCTGGAAGCCGCCAACCTGCTCGCCAACACCGCCATCTTCATCGATGACACCCCGGCGGCCACAGTCAATGAAATCCGCACCAAGTGTCGCCGCCTCTACGCCGAACATGGCCTCGACTTGGTGCTGATCGACTATATGCAGCTCATGTCCGGTGCGGCGGGCGGCGGGCGCGAAGCCAATCGCCAGCAGGAAATTTCCTTCATCAGCCGTTCGCTCAAAGGGCTGGCGCGCGAACTGAACGTGCCGGTAATCGCTTTGAGCCAGCTCTCACGCGCAGTCGAGAGCCGCAGTGACAAGCGACCGATGCTGTCGGACCTAAGAGAAAGCGGGTCAATCGAGCAAGATGCCGACGTAGTTTTGTTCATCTACCGCGAGGACTACTACATCGAGGACACCGACCGCCAGAATATCGCCGATGTGATCGTCGCCAAGCACCG
>DMDA01000127.1:580-3084 GCA_003451595.1 Chloroflexota bacterium | reverse complement strand
ATGAAGCCGGTGATCGTGCCAGACTTTTTCTTCACCGACCTGCTGCCGTTGATCGACGACCTGGCGGAACTGAAGCTGACGCTGCATTGTTTCTGGCTGCTCAATGAGCAGGAAGGCCAGCTCAAGTACCTGCGCGGGGCGGACTTGCGCTCAGATGAGGTGTTGCTGCGCAGCCTGACGCTCGACAACGAGCTGCGCACACCCGCACAGGCGCTGGCGGATGCGCTGGAGCGGGCGACGGCGCGAGGCACACTGCTCAAGCTGGAAATCCAAAGTGGCGACACCGAAGAGAGCGTTGAAGACTGGTACTTTATTAACACTGTCAAGGGGCGGCAGACGCTGGCATTGGTGCGGCAAGGCAAGCTGGAGGAGTTGCGCAGAGTGCTGCCCGACGAAGCACGGCTCAAGGTGGAGCGCCCCAATGTCTTCGCCTTGTATGAACAGAACATCGGCCTGCTGACGCCGCTAATCGCCGACCAATTGCGCGATCTGGAAAAGAGCTATCCGCCGGATTGGATCGACGAGGCGTTTACGATCGCTGTCGCCGGCAACAAGCGCGCCCTGCGCTACATCCAGGCAATCCTGAAACGATGGGAGACAGAAGGCAAAAATGAGCGAACCCATGAAACGCGTGGACGCGATAGCGAGGCAGATTTACGGCGCAAGTACATCCCCGATGAATACTCCGACATCATCATCGGCTAAGGCTGTATCGGCGTCTGCGCCGGAGAGCATGGCTGAGACCCAAACTGCGACGAATGTGCGCCGCGCACGTGCTTTGCCTGACGCTCGCGCGGACGCGCCCGTCTGCCCGCTCTGTGGTGGGATGGGGTTCATCGTGCCCGACCTGCCAATCGGCCACCCCGACTATGGACGCGCCGTACCCTGCGCCTGTCGCCGGCAAGAGATGGAAAGACGTCGCTTGCGTTCGTTGCAATCGATCAGCATGGTCGACAGCTTGCGCCGGCTCACCTTCGAGAACTTCCGCGCCGAGCCATCGCACTTGCCGCCCGACAAGCAGCTCAATTTGCGGCGCGCCTACGATACGTGCGTGAACTTTGCGGCGCGCCCGGAGGGGTGGCTGCTGCTCACCGGCGCCTACGGCTGTGGCAAAACGCACCTGGCGGCGGCCATCGCCAACGCACGGCTGGCGGCGGAACAGCCAGTCATCCTCATGGTGGTGCCCGATCTGCTTGACCATCTGCGCGCAGCGTTCGGGCCGCAGAGCGAACTGGCCTACGACGAACTCTTCGAGCAACTGCGCAATGCCCCTCTGCTAATTCTCGACGATCTGGGGGCGCATTCCAGCACGCCCTGGGCGCAGGAGAAGCTCTTTCAGTTGCTCAACCACCGCTACAACGCACAATTGCCGACCGTGATCACCACCAACCAGCGGCTGGACGAACTTGACCCGCGCCTGCGCAGCCGGCTGCAGGATATGGGGCTTGTCAATCACGTGCTGATCCTGGCGCCGGATTTTCGCACCGGCAAAGCCAGCGGTCAGAGCGACCTGAGCACCTTGCATCTGCACCGTGACCAAACCTTCGACGCCTTCGACGCCCAACGCAGCGACCTGACTGCCGAGCAGCGCACCAATCTGCGTGAGGTGATGAACCGCTGCCTGGACTACGCCGAGGAGCCGCAAGGTTGGCTGGTGTTGATGGGCACCTACGGCAGTGGCAAAACCCATCTGGCGGCTGCCATCGCCAACCGCTATGTCGAACGCACGCGCACGGATGTGATGTTCGTCGTCGTGCCCGACCTGCTCGATCATCTGCGCGCTGCCTTTAGCCCGCAGTCGACCACACCGCTCGACCGTCGCTTCGACGAGGTCAAGCGGGCGCCGCTGCTCGTGCTCGACGACCTCGGCACCGAGAGCGCCACGCCGTGGGCGCGCGAGAAACTCTTCCAGTTGCTCAACTTCCGCTACACCGCGCTGTTGCCCACCGTCATCACCACCAGCGCCGACCCGAAGCAGATCGAGCCGTGGCTGCGCACCCGCATGATGGACGTTAACCGCTGCCAGTATCTCGCCATCACCGCACCCGGCTACCGCGGCAGCCAGGGTCAGCAAGCGCAGCGCACGAAGAAGACCGTGCGTCGATGAAAATCAATCTCCAGCTTCCAATCTCCAGTCTCCCCATCATGCAGCTGAAGTTGGAGATCGGAACCGCCCCCATTCATTTCGGCGTCTACATTCCAGATATAGTATACTGACGATTTGGAGCTACGTCAGGAAGCGATGCGTCTCCACCGGGATTCTGACGTGCTCACATGGACAGATGGAGAAGACATACCGATGAAAAAAGTACATTCTCTGAAGCTCACATCGGGGCTGCTGATCCTGTTGTTGACGCTGTTGTTGGCAGGCTGTGGCGCTGTCGGCGCCCAGGCAACGCCACTGCCGACGCGCACGCCGCTGCCTACCTTCACGCCGACCTCTGAGGTCGTTGTTGCTGCGCCAGCGGCGCCGCCCGCGCAGGAGCAGCCCGCCCAACCTGCCC
>DMDA01000127.1:0-354 GCA_003451595.1 Chloroflexota bacterium | reverse complement strand
CGCCCAACCTGCCCAGGGTGAACAGCCCGCCCAACCTGCCCAGGAGCAACCGGCTGCGCCCACCGATACACCCACACCGGCGCCCACGCCGACGCCACAGAGCGCGCAATTGGTGCTCAATGATGTCGTCAACATTCGCAGCGGCCCTGGCACTACCTACAGTCTGCTTGGGTCTGAACAACAAGGCTCCACCTTCCGCATTACCGGCAAGAACCCGGAAGGGACGTGGTGGCAGATCGACTACAAAGGCAGCCCTGGTTGGGTCTTTGGCCAGATTGTCGCCGTAACCGGTGGGGAGGGCGTCGCTGTGGCGGAAAACATTGCGCCCGCGCCGACAGCTGCGCCCGCGCGCCC
>DMDA01000112.1:69311-69675 GCA_003451595.1 Chloroflexota bacterium | reverse complement strand
AGATGTGTATAAGAGACAGGCGGATGGCGGCGAAGGTCTCCGCCTGCTTGACGGTGTCGATGCCCAGGTCAGCCTCCAGGTCGAGGTCGAGATCGAGCATGTCCTGTGGATAGCCGGTCTTGGCGGCGACGACTTCGAGCACCTGGGTGACGACCGGGTCGATAGCCGGGGATTGGGAGATTGGAGATTGAGCGATTGGAGATTGGGTGACTGGCGCAGCAGGCGGCGGCGCTGCCTCTACGGGCGCGGGCGGCGGTGCGACTGGCTCTGCCGCCTTTGGTGCGGAGGGCGCCACCGGTTCAATTGCTTTTGGCGCAGGTGTCGGCGTGGGCGCAACAGGCGCTGGCGTAGTTGGCGGCGGTGC
>DMDA01000112.1:66950-69289 GCA_003451595.1 Chloroflexota bacterium | reverse complement strand
ACCTCGGTCTCGGCGCGGTCGTAGCCGCTCACGTCCGCCAGCCAGCGCTGGTAGCGCGCCTTGTTGTCGATGCGGTCGTGGCTGCCGGGGATGCGCCGCGTTAGCGTCATCGCAATCTGGGAGCCAAAGCCAGCCGCCAGATGCAGCGCGTATTGCACCGGATAGCGCCCGCCACGACTCAGATTGAGCACACCCAGGTCGGGGTCAACCTCCTTATAATTCGGCACCGGCGGCACGATGCCATGTTCGAGAATCTTGACCGCAATCACATCTTCGACGCCGGCGCCCATCGGATGCCCCGTGAAGCCTTTGGTGTTGCAGACGACGATCTCATCGGCGGCTTCGCCAAAGGTGCTGCGCAGCGCCATCACTTCGGCGGCGGCGCTGCCGCCACGCGCCGGCGTAAAGGTCTCGTGCGAGATAAAAGTCAGCTGTTGCGCCATCGTGTAGCGGTTCAAGCCAAAGCGGCGTTCCGCCGCCGTGACCAGCCGATTCATCACGTCGGAGATGTGGTTGACATCCAGCCGCGTGCCGTGGAAGGCGCTGTTGGCGGTCTCGCTGCTGAGCAGCTCGACGATGCCGCGCATCCCGCGCTCGCGCACGGCGTCTTCGCTCTCGACGACCAGCGCGCACGCGCCCATGCCGAGCAGCGTGCCGTGGCGACGGCGGTCGAAGGGCAGCGCTGCCTCATCGACCTTGTCGTCGGTGGCCGCGGCGCCTGTCGCCAGGAAGCCGGCGCCGATCCAGCCCATCAGGTTTTCGCTGGTCACATCGTCGGCGCCAACCACGATGACGCGGCGGCAGCGTCCGTTGCGAATCCAGTCCTCTGCCAGGGCCACGGCTTGCGCTGTGCTGGCGCAGGCGGCGTTGACGTGTGTGTTGGGGCCGCGCGCACCGATGTACTCGGCGAACTGGCTGTGCCCCATCGCCAGGATGCGGAAGATGAAACGGCGGTCGAACTCATAGGGATGCTGCTCCAGTTCGTCCTTCAGTTCGCCGATGCGCCGCATGATCTCGCGCAGCGTGGTTGGGTCAGTGGTGTACTGGCGCAGGTCTTCGAGTGCTGCAATCTGCTGACGGCGATTTTCCCATTCATAGTAGCGGGAAAATTCATCCGCCATGCGGTCGCCGCCGGGGAAAGCGCTGGCGAAGATGATGCCGGTTTCGTCACGCAGCGCTTCGGGCAGCAGCCAGCGGTCGGGCAGATAGGTGCCTTTGCTCGTGGGGCGATAGGTCTGCACGAGCGGAATGCCCGCCTCGCGCAGCGCGTCCAGCCCGGCGGCAATCGACAACTGCGTGGTGATGTCGAGCGCCTCGATCAGCTTTTCCGGCACGCCGTACTCCTCCGCCAGGTTGAAGTAACCGCCGCGCCCGGCCAGCTTGATCACGTCATCGGTTTCCTCGATCACCTCGAAGCGCCCGCTGCCGTCCTCGCCCTTGACCAGCCGCGTGATGCGTCGGCTCGCCATTTGTTTGCGGAAGCGCTCCGGGATGAGGTCGACAAACTGCTCCCCGCGCAAGATGCGCATGGCGTTGTCCGGGTCCATCACCGGCTTGTTCGGACCGGGCAGCCCCAGCCCGGTGCCGGTGATGACCACCGAACCCAGCGGCGTCTCGTTGCGGTCGTAGGGGAGTTGCGAGGGGCGAGTTGCGAGGGGCGATGTCGTCCCGGCCAGTTGTTGAAGCGCCTGGAGCAGCGCCTGCCCCAGCGCTTGGTTGGCGTCGGCGGATGGTTGTGCCATAGCTACACTTTCTTTCGTTTCTACTTGAACAGGCGATGGGGAAGAGACGACGATCGGTGCGCTCTCGACGCGCCCGTCGCCCTTTGCAACTTGCCCCTCCGCGCCATAGCCGGCTGCATACAGCCCGCACAGCGCCTGGTTGAAGCTCTCGATTTCGCCGGTCTTGGGGTGGTTGGTCAGCAGCGACCAGACGTCGGGCTTGTCGCCCAGCACGTCATCGACAAAGCCCTTGAGCGCGCGCTTGGGGCCAACCTCGACAAAGCAGCGCACGCCTTCGCGATACATCGTCTCCAGCCCTTTGACCCACTGCACAGGCGAGGCGATCTGTAGCTCCAGGATGTCCTTGATCGCCTCGACGCTGGTCGGGTAGATGTCGCCGGTGACATTGGCGATCAGCGGGATGCGCGGGGACGAGATGCTCAGGCGATCCAGCACCTTGCGCAGCGGACCGCTTGCCGGCGCCACGATCTTGGTGTGGAAGGCATGGCTGACCGGGATGCGCATGGCGCGGTAGCCCTTCTTCTCGAAGAGGCTGATCGCCTGCTCGACCGCCTTGCTGGCGCCGCCCACCACCGCCTGGTTGTAGCTGTTGATGTT
>DMDA01000112.1:56695-66699 GCA_003451595.1 Chloroflexota bacterium | reverse complement strand
GCGTATTCGCCCAACGAATGCCCCATCACCATATCAGGCGCGAAGCCGTACTCCGCCAGCAGCTTGTAGAGCGCGGTGTCCATCGTCAGCATCGCCGGCTGGGTGATCGCCGTTTGCATCAGGTCGCGTTCGGCTTTCTTCATCGCCTCTGGGTCCTGGCTGTCCACAAAGATATAGCTGGTGAGTGGCTTGCCCAGGATCGGCGTCATCACGGCGTCGGCGTCCTTGAAGACCTGCGCCACGACCGGCTCGCGTTCCGCCAGTTGCCGTCCCATGTTGACATACTGGCTGCCCTGGCCGGGGAAGAGGAAGGCGATTTTGCCCGGCTTTGGTCCGCTGCCGCGGAAGATGCCTTGACCTTGCAGCGCCTTCCATGCCTGTGGATTGTCGAAACCGGCGGCTTTGCGCGCCTTCTGGATGCGCTCGAGCAGCTCTTCATGGCTGCCAAAGTCGATGAACAGGCGTTCCGGCGCCTCGATGTCGGCTTTGGGCGGCGCTTCGCGTTCGGGCATCCAGCCGGCTTCGACGCGACGGAAGAGATCGTCCAGCTTATCCTTGAGTTCGGTGGGTGTGCGTGCACCGACGGAAAGAATCCCGCGCAACGGTTTCTTGTTCATGGGTTGGCTCGTTGTCTGGCTGACGGGTGCGGCGGGCGCACTGGCGGCAACGGGTGCGCTCTGTCCACCGTTGACCGCCGCTGATGCAAAGACCTTTGGCTCGGCTTTGAGCATACCGGGCACGTACTCTTCCAGCACGATGTGGAAGTTGGTGCCGCCGAAACCGTAGGCGCTGACGCCGGCGCGCCGCGGGAAGTTGCGCGGCTGTTCCCAGGCGCGCGGTTCGCACAGCAAATAGAAGGGTGAATTGTCGAAGTCGATGTTCGGGTTCGGGCGTTCGCAGTTGAGCGTCGGCGGCAGCAGCTTGTGATGCATCGCCATCGTTGCCTTGAGCAAGCCTGCCGCGCCGGCGCCTGCCTTGAGATGCCCGATGTTGCTCTTGGCTGACCCCAGCCCGATGCTGTGGCGCGGCGCGCCGCCGAAGACCTTGGTGAGGCTTTCGACCTCGACCACGTCGCCCACTTTGGTGCTGGTGCCGTGCGCCTCGATGAGCGTGGCGGTGGCGGGGTCGAGACCGGCGTTCTCCCAGGCGCGCGCCGCCGAAAGCACCTGTCCCTGCGGGTTCGGTGCGGTGATGCCCTTGCCCTTGCCATCGCTCGAGGCGCCGACGCCGCGGATGACGGCGTAGATTTTGTCGCCGTCACGTTCAGCGTCGGAGAGGCGTTTGAGCAAAAAGGCGGCGGAGCCTTCGCCCATCACGAAGCCGTCGGCGCCATCGCCAAAGGGACGGCTGCCGGTGGCGCTCAACGCGCCGATCTTGCAGAACTTCACAAAGACGGTGGCGCCCATGTTGCGGTCGACGCCGCCGGCGATCACGGCGTCGATGTGATGTTCAGTCAACATCTCGAACGCGGCGTTGATGGCGGCAAACGAAGACGCACACGCCGCATCGGTGATGAAGTTGGCGCCGCGCATGTTGAGCACATTCGCCACGCGTCCGGCGACGATATTGGGGAGTTCGCCGGGCATGGTGTCTTCGGTGATCGGCGGCAGCTTGGCATTGATGCGCTCGTGCCACTGCTGGATGATCGCCTCGCGCTGCGCCGCAGGCAGCGCGGCAAAACCGGGCGCGGCTTCCAGCGCATGCGCAAACTCCGGGAAGACGACGCGCTGCTGGGTGACGTAATGCAGCTCGCCGCCCATTGCCGTGCCCAGGATCACGCCGGTGCGTTCGGTGTCGAGCGGGCGATGGGGGTAGCCATAGTCGGTCAGCGCCTCGTCCGCAATCGTGACCGCCCACTGTTGTCCTTCGTCCATCGCCGCCGCCACTTTGGGCGGGATGCGATACTTTTTCCAGTCGAATTGATAGCCCTGCACCCAGCCGCCAATCTTGGAGTAGGTTTTGTCGGGCACGGTCGGGTCGGGGTCGTAATAATCGGCGATGCTCCAGCGATTGGCTGGCGTCTCGGAAATGCAATAACGTTTGTTGACGATGTTCTGCCAGAATGCCGGCGCGCTCAACGCATCGGGGAGGATAGCGCCGACGCCAACAATGGCAATCGCCCGGTCGGAGCTTGGATTTGGCATTTGGTTACTCCTTGTCGAAATGGGATTGAGAGATTATGAGATTATGAGATTGGAGAGTAGGGATTGGATGCATTGAACGAAATCTCCAATCTCTAATCTCCAATTTCTCAATCTCCTAATCCCCTAATCTCTTCCTCTCTCTTACTCAGCCGGGAACGCTTCGACCAGCTTTTTGCCGACGAAGTCCATGTCTTCGAGCAGACCGGCTTGCGCCGCATAGATGGCGGGCAGGTTGAGCGAGCCAGCCAGGTTGGGATCGCTTTGCCCGGCGCCGATGGCCCAGCGCAGCCCGTCGGTGGCGATCTTGAGCGCAGCGTCGCGGGCGTGGATGCGACTCATCACCTGCAGCGTCTCCGGGCTGAAGGGCATGGCGTCCGACGGGTGGTTGATGGCACGGTCGGCAAAGACGGCGGCGGTCTCGGCAAAGGCGATCAATTCGCCCAGGCGGAAGAGGATGTGCTGATTGCGCGTCAGGCGGTCAATGCGGGCGCGTTCCAGGATGTTGGCGACCGCACGCAGGGCGAGGGCAGCCGTCGCCGCGCCGCTATTGTTGTTCGTGCGCGCCAGCGCTTCGAGCTGCGCCGCCCAGTCGTTGTAATAGGCGCCCTTGCTCTTGAGATGAAGCTGCCAGCGGTCGCGGCTGATCGTCCACTCCATGATCTCGGAGGTGCCTTCGTAGATCGTGGTGATGCGCACGTCGCGCTTGAACTTCTCGACCATATACTCCTTGGTGTAGCCGTAGCCGCCCAGCGCCTGGATCGAATCCTCGGCGGCTTTGTTGCCCGCTTCGGTCGCCATATACTTGGCGACTGCGCCCTCGGTCTGCTGGTTGGGGTCGCCGGCGTCGATGCGCTCCGCCGTCCACTCGATGTAGGCGCGCGCCGCTTCGAGGCGCACGGCGTTGGGGACGATCAGCTTGTCCATGTAGCCTTGCTTCTCATTGAGCGTAGCGCCGCCCTGCACGCGCGTCTGACTGTATTTGATCGCTCGTTTGAGCGCCGCCCAGCCCGCGCCCAGACCAAAGGCCGCCACCATCAGGCGGGTGTAGCCAAAGACAGCCTGCGCCTGCGCCAGCCCTTGCCCTTCGACGCCACCCATCAGCCGGTCGGCGTCGACATAGACATCTTCGAGGAAGAGCGCGGCGGTGTTGCTGGCGCGGATGCCATGCTTGTCCTCCGGCTTGTTCTTGGTGAAGCCGGGCGCGTCCTTTTCCACGACAAACCAGGAGGGGCCACCCGGCGCCGCCGCCAGGATCGTGTAAATTTCGGCGACGCCGCCGTTGGAAATCCACTGCTTGCGCCCGGTGATGTTGTACCCTTTGATCGTGCCATCTTCGTTGTACACCGGCACGGCTTTGGTCTTGAGCTGCGCCAGGTCGGAGCCGGCTTGCGGTTCGGTGGCGCCGTAGGCGACGAGCAGCCCTTCGTTGGCGATACGGCTCATCCAGTAATGTTTTTGCTCTGGCGTGCCGCCGACGACGATCGGATCGGCGCCGAGGAAGGTGGCGAGCACGCCCGTTGCAATGCCCACATCGATGCTGGCCATCGCTTCGGAGACGCGGTAGACGTCGTAGGCGCCGCCGCCCAAGCCGTCGTCCTCCTCGTCGATGAAGACCAGGTGCAGGCCGATGTTGTTGTAAAGGTCGGAGAGAACCTCATTCGGAAAGCGATCTTCGTGGTCAATCTTCAGCAGAAAATCTGGGGTGAGCTTTTTTTCGGCATACTTGGAGAGTGTGGAGAGAATCTGGTCAAGTTCTTTGCGATCAAGTGCCATGATGGGCGCCTCCTTCGGTGCGGGTAAACAATTATCGATGTGCGTGGTTTTATCGTGTTGTCTAAAACGCAAAAAGTATAGCCCCAATGTACCTTGTGAAATCTGTCACGTATGAGGGGCACACGTAATTGATGGGGTGGGACAAGTGTCACTTTGTCCATAAGGGGGAGCGGTGGCGGCGATCGGGCATTTTGTTGATCGGCGGGCGCCCTTGCCGCTCCTGATCGCCAGGCAGCGTTTTTATGCGGTGCGTGCTGCGTGTCAGAATCCTCATGCACCACCAGCTACCAGAGATTTTGCCTGGCAATCAGGAATCTTCGAGGCTGACTGCCGCGCTACGTCTGCGGCAGCCAGCGTGCGAGGATGGCCGCCAATGTGGAAAGTTGTACGGGTTTCGATACATAATCGTCCATGCCTGCGGCCAGACAACGCTCACGATCACCTTGCATGGCGTGAGCAGTCATGGCAATCACCGGCACGTCTGGGTTGAGCACGCCACTGTCGCCAGCGCGGATGTGCGCCGTAGCGGTAAAACCATCCATTTCTGGCATCTCGCAATCCATGAGCACCAGATCGTAGCGGATAGCAGCGAGCGCAGCAAGCGCCTCGCTGCCATTGGCAACGGCGTCGGCGCTAAAACCCAGTTTCTTGAGCATCGTCAGCGCTACTTTTTGATTCACGGTATTATCTTCGGCAAGCAAGATGCGTGAGGGGCGCGCAGTTTCCAGCGATGGCTGACTGGGATATTGTCTTGCACTTGCGGGCAGCGTCTGCTGATCCAACGCCGCCCGCACTTGTGCAGCAAGTTGGGATGGGCGGATGGGTTTGACGACCGATCGGATCGGCGCACCAACCTGCAACTCTGAACTTTGGTAACCCAACGGCGTCAGCAGCAGCAGCGGCGTGGGGGGGAGGTCGGCTTCCGCCAATATCAGCGTGCTCAAGGGGTGGGCGTCGGGGTCGGTCAATTCGGCGTCGAGGATCGCCAATCCGTAGGGGTGACCGGTTTGGGCGCCAGCGTGCAGCAGCCTCAGCGCTGTGACTGCATCGCTGGCCTCATCACATTCGCCCTGCCACTGGCGGACTAACATCTGGAGAAGCTCACGGGTGGCAGGGTTGTCGTCGGCGACGATGACGCGCAAGCCGCGCAGATCGGGCATGTCTGCCGCATCCTCGGCGTGCTCTTCGTGGCTCCGCTCGAGTTGCACCGTGAACCAGAACTCGGAGCCTGCGCCGGGGGTGCTGGTGAAGCCGATTTCGCCGCCCATCAACTCAGCAAGCTGTTTGGATATGATCAACCCCAGACCGGTGCCGCCATATTTGCGCGTGGTGGAGCTGTCGACTTGGCTGAACGGTTGGAACAGGCGATGCTGCAACGCCTGTGGAATGCCGACGCCCGTATCGGCAACGGTGAAGCGTAATTTGATGCGCTCTCCCTCTTGAGGTTCCACGGCGACGCGTATGACGACTTCGCCATGCTCTGTGAACTTGATGGCGTTACTGCCCAGGTTGAGCACGATCTGCCGCAAACGCCCTGGGTCACCAATGACAGCGGTGGGGGCGTCGGGCGCCACGATACAGACAAGTTCAATGTGTTTGGCCTGTGCGCGCCCGGCCAGAATGTCAATGGCGTCCTCCATCATCGTGCGCAAGTTGAAAGGCAGGCGTTCGGGTTCAAGGCGCTGCGCCTCAAGCTTGGAAAAGTCAAGGATGTCGTTGATCAGCGCCAGGAGTGTTTCGCCGCTGGTGTGGGCGATCTCAACATATTGCCGCTGCTCAGGATTGAGCGGTGTGTCAAGCAACAGCCCGGTCATTCCGATGACGCCGTTGAGCGGGGTGCGGATCTCATGACTCATGACCGAGAGAAATTCGCTCTTGGCGCGGCTAGCTGCCTGCGCAGCGATGGCTAATTGCTCCGTACGGTGCAGCGCTTCGGCCAGTTCCTGCTGCGACCATTGCAATTCGGTCTCGATACGGTCGCGCATCAACGCGCTGCCAATGGCAGCGGCGGCGGCGCTAAGAATTCGCTCTTCGCTGGCGCTCCACGTGCGTTGGGTGTGGCAGTCATCGAAACCAATCAGCCCCCAGAAGCGATCTTCGATCTGAATAGGCACGAGAAGGACCGAAAGGATTCCCTGCGATGAGAGCAGCGCCTGCGCAGCAGGGGGAAGCGCATCCACGACGGTGGCGATGGATTCACCACGCGCCAATGTCGCGTACCATTGCGGCCCGTAGGCGGCGTATTCAACACGCTGGAGAAGCGCGTTATCGATCTGAGGTGTAGCACGCGGCGAGCACCACTCGAAGCGCTGGCGCGCAAGCTGTGCACCAGACTCGGCGTCTTCGAAGTTTTCGAAGATGTAGACGCGATCGACGTCAAGCGCCTCGCCCAAAATTCTCAGCGCTGGCTGAATCGTCTCCGGCAGCGGGTTGGGTTCGAGCAGCGTCGATAGCGCCGCCGCCACCGCCTCCAGCAGTTTTTCGCGCCGCCGCAACATCTCATCGATGCGTTTGCGTTCGGTGACATCGCGCCCGATCCCAACCAGCCCGACAATCTCGCCAGCCGTGTTGCGCAGCGGCGTCTTCGTGCTGGCATACCAACGCAGCTCGCCGGTGGCCGGGTGGATGACAGGTTCTTCCACCTTCGAGATAGCACCGGTTTCCATCACGATGCGTTCGCGCGAGCGGTATTCGGCGGCATAGTGCGGCGGATGAAAATCAGCGTCGGTTTTGCCGATCAACTCCTCCATGCTGGTTGCGCCCAATTGCGCCACTGTCGCTGAATTAACCAGCACGAAGCGGCTGTCGCGATCTTTGGCGTACATCACATCCGGCACAGTGTCAATGAAGGTGCGCAGCATCTGCCGTTCATTCGCCAGGGCCGTTTCGATCTGTTTACGTTCCGTGATGTCTTGCACGATGCCAGCCAGGCGCATCGGATGGCCATCGGCATCGTATGTGAGTTCACCGCGCTCATAGATCGTCCGCAGCGCGCCATCAGGGAGGATGATGCGATATTCGATGTCGAGCGGCGCCGCACCTTCCAGGGCGCGCGCCTGGGCGACGCGGAGACGCGTCGCATCCTCTGGATGTACAAGTTGCATGAAGCCATCATAGGTGATGGGGGCGTCCTCCGGCCAGGCGAAGATGCGTCGCGCCTCCGCTGACCATTCTATTTCGCCAGTCGCCAGGACGCGCGACCAGCTGCCCAGGTGCGCAATGCGCTGCGCCTCGGCGAGTTGTGCTTCGCGGTGGCGCAGGCGTTGTTCCATTTCGTAGCGTTCGGTGATGTCACGCCCCACGGATTGAATCTCGATCAAGGTTCCGTCGTCGGCAAAGATGCCGCAATCGATCCACTCGCGCCACTGGGTGCGCCCATCCTGCGTCTGCACCTGCCGCAACAGGATATGCATCGGGTGCGCAAGCGTGAGTAATTGCAAGGTGTCGGCGACGCTGGCAATGACTCTGGCGCGTTCCTCGGGTGGCGCCAACAGCGCATGATCGAGACCCAGCAGTTCGGCCTCGCTGGCCGCGTAGTGGCGGCAGAACGCCGGGTTGACAAAAGTCAGGGTGCGGTCGGGGCGCCAGCGACAGATCATGTCGGGGTGAGTCTCGACGATGGCGCGGTAACGCTCCTCGCTTTGCCGCAGCGCTGCTTCGATGGCCTTCTCGCGCGTGACGTCGCGAGCGCAGCCAACCGTACCGATCAACGCGCCGGTGGCATCCCAGAAAGGCGCCTTGAAGACATCCAGCCGTAGGAATTCGCCACGCACATTGCCGAACTCGTCGAAGCGCAGCGCCTGACGTTGCTCCAACACCACCTGGTCAGAATCGACGCAAATTTCGCCGAACGTGTGCCAGGTTGGATCGTCAGGTCGTAGGGCGCGCTCGCGCGTAGCAAAAAACAGGTCGTTCTTGCCGATCGGTTCGTCGGTGTCCTGCGCGTGCAGCAACTTTTCACAGATGGCGCGGTTGGTGAAGAGGAAGCGTTTCTCCAGATCTTTCGCCCAGATCATATCCGGCACATTGTCACACATCAGGCGCAGCATAGTGTACAACTGCTGATAACGCGCTTCATTGGCGTGCGCAAGGGACTCGGCGGCGACGGTCTGTGTTACGTCGTGCAGGAGCAGCAGCCAGCCGCGCGGCGTTGCCAACTTCTGCTCCACGCTGCGACAGACGATCTCCAGCGTGCGATCGCCCAGTTGTACACGCAAACCGTTTGTAGGCACAGCGTCTTTTTCACATAAGCGAGCGCTATCGAGGTGGGCTGCGATCTCGGCTGCATGGGGCGAAATGCTGGAGAAAGGTTGTTTGAGCGCACGCTTCCCGACGTCGAGCATGGCGCATGCCGCCGGGTTGATGTCAATGACGCGGAGTGCAGCATCGAGCGCCACGACGCCATCGGGCAGGCTTGTCATCAGCAGATCGCGCGCAGGTGGCAGCAAGTCGAGCAATTCCCAATGGTAAAACGCCCACAAAAAGATGACGCCGCTGACGCCTAAGGCGATGCGAATCAACTCCAGCTCCGGCCAGGGATCCACTCCCAGATAGAAGAGGATGCTAGCAATAAACGGCAGGGCGCTGCCAGCCAGGAGCACCGCAAATTGACGCCGATAGGCGCCTGGCGCCGACAGCGCTGCCCGCACCAGGATATGGAAACCGGCGAGCATCAGCAGGGAGTCGTACAGCACCACGCCCACCCAGAAATAGGCGCCAAAGTGGTAGACCAGGTTGCCGGTAGGCGACATCTCTATATCGGTGTAGAACAGGTGATGCTGGTCATTGGTCAACACCAACAGGATCGACAGCGCCACCGGCGCCGCCAGCAACACACTGCGCCCCGGCGTGAGCCAGGCGTCCTTGCCTGTGTAGCGCGCAATAAACACAGTGTATAGCAGGGGCGCCGGGAGCATCAGAAGCAGATAGAGTTGCTCGAAAAGGATTTTTAATTCGCGCGCGGGCGTCATGATTGTCAGCAGCCCCAGCACCATCGAAAGTGCGGTCGCCGTTAACAGCCAGGCGAGCGCCAGTCCACCCGGCGTCCGATGGCGAAGCCAGGCAAACGCTGCTGCGACGGTAGTGATGACAAGGGCAATGGTGTAGGTTGCGCCTGAAGTCAGCTGCATGGGCAGGCTCCACGCTTGATGCAAACAGTGCGGCATGTCGCGCCGACAATCGATGCCGGGAGCGCAACCGCCAGCTTTTTCACCGGGATGCAAAGTATCCGATTTATTCTATATCATTTCAGCGCATTCTTGATCGGACAACTGGCGTAAGGAAATACTTCCTCTATCGGGGCAGGGTCACCCCGTCACGCCGGAGGCGATGACCTGCGCTTTGTGCTCCGGGGTGGCATGCGGCCTCGTCACGCCGGAGGCGATGACCTACGCCTTGCTCTCCCGGTTTGAGAGATGTCCGCGCAAAATAGCGGGGGATCATGGGGGGGATACGTTGCGCTGTTGGCGGGCATTTGCCCGCCAACAGCTGTAATAGCTTTCCGCCAATAGCGCGACGAAATGGGCGGCGTTACACAATCTTGAGTTGCGGCTCGGGCAGAATGTTCATCACGCTGATCTTGGCGGCGACCACGCGCGCAAAGTCACGGAATGCTTTGGCTGTGGGACTTTCAGGCGCCATCACGACAATCGGTTCACCCTGGTCGCCGCCGATGCGCACCTGACTGTCGAGCGGAATGCGCGCCAGGAAGTCGACGCGCAGCTTCTTGGCGGCGTCCATGCCACCACCGGCGCCGAAGATGTCTCCCGACATGTTTTCTACGACGCCGATGATTGGCACTTCCAGCCGCTCAAACGCATTGGCGCCGCGCAGCGCATCGCTGACCGAAACCGCCTGCGGCCCGGTCACGATGATGCCGCCGGTCAACGGCACGCTTTGCGCCAGGCTGAGTTGTGCGTCACCCGTGCCTGGCGGTAGATCGACAATCAGATAGTCAAGGCTGCCCCAGTTGACATCCGTGAAGAGTTGCTGGATCGCCTTGTGAAGCATCGGACCCCGCCAGACCACCGCCTCACCCTCTGGCATGAGAAAGCCCATGCTGATCACTTCGACGCCGTAGCGTTCGAA
>DMDA01000112.1:55730-56487 GCA_003451595.1 Chloroflexota bacterium | reverse complement strand
CGCCAGGCTGACGGCCAGGTTGGTGCTGACTGTGCTCTTGCCGACGCCGCCCTTGCCCGACGCCACCGCGATGATGTTTTTGACCGGGATGTTGAGCTTGCCGATGATGCGATGATCCTGGCGCACGTCGGCGGCAAAGCGGACGCTGACGGTGTTCACGCCGGGGAGCGCCTTGACGGCTGCGATAGCTTCCTGCTCCATCTGTGCACGCAACGGGCAGGCGGGCGTCGTCAGCATGATCGTGAAGCCGACTTCGCCGCCGCTGATGGTGAGGTCACGAATCATGTTGAGCGTGACCAGGTCTTGATGTAACTCCGGTTCCTTTACTGTGCTGAGCGCCTTCATCACGGTGTCTTGGGTTACGGCGCTTTGCTTGTTGCTTCCAAACATTGCCTTTTTCCTTTGATGGTCGGATCGGAGCATCAGCAAACGAGGCTCCGATCGGAATAAGTGACTCTCGCTATGCCAAGCGTAGTAGGAATTTACACAATTCTCGGTGACTTATATCACCAAATAGTTTTTCCCCCTATATCGGTCGCCACTTGCCGCGTCGTTCCAATAACTTTTCCGTGCCGGCGCGCCGGGCCAACGTCTGCGCAGCGCGCTGAGCCTGGCGCAAAATCTCCGCTTCATCCAGGTGCATAAAGACGCCGCCCTCCATCAGCACGCGCCCACCCACCACCACCGTCTCGACGTTAGCCTGTCCCGCTGAGTAGACGAGCGTCGCCACCGGATCGTGGACGGGGATCGCTTTGGG
>DMDA01000112.1:55269-55422 GCA_003451595.1 Chloroflexota bacterium | reverse complement strand
GCGTTGCGCCAGCACGCAGGCAGGGTCCATTCGTCCCACCTTTTGCAGCAGCGCACTGAACTTCAGCGTTTCCAACATGTCTTGACAATTGTTGCTGCCGGAGCCATCGGTGGCGATGCCAATCGGCAGGCCTGCTGCCTCCATCTGCACGAT
>DMDA01000112.1:54623-55240 GCA_003451595.1 Chloroflexota bacterium | reverse complement strand
TCGTGGACGGGGATCGCTTTGGGAGTGAAGGGGTTGGCAAGGAAGAAGTCTGCCTTCATACCCGGCGCCAGCATCCCCACCTGCTCTGCCATGCCCATCGCCTGCGCTCCGCCGCGCGTGGCCCAGTCGAGGGCGCGTTGCGCCAGCACGCAGGCAGNNCCCAGCACGCCGGTCTCTGCCAGCATCGGGATGGTGTTGCGTCCCCAATGTTGTTGCGCTGCTATGTTGTCGAAGGGCGTCTCGTTGACGTGCATCGTGATCGTCATGCCGGTAGCGTTGGCGACGCGGCGCACAGCGCGCAGTCCTGGCTCCGTCATTGCCCAGATCACGCCAATCGCCAACCCGACATCGAGTCGGCCATCGCCCGCGCCGTTGTATTGCGCCTGCAGCGCCTGTGCGTGCGCCAATGCTTCTTCTGCTGGCTGGAGCATTGTCGGCGGGATGCCCATCTCGGCACCGGCGTCGACGATGGTGCGCGTGTAGCGACCACGCAGCCCGCTGTCGAGGATCGCCCGGATCACGGCGTCGTGGAGCGCCGGGTCGCGCATGCCATACATGAAATCCATGACGGTGGTGGCGCCGCTGCGCAGATTTTCCAGACAGCTTACCAATGTCAG
>DMDA01000112.1:37576-54336 GCA_003451595.1 Chloroflexota bacterium | reverse complement strand
CTGGCAATCTGATTTTGTAGCACGGCTGTGCACGACGTGTCCTGCTGGACAGTATACCGTATGTCGCGTCATTGGTCAGTTTGTCCTGTGCTGAAATTCGCCCGCCGCCACACTCCAGGGTATGATGAATGAAATCGTTTTCATTGCGCCGGCCTTGTCGTTGTTCCACGGCAAGGCGCTTTTGTGGATGATCATCACGCATGTCACACTCACTGATCACCTCGCTTCGTTCCTTCACCGGCAACCCGCGCGGCTGTGTTTACACCGAGCCGCTGTGGGGCGTCCCCTATAACCTGGTGGCGCCCTATGCTTCGGTCTACATGGTGGCGTTGGGCCTGACCGACCGCAACATCGGGCTGGTGCTGAGTGTGAGCTGGGGGTTCCAAGTTTTCTGGGCGTTGATGAGCGGCGCCATCACCGACAAGCTGGGGCGCCGGCTGACGACATTACTCTTCGACATTCTGGCGTGGAGTGTGCCCGCCATCATCTGGGCGCTGTCACAAAACTTTTGGTGGTTCATGGCCGCTGGCATCATGAACGCGATCTGGCGCGTCACCATGAATTCGTGGACATGTCTGCTGGTCGAGGATGCCGAGCATGAACAATTGGTGGATATCTACACCTGGATTCACATTTCCAACCTGGCAGCAGGTTTTGTGGCGCCGCTGGCCGGGCTGCTGGTGGCGCGCTTTGACCTGGCGCCGACCATGCGCGTGCTCTACTTTTTTGCCGCCATCATGTTCACGCTTAAGGCGGTGCTGACGTACCTGATGACCGAAGAGACGACTCAGGGCAGGGCGCGCATGATGGAGACGCGCAGCCAAAGCGTCTTTGCTGTGCTAGGCGAATATCACAGCGTGGTGCGCGAGGTGTTGCGCCGCCCGGAGACGCTCTACACGGCTGGCATCATGCTGATCATTGCCATCGTTGGGCTGATCAATGGCGGCTTCTGGGGAATTTTGGTGACGGAAAAACTCAATGTGCCGCCCGAAGTGCTCTCGATCTTTCCCTTTCTCAAATCGGCGGTGGCGTTGGGCTTCTTCTTTTTTGTGATGCCGCGCTTGGCGCACCTGGATTTCAAGTGGCCGATGTTTGCGGGGTTCCTCGCATTTGTCGTCGCCCAAATTTTGCTGATCACGGCGCCGGAGCAGGGCTATCTGATCTTGGGGCTGAGCGTTTTTGTTGAGGCGTGCGCCTACGCCGCTGTCAGCCCGCTGCTCGACAAGTTGATCGTGCTCACCATCGACGCGCAGGAGCGCGCCCGCGTCCAGTCGATCCTTTACGTCGGCGTCATTCTCATCACGGCCCCGTTCGGCTGGATCGCGGGCGCCCTCTCTAGCATTGACAAGAACCTGCCCTTCCTGCTGAACATTACACTCTTGCTGGCAGGTGCAGCGCTGGCCTGGGTGGCCGGACGCACCGCCGAAAATCACAAAGCCGCCGTCGCAGTGAGCGTCGAGTTGTAGACAAATCAGCTACTCTTGCCGCATGGCAGCGTCGGTGACCGATGCGCCCGCGCCAGGGTGCACGTTGAGAACAGCCGGACGAGTCCGACGCACTTAGCGTAATGGATGCGAAACAGGCGCGCGCTCATTCCACAAAGGTGACAATGTCGGTCAGCCCTTTCTTCGTGATAGCTGGCACGCGTGCATCTTCCGCCGGGTAGCCAACGACCAGTAACAGAAAGGGGCGCTCATGATCGGGGCGTTCCAGAATTGCGTTGAGAAAAGCCATCGGGCTGGGGGTGTGCGTCAACGTCGCCAGCCCGGCGTGGTGTAACGCCGCGATTAAGAAGCCAGTGGCGATGCCCACCGATTCCGTCACGTAGTAATGCTTGATCTTCTCGCCGCTGGCTGTCAACCCATAGGGTTGGGCAAAGATTGCGATGAGGTAGGGCGCCGTCTCCAAAAAAGGCTTATTGGCATCCGTACCCAACGGCGCCAGGGCAGCGCGCCACGCCTGCGGCGCCCGCCCTCCGTAAAAGGCGCGTTCCTCCGCTTCCGCTGCTTCCCGAATGCGTCGCTTCGTGAGTGGGTCGCTCACAACCACAAAATGCCAGGGTTGCATGTTGGCGCCGTTGGGCGCCGTCCCCGCCGTGCGCAGACAGTTCTCGATGATGGCGCGCGGCACAGGACGTGCAGAGAAGTCGCGCACCGAGCGACGGCGGCGCATCTCGTTATAGAATGCCTCGGCGCGGCGTTGCATTTCATCCACCGGGTATTCCTGGTAATCGACCAGGGGTAACATGGGTAGCGGCATGGTGACCTTACTCTGGTGTTGGCAATAGCACATCGCCGGGCGCAAAGACATCAAGCACACCATTGGCGATGACAAAGGCCTGATTGTCGCCTCGCGCCAGCGTGGCCGAACTCAGGTCGAGGCTGACGACGACGTTGTTCCCGGCAACGGTTGCCCCATCGGCGGTGATGATCAGCGCCGCGTTGTCCGCAATGCCAAACGCTGTGCGGTCAGGGTGATGATACCCCAGGGAGAAGAGTCGCCCCCAACGGTTGTCTGCCAGCACGCGCGGTTCAACGGCGATGTCCAGCAAGCTAAGCGCTGGCGAGATCACGGTGCGTCCTGCCAGAAACGCGCGCTGCGTGGCGATCTCCGCCGCCTCGGCGTCCTCTGGCGTTGGTCCATGTGCGGAAAATTCTGCGCCGGCCAGCGCTGCGGCGGCGCCGTCAAGCAGTAACGGCGTCCCGGCGCGCCAGGCGTCGGCGATGGCGGTCAGACGCACCGGCTGGAGCAACCCCTGATCGCGCGCCAGCACCACGATGCCGCGATATGCACCATCGAGCGTCAGTGGCGTATCCCGTTTGCTATCCAACACTTTGACCGCAAAGTCGCCGCCAAGCTGCTTACCCAGTTTGTCGGCAGCACGCTGCGCCGGGCGAGAATTGGCAAAACCGGCGGCGACAATCAGGAGCGGATCATCGCTGGCGGTTGTGGCGTCTACAAAGTGCGACCACACCGGGCTGTCGGTAGCCAGCCCGCCGGTGAGGAAAAGTGGTCCTGCTCCCACTGGCAGCGTGAGCGCGTCCAGGGTGTGCGTCGGTGCGGGTGGCGGCGGCGCCAACGATGGTGTGTGGGTGGCGATGTCGTAGGCAAAGTTTCCCGGCGCCAATAGGTGCACGAGCACATTGCGGGCGCTAATCAGCGCGGATTCACCCCGATAGGCGACGGTGTCGGCCGCTCCATAGGTTGCCGCGTCGAGCACCGCCACGGTATAGAGGCCAAACACGTCGGTCAGGATGTGCCCTGCCTCGATGCGCACGCCCGTGTAGGCATCCACGCCAACGCCAATAGGCGGCGCGTCAGGGCGCAGCACGGTGCTCAGGAGCCGGCCCATGCGCCCACGCTGAAAGAAGTGCTGGTCAAGAACGGCGCCGGTTACACCAACGTTCAATCCACGCTGATCGTCGAGGTTCCACAGCTCGGCGGCGTTGCGCGTCAAGGCGTTGCCGGCCGCAACATTGGGGCTGTAGTCGGCGATCATTGCCCGCGACTGAAGGGCGCCGCCCGCGCTGGTGCCGGCAATCACGCCACCGCGTGCATAGATGGCAGCCAGCGCCGCCTCTGCCGGTGTGTTGGCCAGCGCGGCCATGGCGACCGCCTGATCGCCGCCAAGCACAAAGACGCCGTTTACATCCGCGCTGAACAACTTCAAAATATCGGGGTCTTGGGCGTCCTGGCGCGTGAAAATTGGTGCAATGGTCACTGTGCAGTGCATAGTTTTGGGCGCAGCGCGCTTGCACGCTTCCTCCAGCTCGAAACGGCGACGTTCAGCATCGCGTAGATTCGCCTCGCGCTCCGCTGCTGTGATCGAGACGGCGTTGCTGCTGTAGGTGGTCGGGAGCACGACGAGCTTGATGGCGTCGCCCTGGGCGCGTTCCAGATACGCCGCCACGATGCCGGGATATACATCTGCGTAACCGCCGCCCACCGGCGCCAGCAAGCCGGCAGCATCCTGAGCACCGGCGTGAGCATACGTGAACATCAGCACTCCTGAGAATAGCAATGATAGCAATCGTTTCATAGCAAGACCGTATCCATATCGATCCATACGTGTCCTGTTTACCCCTTTTTCCCCACAATCGTGCGCGGGTCAAGAGCGTCGCGCAGCGCGTCGCCCAGGTAGTTGATGCAGAGCACGACGATGAAGATCATCAGGCCGGGGAACAGCGCCAGCCAGGGCGCGGTCGTCAGATAGGTTTGCGTCTGGCTGAGCATGTTGCCCCAAGTTGGCGTCGGCAACTGCACCCCCAGCCCCAAATAGGAAAGCCCGGACTCGGTAAGGATGGCGGCGGCCAGCCCTAGCGACACCGCAACGATGATGGGTGAGGCGACGTTGGGGAGGATGTGGGTGAGCAAGATGCGTCCACTACTGGCGCCGACGCCGTAAGCGGCAGTCACGAATTCACGCTCGCGCATCTCCAGCGTCGAGGCGCGCACCAGCCGCGCCATTCCCATCCAGGCAAACAGCCCGATAACAACCGCAATCGGGCCGATTGTGCCTGGTTGTGCCCAGGGTGTATCGAGCAGACGCAGATAGACGGTGAGTAGAATCAGCACAAAGAGGCGCGGCACCGATAAGAAAATCTCTGTCACGCGACCGAGGCTGCTGTCCACCCAGCCGCCAAAGTAGCCAGAGACTAGCCCGATGGTCACGCCAACAATCAGCGAGACCAGCACGGAGAGTCCCCCAACCGTCAAGGAGGCGCGCCCGGCGTAGAGCACGCGCGTGAAAAGATCGCGTCCCAAGTCGTCGGTGCCCATCCAGTGGGCTGCAGAAGGAGGCTGAAATCGATTGCGCAGGTTCTGGGCGTCCCGTTCATAGGGCGTCAGCAACGGGGCAAAGATCACCGCCAGCACGATCAGTCCCAACACAACGGCAGCAACGATGGCGCGCCAGTTAGCGGTAAAACGGCGCCAAAAGATGCGCGACGGTGACTGAGGTTTGGGTTGCAGGAGGGCTGCGCCGGGCAGCGCCAGGGTCGGGTTTGTCATGCCGCCTTCCGTTTTCCCAGTTGGATGCGTGGGTCGAGCACCGTGTACGCCAGATCAGCCAGGAACATGGCCAGGATGGTCAGCGCGCTGAAGATGATGACGCACGCCATCACCACCGGCATGTCGCCCTTGACTGCGCGTTCATAGAAAAGGCGCCCCATACCAGGCCAGGCAAAGATTGTCTCGGTGTAGAGCGCCCCGCCAAACAGTAGCGGAATCTCAAAGGCCAACAGCGTCACCAGCGGAATCAGCGCATTGCGCAGCCCATGACGCACGTTGACTTGTGTTTCGGTCAGCCCTTTGGAACGCGCCGTGCGCATGTAGTCCTGCCCAATCACATCGAGCATGGCAGAGCGCATGTAGCGCATATAGCCGGCTGCAGTAACCAATGCCAACATCGTCACCGGCAACACCATGTGCCAAAGTAGGTCGGGGATGGAGAAGGGCTTGCCGAGCGTGGTCATGCCGGAGCCGGGGAACCAGCCAAGCCAGACGCTAAAGACCATGATCAACAGCAGGCCAAACCAGAAGACTGGGAGCGAGTTGCCGGCAAAAGCCAATGCGGTGAGTGCTGTGTCCACCATAGAATATTGCCGTAACGCCGAGATGACCCCCAGTGGAATGGCAATCAATAGTGTCACTATCAGCGCCGTGCCCATGAGCAGTAGCGTGTTGCCCAGGCGATCCCCGATCTCTTGGAGTACAGGGCGCCGCGACACAAAGGAGTTGCCCCAGTCACCCGTGAGCACACTGCCCAGCCAGCGGACATAACGCATTGGCACCGGCTCGTCCAGCCCATATTTGGCGCGCAACCGGGCGTAATCCTCGGCGGTGACGTCGGGGTTTTCTTCGTAGGCGTTCATGATGCCGCCTGGATAGGCGCTGGCCAGGCCAAAGACAATGATGCTGATTGCAACCAGCGTAATTGTCCCTTGCAATAGTCGACGGATCAGGTATTCGAGCATAGTGGGGTCGAAAGCATAGAGCCTGGAGACTAGAGTTTGGAGATTACTGACCTCTAGGTTAGCTATTTATCTTCCTGGAAGCTTTGGGGCTTCCAGGAAGATTGTGAACAACATGACGTTACAACCTAGACATCAACAAAAGGAGTTTGGAGATGTCGCAACATCTGTGAGTTGGTCAATCTCCCAATCTCCTCATTCACTTTTCTACTGTGCCAGCCACCAGTCTGCTGCACCCCAGGTGAAATCCGAGGGGCCAGGCGAAACCTTGAAGTTCTGCAGCTCAGTGCGATAGCCGCTAAGCAGCAGGCGTTCATAGAGGAAGACACGCGGCAGGTCCTGGTTGATCTGCGCAGCAACCTGGCAATAAAGAGCGCGACGCTGTTCGACGTCAGTGATAGAGGCCGCTTCGTCGATCCAGGCATCCACATCCGCGTTGACGTAGCGCGAGTAGTTGGAGCCGGCGCCTTCGTTTTCGGCGGTTGGAATGTTGTTCGAGTGATAGTTCTGATAGAGATGGCTGTCCGGATCGAGGAACGGCCCGGTGGTGTAGAGCAGAATATCGAATTGTCCATGCTTGCGCATGCCGTTGCTATCCCACCCAGCAAAGAGTACGTCCGACGGCACATTCTCGATGATCAGGTTCAAGCCGATGGCCTTGAGCATTTCCACCAACACCTGTTCGGTTTGTTCGCGCAACAAGTTGCCTGAGGTCGTGGTGATCTTTAGCTCCATCTTGACGCCGTCTTTTTCACGAATGCCGTCGGCGCCCAATGTCCAGCCGGCAGTATCTAGCAGGGCGTTGGCTTTCTCAACGTTGAATTCGCTAGGGGGCTGCGGGCAGGCAAAGGTGCCATTGGGAATGACCGTCGTGCCGACGTTGACGTTGCCGTAGAGCAGTGTGTCGACGATCTCCTGCTTGTCGATGGCAAGCTGAATCGCTTCACGCACCCGGACGTCGTTGAGGATCGGGTGTGGATTGGCGGATGCATCCGCTGGCGCATCCACGGCGGGATCCGCAAAGTTGAAGAGCAAGAGTTCGTTTTCGCCCGTCTGCGCACCTGCGTAGCTTACGCCTTGCGCCGCCATGCTCTCTAGCGCGGGGAAGTCCGCCTCGGTGATGTCCCATAGCGCCTTGATCTCTCCACTGCCCAACAACTGCATCCCTACTTCGCGGCTTGGCAGAATCTTGACAATCAGGCTGTCCAGATAGGGTTTGCCAGCTTCGCGGTAGTTCGGGTTGGGCATAAACTCGATATAGTCCCCTGCAACCCACTCCTTGACAATCCAGGCGCCGGTGCCGATCGGGTTGCGGTTGAAGTCCCAGGCGTCGAGCGCCGTCAGATCGCCAGCGCCGCGCGGGATGATATATGAGAAGAGGCGCAGATAGGGCGCATAGACTTCTGAGAAATAGACTTCGACCGTCAGGTCATCCGGGCACTCTACAGCGTCAATGCGATTGTAACCGGATGTGCTGGCGCCGGAGAGATCGGAAAGGATCGCCTCCACCGTGAACTGAACATCGGCGCAGGTGAACGGGTCGCCGTTGGAAAACTTGATGTCAGGCTTGAGTTTGTAGGTTGCCAACAGCCCATCTTCCGATATTGTGGGGAGAGCTTCCGCCAACACCGGCACATAATTCCCCTGATCATCGACCTGCACCAGTCCCTCGATGGTGAGGGAGCTAATGGCGTCTTCAATGCTTGAGGACGCCAGCAACGGATTGAGTACGCCCGGCTCCTGCGGTGTGCCGACAACGACTGCGCCGCCGCGCACCGGTTCAGATGGGGCGGCTGTTTGATCGGTGGCAGGCGCTGCCGCCGGTGCGGCAGGCGCCGCGCACGCTGACATCACAACAGCGGTCAGTAGGATCAGCGAGAGGAATGTTCTTCGCCAGATCATGAGTTTCTCCTTAACTTGTTGAGACGAACTTGTTGAGACGAACCTGAAGGTTGGTGAATGCTGAGCACCCGGGTTGCCATACACCCCCTGCCTGGATAGAACGCGCCAGCCGGCGCGTCACTCCGAGAGCTGTAGTCATGCGGTGGAACCGTCGAGTTGCTCAGGTTAAGGACAAGGTATCACAAAGCGTGCCGCGCGTCAATCCCCATAAAGTGAATTGTTGTTTCACATTATTGATTTAAAAATCATTTTGTGATATATTATTTCATAATATGAAACAATTATGGGGTAGAACCATAAAGAGACGTCATGTTTCCTGTCAAAGAGCTTGATTTGCACGCCACTGAGATGTATCCAGGTACGCAAGCAGTGGCGCGCGCCATTGCGCTGCTCAAGGCATTCAGCGACGCCCAGCCAGAATGGACGCTGAATGACCTGGCGCAGGCTACCGGTCTCCACAAGACAACGGCTTTCCGCCTGCTATCGGCGTTGGAGGCGGAGCGGCTGGTGATGCGCAACCCTCTGTCGGGCGGGTATCGGCTGGGGGTGGAGTTGATTGCGATGGGGGGCGCGGCCATGCGCGCCAACCCGTTGCGGGCGATGAGTCGCCCCGTGCTGGTCACGTTGGCTGAGCAGACAGGCGAGGCAGCCACGCTAGAGGTATTGGTGGAGGATTACGTTCTGGTGATTGATGAAGTGCCGGGCAGCAACCCGATGGGAATGACGCAAGACGTGGGTCATCGGTTACCCGTGCATGCCACGGCGACAGGAAAAGTGCTGCTGGCGGCGCGTCCCGAAGCCGAGCTTGCCCAACGCCTGGCGGAACGCTTGCCGGCCTTGACTGAGCACACCATCACCGATCCGCAGCAACTGCGCAGCGTGTTGGCGCGCGTCCGGCAAGAGGGCGTCGCGATTGCTGTCGGCGAGCTGGAGCCTGGTTTCACTGCCGTAGCGGCGCCGGTGCTAGATCGCGAACGCCAGGTGGTGGCGGCGATAAGCGTCGGCGGCCCCAGTGTACGCCTGACCGCCGAGCGACTGCCTGAGGTGGCGGCGATGGTGCAGATGTCGGCGCGTCAGATTTCTCGCCAACTCGGATACTGGCCGGGTTGATGCTGTCATAGACAGATGAAGATTCTATTGTATTTGTGACCGAGTTTATTGTGAGTTTATTGTGACCGAGGAGGCACTTATGTTGGCAACTCAATCCACCCGCACCTTTACGCGCTTGAATGTTCCCGGTCCCAAGGCGCGGGCGATTCTGGAACGTGACCGCGCTGTCGTCTCACCTGCTTACGGGCGCGTCGCCGATTTCGTGATGTCACATGGGCTGGGATCCCAGGTCTATGACGTGGATGGCAATCGTTTCATTGATTTTGCGTCTGGGATCGCCGTCAACTCGACCGGGCACAGCCACCCCCATGTGGTGCGCGCCATTCAGCAACAGGCGGAGAAATTCCTGCATATCTCGTCGGACTTCTATCATGAAAGCTGGGTGCGGCTGAGCGAACGCCTTGATGAGATCGCGCCATTTTCCGAGACAGCCAGCGTTTTTATGGGCAATTCTGGCACCGAAGCGGTTGAAGGCGCGATCAAGCTGGCGCGCTATCACACCGGTCGCCCCTATTTTGTTGGTTTCATGGGCGGTTTTCATGGGCGCACGTTGGGATCGCTTGGTTTCACCGCCAGCAAGACGACGCAGCGTCGCGGCTTCATGCCCATCCGCGAAGTGACGCACATCCCCTACCCCTACGAGTATCGCCCGGTGCTGGCGATGCAGCCCGGCGACGCCGACTATGGAGAGACGGTCGTCAATTATCTGGAGAAGGTGATCTTTAAGAGCGTCCTGGCGCCGGAGGACGTTGCTGCTGTACTGGTCGAGCCAATCCAGGGGGAAGGTGGCTATGTCGTGCCGCCAGCTTCCTTCTTCCCGCGCCTGCGCGAGGTGTGCGACCGTCATGGCATCTTGCTGATCGTAGACGAGGTGCAGACCGGCATGGGGCGCACTGGCAAGTGGTGGGCGATCGAGCATTGGGGCGTAGAGCCGGACATTGTCTGCACGGCGAAGGGGATCGCATCGGGCGTGCCGTTGGGGGCGTTCCTCGCTAAGCGCAGCCTGGCGACGTGGCCGGTCGGTGCGCATGGCAACACCTACGGCGGCAATCCCCTGGCAATGGTGGCGGCGCTGGCCACGATGGAGGTGTTGGAAAATGGCGGCATCCAGAACGCCGCAGAGCAGGGCGCGTACATGCTGCAACGGCTACATGCGATGGCGGCGCATCACCCCAGCATGGGCGACGTGCGCGGCAAGGGGTTGATGATCGGCGTCGAGTTCGTCCACGATAAGGCGACCAGGAGCGCCGATGCACGCTTGCGCAATCGGGTCGTTGAGCTGGCATTTGAGCACGGGTTGTTGATCATGGGGTGCGGCGCCAATTCGATGCGCATCATTCCGCCGCTGGTCGTCACGCGCGCCGAGGTGGATGAAGGGTTGGATATCTTCGAGTACGCCCTGACGTTGGCAGAGGAAGAGTTGCTGTAGGCGTTCGCAAATATGTTCTTTGACGCAGAGAAAAAACGCATCGCGTTGCTCTTTTCGCTTTGCGTATCTCTGTGTCTCTCTTCTCTTCGCCCTGGCGTCAGAGTTAGTAGTAGGTCCCCAGTCGCTCTGTGACAAGTGAAGCGTGATGAATGCCTCACTTGTCACGGGCGAGCTTGCGCAGCGACGTTGCCTGGGGGTCGTGTGCGGCATAATTGGCGGCGGCGCGGGTGAAGCTGTTGGTGGCATAGCAATATTGGCAGCCGAAGAGACAGGAATCGTACATGCCGATGTCGCGGCTGACCACGCAACCGCAGGCTGCACGCTGGCCGGGGTCTTTGCGCCGGGCGAGCTGCAGCCCAAAGACGCGTGCCAGCAACTCCTCGTCGATGCACTTGCCGGGTCGGACGCCGTAGCCGGTCAGATCGATCTCCTCAGCGCAGCTCACGATCTCCATACCGTTCTGCTGTGCCGTAGCGACCAGATTCTGCATCAAAGCGGCAAACTCCGGCAACGACGTCAGCGCCTGGTCGGGGAAGGTGACGCCCTGCACCGCCAGTGACTGCATACGCCGCGCTGCTTTACGATAGATATCCACCAGACTAATGACCGATCGGGTCGTGTAGCCGCGCAGTTGCGCTGCAATCCACGCGAAGCGCTCCTGATGAAAGTCGGCATTCGTAATGGAACTCAACACGATGGGATCGTAGCGCCAGATCACGCGCTCCGGCCCAATGCGGTCGGCAAGGCGCCGAAATGTTGCAATTGCGGCTGCTGCTGGCGGCGTATGTGGGTCGAGCTGGCGCGGATAATCCAGCAGCGTGAACTGGAAGTAGTAGCGATAGCCGCGTGCATCCAACTCGTCCAGCGCAGACAGCAGCGGGCGCGGATTACGCGTCCAGAAGACAATGGCGTCCACATCTTCGGGGCGCAGCGAAACATAGTTGACCTGATTAGCGTTGAATGGATTGGGTGTCGTGCAGAAGCCTGCGCGCACGCGGTGCATGAACCACGTTGCGTAGAAGGCTGGAATATCGGTGCGGCGGCTGGCGCTAATGATCATCAATAGAGATCAAACTGAAATTTGGCGTAAAGTCAAGAGAATGATATACTGTTTTGGTATTGCAAGCTGAATCATGCGCCCGGTACAGCGGTGATTCGGCTCTCCTGCCCGCAAGTGTGGGCAAGGCGTAGCGCCGCAATGGTTGGTTAATTAAGACTCACAAAGGAGTACCGATGGGTATCGCACGACCACAAAAAGCTCAGTTGATCGAGGAATACCGGCTGAGCGAGCACGACACGGGTTCACCTGAAGTCCAGGTTGCGTTGTTGACGACGCGGATCAATGCCTTGATCGAGCATCTCAACAAGCACAAGCACGATGAAGGGTCGCGCCGGGGTCTGCTGAAGTTGGTTGGTCAACGCCGTCGGCATCTGGCGTATCTGAAGCGCAAGGATGCCCAGCGTTACCAGCAGTTGATCCAGCGTCTAGGGTTGCGCAAGTAGACAAGCAAGAGGGCGAGGCGGTCAGCACTTGTGACGCTCGCCCTTCTTTGTATTTGTCACCTGCTGCGCACAGAGGCGTTGGCGCCAGGGGTAGTAGTATCAGGGGTAGGACGCAGGGAAGTACGGCATTCTGTAGGCGGGAGCCTCCACACCGGTGAGTCCGGTGCGGGCGCGAGGTCCGGCATTGGAGAGTGTCACCAAACCCAGGGCATGTTTGGTGGCACTCTCCAGTTCCGCACCTCGTCCCTAACCCTCCTGCCGAACGAAAGTCTGACGCCCTGCTTTTTTGTCGGATGCAGCCACGGCGTTTCCGCCGCAGCGGAAATGACGCGGCTGCCTGTGTTCGTTTCAAGAGGTAAACACTATGCAAATGTTTCAAGGCACCCAAATCTTCACTGCTGAAGTTGGGGGCAGAACGCTGGCCATCGAGGCCGGCTTGTTGGCGCCGCAGGCGGGCGGCGCCGTCACCGTGCGCTATGGCGACACGGTGCTGTTGGCGACCGCCGTCATGAGTAAGGATGTGCGCTCAGGGATCAACTTCTTTCCGTTGACAGTCGAATTCGAAGAGCGACTCTATGCCGCGGGCCGCATACCGGGCAGTTTCTTCCGACGTGAAGGCAAACCAAGCGAGCAGGCAATCCTGATGTCGCGCCTGGTTGACCGCCCACTACGCCCGCTCTTTCCCAAGGGGATGCGCAACGAGGTGCAGGTCATTGTCACGGCGATGGCAACGGATGGACAAAATCTCATGGATCCGTTAGCGATCATTGCTGCATCGGCGGCGCTGCATGTCAGTGACATCCCGTGGAATGGCCCTATCGCTGGCACGACCATCGGCTTTGTTGATGGCGAATTCATTGTCAACCCCACTGCCGACCAAATGGAGCACAGCAGCCTGAGCCTGGTGGCTGCGGGTACGGATGACAACATCCTGATGGTGGAGGCAGGCGCGCACGAATTGCCCGAAGACCTGGTGCTGGAAGCGCTCAAGCTGGCGCATGAAACCAACCGCGTCGTGATCGCCGCCATCAACCAACTGCGCGCTGCGCTCGGCAAAGTCAAGGCTGAGCCGTCGGTCTTCTTGCCTTCCGAGGCTGTCCAGCAGGGCGTCAATGACCTGGCTGCAGCCAGGATCGCTGCAATCCTGGAGCAAGGGCTGGGCAAGGTTGAGATCAACGCGGCGCTGGACGCGGTCAAGGCGGAGGTCAAGGCTGCCTTTGCCGAGCGCGTTGCCGCCGGTGAGGTCACCGACCTGGAGGTGGAGGACGCTTACGAAGCCACGCTCAAGAAGGTGACGCGTCAGCGTGTGCTGGCGACGGGGATTCGTCCCGACGGGCGCACGACGACGCAGATTCGCCCGATCAGCGTACAGGTGGGCAATCTGCCGCGCGTCCATGGCTCCGGTCTCTTCATGCGCGGCGAGACGCATGTACTGACGATCGCCACGTTGGGCACGCCCGGCGATGCTCAGCGTCTCGACTCGCTCCTGCCCGGTGAAGAGAAGCGATACATGCACCACTACAACTTCCCGCCCTTCAGCACGGGGGAGGCAACGCCTATGCGCGGCCCCAAGCGCCGCGAGATCGGGCATGGCGCCCTGGCCGAGCGGGCGCTGGTTTCCGTGATCCCAGAGGACTTCCCCTACACGCTGCGTCTGGTCAGCGAAGTGCTTAGCTCTAACGGCTCCACCAGCATGGGGTCGGTCTGCGGCAGCACGCTGGCGTTGATGGATGCTGGTGTGCCGATCACCGCGCCGGTGGCGGGCATCGCCATGGGCTTGATTCAGGACATGGAGACTGGCGAGTACCAGATTCTGAGTGACATTCAGGGTATGGAAGATGCGCTCGGTGATATGGACTTCAAGGTCGCCGGTTCTGAACACGGCATCACGGCCCTGCAGATGGACTTGAAGATCAAGGGGCTGGACTTCGAGATTCTGCGCCGGGCGCTCGACCAGGCGCGCGAAGGCCGCATGTACATCATGAGCAAGATGTTGGAGGTGTTGCCGGAGCCGCGCTCTAACCTGAGCGAGTACGCGCCGCGCATCCTGACGCACCACATCGATCCGGAGAAGATCGGCAAGCTGATCGGCCCCGGCGGCAAGACAGTACGCGGTCTGCAAGAGCAGTTCGGCGTCAAGATCGACATCGAGGAAGACGGCACCGTCTACATCTCTGGCGAGGGCTTGAACGCAGAACGTGCGCTCGCCGACGTCCAGCGCATGACGGAAGATATCGAGATTGGCAAGATTTACACCGGCACGGTTGTGCGCGTGGAGCCGTATGGCGCCTTCGTCAACATCATGCCGGGCGTCGATGGCATGGTGCACATCAGCCAGCTTGCCGACTACCGCGTCGATAAGGTTGAAGACATTGCCAATCTGGGTGACGAACTGACTGCGATGGTAATCGACGTGGATCCGGGCGGCAAGGTGCGTATGAGCCGCCAGGCTGTACTAGAAGGCTGGAGCGTTGAAGAGGCGCGCAGTCGTGACCGGGGCGCACGCCCGGCTGGCGGCGGCGGACGCAACGGCGGCGAGCGCGGCGGGCGCAGCGGTGACCGGCGCGATGCTCGCGGCGGCGACCGCCGCGACAACCGCAGCGGCGGTGACCGCCGTCGCTAGCGCTACGTTGCATTCGTCGCGTGTCGCAGTCTTGCCTGTTGCACCGCAGTTGACAAACTGCAGTGCAACAGGCAAGACTTGTCAGGCAATTTGTCCATCCCTTGAGCCGTCTTGATTCAGGTTGATCGCTGCGCGTGGAACTTTCTGAACTGCTGACGAGTGCGCCCCTCCTGCCTGGGCTAGATCACCCTTTCGACCGTTTTCAGCGTCATCGAGACGTCCAGCTTGTCCTCACACGCATGGCGCTGGCGCTTGGGCGTTCGCGGCTGCGCGTGCTCGATGTCGGCGGCGTTGAACTCACACAACAATTTCTGCCCGAACACGATATCGTGGTGACGAACCTTGCCCGGGAACAGCTATCTTCGGTGCAAAGCAGCGGCGCGGCGTTGCCGTTCGCCGATCACGCCTTCGATGTTGTCCTCACGGTGGATACGCTGGAACACATCCCGCCGGCCGAACGCAAGGCATTCCTGGCGGAAATGGTGCGCGTGGCGAAACACTATGTGTTGATCACCGGCCCGTTTTCCAGCCCGATCAACGATGAGGCCGAGCGATTGCTCGATGACTTCATCTACTCCGCCACTGGTCAGCACCATTATTACCTGGCAGAGCACCTCCGCTTTGGGCTGCCGCTTCTGCCGACAACGCTTGAGCAGCTCAATGCCAGTGGTTGTCAGAGCATCACCGTGCCGAGTGGGTGCACTCCGCGTTGGCTTGCCATGATGCTGCTGCGCTTCTCGCTGCCAGATACAGCGCACGGCCACAGAACAAATTCCTGGCTGGAGAAGTTGTATAACCACCAGTTCTACTGGGCAGATCATTGCGAGCCAAGCTACCGCCAGATCGTTGTAGCTGCAAAACAGGCTGACATTGGGGCTGTGCGGGATATTGTCGATCTCTTTGCTGCGGGCAGGAACGCCTTTGGCCAACCAGACTTTGCTCATCTGTTGGCGCTGTGGCAAGCAGTGGCGGCGACGCGCACCTTCGATGCGTATGAACAGACCATTGCCGATCTGCAGGCGCAGCGCGCTCAACTGGAAGCCAGGATTCGCGGTCTGGAATCTGGTCGCTTCATGCGCACTATGGCGGCGCTTCATCGTCTGCGCAATCGCGTGCCATAGTCAGCGCGCCGGCTTGCAATCAGCTATCTCCCCTGGCACATCTCATAGACAACACAAATAGACTTTGCTCATCTTCCCGGAAGCTCTGAGCTTCCGGGAAGATATTGGATGTACGATGTTTGATTGTGCTATCTATCAGAGCCTGTTTACTTGCAAATGATTGCAAACAGTCGTTCAGTAGCCAGGTTGTTCGCGACCGACTGACAGGCGTTCACGCTCAGTGTCCGCGCCATTGCCGAGCGCTGGCAACGATGCGGGAGCAGATGGCTCCTGTCCAACGCTGCTGGCAGCTTGCTCGGAGGACAACAGCCCGTCCTCCATCGCATTCTCCGGAGCGCGCTCTTTCTCCTTGTTGCGTAACGACTCCAGCTCACGCCTGGATACTTTACGCCGATAGGTGCGCGGCGGCCCTTTGCCGAGCGGACGCCCCTCGAATGGCGGATAGTCGAGAAGTTTGGCATGGACATAGCTGCCCATGACGCGGAAGCTGGCGGCCACCGGCGGCGCCAGCAAAGCGCCCAAAATGCCAGCCGTCGTCAAGCCAACCGCCACGGCACAGATGACGATGATCGGATGCAGGTTGACGCTGTCGCCGATAATCCGCGGCACCAGGATGTTGTTTTCCAGTTGCTGGATCAGGAAGTAGATGCCAACCGTGATGGCGGCAAAGCCCAGATTGTTGATGCCCAGTTCGCGCATGACGTCGCTGCCTTGAATCAAGGCTACGATCACGGCGGGGATCATCGCCAGCACCGGACCCAGGTTCGGCACCACTTCCAGCAGCCCGGCGAGTATCCCAAAGATCAGTGCGCCAGGCATGCCCACCAGGATCAGCGCCAGATACGTTGCCGCGCCGACGACGATGCTCAGGATCAGCTGGCCGCGCAAGAACGCCTGCCAGACGCGCCCGATCCGCCGCAGCAAATCCGCCAGTTCCGAGCGATAGGAAGGCGGAAAGAGGCTGTGCACGTAAGCCTGGATACGCGGCGCATCGATCGTCATGTACAGGCTCACAAAGAAGGTCACCAGCACAGTCAGAAAGACCGAGAAGATGCCGCCGACAACGCTGACGCCGATGTTGAAGGTGCTGCCCACTACTG
>DMDA01000112.1:32916-37286 GCA_003451595.1 Chloroflexota bacterium | reverse complement strand
TGGGAGTTGGTTTGAATCAGGTTGATGTACTCGCTCAACGGCACGGAGAAGCCCAGCACTGTGATCTCGGCTGGCAAGCTCTGCACCGTTTCGTTCATCCATACTAACACCGCACGCGCCGTGGCGGATGCATTGAAGTTGCCCAGTGCGCGTAATTGGTCGACGAGCGCCGGTACGAAGATAATCGGCAAGAGCACCAACGCCACGACAACCAGCAGATAGATCGCTAGCGTGCTCACTGTGCGCGGAATCTTGATGCGTTCCGCCAACCCCACGATGGGGCTGAGCAGGTACGAGAGGATGGCTGCAATCAACACCATCGGCAGAATGCCGCGGCTGATGTAGAGCACGTAGATGGCGCCAATCAGCATGATCACCAACACGGTGCGCTTAGTCGCCAGGTCCCAGCTCGAATCGGCGCCAGGACGGGTAACGCGCTCGATGGCAGCCACCAGTGAATCGTCGTCGGTTGGCGCGGCAGCGCTGGGGAGGGCGTCATTCAGCGTATTTAACTTGTCTTGCTCTGATTCGTTCTGATTCGGTATGGTCATGATTGTGCTTTCGCAGGCAACGGTCGATCTCGCACGCAGCCATTGCCATTTTCATTCTTAACCAATAACCCGACTCACTTGCTCTGGTCGCGCCCCGTCGGGCAATGCAGTCAGGCTTACTCCATGACAATACGCATTACGCGGAAAAGGTTTTCGCCCAGAATCTGGCGGATGACCTTGGGATCGTGGCCGCGCTCCAGTAGTCTCTGCGTGATCAGCGGATAGCACGTGGCGTCTGTGATCTCTTGCGCCATCGTCCAACCGTCAAAATCACTGCCCAACGCCACGTGATCCGGCCCGACGACGTTAAGCATGTGTTCGATATTGGCGACGATGTCGTCGAGCGAGGCCTCTTGTGGGTTGGCGCGATTGAGAAACGAATCGACAAAGGTGACGCCAATGACGCCGCCCCTGGCCGCAATCGCCTCCAACTGCGCGTCGGTCAGATTGCGCGGGTGGTCGCACAATGCGCGCGCGTTGCTGTGGCTGGCGATGATCGGCTGCTGGCTTACCTCGAGAACATCCGCCACGCCTGCAGGCGACAGGTGGCTCACATCGAGGATGATGCCCAACTGGTTGCACTCCTCGACGACTTTGACGCCAAACTCAGTCAGACCGCCATTGGTGCGGCTTTCGGCGACGCCATCGCAGGCGGCGTTGCGGTGATTCCACGCCAGCCCCAGGTTGCGCAATCCCAGTCGATAGAACTGTCGCAGCACGCCGATGCTGGCGTCGAGCGCCTCGGCGCCCTCCAGCCCGGCGATGCCCGCCACCCTCCCCGACGCCTTGGCGTTTAGGATGTCGTCGGTGTTGCGCGCCAGCACGAACTGATCGGGCAGGCGTTCTGCCAGCAAGTGGAGCTGATCCAGCCGCTCCAGGGCATGGGTTGTGGCGCCATGGCGCTGGTAAGGGATCGGTACATAACAGGCGAAGAACTGGACGTCCACGCCGCCTTCGCGCAGTCGGGGCAGATCGACATGCCCTTCGCGGGAGCGGTCGCCCAGCCAGCGTTTGCGCTCCAGCTGGTCGCCGATGCTGTCGCAATGGCCGTCAATGACGAGGGCGTCGAAGTGTAGGGACAAGAATGCGTTAGTCATAAAATTACCGGCTTTCTAGCGTCCAATACGCACAATGCGCTTCTTGAAACAACACGGATGAAATGGGTTTGATTTGCCTTGCTCCTGGCGTCTCGCTCTCGGTCGCGGTTCCTTGCTCCTCGCAACTTATTTCTCATCGTCGCGCCTGCTTGCTTAACTGCTTGCGGCTGACGTGAAAGGGCATCCCCTGCTGTTCGGCGAATTGTTGGAACAGGGCGTAGAAGTGTTCGCGGTCACGTTGTTGGAGCACAGCAACAGCGTCGGCGGTCTCGATGGCGTAAGGGTAACCGCCAGCGCCGATGACACATTCGGCGCGTACGCGGTCGACAATGGCGGCAGCCTCGCCGCTTTCCACCAGCCAGCGCGGCAGCTCAATGCGCTCAGGCGGACGTTCGGCAGCCAGGCGGATATAGCAAAAGGCCACCTCCTGGTAGAAATCAGCCTGCCCTTGCTGGCTTAACGGGTCGTTGCGGGCGCAGATAAAGAAGGGCGTGCGGTCACCCCAGTTGGGCAGCAGCGGCGCGAGCAGTGCACCATCGGTCAGGCTCATGTTGGGTGGGCCGGCGACTGTATTGACCAGCATGACCACATCGTGGCTGCCCGAACTGTCGACGAAGCCAACCAGTGGCATTGCCAGCGTTTGTGCTTGCGCAAGCAAGGTGCGCACTGCCTGGAGATACGGTTCTGCGCGCGCCGGGCGAATTTGTCCGGCAAAGCTGATGATGAACGAGCCATCGAAAAAAAAGAGTGGGCGCTCACCAGCGGCGGCGAAGCGCGTCATCAGTGTCGCCAGTTGCGTACATTCGCCCACGAA
Organism: Chloroflexota bacterium; assembly: GCA_003451595.1. Taxonomy (GTDB): domain Bacteria; phylum Chloroflexota; class Anaerolineae; order Caldilineales; family Caldilineaceae; genus Caldilinea. The sequence goes on along the minus strand of DMDA01000112.1, from coordinate 34,824 downwards.
GCGTTGTTGGTTGACGCGCCAATCTGGAAATTCGCCGCCTTCCTCCTCGCCCAGTTCATCCGGCGCTAGCACGGTGAAGGCGACATCTTTCTCGTAGCGTCCACCGGGCGCGTGGTAGTTGATGTACCAGCCGATCTGTACGGCGCCCACTGGCGCCGAAATCTCCTTGCTGGGTGGAATCTGGCTGCCGTCGACGGCAGCCACCGGCTTCCCAGCCAGGACTGTGAGCGCCCATGCCCGCGCTTCCTGATGATTTTGCCAGCGCTGGTCAAAGGGAAGGCAGAGATTTTGGGCCTGGTCGAGTTCGGGCGTGGGTAGCGCACCAGGCCATGCCTGCTCGCGTTCTGTCACGCGCGCGCTTATCTCCGCGGCTGTCAGCTGGAGGAAGCGCTCGAGCAGTTGTCGACGCCGGTCAAGTTCGCTGCGCTGACCGGCTTGATATGCTTCGAAGTTGGTGCGCTTGGCTTGCAGCGCGTCGATCACTTTGTTGCGACTTAGCATACCCGTGTATCATAGCTGTTTGTTGGGGATTCGCCAATGGAAAGGATGTGCAGAAAATGTGTGCTATTGAGGCTGTGACGATCCCGGTGGCAGTGGCTGAAGCCATCATTGCCCATGCGCGGGAAGGTAAGCCGGAGGAGGTCTGCGGCATCGTACGCGGTCGGGCGTTGACGGCAATCGAGGCGGTGCGTGGGCGCAACATTGCCAGCGAACGCATCGAGAATTACGAGGTTGATCCGGAGACGTTGTTGCTGCAGTTTGCCTTTGAGGATCAGGGCGACGAGATGATGGCGATCTATCACTCGCACCCGGTCTCCGTCGCCTATCCTTCCGCTACCGACGCCTGGAACGCTCACTACCCGGAAAGCATCTACCTGATCTGCTCACTGGAGTTCGATGACGCTCCGGTGATCCGCGCCTTCCGCATGACGCCCCACTGGATCGAGGTTGACGTGGCGCGGCTGCGGCGTGAAACGCCCTTCCGCGCTGTGCGCCCCAATCTTTATGCCTACTATCAGGCGGCAGGGGAGCCTGTGCCGCCGGTGCTGGCGCCCCTTGCCGACGTAGCACCGGCGCCCTTCTATGTGGATTTCTACACGGATGCGCACGGCGCAGTTGTGGACAGTCGCGTTGTCTCGGTGGTTGAACACCCCATCAACTTTGTGGAAAGTGTTGCGTAACAATGACGACGGTGTACTCACCTGACAAGGATGATGGCAAGGTGTATGATGACGAGGTGTATGAGGTCGCCATCATCGGCGCCGGGCCGATCGGCATTGAGCTGGCAGTGTGTCTGAAGCGCGCTGGTGTGAATGTCCTCCACCTGGACGCCGGTCAGATCGGGCATACACTAACGTGGTGGCCGCGCAACACGAGCTTCTTTAGTACGACCGAACGGTTGGCGATTGCAGGCATTCCACTCCAGAACAATCATCAGCAGCGCATTACCGGCGAAGAGTACCTAGCCTATCTGCGCAGCGTCGTCGAGCAGTTCGATCTGCACATCCAAACGCATGAACCAGTGACGGCGTTGGCGCGCTTGGGTGAGATATTTCAGATCACGACGCAGCCACAGACTGGGCCGCGCATCTATCAGGCGCAGCGCGTGGTGCTGGCGATTGGCGACATGCACTTTCCGCACCGGCTCAACATCCCCGGTGAGGAGTTGCCACACGTTTCCCACTATTTCCGCGACCCACACGACTATTTTCGTAAGCGGTTGCTGATCGTTGGCGGCAAGAATTCGGCGGTCGAGGCGGCGCTGCGTTGCTGGCGGGTTGGCGCACAGGTGACGATCAGCTACCGTCGTGCCTGGTTCGATGAGCAGCGCGTCAAGCATTGGCTCCTGCCCGACCTGCAGGCGCAAATCGAGGCCGGTGCGATCCGCTTCTTGCCGGCGACGGCGCC
>DMDA01000112.1:30383-32689 GCA_003451595.1 Chloroflexota bacterium | reverse complement strand
CGACGAAACGATTCACCATGCGACCGACTTTGTGCTGCTGGCCACTGGCTTTCGCGGCGATCAGTCCTTGCTCGAAATGGTGGGCGTGCAGCTAGAGGGTGAAAACCGCGTGCCCGTGTACAATCCAGCAACCATGGAGACCAACGTGCCGGGGGTGTATCTGGCGGGCACCGTGGCGGCGGGCGTGCAGCAGCGCTACGTGCTCTTCATCGAAAACAGTCACGAACACGCAGGTAAGATCACACAGGCGATCACAGGGCGCTGGCCAGTTGCGTTGGGCGATGCGCGCGGACGCAACTATACGCTGAGCCTGGCGCAAATCCAGGCCAATTAGGGCATCTGTCGTAACGCCGGCGTCTGGCGGAAGACGATCAGAGCCGCGCCCAACGTCAACGCGGCGAAGAGGGTGATCGCCACCGGCATTCCGATCGCTTCGGAGAGCGCGCCCAAGGCCAGATTGCCAAAAGGCGTAAAGCCGAAAAAGGTAAGCGTGTAGAGACTCATCACGCGGCCCCGCATCTCGTTGGCGACGCGCGTCTGCAGGAGCGTGTTGATCAGTGTAAATTGGAGCATGAAGCCGACGCCCAGCAACACAGCCAGCGCCAGTGCAACCGGAAAGTTGCGGTTGAAGGCAAAGAGCGCCAGCACAATGGGAAAACTCATCGCAGCGACGAAAAGCCATTGTCCGCGCTGGCCGCGATCGCCAAAGGTGGCCACCAGAAAGGCGCCCGTCACTGCACCGATGCCGGACGCCGCAGTCAACATGCCAAAGCCGGCCGCGCCGCCGTTGAGGATGCGATCAACGAATGAGGGCAGCACCGTGCTGTAGGCGATGCCGAAGGTGCTGAAAGAGAGCGAAAGCCAAAGCAGCGCCCTCAATTCTGGCTCTCCGCCCACATAGTGCAGCCCACTCTTGAGTTGTTGCCACGGCGAGCGACGATTGCCTGCGGCGTGCGTGCTAGAGAGTTGCATCATCAGCAGGCTGACGATGACCGCCAGGAAGGAGAGTCCGTTGAAGGTGAAGCACCAGGCCGCCCCGACAGTCGCCAATAGAATGCCGCCAAAGGCCGGCCCCACGACGCGCGCGGCGTTGAAGGTCATTGAGTTGAGCGCGATTGCATTGGGCAAATCCTGACTGCCCACCATCTCTACGACGAAGGCCTGACGCGCTGGCCCGTCGAAGGCATTGACCACACCCAACAGCGCCGATAGCACGATGATATGCCATACCTCCACTGCCCCCGTGAAAGTCAGCATCGCCAGGACAAACGCCAGCAACATAGCACTCGTTTGGGTGGCGACAATCAGGTCGCGCTTGCGCACCTGATCCACGACCACGCCCGCCCATGGCGTCACGATCAGCGCCGGAATCGCCGAGGCAAAACCGACAAGACCGAGCATAGCTTCCGACCCACTGAGTTGATAGACCAGCCAGCCTTGCGCCACGATCTGCATCCACGTGCCTGCCAGCGACACGAGTTGCCCGAAGAGGTAGAGCTGAAAGTTGCGATGTTGGAGCGCGCGAAAGGTCTCGATGCGCCGCGCTTGCCGCGCGCGCAGCGGCGCCACTTCAGGCGGCAGTTGCGGGTTGAGCGGCGGCTCCAGCAACTCCATCTTCGCGCCAGCGGCGCCCGTAGTTGATAGCGCCTGGCCGCCGCCGTCGATGGGCATCTTTGTTTCGGTTGCAGGCTCTTGCCAACTTTTCATGCGTGGGTTGCCTCCACAATTGGCGTAGCGTCCGTGTTTGTCAAAAACTGGGGGCGCAAGATTTCCATGGCGCGCAGCACCGTCTGTTTGTCGGCTTCAGGCAATGGTTCAAGTTGTTGAGAGAGCCATGCCAACGTGCCCTCCAGCGCGTGGGCGTAGACGCTTGCACCGGTTCCTGTCAGGTTGAGCGTCACCCGCCGCCGATCCAGCAGACTGGTCTGGCGCAGCACCAACCCGGCCTCCACCAGGCCATTGATCAGCACGGACATGCTGGGCAGCGTCAATCCGATAAATTCCGCCGCATCCGAAAGCGAACAGCCTGGATGCCGCCCGATAAACGCTAGCGTACGGAATTGCGGCACCGAGAGTTCGTGCAGTCGTGCGGCGCGCATCCTCACGCGGATTGCCTGAACAATTGCCGGCGTGATCTCCAGCAGCGCACGCGCGCAAGTTTGAGTTGAAGCGTCCAATGTTTAGCCCTTCGAATAGTTAGAAACTGCAACTATTATAAGATTCCAGGTGAGACCCGTCAAATCAGGGCGATAGCTGCGGCTGTGTCGCGTTGCGTGTGGTGTATTGCCTGTTGCGTGTGGCAGGCT
>DMDA01000112.1:29104-30160 GCA_003451595.1 Chloroflexota bacterium | reverse complement strand
GCTCAAAAAGCAGGAGGAGTGTTCGTACGTCGGCCAATCAGGTGAGCTGGAACCCAGGCGCGTTCAGCCAACTCTATCGTCGCGTGGGCTGAACGCAGACGGCTGGGTTCCGGGTGCAACCTTGCTAGAAAATTCCTAGCTCTTCTTTGGCCTCTTCGGACATCATGTCCGGGTTCCAGAACGGGGACCACGTCAGATGGATGTTCACTTCCTCGACATCTGGGAAGGCGGCATGGGTTTCGCGCTGGACGTTGGTGATGATCTCTGGGCCAGCGGGGCAACCGGGGCTGGTCAGCGTCATCGTAATTTCGACGGTCTTTTCTGGCGTGACCTCGATATCATAGATCAGGCCGAGATCAACGACATTCATCATCAATTCGGGATCGCGCACGCGCTGGCGAATCAGTTCGCGCACTTCCAGGCTGGTAGGCAATGCCATGTATCTGCTCCTTTTGTTGCTTTTGCAAACGGATCGCGCCCGCGATTACTGCGGTGATTCGATCCAGATATCGCCGTCGCGCACCTGCACGGCGTAAACGTTGGTTGGCTCGAAGGCCGGGAAACTTAACGCTGCGCCCGTGCGGATGTCAAAGCGGGCGCCATGACGCGGACACTGCACCTGGCAGCCGTTGACAATGTCGCCTTCGACAAGCGGGCCGCCGTCGTGCGTGCACACATCTTCGATGGCGTAAATGGCGCCGTCGAGATTGAAGAGCGCCACGCGCACGCGGTTGACTTCCACCAGTTTGCTGCTGCCTGGCGGGACTTCCGTCAGCGCAGCGACTTTCACATAGTTGTTCATAGACAGATTGTTGAATAGATCATGGATCGTTGGATGAGTTGATTCATCATGCACATGCGCGCCATTCGGTGGTGCAAAAAACATATTGCCCCTTAGTGTCACTCAGGCCATTCCTCCAGACCATAGGCGCCGGCCTTGAGCACCTTGAGCGGCAACAGCGCGCACTTGAGGCGCACCGGGCCGATCTCGATCCCCAGCATTTCCAGGATGTACTCCTTGTCGATGGCTTTGATTTCATCGAGCGACTTGCCGAT
>DMDA01000112.1:28039-28845 GCA_003451595.1 Chloroflexota bacterium | reverse complement strand
ATCCACCACCACACCATCTTGCACCTTTAGCTCGACAGTGATCTCGTCACCGCAGAAAGGGTTATGGTCATGATAGTGAATATCTGGGGCGTCGAGATGCCCCTTGTGCCGCGGATGTTTGTAGTAGTCGAGAATTGCTTCCCGATAGAGATCGTCACTGCCCATGAGCGCGTTTTCCTCGTCGAATTTTGATCAGAGTTTGTGTTCAAACAATTGTCAGAAACGCAGTGAAGCTCATCGGCGGTGGCAATCAATTGTCGCACTCATACGGTGAAAATCTCCTGCGCCTTGTGCAACGCCTCCACCAGCACATCGACCTCTGCGGGCGTGTTGTAGAGATAGAAGCTGGCGCGCGCACTGGCATGGATGCCGAGCCGGTCGTGCAATGGCTGTGCGCAATGATGCCCAGCGCGCACTGCTACGCCTGAGCGGTCGAGGATCGCTGCGATGTCGTGCGGGTGGACGCCTTCCAGCGTGAAGGCGATCAAGCCGCCGCGTGTCTCCGGCCCCGGTCCCAGGATATGCAGTCCCTCCACTTCTGCCATGCGGGCGTAGGCGTAGTGGGTGATCTCCCGTTCGTGTGCGTGCACCCACGTCATCCCCACCTGCTGGAGATAATCGACTGCAGCGCCCAGCCCGATCGCTTCGGCGATGGAGGGCGTGCCCGCCTCGAACTTGAAGGGCACGCTGTTCCATTTGCTGCCACTGAGCTTGACCTCGCGGATCATGTCACCGCCGCCCATGAAAGGGGGCATCGCTTCCAATAGCTCGCGTTTGCCGTAGAGGATACCTATCCCGGTTGGCCC
>DMDA01000112.1:1739-27812 GCA_003451595.1 Chloroflexota bacterium | reverse complement strand
TGTGGGACGCTCTGCGCGCCGTCAATCAGCACTTTGGCGCCTACTGCGTGCGCCGCCGCCACTAACTCGCGCACCGGGTTGATCGTGCCGAGGACATTGCTGGCGTGCACAAAGCAGAAGAGCTTTGTGCGTTCACTCAACACCTGAGGCAACGCTTCAAGATCGAGCAGTCCCTGATCGGTGATCGGGACATAACGCAGTGTGAAACCGAGTTGTTCCTGCATGATCTGCCAGGGCACGATATTGGCGTGATGCTCCATCTCGGTGATGAGCACTTCGTCGCCCGGCTTCAAGTTGGCGCGCCCCCAGGTGTACGCCACCAGGTTGATGCTCTCCGTGGCGCCGCGCGTAAAGATGATCTGGCGGGCGCTGGGTGCATTGATAAACCTTGCCACCTTTTCACGTGCGGCTTCGAAAGCCGCCGTCGCCTCTTCGCTCAAGGTGTGTACGCCGCGATGGACATTGGCGTTGTAGCGCCGGTAATAGTCGTCCATAGCGCGGAGTACGCTTTCCGGCTTCTGGCTGCTGGCGGCGTTGTCGAAGTAGATCAACGGCCGGCCATTAGGCAACACGCGTTGCAAGATCGGGAAGTCGCTGCGTAGGTCGGTTGTGTGGTCGGCAATGATCATGGAATTCACCAATTCTGAAAGAGAGGTTGAAGATGAGGAGATTGAGCGATTCGCTGAATGGTGAGATTGGGGGTTGGGTACGACTTACGAATCTCCTCATCTCTCAATCTCTCTGCTATCTCTCAATTGGCAATCTTACGCCGTTTCCCCATTCTGTCCAAGAACCGTCGTAGTTGCGCACGCTCTCGTAGCCCAGCAGCCGCGTCAGCACGAACCAGGTGTGGCTGCTGCGTTCGCCGATGCGACAGTAGGCGATCACATCGTCGGTGGGCTTGAGCCCCTGCTCTTCCTCGTAGATGGCGCGCAGCTCCGCAGCCGATTTGAAGGTGCCATCGGGGTTGGCTGCACGCGCCCATGGCACATTTTTGGCGCCGGGGATATGCCCGCCGCGCAGGGCGCCTTCCTGTGGATAGTCGGCCATATGCAGCAGCTCGCCCTTGTACTCGCCGGGGCTGCGCACATCGACCAGCGGCAGACCCGCTTTGACGTGCGCCAGCACATCGTCGCGGAAGGCGCGAATGAGCGCGTCGTTGCGTTCCTGGGCGATGTAGGTTGTGGGCGGGTAGGTGGGAACTTCACGCGTCAGCGGACGTCCTTCCGCCACCCACTTCATGCGCCCGCCATCCATGACCTTGGCGTTGGTGTGACCAAACAACTGAAAGACCCAATAGGCATAAGTAGCCCACCAGTTGTTTTTGTCGCCATAGAAGATCACCGTTGTATCGTTGCTGATGCCGAGTCGCGCCATCAACGCAGCAAATTGCGTCTTGTTGATGTAATCGCGCTCGATCGGGTCATTCAGGTCGGCGTGCCAGTCAACCTTGACCGCGCCGGGGATGTGACCCATGTCGTAGAGCAGGATGTCTTCATTGCTTTCGACCAGCCGGATCGACGGATCGTCAAGGTGCATTGCCACCCATTCGGTGCTGACCAACGCATCGGGGCGGGCATAGCCTTTATCTGGGACGGTCATAACTCCTCCTCGTTTCTGATCAAAATTTGTTTGATCAAAATAGGAGACTGGAGGCGGCGGGGGACGCCCAGCCAATCTCACAATCTCCTTATCGCTTGTCTCAATTGCGCAGAGATTGGTTCAGCCGCCAATCTTGCGTTCGATGACTCGTTCCAGCTTGTGGACAACGCTCTCCACCGGCACGCGGTCGAGCACGGCCTGGAAGAAGCCCTGCACAATCATGCGTTCCGCCTGCGGGCGGGTCAACCCACGCGCCATCAAGTAGAAGACATATTCTTCCTCCACCTGCGCAGCGGTGGCGCCGTGAGTGCAGCGCACATCGTCAGCCTCGATCTCCAGCCCTGGGATACTGTCCGCACGCGCCGCCGGGTCGAGGATCAGATTGCCGTTGCGCTGGTAAGCGTCAGTCTTCTGTGCGCCAGGGTGCACCTGGATGATCCCCATGTAGACGCTGCGGCTCTTGTCCTTGAGCGCGCCGTTGAAGAGCAGGTCGCTGAAGCAGTGCGGCGCTCGATGAATCTGCAACGTCTGGTGATCGATATGCTGATTGCCGGTCGGGAAGTAGATGCCGAGCAATTCGGCGTGGCCGCCCGTTCCCATCAGGTCGACATCCAGGAAGGCTTTGGTTAGCCGGCTGCCCCAGCTCACTTGAATCCAGCGCAGGTCGGCGTCGCGGCTCAGCACGGCGCGTCCGGTCAGGAAGTTCCACGCGCTGTGGTCGAAGTCCTGCAAGTTCATGTAGCGCACGACCGAGCCGGCGCCGATGAGCAACTCGACAACGCTGGCTTGCAGACCGTCCCTGGCGCCCAGGAGATCGTCGACAACGGTCACTTCGGCGCCCTGTTCAGTGACGACCAGGGTATGGTGGTAGCCACCTACACCATTGGCGGCCTGATTCAGGATCACTTGTAGAGGCAGCGTGACGCGCGCGTTGGCAGGCACATAGACAAAGGCGCCCGTATCCCACAACGCCGCGTGCAAGGCGGTGAACTTGTTCAGGTCGGGCTTGACGGCCTCGGTCATAAAGTATTTGCGCACCAGCTCAGGATGCTGTTGTACTGCGCTTTGTAGATCGGCGAAGATGACGCCGTGATCATCCAGGTTGGCATGAAAAACGCTATTGCGCAGCCCGCTGTCTTCGAAGACCATGCTGGCGGCGCTATCCATTTCGTCCAGCTCTTCCTGCAGGAATCTGGGCAACGCCCCTTTTTCTACGGCGCCGGCAGCGGTTGCCACCGGCTTGAAGTTCTTCAGGTCGAAGCCGGTCAACCGCGTGCGACGCCAGGCTTCGTCGGTTGGTTCGGGCCACGGCATCGCCTCGAATTGGCGCCACGCCGCAAGACGAAACTCTAGCATCCACGCCGGTTCGTTGCGCGCCATTGAATGCGCGCGCACTGTGTCTGCGCTAAAACCCTGAACCGCGTGCATGATGGCTTCCGGTTCTTTGATTAGTACGCTCACGTTATCTTCTCCCGCAATACAAATTATGAATTGTGAAGCATGAATTGTGAGTGCGTCGCATTCTGTGTAATTCTTACACTCCCAATTGACGATTCACAATTCACAATTCGGCTGTTTTAACCGATCGTGCCTTCCATCTGCAACTGGATCAGGCGATTCATCTCAACTGCGTACTCCATCGGCAGTTCCTTGACCAGTGGCTCGATAAAGCCGCCCACGATCATCGCTGCCGCCTCATCCTCGCCGATGCCGCGACTCATCAGGTAGAAGAGCTGCTCCTCGCCGATCTTGCTGACCGACGCCTCGTGGCCCACGCTCACCTGCTCCTCCTCGATCTCGATGTACGGATAGGTGTCGGAGCGGCTGGCTTCGTCGAGCAGGAGCGCGTCGCAAACGACGTTGCTCTTGCTGTGATGCGCGCCCTTGCCGACTTTGAGCAGGCCGCGATAGCTGGCGCGTCCACCGTCCTTGCTGATCGACTTGGAGACGATCTTAGAGCTGGTGTAGGGTGCACCGTGCACAACCTTGCCGCCCGCGTCCTGATGCTGACCGTGACCGGCGAAGGCGATCGACAGAATCTCGCCGTGCGCCTTCGGCCCCATCATGTAGACAGCCGGATATTTCATCGTGACCTTGGAGCCGAGGTTGCCGTCGATCCATTCCATCGTGGCGCCTTCGTAGGCGACGGCGCGCTTGGTGACCAGGTTGTAGACGTCGGTGCTCCAGTTCTGGATCGTGGTGTAGCGACAGCGCGCCCCCTTCTTGACGATGATCTCGACGACGGCGCTGTGCAGGCTGTTGCTTGAATAGATCGGCGCGGTGCAGCCTTCGACGTAGTGCACGCTGGCGCCCTCTTCGACGATGATCAGCGTGCGCTCGAACTGCCCCATGTTCTCGGCGTTGATGCGGAAATACGCCTGCAGCGGGATGTCGACGTGCACGCCCTTCGGCACGTAGACAAAGCTGCCGCCGCTCCACACTGCGCTGTTGAGCGCCGCAAATTTGTTGTCCGCTGCCGGGATGATCGTGGCGAAATACTCGCGCACCAGGTCTTCGTGTTCGCGCAGACCGCTGTCCATGTCGAGGAAGACGACGCCCTGCTTCTCCCATTCCTCGCGCAGGCTGTGATAGATCACCTCGGAATCGTACTGCGCGCCGACGCCGGCCAGGAACTTGCGCTCGGCTTCCGGGATGCCCAAGCGGTCGAAGGTGCGCTTGATGTTTTCAGGCACGTTGTCCCAGCTCTTCTCGGCGCCGTCGCTTGGCTTGAGATAGTAGTAAATCTCGTCAAAGTCGATGCCGCTCAGGTCTGCACCCCATGAAGGCATCGGTTTGGACAGGAAGATGTCGAGCGCCCGATGGCGGAACTCGCGCATCCACTGCGGCTCTTTCTTGTGGTCGGAAATCTGGTCGATGACGGCATGATTCAGACCGCGCTCGGTTTTGAAAACCGGCTTCTCTTCGTCGTGAAAGCCGTATTCGTATTCTTCTTTGACGCCCTGCAGGGCTTGAAGGTCAGCATGCGTTGCCATTGGTGTCTCCTGTTAGTTGAACATTGCTTCAAGCAGGCACAGCTTCGGCGCCGAACTCGCGCTCGACCCAGCCATAGCCCTTTTCCTCAAGTACGTGCGCGAGCTCGGGGCCGCCGGTCATGACGACGCGACCATCGTAGAAAATGCTGACATAGTGCGGCTTGACGTAGTTGAGCAGCCGCTGGTAGTGCGTGATCAGCAAGAAGCCGCGATCGGGCGTCGCCAACTTGTTGATGCCATCCGAGACCACGCGCAATGCATCGATGTCAAGCCCAGAGTCGGACTCGTCCATGATCGCAAACTTTGGCTCCAGCATCGCCATTTGCAGCACTTCTGTGCGCTTCTTCTCGCCGCCAGAAAAGCCGTCGTTGAGGTAGCGACGCGCAAAGCTCGGATCGACGTTGTATTCCTTCATCTTCTCATTGAGTTCTTTGCGGAACTCGCGCATCGGCATTAGGTTGCTGCCGATTACGCCGCTGCGTCCTTCCGTCTCCGCCTGCTGGGCGGTGTAGCCGCGTACATTGCTGACCGCTGTGCGCAGGAAGTTGGCGACGCTGACGCCTGGCACGGCCACCGGGTACTGGAACGCCAGGAAGATGCCGGCCTTCGTGCGCTCATCCGGCTCCAACTCCAGGATGCTCTCGCCATCGATCAGAATGTCGCCTTCGGTGACGGTGTAGTGGGGATGACCGGCAATGACATAAGCCAGGGTGGACTTGCCCGACCCGTTCGGTCCCATCAACGCGTGAATTTCACCACTGCGCAGCGTCAGATTGACGCCCTTCAAAATCTCCCGATCCTCGACGGAGGCGTGCAGGTTGCGAATCTCCAAAACACTCATTGCTCTAACTCCTCTGTTGCGATAGCCTTAGTGCTCGCCAAAATTGAATCGATATCTATGACATACTACGATACGAATGGCGGCAGCGATGTGCTGCGTTGAATCATCCAATCTCTTGCCGATCTTGGACAAATCCTCGAAATCTATGCCGCCGCCCCATGCCCATTGGCCGTATACTCGCCACCGGCGCCACGCTGGACAATAAAGGTGCAGCCCGCATGCCCTTCCAGCATACATTGACTCAGGTGTACATTGGAGCCAAGCACCTTCTCCATCATGCTGCGATCCATCTCGCAGATTTCGCGGTGCTCCTGCGCCAGTTCGTGAAATGGGCAGTTGTAGGTGCGCAGCGCGATCACATCACTGTCGGCGAAGACCGCATCGGCCAGGATGCCATTGCCGTTGAGCGCACGCGCCAGCTCATCGACACGGTCACGTAGCAGCGAACCACGCACTGCAGAGACATATTTCCCGGCTAACCGTGTGCCGACACGGTCGAGCAACTCAGTTGTGCGCGCCGGCCCTTCCAGATGAAAAACCTCTTCTAGCAGCGTCAACGCCAGATCGTCGCAGTGGCAGGCAAAGAGTTCCTGCACCTTTGCTGTCGTGAAATAGGCGTGATGTGGGCGCCCCACCCCAGCATGCACGATGCGTCGCTCGATGTAACCTTCCGCCTGCAGCGTCGTCAGATGTTGGCGAACTGCAGTCGTCGTTACACCCAACAAGTCTTCCAACTCTTTGATTGTGGCGGAACCGCGACGCTGTAGATATTCGATGATCTGCCACAGCGGTGATTCACGTTTGCCGATAGTGCTCAGTGTCATGCCTTTATTGGTTCCTGTCGCCACTGTCTACGACAGCGACTGTGTCATTGATAGTTGAACAATAGCATGACAAAACATTTTTGTCAAATGAAATTGTTTTTATTATACAAATAAAGCGGGCAGGCCATGCCTGCCCGCCATTTTGATTTGGTTACACCCTTCTCAGTTGCCAGCGCCTGAAGGCGAAGGCGAAGCCGCCACCATCGCAGGTCGCGACTTGCGATCCGAGGGTAGGGCGAATCCCACCAACCCGGCGAAGAAGGGGAAAAAAGCCACGACCGAAAGCACTGTCAACAACCCGAATTGCTCCGCCGCAATCGATTGGAGCCACGCCATGAACGAACCACTGGCAAAGATGAAGCCGAGCACCAGCCCGCCCGCCAGCCCACGACGGTTTGGCGCCAGCTCCTGGCTCATCACCATCAACAGGCTATGCGGCATGCTGAGGAGTACGCCCGCCAGAATGGCGGTGGCGATGTAGGCGAAGCCACCGACATACAGCATGGCATAGGCAAAGGGCACGCTGAGGATCGAGGCGGCAATCATGATCGTGCGACGGTTGAAACGGTCGCCGAGGTAGCCGCCGATCAGTGTGCCCATGGCGCCGGCGAAGTTGAACAGCCCCAGCATCAGCCCGAATTGCGCCGCGCTGTAGCCGACGGACTCGTAGAATTTGGGTAGTAGCGTGGCATACCCCTGTGCGGTGCCCGATCGTAACAAGATGAACAAGACAAACGCCGTGATCAGGATGGCGGCGCCACTGTGCGAGCGACTGGCGCCCTGGCTCTGACTTGCGCTCCTGGCGTGCTGGGGCGCGGCTGGCAGGGCGTCGTTCATGTGCAGGATCATCATCGTTACGGCGGGTGCGGCAAGCAATGCCATCAATGGCATCCCCGCCAGCCCGATGCTTCCGATCACCACGCCGGCCAGAATCGGCCCCAACGCCAGCCCTACCTGCCCGCCGAGGAAGAAGTACGAGGTCGCCGTCGCCGCCTTGTTGCCACCCGCTGCCGAGGCATTCACCATGCCTGCGGCATGGAAAGCGCCACTGCCTAGCCCGCCGATCATCAAGAGTGTGATGAAAAGTGGGTAATTGGGCATAAACGAGGCGAGCGCGTAGAAGATCGCCGTCCATGCCACACCGACCGCACCGATCCAGCGTCCGTTGAGCTTGTCCGTCAACCCACCAAAGAGCGGCTGGCTCATGGCGGCGAACATCTGGTACATCATGGCGCCGAAGCCGATCTGAGCAATGGTCAGGTTGAAGCGCGTGGCAGCCAATGTCAGAATGATGGCGACCGAGGAATTGAGAATATCGATTGAAAAATGGCCGTAGGATGCTGCAGTCAGGCGTCGCTTGTTCATCGCGTTATGCTCCGTAAAAAGTCCGAAAACATTTCTTCAGCATAACACATCCTTCCGCAAAATGCAGATTATCATTCTGCTGAGTCTGTTGCACGTTTGTGGCAACGCTACCTTGTAGGTCATCGCCGCCAGCGCGACATGCCGCTTCGTCGCGCCAGAGACGCTGACGGCGGACAGCGCAAACGCAGCCTTCTTGCTTGACGCAACCGCGCCAAAATGCCACAATCGTGCCCAGGCGCCGACCACTTGTTATGTGTATGACCAGTTTTGCGCATGACCAGTGCCCGGACGAAGCGATGCGAGGGAGGATGCAGCATGGATCAAGCGACGCTACGACAGGCGATTGTGCACAGGGCGACCGAGCTAGGTTTCGACCTGTGTGGCTTCGCCCCTGTCAGCGAAGCCCCGCACGCCGACTTTTTCGACGCCTGGATCGACGCCGGGCGCGCGGGGGAGATGCTTTATCTGACGCGCAACCGTGACAAGCGTCGCCACCCGGCGCGGCTGACCGAAGCCTCCGTTCCCCCGTTTCGGACGTTGATCGTTCTTGGCGTTGATTATCATCAGTTTGATCTGCCTGCGGCGCTTCGCAACGATCCCAGTCGCGGCGTCATCGCCGCCTATGCCTGGGGTGATGATTATCACGAGATCATCCGCCCACTGCTCTACGAACTGGACGCCTTCATTCGCACCCAAACCGGGCGCACCAGCCTGGGTAAGTGTCTGGTTGACACCGGACCGGTGCTCGAACGCGATTGGGCCGCCGTCGCCGGTTTGGGCTTCACTGGCAAGAATTGCTGCACGATCCGGGCGGGACGCGGCAGTTGGCTTTTGCTCGCTGTCATCCTGGTGCCGGAAGCGCTCGTAGAGGGGGGGATGGCAAGAGAGGAAGGCAGGGAGCGAGCACTCCGGTCCCCAATCTCCAGTCTCGCAAATGCTCATTCTCTCAATCTCTCGATCTCCCAGCCACCGAATCGCCCTTCCCCGACCTGCGGCCGTTGCACGCGCTGCCTGGACGCCTGTCCGACGGATGCGTTTGTCGACGCCTATCACCTTGATCCGTTGCGCTGCATTGCCTACTGGACCATTGAGGCGCGCGGCGTCATTCCGCGTGCACTGCGCCCGCACTTTGGCAACCGCATCTTCGGTTGTGACATCTGCCAGGAAGTCTGCCCGTATAACCGGCGGCTCCTAGAACGTACGCCAAAGCTGTTCGGTCTGCACGCGCAGCAGCGCCGCCTGGCGCCGCCGCTGCTGGAAGGCTTTGACCCTGCCCGTCCTTACTGGCTCGATCAGAGAGCGTTCAGTGAGCACTTTGCCCGCTCTCCGGTCAAACGCGCCAAACGCAGTGGAATGCTGCGCAACGTCTGTGTGGCGCTGGGCAACTGGGGGGATGCGGCGGCTTTGCCAGCGCTGGCGTCGGCGCTGGCAGATGCTGATCCGCTGGTGCGCATCCATGCCGCCTGGGCGGTGGGGCGCGTTCTGGTCAAGACGCGTCATGCGCAGGCGGCTGCGTTGCTGACCGCGCACCTCGCTCACGAGCAGGACGCGCGTGTGCGTGAGGAGTTGCGCCTTGCACTATAAAGCGAACGAAGGTGCATGCCCGGTCGCGCGCACCGAGCCATAGAGAGCAATAGCAGCGTTTCGCGCTCTCTCCCACCCAGAACGCCCCTCATCTGGCAGATAGCAATAAAGGGGCAAGAGACATGACATCTCTCGCCCCTTTGTCAGTGCGTTATCGTTGGCAGCCTTGGGGGCTTAGCGCGCTGGCGGCATGCTCGACGGTGGCGTGGCGCCTGTGGCAGGAGTTGCCGGCGCGTCCTCGTCAGCCTTGGGCTGATTGACAAAGACTTCCTGAATGCTGCCCAGCGCGCCCAGGATGGCTGTCGCCTCGTATGGGACGAAGAGTTTCGACGCCCGGCCATTCGCTACAGCCTTCAGCGCATCCAGATACTGAATCGCAATGACGCGCTGATCCGGGTCGGCGTTGCGAATCGAGCCAAAGACCGTGGTGATCGCGTTCGCCTGACCACTTGCCTCTGCCTCCAGCTTGTAGCGCTGTGCATCGGCGATGCGGCGCACGGCTTCGGCTTCACCTTCGGCTTCCAAAATGCGGGCAGCGCGTGTGCCCTCAGCGTCGAGAATCTGGGCGCGCTTGTCGCGTTCTGCCTTCATCTGCCGATGCATGGCTGCTGTGACATCGGCGGGCGGATCGATGCGCTTGATCTCCACGCGCACGACACGGACGCCCCATTTATCGGTGGCGTCATCGAGCACCGACCGTAGTTTGGCGTTGATCATCTCGCGCGAAGTGAGCGCCTCGTCCAACTCGGTTTCACCCACGACGTTGCGCAGATTGGTTTGCGCCAGCTTGGTCGCTGCGTTGTAGAAGTCAGCCACGTTGTACGTCAGCTTTACCGGGTCGGTCGCTTCGTAGTAGACGATAGCATCCACCGTCACGACGACGTTGTCTTTGGTGATGACCTCTTGCGGCTGCACATCGACGACTTGCTCGCGCATATCCACCTTGCGCATCGTATCGATGAAGGGGATGATGAATTGCAGCCCAGGTTGTGCGGTGCGCAGGTAGCGCCCCAACCGCTCGATTACGCCCTTTTCATAGGGTGAAACGATGCGGATGCCCATCGCCGCCAGCAAGAACACCAGGATCAACAACAATCCCAGTACAATTACCGCCAAAACGAATTCCATGATTGCCTCCTTGGCTTGTGCTCCTGTGCGATTGCTACGCTTCGGCGAGGGCGTCAACCTGGCTGGGGCGCACCACCAGCCGCGTGCCCTCGATGCGGATCACCTCAACAATTGTATCTTTGGCGATCACGCGACCATCTTCGGATGTTGCCCGCCACTCTTCAGCATCGACGCGCACCAGACCAGCGCCCAATGATGGGTTGATCTCGGTCAGGACGATGGCGCGCTTTTCCAGCACGCGGTCACTGCCAACAAAATTCTTGTGTTGCTCGTTCAGCCTACGTGTGAGCGGTCGCGTCAGCAGCACGGCAACCCCGGACACGCCGATGAAGGCGGCCACCTGAATAAACGGGTCCACGCCTAGATACGCCAGCAGCGCTGCCGCCGCCGCGCCGATCCCAAAGCAGAACAAAAAGAATCCTGTTGTGAACAACTCAGCGATCAGAAAAATGATTCCCATCGCTGCCCATCCCCACATCCAGATTGTGTTCATTTGTTCACTCTCCGTACTATAAGAGCCTGCGTTCTCAGGCTTGGCGCTCTTGCGCGTTTGTGGTGCGCAATCCAGCTTCCGAAGCAGATCGACAACCTGGAGGTCTGCCTGCCGTCTGTAGTGTGACAGAACCACACCAGCATGACAGTCATGGTAACCACTTTCATTGTAGCCAGCGCGGCCCACACTGACTGACTGGTTGCTGACATCAACTCGACAGTCGAGCAACGGGCGAGGATTTCGAGGCGATGCGCCTGCTGTCACCCGACCGTGCGGAATTCGGCGCTGGTCAGCTTGTTGGTGCGGGGGTGAAGCGTTACTTCCACCTCCAGGGGACCGTTCGCACTGTGCAAGCGCGCCAACGTCTGTTGGGCGCCGTCGCCGCCGACAATCGTGTCCAGCGTGCATGCCCCGTACATCAGGTTCACGAGGCGCAACTGTCGGAGTTGCGCAGCGCGATCGCTGGCGGCGGCAAATAGACGCGCCACCGCGCGCTGTGTCGGGTTGGCTGTCGCCGCCAGCAGCGCGTCGAGCGCTGCCTGCATTGCCGCACTGGGCGGGAAAACGGACGTAATGCTCAGGTGTTGCACGCGTGGCGGCGCGGTGGGCGCCAGTGTCAGCCAGATGCGGCACCAACCGCGTTCCCCCTGCATCGTCCACGCACCGCGTAGGGGATTGCTGGTTTCGATAGCACTGGCGGTGTGCAGGGCACCGTGCCGGGTGCGCAGGTCGGCCAATCGCGCCTGCCAGCGCGGGCGCGGTTCATCCAGAAAAAAGTTGGCGGCAAACAGCTCATCGGCCAGGGCGTCATCCCACGCTGCGAGCAGGCGAGTGAGCCGCGCCTGCGCCGATGCCAGAGCGGGTGCTGGTTGCACTGGGCGCGGGGCGATGTCGATGGTGGCGACCAGGCTGCGCAGCATCTGCGTAGCAAAGGGTGCGGCTGGCGCGTACGTGAGGTTGGCGAGCGCCACCACACCCAGGTCGTGGTCGGGCAGCCACAGCATATGTGAGCCAAAGCCGGGCAACCCGCCTGCATGTCCGACGATGCGTCCCAAATCGGTGCTGAGCCAGGAAAAGAGTCCGTAGCCGTAGCCGCCTGCCTCATACCGCACCGGTGCACCGATGCGCTGGCCGTTCATAATCGGCAGACGGAGGTTGGCGCAGCGTTGCATCTCGCGCCGCGAACTGCGCCGTAGCACCGTTCCTTCCTCGCCATCACGAGCGGGCCAGGCGTCCAGGAAAAAGGCCACCCAGCGCGCCAGGTCTTCCACCGAGGCGTAGAGACCGCCAAAGGCGGCCGCATCGCCTGCGGAGCGTGCAAAGGCCAGTGCATCCTCGACATGGTGGCCATCGACCAGCCGGTAGCCGTGCGCCAGCTGCTGCACGGGCGCGTCTTCGGGGTTCCAACCACTTGCCGTCATCCCTAGCGGCGCCAGGATGCGCGTGTTGACATAGTGCTGAAATGGCGTTCCTGCTACGCGCGCCACCACGCGCCCCAGGATCATGTAGCCCAGGTTGGAATATTCGTACTGTGTGTCGGGCGCCGCTGCAAAGGTGACGCCCTCCGCCAGCAGTGCAGTAAAGGCGGCGTCGTCCAACGACAGTTGCCGGTCGCCCCAGGGGTTGTCTTCGGGCCAGCCGGGCGCCATGGTCAGCAGGTGGCGAAGGGTCAGTGTGGGTGAGTCGCGGGTGGGATAGGCCAGCGTCGCCATTTCGGGCAGGTAGCGGGCAACGGGATCGTCGAGTGACAGCAGGCCGGCGTCGCGTAGTTGCAGCACGGCGACGGCGGCGAAGCTCTTGGTCATTGAGGCAATGCGATAGCGCGTGGCTGCATCGGCGCACATGCCGCTGGCCAGCTCCGCCTGCCCGACGCCGCCGCTGATGACGAGCCGTCCCGCCGTGATGACGCCGTAGGTCAGGCTAGGCAGGCGGTGGCGTGCGGCAAAGTCAGCGGCTTGCACAGCGATGGCAGGCGCCGCCGCCTCAATCTGTTCAATCACTTCCGAGGTAACACTTGTGGGTGCGGAAACGCGCATGAAAGGACTCCTCGCTGTACGATTGTGGTTGGCCTGCATGAATTGGCCTGTATCAGTTGGCGTGTGTGACGCTGCCCTCTGCGCCGCAACGTGCATGGATCAACAATGCCGGGTATGAAGGGGCGATATTCAAGCTCCCTCTATACCCGGCATTGCCGCTATCATTGGCTCTAGCGACTATGTTGACTGCATCAGAGTGGTGTTGACTGCATCAGAGTGGCGTCAACCCCGGCCTCTCCTTTTTGCTCGGCCTTATGCATCTTTACTCGTGGATGCCGCCCTCGGTCAATCCGCGCGGATCGAGGATGCGATCCAATTCTTCGCTGGAGAGGTCCGTCTCCTCCAGCGCCACTTCCTTGAGTGAGCGTCCTTCGGCGTAAGCGCGTTTGGCGATCTTGGCGCCCTTTTCGTAGCCGATGACTGGGTTGAGCGCCGTCACCAGAATCGGGTTGCGCCCAACCAGGCTGGCGATGCGCGCCTCGTTGACAGTAAAGCCAGCGATTGCCCGATCAGCCAGGATGCGGCTGCCGTTGGCCAGCAGTGAAATGCTTTGCAGCAAGTTGTACGCAATCACCGGCAACATGACGTTCAGTTGGAAATTGCCCGATTGTCCGCCAATCGTCACCGTGACGTGGTTGCCCATGACCTGGGCGCAGACCATTGTCACCGCTTCGGGAATGACTGGGTTGACCTTGCCCGGCATGATGCTCGACCCTGGTTGCAACGCGGGCAGGGCAATCTCACCCAACCCGGCAATGGGGCCGCTATTCATCCAGCGCAGGTCGTTGGCAATCTTCATCAGGCTGACGGCAACGGTGTTGAGCTGACCGCTCAACTCAACGGCGGCGTCTTGTGTGCTAAGTGACTCGAAGTAGTTGGAACTGGTCACCAGCGGCAGCCCGGTCCACTCGGCGAGTTTGGCGGCGATGGCGCGCCCAAACTCGGGGTGTGCGTTGATGCCTGTGCCGACGGCGGTGCCGCCCTGCGCCAGCTCGGCCAGGCGCGGCAGCGACGCCTCGATGCGTGCAATGCCGTGCTTGATCTGGCTTGCCCATCCGCCCAGAATCTGGCCAATACGCACGGGCATGGCGTCCATCAAGTGCGTGCGCCCGGTGGTCACGATGTGGTCGGTGGCAGCGGCTTTGGCGACGAGTGTATCATGCAGATGCGCCAGGGCGGGCAGCAGGTCGTCGTGTACGGCCAGGTAGGCGCTCAGGTGAATCGCCGTCGGGATTACGTCATTGCTGCTCTGGCTCATGTTGACGTGGTCGTTCTGATGCACCTTGCGGCCGAGCTTTGCAGTCGCCAGCGTCGCCAGCACTTCGTTGGCGTTCATGTTCGTGCTGGTGCCTGAACCGGTTTGGAAGATGTCGAGCACGAACTGGTCATCATACTCGCCATCCGCCACCTGTTTGGCGACCGCCTGAATCGCTGCGGACATGTCGGCGTCCATCAATCCCAGGTCGTGATTCACGGCCGCTGCCGCGCCTTTGATCAACCCCAAGGCGCGGATGAATGTGCGCGGGAAACGCAGGTCGCTCACCGGGAAGTTGTCGACGGCGCGCTGGGTTTGGGCGCCATAGAGGGCATTGACAGGCACCTTGACCTCGCCCATGCTGTCGCGTTCGATGCGATAGGTTTGTTCAGCCATCATTATCTCCTTTGATCAATGTGGAAACGTGTTGCGCGAAGCGTAAATTCATTGCGGTTGACTCGCCCGCTGTAGCGGCCGGCTGAATATATTGTGGCTTGATTGTAGCACCGCTGACAGGTCACGCGAAAAAGCCGGTGGTCACGGTAACTTACAGTTGATTTGACACACGGCTGACGCTTGTCTACAATCGCGGATGGTTGGAATCATTGCGCCAAACGAACAGGAACCCTGTATGGCTGAACGTATCCTGGTGGTTGAGGACGATCGTCGTATCCGTGACCTGCTGCGTCGTGGGTTGATCTTTGAGGGGTACACGGTCGATACTGCCGAGGACGGGGAAACAGCGCTGCGCGTGGCGCGTGAGTTGCCGCCCGACGCTGTCATCCTGGACATCATGCTGCCCAAGATGGACGGGCTGGAGGTCTGCCGGCGCTTGCGCAGCGCGTCGAACGTCCCCATCATGATGCTGACCGCGCGCGACTCGGTGCCTGATCGGGTCACCGGGCTGGATGCGGGCGCCGATGATTACATGGTCAAACCCTTCGCCTTCGACGAGCTGTTGGCGCGTCTGCGCGCCCTCTTCCGGCGTCATCGCATGGAGAGCGCGCCGGATGTCTACCGCTACGCTGATCTAGAGTTGAACCCGCGCACACGCCAGGTCTTTCGCGGCGGTGACCCGATCGAGTTGACGGCCAAAGAATTCGATTTGCTTGAGCTGTTTCTGCGTCATCCTGGCCAGGTGTTGACGCGTGAGATGATCTACGAGCATATTTGGGATTACGATTTTGGCGGCGAGAGCAACATCATCGAGGTGTATGTTCGCTATCTGCGCACGAAGCTGGAAGCCGGCGGCAAACCACGCCTGATCCAGACGGTGCGCGGGGTGGGTTATGCGCTGCGCGAGAATTGAGGCGCGGGTGGATGCCGCTCGCCCGTTATGGCGTCGAGCGTCTAACCTGATCGCCAACCACCTGTCATGACCATTCGTCTTCGCCTTACCCTTTGGTACACCGCACTCCTCGGCGTCACCCTGATTCTCTTCAGCGTCACGGTCTATTCGGCGTTGACTGCCAACCTGCGCTTCCAGCTGGAGCAGAGCGCCGCGTTGCAGGCGCGTAACATCGCTGCTGCTGTCATTCAGCAAATTCAAGGCGATGTGGTCGTCTTTCGCAACAGCGCGGACAATGTCTTCTTTCCTCAGGTCGAGTTGTTTGCATCGTCGGTCGGTGCACAGTTGTTGGATAGCGACGGCAAGGTGCTGAAACGCAGCGAAAATCTGGGTGATATCCCGATCCCGCATCATGCCGACACGATGCCGCACATTCTTGCCGGGCAGGAAGACCGCTTCTATTACGTCACCAATGAGGGCGCCGCCTTTCTGGTTTACACGGTGCCGCTGATCGTTGACGGTCAACTGATGGGCGCCGTGCAACTGATTCAGTCGGTCACCACTGCGCTGACCGCATTGACACAGGTGAACCGCTACCTGATTTTGGGCACAACGATCAGCATCGTATTGGCGGCGATTGTTGGCGCGTTCCTGGCGCGGCGCGCCCTGGCGCCCATCGACACGATCACCGAGACCGCCAACGCTATCACGCGCACGCGCGACCTGGGCAACCGTATCGACATTCGCGACAACGCCAGCGAGGTCGGACGCCTGGCCGCCACCTTCAACGAGATGTTGGATCGCATTCAGCGCCTCTTTCAGGCGCAGGAGCGACTCATTGGCGATGTCAGCCATGAGTTGCGCACACCGTTGACGACCATCCAGGGCAATATCGAGCTGTTGCAGCGCATGGCAGCCGCGCCGACAGGGGGCGGCGCGCTGCGATTGGAGACGGCAAGCGAGTTGTTCAAGGAGTCGCTGAGCGAGGTGCAGGCTGAATCCGAGCGCATGAACAAGATGATCAGCGACCTGCTGTTACTGGCGCAGGCTGACAGCGGCGCGCTGCAAATCCAGATGGCGCCTGTCGAGATGGACACATTGCTGCTGGATGTCTACCGTCAGACGCGACGCCTGGTGGAGCATTACAAAGGGCGCGCCGATGCGTTGGAGATTCGTCTGGGCAGCGAGGATCAGGCACAGGTGCGCGGGGACCGCGACCGCCTGCGTCAGGTGCTGGTTAATCTGGCCGAGAATGCCGTCAAGTACACGCACGCGGGCGGCGTCGTCACCTTCAGTCTGGAAAACCGTGACGGCTGGGTGCGCATCAGCGTGGCCGACACCGGCATCGGGATCAGCGCTGAACAACAGGCGCTGATCTTTGACCGCTTCTACCGCACGGACAAAGCGCGCAGTCGCGAGTTAGGCGGCAGCGGTCTGGGGCTGAGCATTGCGCAACGCATTGCGCAGGCGCACGGCGGCAAGATCACAGTCGAGAGCCAGCCCGGCGTCGGCAGCACCTTCACCCTCTGGCTGCCTGCCTATCATGAGGGCGATGTCGAGTCACCGCTCAATCTGAAGCATACGGTGATCGCTGGGGCGCAGTAGCAGCGCCGCGCAGCAAGGCAAGCCAGAAGAGTGAGGCGCCGATTGCTACGCCCAGGCTGCCCCATGCCGCCGCCCGCAACCAGGCTACCTGGGGCAGACCTGGCGGCAGCGCCAGCCCAAGCCCCAGCAAGGCGCCGATCATGACGAGCACGCCTGCCGTCCACAACCAGTTGATCCAGCGCATCTGGCGACTGCCTGGCAAGCAGCGTGCTTCCAGCGACCCCAACAGCGCTGTGCTCACCCACATCAACAACAGCACATGCAGGTAGAAGATGCGCATCTGCCCGCCAGCGTATTCCTGCCAGACGCCTGGCCACAATAGCAGCGCCGCCGCCGCTAGAACGATGCCCAACCCACCACCAGCTAACCAGAGCAGGTTGGGTAACATCGCCCGCTGCCGCCAGAGTTGCAGCCCATGCCAGCCCAGCAGAAACGCTGCGCCTGCGTTTGCCGGCGCCGCCACCCAGAAGAGCGTGGTCGGCAGCAGTGTGGGCGGCACGCCCAGCAAGAAAGTCGGCGCCAGGAGCAATGCCAGGCTGAAGGTCGGCAGCCAACCGCGCGTCGGTGCACCGATGTACGACCACATCACGCCGAGCAGCGCCAACCCGAACCAGCCAACGGCAAAGAGATCGAGAAACTGATGGAGAAACAACTGCTGCAGAAAAGGTTGCTCGACGCGAGTGATGACCAGCGCCACCAGACCTACTGCACCCAGCGCCGCTAGCAGCAACAGCGCCAGCGCCCAATCCCACAACTGCACGGCGAGTGGACGCACAGCCAGGCCACGCGTCGCCTGGACGTAGAGCGCCACAAAGATGAACCAGGTCAGTCCGTTGAAGGTCGCTGCCATTGATCCCAGCGGCAGCCGGACGCTCCCGATCGCGGTCAGGCCGTAGCCATTAGCCCAGAAAGCGGGGAAGCTCAGAAACGCCATGACGGCAGTCAACGCCATCTGCACACCGACCCCACGCGGCAGACTGCGCCCCGTGTGACGCGGCAGGTCAGCCCAGATCAACGCAAAGAGCGCCAGCGTCACCCATCCAAAGTACATCAAATGGCTGTGCGCGTGACGCATGGCGCCGAAATTTTGCGCCCAGGTCGGGAAGCCATCGACCATGCCAAAGCGCATGAGCACACCTGTCCACGCTGCCAACACCAACGCCCCAACCGCAACCACCAGGAACCAACGCATCTGCTGAGACAACATCGAACCTCACCTCTGTCTACTTGTCCATTTTCGGGAGACCGACCGGCGCGGTCACGTCGCAGCGGCTTCGGGAGCGGTCAAACCGGTTCGATCCGCCCGCTCAACGATAACAAACGCGGTCGTTCCCTGCTGGTACTATTGTCACATCGAATGCGGCTTCCAAACGGCTAAACGGCGCGCATCTCACATCGCCCATCGGTTGTGCTACAATCAGGTGAGCTTCTGTCGCCAATCGTGAGCAGCCAGGAGGAACTCATGCCGCGTCGCTTCAACGTCGCCGGGCCATGTAAGCCCGAACTGCACTACATGCTGCCCGCCGCCGCACGCGTCCAGCCGGCGCGGCGGCTGGTGGCGGACTTCAACTACTTTGTCATCCACGCCCCGCGCCAGACCGGCAAGACCACGTCGATGATCGCGCTGGCGCAGGAGCTGACGGCGTCGGGGGCATATGTCGCCGCGTTGGTGTCAGTCGAAGTCGGCGCGGCGTTCAACAACGACCCCGGCGCGGCGGAACTGGCGATCCTCGATAGCTGGCGGCTGGACATCATGGCGCAGTTGCCGCCAGCGTTGCGCCCGCCTGCCTGGCCCGAAGCGGAAGCGGGCACGCGCATCCGCACGGCGCTGCAGGCATGGGCGCAGGCGGCGCCGCGTCCGCTTGTTGTCTTCATCGACGAGATCGATTCCCTGCAAAACGAAACGTTGATCTCGGTGCTGCGCCAACTGCGCACCGGCTACAACTGGCGCCCGACCGGTTTCCCAGCGTCGCTGGCGCTGATCGGGATGCGCGACGTGCGCGACTACAAAGTCGCGTCGGGCGGCAGCGAGCGGCTCAACACCGCCAGCCCGTTCAATGTCAAAGCGGACTCGATCACGTTGGATGCGTTCACGCTCGATGATGTGGCGGCGCTCTATCAGCAACATACCGAAGATACAGGACAGGTTTTCACGCCAGCAGCCATCGATCACGCCTTCTACTTGACGCAGGGCCAGCCCTGGTTGGTCAACGCGCTGGCGCGCCAGGCTGTCGAGACCGTTGCGCCGGATGCGAGGACGGAAATCACGCCTTTCCATCTTGACGCAGCCAAGGAAATCCTGATTCAGCGCCAGGACACGCATCTCGACAGCCTGGCGGAGCGGTTGCGCGAGCCGCGCGTGCGCCGTGTCATCGAGCCATTGCTGGCGGGCGGATCGATCAGCGATGTGCCGCAGGATGACATCCGCTTCGTGGTTGACCTGGGGCTGTGTCGCTTCGACGGCGCCGGCGGACTGGTCATCGCCAACCCGATCTACAAGGAGGTGCTGCCGCGCGTGCTCGCCTACACGACAACCGCCTCCTTGCCACACATTTCCCCTTCCTGGCTGAAAGTGGACGGCAGCCTCGACCCCGACAAGCTGCTCGCTGCGTTTCTGGCTTTCTGGCGCCAGCATGGGCAGCCGTTGCTCGGCAGCGTCCACTATCACGAGATCGCGCCGCACCTGGTGCTGATGGCGTTCCTCCACCGCGTCGTCAACGGCAACGGGACGCTGGAGCGCGAATACGCCATCGGCTCGCGGCGCATGGACTTGTGCCTGCGCTACGGCGGACCGCAGCCGGTGACGCTGGGCATGGAACTCAAGGTCTGGCGCGACGGCGAGGCCGACCCGCTGGAGGAAGGACTGGCGCAGCTTGACGAATATCTCGCCGGCCTGGGTCTCGACCGCGGCTGGCTGGTGATCTTCGACCGGCGCCGCGGCTTGCCGCCCATTGCCCAGCGCACACGGGTCGAAACGGCGGCCACGCCGCAGGGACGCACCATCGCCGTGATCCGGGCGTGACGCGGGTCTGAACTGAGCACTATGATCGTCTGGCACTTCTCCCCAGTGGCGCTAATCTTAATCATTGCCGGCGTCTTGGGCGGCGTGGCGGCGGTCTACGCCTGGACACATCGCTCCCAGGTCGGTGCGGCGGCGGCAGCGGCGCTGCTGGGCATGGCGATCTGGACGTTGGGGTACGGTATGGCGCTGGGCGTCCACGCGCTGGATGCACGCCTCTTCTGGGCGAAGGTGCAGCACATTGGCATCGCCATCGTTGCCGTCGCCGGGCCGCTCTTTGCCCTGCATTACAGCCGGCAGCCGTGGGCGCGCTGGCGCTGGCTGCCGCTGCTGCTGGCGCTGACGCCAGCGCTCGGGCTGCTGCTGGTGTGGACGAATGAGCTGCACCACTTGATCTGGGCAGACACTCGCCTGCAGATCGTGGATGGCATGGCGCTGCTGGACATCGACTACGGCCCCTATTTCTACTTCTACAGCGCTCACAACTACCTACTTCTGACGGCGGCGGCGCTGCTGTTGTTGATGGTGGCGCTGCGCGCCAGCGGGCTGCAGCGCCGGCAGGCGTTCATCATCTTTGGCGGGGCGGCGCTGCCTGCCGCGGCGGCGCTGCTGCAGGTGATGGAACGCAGCCCGCTGCCTAACCTGGATCTGCTGCCCTTCGGCTATGCGCTAGGGGCGATGATCGTGGCTTTCGGCTTGATCCGCTACCGGCTGTTCGACATCGTGCCGGTGGCGCGCACACGTGTGCTCGAAGAGATGGCCGACGCCGTGCTGGTGCTCGACGCCCACGATCGGCTGCTCGATTGCAACCCGGCGGCGGCGGCTTTCCTGGCGCAGCAAGGGGTGACGGTGACGTCCAACGTCGTGGCGACGCAACTGCCGCCGGCGCTGTTGGCGGCGCTGCCGGCGCAGGGCGCCGGGCGCTGGCAATTCACTGCCGCCGACGGTCTGCACACCTATGCGGTCGCCGTGTCGCCGTTGGAGTCGGAGCCGGACGGCGGCGCCGGGCGCGTGGTCATCTTTCACGACATCAGCGAACTGACGGCGGCGCAAGCGGCGGTGCAAGCCGCCCATGTGCAGGTCGTCGAGCAGCAGCGCATGGTGGCGGGGCTGGAGGAGCGCGCACGCATGGGGCGCGAGCTCCACGATGGGCTGGGACAGGTGGTCGCCTACGTGGCGGTGCAGGCGCACGCCGTGGCAACATTGTTGGAACAAGGGCAGCGCAGCCAGGCGGCGACGGCGCTGCGCCAGCTCGAGCAGGCTGCACAACTTGCCAACACCGACCTGCGCGCCTATCTGCTGAGCGTGCGCAATGCACCGGCCGCCGACGCCGACTTTGTCGCCGCGCTGCGCAGCCATCTGGCGCACTATGAAGCCGCTAGCGGCATCCGCGTGACGCTGCTCGTCGACCCCAAGCTGACAGCGGACGCCGCGCCGGGCGCGCCCTTCAGCCCCGACACCAGCGCCCAGGTCTTCTACATCGTGCAGGAGGCGCTCGCCAACATCCGCAAACATGCCGGCGTCGATGCGGCGACGATTGAACTCGCCCTGCAGGGTGATGTGGCGCGCCTGACGATTGCCGACGCCGGGCGTGGCTTTGCCCGCGCCGCGCCGGAGCTTGCCGATGCTGCGGGGGAGGCGCATTTCGGTCTGGCAATCATGGCGGAGCGCGCCGCCGCGTTTGGCGGAACCTTGACACTCCACACGGCGCCAGGTCAGGGGGTGCAGCTCGAGCTGACTGCGCCGCTGGCGACGCCCACCGGCGACCGCGATCCCATCGACACGCTGGCGCTCAAGGGCGTGCGCGTGCTGCTGGTCGATGACCACGCGCTCTTTCTCGACGGGCTGCGCACTTTGCTGACCGTGCACGGGATGCAGGTGGTTGGCATGGCGCACGATGGATGGGACGCGCAGCGCCTGACCGCTGAGCTGACGCCGGCGCTGATTCTGATGGACGTCCACATGCCGGGCTGCGATGGGCTGGAGGCAACGCGGCGCATTCATCTGGCGCAGCCGGCGATCAAGATTGTCATGCTGACGCTCGCCGCCGACGAGGGAACCCTCTTTTCCGCGTTGGCCGCGGGCGCCTCCGGGTATCTGCTCAAAAGCCTGGACAGCTTGAGTTTTCTGCGCGCCCTGACCGAGATCGTGCGCGGGGAAGTGAGCCTGACGCCAGCACAAGCCGCCGCGCTGTTGGACGCCTTCCCAACGGCAGAGACGCCGGTCGACGCACCGGCATTGACCGGACAGCAGATGCGCGTGCTGGAACTGGCCGCGCACGGCATGGTGTATAAGGAGATCGCCGTGGCGTTGACGATCAGCGAGGCGACCGTCAAATATCACATGGGGCAGATTTTGGAGCGCCTGCACGTCAAGAACCGCGCCCAGGCGATTGCAGTCGCACGACAGCAGGGGTTGATCGATAAGTCGTAGCGATTGTAGCCGCGCCGCGTCCGCCGGCGCCCGATTCTGTATTTTCCCGTAAGTTTGACCCACGCGAATTGACCCCACCCTATCCTTTTCCTATCCTTTTTGACCAGATACCAAACAATTCAGTAAGGCGTATGCTGGTAGTGCGACGCACGGCTGCGGGCTTGCTGCGGCAAAACCTGTCCAAAGCAAGGGACGGTTGACGCAGAGCCGGCAGCGGCGCCAGGGAAGGAGCGCGTTATGACTACGGTTGCTGTGTGTGGCGCCTCGCTGCTGACTTCGATCATCGCCGACCGCCTGGCGGCCACACCCTCGATCACACTGGTTGCTATCGACCCTACTCAACCCGGCGCGGTGACGCGGCTGCTGGCGACGCACCCGGACATGGCGCTGATCGAGCGCAGCGGCGGCGTATGTGACCCCACCGACCGCCTGCTGCTGGCGCTGCTGCACATGGCCGGCGTATCCGTCGTGCAGGTGGATGCCGCAGATGGCGTGCGCCTGATCACGAGCAGGCGGCTGGCGGTGGAGGGGGTGGAGGGGTTGGTGGGGGAGATTGGGAGATTGAGAGATTGGGAGATTGAGAGATTGGGAGATTGAGAGATTGGAGATTGGAGATTGGCGGCGAGGTTGGGTGGGATGACCCGCAGCGCAGTGCTCTCCAATGTGACGGCGGCGCCGGTTTGAGCAGAAGGCAGGGAGGCGATATATGCAGCGCAACACGCATTTCTTCAGCCACACACAGCAGGTTTGTCGGAGCACACCATGCGATGGCCGGCGACGGCAGGCGGTCGCCCTGCGCAGCTCGCAACTCGCCCCGCTCCGCCTGGCGCTGCTCTTGCTGCTGCCGGCGCTGCTCTGGCTGGCGACGCCGCAGGGCGCGTCCGCGCAAAGCCCTGTGTACGTGGACAAAGACGCCGGCGGCGCCAACAACGGCGCATCGTGGGCCGATGCCTACACCACCCTGCAGGCGGCGTTGGATGTGGCAAATGCCAACGCCGGTGTGAACTACGAAATCTGGGTGGCGGAAGGAACCTACTACCCGGACGAGGGCGGCAGCCACGTCAACAACAGCCGCACGGAATACTTCACCCTCACCAACGACAACGTGCAGCTCTACGGTGGCTTTGGCGGCGACGAGACCCTGCGCACGCAGCGCAACTGGACGGCGCATCCCACCATCCTCAGCGGTGACATCGACCAGGAGGGTGCGCTGACCAACAACGCCTACCACGTCCTCTACCTGGACGGCGCGAATGGACCTAGCATCTCTGGCGCCACCGTGATCGATGGCTTTACAGTCACCGGTGGAAATGCGAATGGCGAAGACCCTCACAACTATGGCGGCGGGCTTTACTGTGACGGCTACGGCAGCGGGAATGAATGCAGCCCAACGATTGCTAACGTCAGCTTCACCGGCAACCAGGCGAGCAACGCTGGCGGGGCGATGTACAACTATGGTAGCAATGGCGCCAGCAGCCCGAGCCTGTTCAACGTTAACTTTGTTGACAATCAGGCCGATTATTACGGTGGGGCCATGTACGACAATGGCTTCTATGGCACAAGCAGCCCCAGTCTAACCAACGTCACCTTCCGCGCAAATCGAGCAAAGTATGGCGGGGCTATGTATAACGATGGTGGCCAAGGTACGAGCAGCCCTAGCCTGGTCAATGTTACCTTCAGCGGGAATCAGGCAACCGAATGGGGCGGGGCGATGTACAACAGCGGATACCAAGGTACGAGCAGCCCTAGCCTGGTCAACGTCACCTTCAACGGGAATCAGGCAACCAAATGGGGCGGGGCAATGTACAACGTTGGCGAAGAGTCTGGTGGCGTGAGCAGCCCCAGCCTCATAAATGTCTTGTTCAGCGGCAACCAGGCATCCGAAAGCGGTGGAGCAGTCTACAATTATGCTAACAATAGTGGTGTAAGCAGCCCCAGTCTCATCAACGTTACCTTCAGTGGTAACCAGGCTACCGACTCTGGTGGGGCGATGTACAACGATGGCTCCAGTTCCGGCACGAGCCGCCCCAGCCTGGTCAACGTGATTCTCTGGGGTAATGCGGCGAGCAACGGCGCGCAACTCTACAATTATGCCGCTGCGCCAGTGCTCAGCCACACCCTGATTCCGAGCACGACGGCTGACATCTATAACGACAACAGCACCATTACCTGGGGCGTTGGCAATATCACCGCCGCAGACGCCAATCCACTGTTTGTCGCCCCTATCTCAGCGACCGGCGCACCGACCACCACCGGCAACTACCGCCTGCAAGCCGGCTCGCCCGCCATCGACGCGGGCAACAACCTGAGCGTCACCGCCACCACCGACCTGGACGGCAACCCGCGCATCGCCAACGGGGTGGTGGACATGGGCGCGTATGAGGTGGCTATCCTCTATGTGGACAGGGATCGGCTGGACGGCGCCCATACCGGCCTATCGTGGACGGATGCGTACACCAACGTCCAGGATGCGCTCGGGGTCGCCAACGCCAATGCCAGCACCCGCTACGAGCTCTGGGTGGCGGAAGGCACCTACTACCCGGACGAGGGCGGCAGCCACGTCAACAACAGCCGCACGGAATACTTCACCCTCACCAACGACAACGTGCAGCTCTACGGTGGCTTTGGCGGCGACGAGACCCTGCGCACGCAGCGCGACTGGACGGCGCATCCCACCATCCTCAGCGGCGACATCGACCAGGATGGCGCGCTGACCAACAACGCCTACCACGTCCTCTACCTGGACGGCGTGACTGACCCGAACATCACCGCCGCCACCGTGATCGATGGTTTTGCGGTCACCGGTGGCAATGCGTATGGCAGTGCTCCACACAGCCATGGCGGCGGACTCTACTGCGCCGGCAACGGCAGTGGGAATGAATGCAGCCCGACGATTGCCAACATCACCTTCACCGGCAACTGGGCATACTACGGCGGGGCGATGTACAACAAGGGCACCAGTTCCGGCACGAGCAGCCCTAGACTGACCAACAATATCTTCACCGGCAACCAGGCAGACACCGACGGCGGGGCGATGTACAACGACGGCTTCGGTGGCGTCAGCAGCCCCAGCCTGGTCAACGTCACCTTCAGCGGCAACCAGGCAATTTCCAGCGCCGGCGGGGCGATGTACAACGACGGCTTCAGTGGCGTCAGCAGCCCCAGCCTGGTCAACGTCACCTTCAGCGGCAACCGGGCATCCTACGGCGGGGCGATGTACAACCGTGGTACCTCCGGCACGAGCCGCCCCAGCCTGGTCAACGTGATTCTCTGGGGAAATGCTGCGACCACCATCGGCGCTCAACTCTACAATAGGCTTGTTACGCCATCGCTCAGCCACACGCTGATTCCGAGCACGACGGCTGACATCTATAACAATGGCAGCACCATTACCTGGGGAGCGGGTAATATCACCGCTGCCGACGCTGACCCGCGCTTCGTCGCCCCCATCGCCGCCAGCAGTGCGCCGACCACCACCGGCAACTACCGCTTGCAAGCCGGTTCGCCCGCCATCGACGCCGGCAACAACCTGAGCGTCACCGCCACCACCGACCTGGACGGCAACCCACGCATCGCCAACGGGGTCGTGGACATGGGCGCGTATGAG
>DMDA01000112.1:0-1418 GCA_003451595.1 Chloroflexota bacterium | reverse complement strand
TCCTCAGCGGCGACATCGACGGCGACGGTACGCTGACCAACAACGCCTATCATGTGCTCTACCTGGACGGCGTGACCGACCCGAACATCACAACGGCTACCGTGATCGACGGCTTTACAGTCACCGGTGGGAACGCAGATCACCACAGCATCAGCGCTCTATACCAGGGTGGTGGTCTCTACTGTGATGGCAGCAGCAGCGGGAATGAGTGCAGCCCAACGATCGCCAACGTGACCTTCAGCGGCAACTGGGCGCTCTACGGCGGGGCGATGTACAACAACGGCTACAGTTTCGGCACGAGCAGCCCTAGTCTGTCTAATGTCACCTTCACCGGCAATCAGGTTCACATTAACGGCGGGGCAATGTACAACAACGGCGATCGTGGCGTCAGCAGCCCCAATCTGGTCAATGTCACCTTCAGCGGCAACTCAGCAGCTAGTTCTGGCGGAGCGATGTACAACTACGGTAGGGATGGCTACATCAGCAGCCCCAGTCTGGTCAATGTCACCTTCAGCGGCAACTCAGCAGCAGGTTCTGGTGGAGCGATGTATAACTACGGCTTTAGGGACGGTGTAAGCTACCCCAACCTGGTTAACGTAATCCTGTGGGGGAACAATGCACCCAGCGGCAAACAGATTTACGATTTCGGTACAGGTGGGGCGTCGATCAGCTACAGCCTAGTTCCAACTGGGACGAACGATGTCTTTTATGGCATTGGTGACACGACCTACTGGGGCGCAGGCAATATCACCGCTGCCGACGCGGATCCGCGCTTCGTCGCCCCCATCGCCGCCAGCAGTGCACCGACCACCACCGGCGACTACCGCCTGCAAGCCGGCTCGCCCGCCATCGACGCTGGCAACAACCTGAGCGTCACCGTCGCCACCGACCTGGACGGCAACCCGCGCATCGCCAACGGCGTCGTGGACATGGGCGCGTATGAGAAGCAACCGGGGCCGGCGCTCGGTCTGGCTAAGCAAGTGGCGCCTGCGACGAACGTTGCCTACCAGGGCGTCGTCACCTACACGCTGGTGCTGAGCAACAGCGGCGGCGCGGCGGACGGCGCGGTCATCCTCACCGACACGCTGCCGGCAGAGGCGACCTTCGCCCATTGGATCGAACAAAATGGCGCCACCATCGACGCCGGCCGACTCGCCTGGAGTGACGCCGTGGACGCGGGCGCCGCCATCACCGTCAGCTTTGCCGTCACCAACACGGCCGGCGGCGGCGCCACGATCACCAACACCGCCTGGTTCAGCGGTTCTCAGCAGGCTGGCAGCGCCGCAGCCGCCTTCGCCACCGCGACCACGCTGGCGCCCTCCGGTTCAGGCAACTGGAGCGAGGTCTTCCCGCCCTGCAGCGGCGTCTGCAAGTACACGATCCCGGCCGGCGTGGCGATCACGCTCACCACCGACATC
>DMDA01000131.1:24102-26997 GCA_003451595.1 Chloroflexota bacterium | reverse complement strand
CGATCGGGCATGCGCTGCTGGAGGATTTGCGCCAGCTTGCAGCGACCAATGGGAACGTCAGTCTCAACAGCGATGCATTTGGGCGTTTATTGCTCCACGGCAACGTGATCGAAGGCGTGCTTAACCTGACGCTAGCGCGCCAGCTCACTGTCCAGGCTAACGCGTTTACGCAGACGGCTGCGCCCACGGCACGCGCCGGTCTCACCACTGGCGCGGCGCGTACGCTCGGCTGGTTTGTGGCGGACTCGGCCACCTATATCGGCAATCAGGGGGCGGGAGAAGCGTCGGTGCTGATAGACATCTCGCGCGTGAGCGAGCGTGTGGCAAACCTGCAAATGCGGGTGAGCTGAATCAAGAACCACCATGATGAAGACACAGGTGCGCGCGCCTGACACGACGGAAAGGATGGAATTCTGATGCGAATGTATGGATCGCGAACGAGGTCTACGCCGTCCCCCTACAGCAACGCAGGGCCAACTCGTCTCCTAACAAGTCGTCTAGTCAACGCACCGGGAGATCGCTTCGAGCAGGAAGCCGCCCATGTCGCCCAAACCGTCATGCAAAATGCAGCGCTTCCCCGTTCCAGGCGTTTGCCTTCTTCTGAGACAGTGACACCGTCCTCTTTAGTTGCGCAGCAACAGTCGTCTGAACCTGACGGCGGCCGCTCACTGCCTGCACAGGTGCGCACCTTCATGGAGTCTCGCTTCGGCTATGACTTCAGCAAGGTGCGCGTGCACGACGATCGTGAAGCTGCGCATGTTTGCCGGCGCCTCAATGCTCAGGCGTTCACACATGGCGAGCATGTCTTCTTTGGGGAAGGAAAATCTCCTGGCAATAACACATTGACTGCACACGAGCTGACTCACGTGGTGCAACAGCAAACAGGCCCAGTGCAGGGCGCACAACCACCCGCAATTCAGCGCGTGGTCGAAGTCAGACCGCCGGGACGGGGCGAGGCGTCCGCATTCGATCGGCGGCAGGAGCTGATCGACCGATTGAACACGCTCTCACCCGCCATCCAATATCGACTCGAAGGGCGCGAGATTCGCTACGATGTCATCGATGAAGCTGCGCTTACAAACTTCGATCGCCAGATGCAAGGTTTTATCGACCGACCTGAAGTCGTGCCTATGCGGTTGATTACAAGTGCTGGTCTTATCGGCGGTGCACCGCTGCTCGTGGATTCCTTTATCGCTGGATATGTTGATCTCGACGATATGCTTGCCAGCGACGATCTCAGCTTTCGGATGAACCTCATTCATCTCTTGGTCGAGCGCTTCCGTGTGCGAAACTATGCCCGTCGTATCGGCACGGACTTCTCTGCGCTATTTGATCGAGCACATCGGGCCGGTCTGGATGCAGAAGCAGAGCTACTGCGCGACGTGTTCAACGATCCAACCATTCGTTTCGTCTACGAAGAGACCAGGCCGAATGGCACAGATGTATTTGGTTTCCGCAGCCGGGAAGGATACTCGGTATTCCACGTGTTTCGTCGCGCAGGGCGTGCCAGGCGAGGAGGCGAAGTCTTCGTGCAGACAAATGATGGCAGACGACTCAGTGTGGAGGAGTTTCTTGCCGAACGGGCTGCCGCTGCACCTGAAGAAGCTGCACCTGCAGCACCGTGACCAGCCAACGAACTGAGCGGACACGCGTATATGGTGTCAGCCAGGGCCGACTATGCGCTTGATTGAGCGAGCAGCCCCTGTCCAAGAAAGCGGTGGTCTCCAATATTGCCGTCCTGCTACTGCGCAGCGTCGGGTGTGATGCTGCGCAGTAGCAGGACGGCCATGATCAGATTGAGCAGCGTCAGAAGTGGGAAGAGTCCCACCTCCACCACACTGACAGGGACGCCGACGCGCGCCATGTTCAGTCCCATCAAGCTGACGGCCAGCCCCATGGTCAGGAACTTCGTCAGCGCAACCGCCGCCAACAAAGACCCCCAGGCGCTGCGTCGCAAGAGCAGCACCCCCGCCAGCACACACAACGGGACGATCAGCGCCAGATCCATCGCCTGGATGAAAAGGCTGGTGGTGTTTTCCAGCGGCGGCGGTTGCGTCTGCGTGATCGTCGGTGCAATCCGTCCCAACCAGGCCAGCGTCAAGAAGGCGGCGGCAAAGAACAACACGCCGGCAATCCAGCGGCGTGGCAGGCTGGGCGCAAAGCGCTGGGGTAGCGTCGCCAGATCGAAGGACATCATGCTCAGGATGAAAGCGTACAGGCTCAGCCCAAAGAGCGCTACATACACCAGAAACAGCGCATTGTACGCCGCCCCGAAACACATCGACATGTAGGTGTAGAGGACAAAGCCTAACGTGCCGGTCATCAACAGGCGTCCGCGCAGCGAGCCACGCCGCGCCAGCCAGAAAGAAGTCGCCAGCAAGGGCGCGCCCAGCACTAGCATCACCAGGTCGTTCGCCTGCATCTGCGCCACCGAACTCACCGTGTCCCAGTAATAGAGGCCGCCCGCGTGGATGGTCACTGCTTCACCGCGGAAACTGGTCAGCGGATATGGCGCGGCCGGCGCTGGCCATAGGCCGGCAAGTGCAGCGATGACCGCCAGCAGCAGAATTGGCAGGATCAACCATGGTAAGGCTGCGTCAATCGAATTCTTCACAGGTCTCCTCCAGTGCTTATCAACGCAAGTGCATCTTCCTGTCTACTATTGTGGAACAAGCCAAACAAAAACGGACTACATAAAGATGTAGCCCGTCCTAGTGAAAGATGTGGTGAACGATGTAGTGGCAAGGCGGCAACTGCCCTGTTGCCTGGGCGGCTTATGATTACGGCTCACGCCGCCGTTACGCGCCCCACTGCCTCCAGCGCCGACTTGACGCAATCGGGAATGCCCACCCCGCGATAGGCGCTGCCCGCCACGTGAACGCCCGGCGGCAAGGA
>DMDA01000131.1:23690-24025 GCA_003451595.1 Chloroflexota bacterium | reverse complement strand
GGTGGTGTAGAGCGCGCTGTCGTCCAGCTCCATCGACTGCGGACTGCGCGAGCCGCCGAAGAAGGCGCGTAGCAGCAGATGACCATCCGGTGCACGCTGGGCAAATTTGACCGAGTTGAGCGTGATCGCATTGATCGGGCGACGTTCGCTCATCGGGATTACCAGACCGTAACCGTTGAGCGGATTGGGGGCGTCGGCGCTGCGGAAAGCCAGCGAGATCGTGCCGGTGCTGACGTAACGGATACCGTCAAGCAGGTCAGCAGCGTCCGGAGCCAATGGGCGCAGCAACGCGCCAGTGACAAAAGCCGGCGTCGCCAGGATCACCTGGCTAGCGT
>DMDA01000131.1:22767-23528 GCA_003451595.1 Chloroflexota bacterium | reverse complement strand
GCAGCGACGCCGGCTATGGGCGTAACGAAGAAAGACAGCGGTCTGCCATTACGCGGCATAGTGGCTGCGCTTTGCTGTCGCGCCCGTTGCGAAGCCAGCATTCCTTTGGTGAGGCTGCCGTATTGCTGTTCCAATTCGCGAAAGCGCGGGAAGGTCGCCAACACGCTCTGCTTCTCCGCCTCGGCGTTGTAGATGCCCGACATCAGCGGCTCGGCGATCTTGTCGAGCGCCTCGCTGCCCAGTCGTCGGCGCACGAACTCGGCCAAGGTCTCGTCGCGCTCATCCTTGCGTCGCGGGATGAACAGGTCCATGCCCATGCGTAGCTTGCCCCACGGCGAAATCAGCGGCGAGAAGATGAAGGGCTTGAATTTGGTCGGCACGATCATCAGCACCCCGTCGGGCAGCGGCGTCGCCTTGCCTTTGTTGAGCACGTAGGTCTGTTTGAGCTGCTCATTGGTTCCGATCAGCGCCTCGCCCAATCCCAGCTCACGCGCCAACGCCGCGCCCCACGGCTTCTGCGTGATGAACGAATCAGGGCCACCCTCCACGATGAAGGGTGCGTCGCCGTAGCCGGTCACGGTCTCCGTGCGAATCTTGCCGCCCCAACGCGCGTCCTGCTCCAGCAGCACATAGTCGATCCCGGCCTTCTGCAAATACCACGCTGCACTCAGCCCGGCAATGCCACCGCCGATGATGGCGACGGGATGATGAGTTATAGGTTGCATCGTTGTTCCTTGAAATAGAGATTAGGAGATTGGAGA
>DMDA01000131.1:17228-22511 GCA_003451595.1 Chloroflexota bacterium | reverse complement strand
GTCGCCTCGATCACCTCTTCCCCGTGCGCGCTGGAGACAAAACCGGCCTCGAACTGACTCGGCGCAAAGTAGACGCCTCGTGCCAGCATGGCGTGGAAGAAGCGTCCATAGCGCACTGGATCGGCATGCGCTTTGGCGCTGGCGTAGTCTGTAATCACGCGGCCGGGCGACTCGAGGAAATAGAAACCGAACATTGAACCGGTGTGCCCGGCTTGCAACGGGATGGCATAATTCGCTGCGATCTCCTTGATTCCTGCCACCAGTTTTGCTGTAGACTCTGCAATGCTGTCGAAGACGCCCGGCTTGAGCAGCTCGCGCAAGGTCGCGATGCCAGCCGTCATCGCCAGCGGGTTGCCGGAGAGTGTGCCCGCCTGGTACATCGGCCCCGCCGGCGCCACCATCTGCATGATGGCGCGCTTGCCCGCGTACGCGCCGACAGGCAGCCCGCCGCCGATCACCTTGCCCAGACAGGTCAGGTCCGGGTCGAGACCCCACAGCGCCTGCGCGCCGCCCAGGCTGGCGCGAAAGCCGGTCATCACTTCGTCGAGGATAAAGAGTGCGCCGTGAGCGCGGCACAGGCTTTGCAGCCCGGCCAGGAACCCTTCCGCCGGCAGCACGAAGCCAATATTGGCTGCGATCGGCTCGACGATGACGCCCGCAATCTGGCCCGGATTAGCGTCGAAGAGTCGTTCGACCGCTGCCAGATCGTTGAAAGGTGCGATCAATGTGTCGGCGGCGGTGGCCGCAGGCACGCCCGGCGAATCGGGCAGCCCCAGCGTGGCGACGCCACTGCCTGCCTGCACCAGCAGCATGTCGGCGTGCCCGTGATAGCAGCCGCTGAACTTCACGATCTTGGAACGTCCCGTGTAAGCGCGCGCCAACCGCAGTGCGCTCATCGTCGCCTCGGTGCCGCTGTTGACGAAGCGCACCATCTCCACCGATGGCACGAGGTCGATGACCAGTCGTGCCAGTTCGGTCTCCAACGCGGTCGGCGCGCCGTAGCTCGTCCCGCGCACCACCGCCGCCTGGAGCGCCGCCACCACTGCCGGGTGTGCGTGTCCTAACGTCAGCGGCCCCCAGGAGAGCACATAGTCGATGTAGCGGTTGCCATCGGCGTCCCACACATACGGTCCCGCCCCGCGCTCGATAAAGCGCGGCGTCCCCCCTACGCTGCGAAAGGCGCGTACTGGGCTATTCACCCCTCCCGGTATCACCTGTTGCGCAGCGGCAAAGAGTTGCTCAGATTTTGTTGTGTCCATTTGGGAATCTCTTTCAGGTTGCGGGAGACTGGAGAGTAGAGATTGGAGATTTTTTGGTGATTGCCGATCAGGCAGGGTCATGCCTGCATCGGGCATACACCCTATCTCCAGTCACCAATCCCTAATCTCTCAATCTCTTCATCTCTTGACTATACTCATGGACAAACTCAACCAATCGCTGCACATTCTCCACCGGCGTCTGCGGCAAAATGCCGTGACCGAGGTTGAAGATGTGACCAGGGCGACCGACGGCATGTGCGCGGTCGAGCACCTGCTGGATGCGTGGCTGCAACTGTTCCCAGGGCGCAAAGAGCGCCACCGGATCGAGGTTGCCCTGCACCGCCACGCCCTCGCCGAGCAGATGCCACGCCGCGTCGAGATCGATGCGCCAGTCCACGCCGATCACGTCGCCGCCAGCGTCGCGGATCGACGGCAGCAGCCCGGCGGTGTCGGTGCCGAAGTGAATGATCGGAACGCCGCCCGCCTTTGCAATCTCGATCGCGCGGCGACTCCAGGGCAGCACGTGCGCCCGGTAGTCATCCGGGCTGAGCTGACCAACCCATGAGTCGAAGAGCTGCAAGACCTGTGCGCCCGCGCGCGCCTGCGCCAGCAGATACTCGCCGACAACGGTGCTCAGTTTCGCCATCAACGCGCGCCAGGTCGCCGGGTCGGACATCATCAAGCTCTTGACGCGCACGTGATTCTTGCTGCCGCCGCCTTCCACTGCATAAGCCGCCAGTGTGAAAGGTGCGCCGCTGAAGCCGATCAAGGGTAGTCCCCGGCTGTCTAGTTCACGCCGCGCCAGCTTGATCGCCTCCAGCGTGAACCAAAGCGTCTCTTCTGGCGGGCGCACGACCAATGCCCCCACATCGGTGGGTGTGCGCACCGGGTTGTCAATGTGGGGTCCCTCGCCTTTGAGAAACTCCAGATGCAGCCCCATGCCCTGCAGCGGCGGCAAGATGTCGGCAAAAATGATCGCAGCGTCGAGATCGAAGGCGTTGATCGGCTGCAGCGTTACTTCACACGCCAGTTCGGGCGTCTTGATAATCTCCAGGATCGTGTAGCGCTGCCGCAGTTCCCGATACTCTGTCATGTAGCGTCCGGCCTGGCGCATCAGCCAGACAGGCGTTGCGTCAACCGCTTCACGACGACAGGCGGCAAGAAAACGCGGCGGGCGTGCGGGATTTTGAGACTGGGCAGGTGGGCGATTGAGTGTGGTGTCTGTCATAAGTTGTTGCGCGTCCAATGATTAGCAGCAATCTGTGAACTATGCTTGGACCCACTTTGCGGCATCCTTTGCGAAATAGGTCAGGATCAAATCGGCGCCGGCGCGTTTGATAGCGGTCAGGCTTTCCAACGCACAGCGGCGCAAGTCAAGCCAGCCATTGCTCGCGGCAGCATGCAGCATGGCATACTCGCCGCTCACCTGGTAGGCGGCCATCGGCAGCGGATAGAGTTCGCGCAGGCCGGCCAGAATGTCGAGATAGGGCAGCGCCGGTTTGACCATCAGCATGTCGGCGCCTTCAGCCACGTCGAGCGCCGCTTCCTTGAACGCCTCGCGGCGGTTGGCCGGGTCCATCTGATATTGGCTGCGGTCGCCAAAGGTGGGCGGACTTTCGGCGGCCTCGCGGAAGGGGCCATAGAAGCTGCTGGCATACTTGACCGCGTAGCTCATGATCGCCACGTGCTCAAAGCCGGCGTCATCCAACCCGCTGCGGATCGCCGCCACCATGCCATCGATCATGCCTGAGGGCGCGATGATGTCAGCGCCGGCTGCGGCGTGGACAGCGGAGGCGCGCGCCAGCAGCTCACGCGTCGGCGCATCGAGCAGGTAGCCTTGGGGCAGGTGGGGGTGAAAGTGCAGTTCGCCCGGCATGTTGATGACACCGCAATGGCCGTGGTCGGTGTACTCACAAAAACACATATCAGAGATCACGATCAGCTCAGGCGCGGCGTCCTTGATCGCCCGAATTGCCTGCGGCACGATGCCTGTCGGGCTGTAGTTGTCGCTGCCCAGCGCATCCTTTGCCGCCGGAATACCAAAGAGGATCACGGCCGGTACGCCCAGATTGGCAAGTTCCTTTGCTTCCGCAGCAAGTTGATCCACGGAAAGCTGAAGCTGCCCTGGCATCGAGCCGATCGGGATGCGCTGGCCGCGCCCATGACGGACAAAGAGCGGCGCCACGAAGTCGGCGGGGGAGAGCACCGTCTCGCGCACCATGCGGCGGAGTGTGGCGTTGAGGCGCAACCGGCGCGGGCGCACTGCCACACCAGTCCCGTTGGTGGCGACAAGACCATGCGGAAGGGGCGAATCGAGTGTAAGCACAAAACCTCCTCCAAGTAAGAACCTTGCCGAAAGCTGCGAGCTTCCAGGAAGGTTGTCAGGATGACACCTGAAAATAGCCTGCCAGCGCCGCTACCAGCGCTTCCAGGCTTGGTTGCGGCGATACCACGGCGGGCGTGTAACCGGCAGCGAGCACTGTGCGCGCTGTGATCGGCCCGATGCACGCCAGACAGAGACCATGCAGCGCTGCCGGGTCGCCGCCTTCGCGCGTCAGCCGCTCCAGCAAGAAGGTGAAGGCGGAAGCGCTTGCCAGCGTCACGGCAGCGATTGCACCCTGCGCCAGCAATCCGGGCAGATCGACGCCGCCTGAGCCGCGCACAGTTTCGTAAGCGACGACACGCGTCACCGCAGCGCCGGTCGCCCTAAGCTGTTGCACCAGCACGTCACGCGCGCGCGCAGCCTGGGGCAGCAGAATACGGTCGCCCGGCTGCAATGCGGCTGCGAGTGCAGTTGCCAGCCCTTCAGCAACCTCCTCCGCTGGCGTCAGCGCCACGTCCAGACCGAGCAGGGCGCGCACCGCTGCGGCCGTCGCCGCGCCGACAGTGGCGACGCGCAAGCCCGCCAGTTGGCGTGGGTCAAGCTCCAGGGCGGCAAGTCGCGCCGCCACACTACGCACAGCGTTGGCGCTGGTCAGCACGAGCCAGTCGAAGTTGCCGCACGTCGCCGATTGCAACGCCTGATCGAGTGCAGACGCGTCGGCAGGCGGCGCAATGGCAAGACAGGGGTAGAGCAGCGGCGTCGCACCAGCCTGCAGTAGCAAGGCGGCGAGTTCCGGCGCCTGTTCGGCAGCCTGGGTCACAACAACCTGTCGCCCCGCCAGCGGCGCCGGTGAGCCTGGCGCCGTGACAGTCATGCCACCACCTCGCGCAAAAGTCGGGCGGCGCCCTGCGTCAAGGCCTGTGCAGCCAGACCTGCGCCCAGTGCAACGGCGTCTTTCGGGGCAGCGTCGCCGGTGACATCGACAAGTTCACGCCCATCGAGCGACGCCACGCGCCCACGCAAGTGCAGGCGCCCCTGGATGATGGCGGCGTGCGCCGCCACTGGCACGGCGCAACCGCCGCCCAAACCGCTGAGAAACGCGCGTTCGGCCGTCACGGCGGCGCGGGTGGCGGCGTCATCGAGGGGCTGCAACAAGCGCAGCAGCCAGCTTTCGTCACGACATTGCACAGCCAGCGCGCCCTGGCCTGGGGCAGGCAGCATGAGATCGAGTGGCAGTCTCTCGGTGACGGCGTCGCTGTGTGCGAGGCGTTCGATGCCGGCCGCCGCCAGCACAATGGCGTCGTAAGGGCCTTGTGGGTCGAGCGCTTTGCGGATGCGCGTATCGACGTTGCCGCGGATGTCAACCATGCTCAGATGGGGGTAGGCGTGCAGCAGTTGCGCGGCGCGGCGTCGGCTGCTGGTGCCGATGACTGCGCCTGGCGGCAACTTCGCCAGCGGTCGCCCACTCCGGCTGACCACAACATCGTGCACGTCGGCGCGCACCGGAATGGCGCCGATCACAACATCCGGTGGCAGCTCGGTGGGCAGGTCCTTGAGGCTATGCACCGCCAGGTCGATCTCGCCCCTGCGCAGCGCCGCTTCCAGCTCGGCAGTGAAGAGTCCCTTGCCACCAATCAGCGGCAAGGGCGTGTCAAGTATGTGGTCGCCTTGTGTGTGCAGCACCTCGGTCTCAACAACCAA
>DMDA01000131.1:16317-17010 GCA_003451595.1 Chloroflexota bacterium | reverse complement strand
GGTATCGCGATCGGCTTGAACCACGCCGGGCTGTCATCGGCAGGCGGCGTCAACGCAAATAATTCACTCAGCGCCTGGGCGTAGGCGACGCCGTTGCCGTCGGCGGCCTGCGCCTTGAGACGTACAGTCGGTTCATGCAACAATTTCGCCACGATGCGGTCCGCCAGCCGCTCAACTTCCTGGCTGATGCGGTCGTGGTCGGGCGTGTGGTGGCGCAGGCGCTGCAGGGTGCGCTGCACCTCCTGGTGGGCGATGCGCTCGGCGTGGCGGCGCAGATCGACCACTATCGGCAACACCTGCCGTCCGCCCAGCCAGGCCTGCAACGCGGCCGTTTCCTCCGCAATGATCGCCTCGACCAGCGGAATAGCAGCCTCGCGCCGCGCCAGGTTGGCATCGATGCTGCTGCGTAGGTGATCGATGTCATAGCGGAGCACAGCGGGCAGCGCATCGATGGCGGGGTCAATGTCGCGCGGGAGCGCAATGTCGAACAGAAGCAGCGGTCGTTCCGCGCGTGCGCGCATGGCCCGCGCCACCTGCTCTCTTGTTAGTACAACGTGCGGCGCAGCGGTGGCGCTGATCACGAGATCAACGGCGGTGAGCGCCTCGTCAAGACGCGACCACTCCACGGCGCGACCGCCGACTTTCATCGCCAATTGTTCAGCGCGCGTCAGTGTGCGGTTGATGCAGAGGATG
>DMDA01000131.1:13780-16102 GCA_003451595.1 Chloroflexota bacterium | reverse complement strand
CGTGACTGATGGAGGTGGTGTAGCTGCCGATAGGCGTCTCCGTGCGGGCGCGTTTGCCACAGTGGAGCGCCCGGTTGAACAGCTGCGTCAACATCGGGCCGCTGGCGCCGCTGGAGTGGGCGGCCGCCAGCGCATTGGCAACCTGCCCCAGAATTTGCGCCTCGCCGAGGATCAACGAATCCAACCCGGAGGCAACGCGCAAGAGGTGCTCGATGGCGGCGTCACCCGCCTTGACATAGACGTAGGTCGCCAGTTCGTCAGGCGTCATCTGTCGCTGACGGGCGATCTGCGCCTCGATCAGCGCGATCGCTTGCGCCGGCGCTGTGGTGATGGCGTACACCTCCAGGCGGTTGCACGTGGAGATGACGACGACTTCCTGCAAGACGCCCAGATTGGCGCCGGCTGCGTACAGGTCACTAGCGACCATCGGCAGCGCGCAGGCATCGAATGACAACTGCTCGCGCACGACGATGGGCGCCGTGCGATGGTTCAGGCCGACCAGCAAGATGGATATCGTTTTCGACTCGACGTTGCTGCCCATTTTCACGCCTCAACAATGTACCATGCAAGAGACAGAACGCGGGTGACGCGAATTGGGCGGATACGCGCCAATCATCACAGTGAAAACCGCGTCACCTGTGCGCTATCGCCGGCGTCAAGGCCGCTGTTGCCAGCGCCGCCAGGATTGTCACCATGGCTGGGCTGTCGTTGAGCATCGGCGGGCGCTCGACGCGCACGCCATATTCTCTAGCGATCTGTTGCACGCCGATGTCGATGTCGTAGAGCACTTCGACATGGTCGGCGATGAAGCCAATTGGCGCCACGATCAGTTTGTTGCGCCCGGCTTGCGCCAGCTCCACCATATAATCTTCAATTTGTGGCCCCAACCAGGGCACGCCAGTCTTGGCTGCACTCTGGTAAGAGAAAGTCCAGCGGTCGGCAGGCAACGCCAGTCTCTCGGCCAACAGTTGCGCCGTCTCACGTAGTTGGCGGTCATACGGCTCCCCGCGCTGCAAAATGAATTCAGGCAGGCTGTGAGCGGTGAAGACGACGAGCACATTGTCGCGTTCCGCCGGTGCAAAGCGTTGCAGCGTTGCGCGCACGTTGGCGGCGACGGCATCCAGGTAGTCCGGTTGGGTGTGCCAGCTTTCGACAAAATCGACGGCAAATGGCTGCCCCAGTTGCGCCAGTGCCTCATCGAGCCGGCGACGATAGGCGCCAATGCTCAAGCTGCTGTAGTGTGGCGCCATGCAGATGACAGCGGCGCGTTCGACGCCATCGGCAGCCATTTGCGCCACTGCATCCTTGATCCACGGCGCCCAGTGACGCATGCCCACGTAGACAGGCAGACCGAGGCGTTCCTGCAACTGGGCGG
Organism: Chloroflexota bacterium; assembly: GCA_003451595.1. Classification (GTDB taxonomy): domain Bacteria; phylum Chloroflexota; class Anaerolineae; order Caldilineales; family Caldilineaceae; genus Caldilinea. The sequence goes on along the minus strand of DMDA01000131.1, from coordinate 14,727 downwards.
CGGCGCTTTGGGTGATGCGCAGCAGTGGCGAGAAGCCGCCGATCGCAGCATAGCGGTGGCTGATCTCGTCGATCAGCGCCTGCGGCGTTTCACGGCCGCCGCGAATATCGAGCAGATAGGCGGGAATGTCCGCCAGCGAATCTGGCCCACCGTAGGCCAACAGCAACACGGCTGTCTTCATGCGTTGGCTCCTTCGTTTTGCCAGATCGCCTTGCCGACAAAGAATGGCCCTAGCTTCTCCAGGTGCAGCGAGGTCTGTTTGGTCTTGCGCATGCGTTGCACGATCGACGAAAGTGGATAGAGTTCCGGCCCAAGCAATGCCACAACGAAATCATTGTCGTTTTGGTCGAGGCCGTAACACGCCAGGCGGATGTCGGTGCCATAGCCGGCGCGCCCGTAGGCATGGCCAATGCCGCCGTGCTCCATCAGAATCGTGCGCTGTTCCTGCGCTGAAAGTTGCTCGAAGGAGCCGGCGCGCCGCAGCGGGTACCAGATCGCCCACGGCCATTGCGGGTCGCACACCTTCTGGCGCGGCCGCGTGATCAGCATCCGCTCCAGGTCCTCCTCATTGCCCAGCGCGTAGGAGCGTCCGAACATTGTCAGTTCGGGCTTGCGCGTCAGGTGCAGAAAAGGCGGGCGCTGTAAGAAGGTGCGCAGCTCGCCGACAAAAAAATCAGGATTTTCGCTAAAAGTCAGCAGCGCCACGCCTTGCGGGTCGTTCACATCCAGGTAGAGCACGCTGCCAAAGGGCTGTGATCGCAGTGCATCGACCAACAACGCTGTATCCAGACAGCCGCCGAACGCATGGAGTTGCATAAACAGTCGCCGATCCAGCCGCACGATCTGTCCATCCGCCGTGCGTCCCTGCTCGCTAATGTCCAATCTCTCGGTGTTTGCAAATGGATGCGACATAATCTCCAGATTCTCAGTTTCAGTTGCGAGGAGCG
>DMDA01000131.1:12986-13553 GCA_003451595.1 Chloroflexota bacterium | reverse complement strand
CTCTCTCATCTCGGCGCCTCGCAGCACCGCCGGCTCATATGTGCAGAACGGCTCCTCATCGAGATATTCATGCGTCATGCCGTAGGCGCGGGCGCGGCAGCCACCGCAGACGTTCTTGAACTCGCACAGACCGCACTTGCCGCCGAGCAGACTGGCGTCGCGCAGCTCGGCAAAGAGCGGCGACCCTTCCCAGATTTCACGGAAGGGCTGACGGCGGATGTTCCCAGCCTCGACGGGCAGATAGCCGCACGGGAAGACTTCGCCGCGATGGCTGACGAAGCAGACGCCCGTGCCGGCCAGACAGCCTTTGGTCATGGCGTGCATGGCGCGACGCGCCTCCGCGTTGCCAGGGTCGTCGCCGGGATGCCCGGCGTCTGGGTGTCCGCCTGGATGCCCATTGCCGCCGGCGCGTTGTTGGCGATGATGGCTGGCTGGGCGCGCGCGGAAAATGCCGTTGCGCCGCTCTTCCGCCTGACGTTGGCGCACGATGCGGAAGTAGTGCGGTGCGCAGGTTGCCTTCAGCTCGATGCCACCCTCCATCTCGGCGTCGTACATCCAATTGAGCAC
>DMDA01000131.1:6283-12791 GCA_003451595.1 Chloroflexota bacterium | reverse complement strand
TCGAAGCTGATGCTGACGCGGCGGATGCCGCTCGCCTTGATCCGGCGCGCCACGTCGGCGTCGATCAGCGTGCCGTTGGTCGCCAGCGCCACGATCAGCCCGGCGTCGCTGGCGTGGCGGGCAATCTCGAAGATGTCGGGGCGGAAGAGTGGCTCCCCGCCGGAGAGCACGAAGATCGGGCGAGCAAACGCTGCGACCTGGTCGATCAGGTTGAAGGCTTCGGCGGTGGTCAGGTCCTGAGGGAGCAATTGGTCGGCGACGGTGATGCGCCGGCAATGGATACAGGCAAGATTGCAGCCAGCGGTGGTTTCCCAGAAGATCAGGCGTGGCGGTGGGTAGGCAGCAGATGTGTGCAAGGCGGTGACTCCTATTCGGCAAGTCTGCATGGCAATTGACCGGGAAAATAACGCTGTTCATCGAGTAGTCATTGCGTCGAGGCGCAGCAAACGCGGGAACTCACCGTCGTCGGGGTGGCAGATTGTGAATGCGACGCAAGTAAAAAAACCTCTTAAATTCTATGAAAATCTTAGTTAAGCATATATTTATTATTGAATTCTACGATACAACGGTTCGATCAAATGCGCAAATTGAGCATGCTTGCGGTCATCTTGTCATGGTCAGGATATTGTAGTATCGCCTGACCAGACCAACCTTGACCTTCAGCTTGCAGCGCCTGGCCAGATCAGCACCGCGCCGTGATCGTCATGGCGCGACCAGCCGCTGTACACACAGACGGGGGCGCTGGTCACCGATCGTTCGGTCCGCCCTGAACAATACGGCGACTTCTTGATCGGCGTCTTTGAGGAGTGGGTGCGCCGCGATGTAGGCCATGTGTACGTGCATGTACGCTTCGCCTGTCACGGCGGTTGCCCGAAGGATCGCTTTCTTCACACGCCGGATGGCGAGCCTGGGCTGAATTACCTGTGCGCAGGTTTCAAGCGTTTCTTTCATCACATCGATGCACCGATGCGCACGATGGCCGGGTTACTGCATCAGAGGCGTGCACCGGCAGAGATCATGCGTCTCTATCAGGAGCGCGATCGCCGCCTGGCTACCGCCTTCGCCAGCGCTGGCCGCAATGATCTCTGTCCATGTGGCAGTGGGAAGAAGTTTAAGCAGTGTCACGGGCGACGTTGAGCCTATTAGGTGCACCTAACGAAACAGCCGCCACTGAATACAGTAGCGGCTGTCGAAGTAGCGCATACGAGATTCGAACTCGTGTCTCAGCCTTGAGAGGGCTGTGTCCTGGGCCTCTAGACGAATGCGCCACGTCATCGTGTTCTTTATAATACACCCAGAACAGAAATCAATTCTACCTGGCGAGGCTGCTCCTGTCAAATCAGGCGGTGTTTCGGTCTATTTCACCTTTGGCGCAAGTGTTTGCGTTGTAGTCACCGTCTCCGGCGTGATATGGCGCCATGTCACGCCGGAGGCGGTGACCTACGATCAACGCAACGGGGACGTTTCCGCCAGGCGGTTGATGACTTCGCCGACGCGCAGCATGGAAACGGGTTTGGCCAGGTACTCATTGGCGCCAGCGTCGAGACAGCGTTCGCGATCACCGGGCATGGCCAGCGCCGTCAGAGCGACGATGGGCGTCGCCGCAATCGCCGGGTCGCGCCAGCTGCGAATCCGGCGGATCACGTCCAAGCCATCCATGCCGGGCATCTGGATATCGATGAGGATTACATCGGGGCGAAGTTCACCAAGCAGGTTGAGCGCCGTCAAACCATCTTCAGCGACGCGCACATCACAGCCGATGCTGCGCAAATAGTCAATGTACATCCCCATCATCGTCAGGTTGTCGTCCACCATCAGCACAGAGATCGGCTGGTTGCGGCGTGTGGAGCGTTGCTCGGCGGCGTTGCCACGACTCTCCAGCAGCGCCGACTCGATGCGCCGCACACCAGTGTTGCTGTTCCAGGGCAGGCTCAATGTGAAGCGGCTGCCCTCACCCACGCTGCTCTCTACGCTCACACTGCCGCCATGCAACTCGGCCATCCGTCGCACCAACGACAGGCCCAATCCTGTACCTGAGTATTGACGCGCAAGTCGGCCATCAAGCTGCGTGAAGGGGCGGAACAGCCGGGCAAAGTCTTCTTGTGCAATCCCGATGCCACGATCCCACACCTGGAAACGGACAACGCCCTCTTTGACATCGGCCTGTACATCCAGACCGAGTTGGCCGCCCTCTGGTGTGAACTTGACAGCATTGCTAAGCAGGTTGACAAGCATCTGTTTGAGACGACGTTGATCGGCTTCAATCTCGATGGATGTCAGATTGATGGTGAAGCCGACGGATTGGTGCTTTTGCTGCGCCATGCCCTTGATCATCTGTAGCGCCGCCATGCAGGTTTCATCAACCGAACAGGGCGCCCGGTAAAGCTGGAACTGACCAGCCTCGATCTTCGAGAGATCGAGGATATCGTTGATCAGGTCGAGCAGGTGTTGCCCGCTCTGTTCAATGGTGTGGACTGCGCGCAGTTGCTTCTCGTTGAGTGAGCCATAGAGTTGCTCACGTAGCGCCTCAGTGAGACCGAGAATGCTGGTCATGGGGGTACGGAGTTCGTGGCTCATGCTGGCCAGGAACTCATCTTTCAGGCGCGCCGCGCGCTCCAGGGCTATGTTGGCTGTGCTCAACTCGTCGCGGCTGCGGCGCAGAGCTTCTTCTGCCTGTTTTTGCAACAGCATATCGCGCATAATCGTGGAATAGTATTCCACAGCGTCATGACCATCGCGGTGGGCAATGATCACTTGCGACACGGGCACTTCGACGCCCTCAGCATGCAGAATTACGCTGTCGCCCGCCCAGATGCCGCGCCGCGCCGCCGTCGGGATCGCCTCACGCTCGATGATGCGCCAGGCGTCGGCAGTGTAGAGAGAACGCAGGGTGAGACGGGTAATGTCCACATCCGGACCAATGCCCAACATGCGCCGCCCGCCCAGATTGAGGTAGGTTAACTCGCCCTGCGGCGTCCAATTGGCGACCAGATCGGTCGTCGCCTCCAGAATTGCAGTTTGGCGATGCTGCGCCTGCTCCGCGCGGCGTTGTTCGGTGACATCGAGCGCCGTACAGACGACGCGGATCACCCTGTCGGCGCGTCGCACTGCTTTGGCGCGCAGGCTTACATAACCGTTATCACCATCGGCGCGCTGCAATTGAATCTGCAGTTCTTGAGTCTCCTCATCGTCGCACCGCTGGTAAAGGTCAAGGATATTGCTCAGATCATCGGCATGGACAAACTCGCTCAACTTGCCCAGCGGAAGTGTTGTCTGCTCCAGCGGAATGCGCAGGATGCGACATGCCTCTTCCGATAGCGTTGCCTCACGGCGTTCGACGTCGATGTCGATGCTGCCCAAATGGGCAATGCGTTGCGCCTCGGCCAGACGGGCTGTACGTTCAGCAACGCGTTGTTCCAGCGTTTTGTTCAACTCTTCGAGTTTTGCCTGTTCCTGGCGCACAGTGCGATAAAGCAAGGCATTGTTGACAGCCACCAGCACCTGCGCGCCAATCGCTTCCACCAGGCGCAGGTCGCGCTGGCTGTAGGCGTTCAGGCGATAGCTGAAAATCTGCACAACGCCGCGTACATTGTCACCCAGTTTGAGCGGCACGATTAGCGCGGCACGCGGCACATTGGGGTCTTCCTCCGGCACCTCGGTCGCCTGAATGGACTGCACGCTACCGGTCTTGCTGACATAGTAAGACGACTGGCTGGTGCGGCGCTGTGCATTGTAGTCGGTGAGGAGAATCGACTGCCCGGTGCGAATGGCAAGACTCTGCGTGCCTTGACCTGCCGGCGCCAGCTTGATCGGTGGGATCATGGCCACATCGAGTGCGTGACCGTCCTGCCAGGCAAAGAGACAGGTGATCAATTCGCTTTCCGGGTCGAAGGATGACAGGTAGAGCACATCGCAGTCCATGCGTTCTGCGATCAGACTGCGCATGGTTGGGAAGATGTGATCGAGATCGAGTGACCGCCCCAGTTCGGCGCCGGCGCGATAGAGGAGATCACGCTCCTCAGCGATTTGTTGTTGGCGTTCCCTGGTCTCCACGGCGCGGGTCACATCGCGGATCGTGGCGAGAATCAGCGCTTCACCCGTTGCGCGTTGCAACAGGGAGTACTTCGCCTGGAACCAACGGGTATCTTCCCGATACGCGTGGGGCAACTCCACCGTGAGAGAGACGCCGCGTGTGGCCACGCTGCGGATCAGTGCAGCATGGCGGCGCGCCTGTCCGCCGCCCAGGAGGTGCGACAGCCGCATGCCGGCAAGGTCATGGTCAACATGCACCAGCTTTTGCGCGGCCTGATTCGCATGGACAACGTCACCAGCGGTGGTGAGCACAAAGCAGGCGTCCTCGAATTCATCAAACAGCGGGCAATCGACGCACAACAAACGCCCAACGTCGGCGCGATGTGCGGAATCGGAAAGCGACTCGTCGTCAGCTTGTGGTCCAGTACGCTGTTTGTCTGCGGTCATCGTTCAACACCCACTTGTGTCCCAGGTCAACTCGCCAGTGTCACCTTTGGCCTACGCCATCGGTAATATCTGCTCAGGTGAGTAACACACTTTGGCGCCACGAAAGACCATGCCAAACCGATTCAGTCGAATCATTTCGCCTGCTTCCTCGTAGCAGTCATGCCAGCGCGCCAGGAACTCTGCGGTCGGGATATAGGTATAGTTCCCCAACGTCGACGGATCCATCAAGTAGACATTGTCTTGATCATAGCCAACAACGACCGCATAATGACCATCATCCCAGGCGTCAATATAGGCGTTTGCCAGACCATTTCCCCACGCTTGTAAGGCGACAATGACCGGGGCGCCGGCATCGATTTCATTATACAGTTGCTGTAGCGTCATTTCAGTGCAACAAGTCACATTGAGGCCACAGGACTGCGCATACGCCACCATCCTCCGATAATTCGTGCCCTGTTCAGGGTCAGCGCCCAACGTAGCCGCCAGTGCATCGTAGCGCACGACGATGCCGTAGTAGTGCAACACACTCTGTAGCGCCGCCACGCCACAGGTGTAGCCATCCGGCTGTCTCACCAGGGGCGCCCGGACCCGCACCGCTGCCAGTTGAGGATGGGTGTCGCCAGCGCGCTGCAAAGCGCCGCCCTGCGCGTTGGTTTCTTGCCGCAATACATTGGTCTCCACATAAATGACGATAAACTGACCCAAACGATACGCATGTCCCCTCATCCTACGCAAAGCGCAATGGTTGTCAAACCTCGGTGCACCCTTATGGCGTTCTGGCGGCATAATACATCATGATTTACTAGAAGTTGATGCTATCCAACAAAAGCCGGTTGCACATGTTGTCGGTTACAGAGTAATATCGACAGGTTGGAGTCTATTGCGCGACCTGTCACCGTATAGCTTGAATGATGACCATGCAATCCACTCAGCACTCAGAAATCCACTCCTCATCAACAGCCGCGCAGAGACGCGCCTTCATCGCTGGGATCGTCAGCGGTGGCGGGGTGTTGGCGCTGGCAGCGGTGAGCAGTGGTTGGCTGGCGACAGAGCGCCTCATCTCCGGATTCGCACTTCTCGCCGTGTTTCTGCTCATCGTATTGCTCGTAGGCTGGCTCGTGCTCTTGCGCATCCACTATCGCACCAATCAACGTGCAGCCAGCGCGCGCATGATGGCAGAAGAGCACCAAACATTTGCTGCCGCGCTGCAAGACAGCGCCCAGGCATTGACAGGTACGCTGGACCTGGATGAGGTGTTGGATCGCATCTTGAGCAATGTTAACCGCGTCGTTGCCCATGACGCCGCCGATGTCCTCTTGCTAGATGAAGCCAGCGGCGTCGCGCGTATTGCCCGCTCGGCGCAGACGCGCGCAGGCTTCGCCACCCACCCTCGTCTGTTGAATCAACCCTTCCCATTGAGCGAGTTCCGAAACCTCGCCGAGATGCAGCGAACGCTGGCGCCTGTCGTGATCACCGACACCGCCAGCGATCCGCGTTGGGCGCCCTTGCCTGAAGCAGCGTGGATTCGTTCCTCGTTGGGCGCCCCGATCGTCAGTCATAGGCGCGTCCTGGGCTTTATTGTCCTGAACAGCGCACAACCGGCGTTCTTCAATCTCGAACAGGCGACTCGACTAAGCTCCTTTTGCGACCAGGCCGCCATTGCGCTGGAGAATGCACAGCTTTACGCCGCTACTCAACGGGAGTTGGCCGAGCGGCAGCGCGCCCAACAGGAATTGACGCGCCGCCTGGCCGAGATGGAGTTGCTCAATCGGGCAATAGTTCATGCTGCCACGCTCGACATCACAGAAGCGCTGACCCTGATTTGTCGCGATCTGGCGGTGCATTTTGCCGCGCCTCAATCCGGCATTGCGCTGCTCGACAGCACCAGGCAGAGCCTCACCGTGATCGCCGATTACACACCTAGCTCAGCGGCCAGCGCCGTCGGAGCGAAGATACCTGTCCACAACAACCCCACCACCGAGTATATTCTGTCCGAACGCCGCCCGCTGGCCATCGTGGATGTGGCGCA
>DMDA01000131.1:1618-6023 GCA_003451595.1 Chloroflexota bacterium | reverse complement strand
CGCGACGACATCATCGGCACGATTGGGCTGGATTGGTTTGAGCCACATGTCTGTAGCGAGGAAGAAATCGAACTGGCGCAGGCGGTGGCGCACGCCGTGGGACAGACGCTTGACAATGCCCGCCTGTATCACGCTATGCAGCAAGAACTGGAGGAGCGTCAACACGCCGAGCTACGTGAGCGGCGCCAACGCGAATTCCTGGAAGCGCTGCATGACGTGTCGCTGGCGCTGGTCAGTTCACTTGATTTCGACGTGGTGCTTGACCGGCTCCTGGCTATGCTCGGGCGCGTGGTTGAACATGACGCTGCGAATATCATGCTGATCGCGGAGGATGGCGTCAGTGCATACGTGGCGCGCGCTGTCGGGTATACGCAGCCGGCGACGCCCGAGTTCCTCACCCTACATTACCGGATCGAAGAAACCTACACCTTGCGCACGATGCAAGCCACACGCCAACCGGTCCGCATTACCGATACGCACACCGACCCGCATTGGGTGCATATTGCAGGCGATGAATGGATACACAGCTATCTTGGGGCGCCGCTCATTCGACAAGGGGAGGTCTTTGGCTTTATATCGATTGACGCCCGCCACGCCAACTTTTTCACCGAGGAGGACGCCGTTCGGCTGCGTACTTTTGCCGATCAGGTGGCTGTAGCGCTGGAAAACGCACGCCTCTTTCAGCAAGCGCAACAGGCGCGCAATGCGGCGGAGGCTGCCAGCCGCGCCAAGTCGGTCTTTCTTGCCAACATGAGTCATGAAATTCGCACGCCCATGAACGCCGTCATCGGAATGACCAGCCTGTTGCTCAGCACGCCTTTGACGCCTGAGCAGCGCGATTATGTTGAAACTATTCGCACCAGCGGCGACGCCCTGCTGTCCGTGATCAATGACATTCTCGACTTTTCCAAGATCGAGTCAGATCATCTGCAACTCGATCGGCAACCCTTCCAGCTGGCAACCTGCATCGATGAAACCCTCGACCTCTTTGCTGGCAAAGCCGCGGCGCAGGAGACCGAATTGACCGCCTGGATCGACGACAACGTGCCGGAGTGGCTCGTCGGCGATATGGCGCGCCTGCGACAGATTCTCGTCAACCTGGTTGGCAATGGCGTCAAGTTCACGCGTGGGGGCGAGGTGGAGATCACAGCAACGATCGACGGCGACGCATCCGAAATGCAACTTCACCTGGCGGTGCGCGACACCGGCATCGGCATCCCGAGCGAGCGCATGGATCGCCTTTTCCAGCCCTTTTCCCAGGTCGATCCTTCGCCGGCGCGGCGCTTCGATGGCGCCGGGCTGGGGCTGGCTATCAGCCGGCGGCTGGCGCAACTGATGGGCGGCGACATCTGGGTCGAGAGTGAGGTCGGTCGCGGCTCCATCTTTCACTGCTGCGTTCGTGTCGACGCCGCCGACCGCGCGGACGCCGCCGCCGCGACCCTGTGGCTGGCGGGCAAACGCATCTGGTTGGCTGAACAGCACCTCACCACCCTGACCAATGTGACGCGGCGGTTACAACGCTGGGGAGCAAGCGTGAGCAGCGTCAACACGCCATCCGCATTGGCTGCGCTCATTGAGCACAACGCGGATGCGCCCGATGTGCTGTTGCTGGATGTGCGGCTGCTGGCGCAAGCGCCAGAGCTTGCCGGGAAATGGCTGGCGCAGCCCCAGTTGTGCACCTGTCCGCTGATTGCGATCATGCCAGTGGGCGCCGTTGGCGACCATCAACTGTTGCCGACAGCAGCGCGTTTACTGCGCCCGATCAAGCAACGTCAGTTACAGCAAACGCTTCTGCGCGTGCTGATGCCAACTGACGCTGCGGCGCCCAGTCCGAGCGCTCCCAGCGGTCTGGCTGCGTCTGCACCGCGTGTCGCGACTGTCAGCATTCTGTTGGTGGAAGACAATTTGGTCAATCAAAAGGTGGTGCTCAAGTTGCTGGAGAAACAAGGCTATCGCGCCGACGTAGCCAACAATGGTGTGGAGGCGTTGGAAGCGCTGCAGCAACACGCTTATGACCTGGTGTTGATGGATGTGCACATGCCCACAATGGATGGGATTACCGCCACCCAGACGATTCGCCGCGAGCTGCCTGCCGCACGCCAGCCGCGCATCGTGGCGCTCACAGCTGCGGCAATGGTCGAAGACCAGCAGGCGTGTCTGGCGGCGGGCATGAATGCGTTCCTCACCAAGCCGGTGCGCCCAGAAGCGCTGCTGGAGGTTCTTCAGGCGACACCGGCACGCACAGAATCCGCGTAGAATCGCTTACGCAGGCAAGGGGATGGTGATCGTGAAGGTGCTGCCTTCGCCCGGCTCACTGCGCACTGTAATCTGCCCATCTTGCAGTTCGACCAGCCGCCTGGTCAGCGCCAATCCTAACCCGGTGCCTGGAAATTGCCGCGTCAGTGCGCCGTCAAGTTGTTGGAAGGGCCGAAACAGCCGGGGGATGCCGTCCGGTGCGATTCCGATTCCATGATCCCACACATGAATACGCACCTGCGCCGCTGCTTCATCCTTTTCCACGATCACCCCAAGCACACCCTCATGTGGGGTGAATTTGATGCCGTTGCTCAAGAGGTTTAGGAATACCTGTAACCAACGACGTTGGTCGCCCTCCAGCATCAACCGATCGCAATTCGTCTCAAAATGAATGGTCTGTTTTTTTTCGGCGGCGGCGTCATGGCTGCGGCGCACCGCAAGGCGGGCAAGTTCAACGACGTCGAAATGGTCGTTGTGCAAGTGCAACTGTCCGGCCTCGATGCGCGATAGGTCGAGCACATTGTTGATTAGATTCAACAATTCGCGGCCGCTGGTTTCGATCAGCTTTAGCGACTGCTGTTGCCGGACAGTGAGCGGGCCATACACCTGAAACTGAAGCGCCTCCGCTAGCCCTAAAATACTGCTCAACGGTGTGCGCAGCTCATGACTCATCGTTGCCAGAAATTCGTCTTTGAGACGCGCCGCGTTGCGCAATTCCATATTGGCTTGCTGCAACTCATCGGCGTAAGCTTTCAACAGCGCTTCCGCCTGCTTCAACGGTGTGATATCGATGCCTACACCCAGGACCGCCGGCTTGTCGTGACCTGCCGCTGTGAAAGGAATCTTGATGGTTTGAAGTTGGTGCTCGCTGCCGTCGCAAAAATGGATGGTCTCCACCGGAATTTCCAGGACATCCTGACTCTTGATCACCTGCAAATCCTCCTGGAAGAAGCGTTTGGCCTCCTCGATCCAGGGATTCAGGTCGATGTCGCGCTTGCCGATCAGCTCTTCCACGGTCACGCCCATTGAAGCGGCGCACGCCCGATTGGCTAGAATGTAACGACCCTCGATATCCTTTGCGTAGATCATGTGGGGCACCAGATCGATCACCTGGCGCAACCGTTGCTCACTGGACGCAAGTTCCGCCTCTTTGCGTTGCCGCGTCGCAATTTCGGCTTGTAATGCCTCTGTACGTTCAGCAACACGCGCCTCGAGTGATTGATTCAGTTGGGCCAACTCCATCAAGGCGGCCTTGTACTCGGTGATGTCGCGACCCACGCTCACCAGGCCGATGACCTCGCCAGCAGCATTGCGCAGCGGCACCTGGGATGTCAGCAAGCAGCGTGGGACGCCATCGACGGTAAGCCACTCTTCTTGATTGATGACGGCTTTGCCTTCTTGCAACACCTGACGCTGTGTAACACCAAACTGCGCGGCAACTGCAGGTGGATAGACATCCTCGTCGCGTTTGCCCAATGCCTGGCTTTCGTCGCTCAGCCCCATGTAGTGCACGTCCACGCGATTGGCAAGCGTCTTGCGTCCCTCCGCATCCTTGGCATAGACCGAGTCCGGCAGCAGATCAATGATGGTGCGCAACAGGTGACGTTGCTGGGCCGCCGCTGCTTCCGCCTGTCGCTGCTCCGAAACATCGGTGACGATGCCTGAAGTGCGGACGTGCCGCCCCTGGTCATCGAAGATGGGCGCACCCCGGTCCTGCAACCAATGCACGGAGCCATCGCGATGCACCACCCGGTATTCGATATGAGTCGGCAGCCCCTGATGTTGCTGCGCCAGCGCCGCATGGACGATGGGGGCATCCTCCGGCGCCACCACCTGAAGAAACGCCCTGGGGTCCGCATATTGCGCCGCCGCTGGCAGATCGTACAGTTGCTCAAAGCCGCCGCTGATGTACAGCGTGCGCGCCTGCTGCGCATCGACCATCCAGAACACCTGCCCGCTGTGTTCGATCAGATGGTGTAAATCGAGGTTCTGTGCACGCAGAAACTCAAGCTGGGTTTCGAGTTCAGCGACACGATGTTCCAGCGCAGCAACCATAGTAGTGCTCATGCCTCCCAGGTACGATGGGGTTTTGCACCCGTCGTGCAAACAGCGATACAAGTAGGTGGCGCCGTCAACGATGATCGGCGCC
>DMDA01000131.1:743-1404 GCA_003451595.1 Chloroflexota bacterium | reverse complement strand
CCGCTTGCGCTGACCACTGACGCAGCATCGGTTCGGGGTCCCAATCGCGCATCTGGCTGGTATGACAGCGCAGCGCCGCGATCTTGAGATCGATGGTGCTGGTGATGTTCACCCACGTGTCGCCGCCACCCCATCCTTCCACATAGACTTTGCGCACTTTATGAGCAGCCAGCCCTTCCGCCTCCAGTTCTTGGAAAAGGTGCGGCTGTCCAGCGGCCGGGAAGACGGCTTCCAGCGCAGCGCTGGCCGCTGCGCGATGATCAGGATGGTTGATGTAGGTGCTGTCGACAAACCAGACCGTGGGATCGCCGCAGACGACGACTTCGGGGCGGAAGCGGCGAATCTCGCGCACCAGTTTGCGCCGCACTTCCAGGGTGTTGACCAGCGCGCCATCGGGTTCGCGCAGGAAGATCACTTCCTGCACGCCAACTACGGCGGCAGCGGCGCGCTGCTCCTCTTCGCGGATGGCGGCGGCAGCCTCCCGCGTCAGCGTCAGGTCGGCGATGCCGACGTCACCGCTGGTCAGCAGCACGTAGGCGACTTCGGCGCCACCCTGCACCCAGCGGGCAGCGGTGCCAGCCGTGCCGAATTCAATATCATCAGGATGGGCGAAGATAAACATCGCCCGACGCGGAATGTAGACCGTAGCTGTTTCCGTAGC
>DMDA01000131.1:0-417 GCA_003451595.1 Chloroflexota bacterium | reverse complement strand
CCACCCATCCGCTCACGCATCCCCCGCAACTGTTCGATACTGGTGTTAGGCTCGATATTGCTCAGGCTGGCGACGGCTGTGCGCAGCGCGCCAAGCGCGTCACACATGGTGTGCTGACCATCGCTCAGGGATGGTGCATTCGGCGCCGTGCAACCCGCCGCGATGCTCAAAAGCAAGGCAATCGCCATCAATCTATGCAAAAAATACAGCATTCGTCTTCCTTTCACTTACGCAGGTCAAATACAGTATACTAAAAGTTCGTGCGCGGGAATGGTGTGCAACACGTTGCTGCCGTTAGCGCCGCACGTCCAACCATCGATCGCTCACGAGTCGCCAGGCGGAAGGATTGCCTCCCGACCTAGCGGACCAAACCTTGAAGGATGCCTGCCATGGGTCTGCAACGAACTGCACGAGTCC
>DMDA01000075.1:16871-17157 GCA_003451595.1 Chloroflexota bacterium | reverse complement strand
TGTTTAGTCAAAGCTCACGCGTTCCGGTGCCACCACCGATCCAGCCTGATGCACATGGCTCCCCAACCGTTCGCGCAGCACCGCATGCAGGACGTGCGTAGCCGTATGTTTGCGCATGATGTCCCAACGTCGTGCGGTGTCGATCACAGCCTCAGCCGGATCGCCTACCTTAACGGTGCCACTTGTGATGTTGCCAACATGCAAGATCATGCCAGGCACGGGACGGCGCATCTCTGTCACCTGCACGACCCACACCGGCTCCTCCAGGTTTTCGGGCCAGTAATAG
>DMDA01000075.1:0-16638 GCA_003451595.1 Chloroflexota bacterium | reverse complement strand
ACCTTTTCGATGGCGGTGGCGCGGCTCTTTTCTTTTTGCTCGGCCAGCGCGTTCCGAAAGCCAATCTCATCAATCGTGAAGCCGTTGTCCTTTGCGATATCGCGCGTCAGATCAATGGGGAAGCCAAACGTATCCCACAGGAAGAAGGCATCCTGCCCCGAAATTTGTTTGCGCCCTTCTGTGCGCATCTGCGCCATCAGCTCATCGAGGATGCGCAGCCCGTTGACCAGCGTGCGATGGAAGCGCTCCTCCTCATCGGTGATAGTCTGCAAGATGTAGTCGCGCTTTGGGATCAAGTCGGTGTAGTGGCGCCCCATCTCATCAATCACAGTGTCGGCGACCAGCGCCAGGAAGGGGCGGTCGAAACCGATGATCTTGCCAAAGCGCGCGGCGCGGCGCAGGATCATGCGCAAGACATATTGGCGGCCTTCGTTGCCGGGCAAAACACCGTCGCCGATCATGAAGGTGCAGGCGCGGGCGTGGTCGGCGATGGCGCGGTAGCGGAAGAGGTGCTCCTGGCGCTGTGCATCCGAGTGGCCGGCAAGCTGCTGAATGCGGTTCATGATCGGGATGAAGGCGTCGGTGTCGTAGTTGTTGTCTTTGCCTTGCAGGATGCTGGCGAGACGCTCCAGCCCGGCGCCCGTGTCAACGCTGGGCGCAGGCAGCGGTGCGAGCGTGCCATCCGGCTTGGCGTCGTACTGCATGAAAACCAGATTCCAGATTTCCAGATATTCGTCATCTTTGTTGACGCCGTCAGCCGTCTGAGTGGACAGGTCGCCCCAGTAGTAATGAATCTCGGAGCAGGGGCCGCAGGGGCCGGTGTCACCCATTGCCCACCAGTTGTCCTTTTTGCCAAAGCGCAATACGCGCGCAGGGTCAGCGCCGGTTTCGATCCAGAGTCGTTCGGCCTCGGCGTCGTCCACGTAGACTGTGAACCAGAGTCGTTCGAGCGGAAGCCCCAGTTCCTCAACCAGCAGCTGCCAGGCGAAACGAATGGCGTCCTGCTTGAAGTAGTCGCCAAAGGAGAAGTTGCCCAGCATCTCGAAGAAGGTGTGATGACGCGGGCTGGGGCCGACATTTTCCAGGTCATTGTGCTTGCCGCTGACGCGCATGCACTTTTGCGAGGTGGTGGCGCGTTTGTACGGGCGCTTCTCCACGCCGAGGAAGACGTCCTTGAACTGGTTCATTCCGGCGTTGGTCAGAAGCAATGTCGGGTCGTTCTCCGGCACCAGGCTGCTGCTGGCGACGATCTCATGACCGTGCTCGTGAAAGAAATCCAGAAAAAGTTGGCGGATCTGACTGGTCGTCAAGTATTTCATAAACGTCGCTTCCCATGCATTCAGTGCAAGCGTGCCTATCACGTATCCTTGCGATTGTAGGACAAAGGAGAGGGGGTGTCAAAAAGATCAGGTTTTGGGGAGCAGAGGCGCGCCGGCTATTTGACGCGCGCCAACACTTTACGCGCGGCGACGAGCATCGGCATGTCCACCATCTTACCCTCGAAGGTGAAAGCGCCAGCGCCGGCCGCTTGCTGCGCCTCGAACGCCTGAATCAACCGCTGCGCCCGGTCGATCTCCTCCGATGTGGGCGAAAAGGCGCGGTTGACAATGGGTGTTTGGTTGGGATGGATGCAGGTCTTGCCAGTGTAGCCGAGCTGCCGCGCAAATCGGCTTTCCGCTTCCAGCCCAGTTGCGTCGTGAAAATCGGGGAAGACCATATCAAACGCCTGTAGGTCGTAGGCAGCCGCCGCCGTCACGACTGCGCTGCGGGCATAGAAGACCTCCCAGGCCGCAGAGGTGCGCACGGCGCCGATGTCGCCGGCCAGGTCTTCGGCGCCAAAAATCAACCCTTCCAGGCGCGTCGTGGCGCGGGCGATCTCCTTGAGATTCATCACGCCGCGTGCAGTCTCGATCATGGCGAAGAGCCGAAACACCCCGACATCCAACCCAAGCTGACGCTCCGCATCCTCTAGCAGGCGATCGACGGCGCGCAGATCGGCTTCATCCTCAGCCTTGGGCGCAATGAAACCATCCGGCCGCCAGCTTGCCGTAGCCGCGATCTCAACAGCAGGCAGGCCAGTGCTGACGTGATTCAGGCGCACCAGCCGTTCGCGCGGGCCAAAATCCAGTTGCTGGAGCGCCTCAGCCACTGTGGTGCGCGCCTCGAGCTTACGGTTCTGCGCCACACCGTCCTCCAGGTCGAGAATCACCGTATCGACTTCCCAGCTGGCTGCCTTTTGGATTTTTTTCATACTGTCGCCAGGCATGAACAACAACGACCGCCGGGCAAAATGTGTGTACGCAACTGGCATGGCTACTCCTTCTTTTTGATCAGAGCGGTTCGCTCAAATTCGATGACGACAACGCCATCCTGATTGCGCCCAATATGCCGAAAGCGTACGATGCCCTGGTTGGGGCGCGAACGGGATTCGCGTTTTTCCATCACCTCTGTCGTCACGTAAAGAGTATCGCCGTGAAAGAGCGGATGCGGATGCACAACGTGTTCGTAGCCCAGGTTGGCAACCAGCGTGCCTTCCGTCAGCTCCGGCACGGTGATGCCGACGGCAAGCCCCAGCGTGAAAATGCCGTTGACGATGCGCCGACCAAACTCGGAGTGCTTGCTGGCGTAATCCTCGTTGATGTGCAGTGGCTGAGTGTTCAGCGTCAGTGCACAAAAGAGGACGTTGTCCATCTCTGTGATCGTGCGACCCAGGCTGTGCTCGATCACCTCACCGACCTTGACGTCTTCAAAGTAGCGACCTGGCATCTATGCATCTCCTGTTTGCGCACGCCTGACTCCTATGCAACCATAATAAAACAATAAGTGATGTTACTGAAACTTGTTCGGACAAAGGAGGAAAAACCGATGAGCTTTCCAGGGCTGAGCACCGGCATTGGGGGGTTGTCGCGACTGTCAAACGCTGTGACACGTTCAATCAGTGCGGAAAATCCTGATGGGCGCAAGGGCGGCGGCGGGCGCGCCATGGAGGGTACAGGCGCCGTCGCTGCACGCGAGCTGGGACAGGGTTGGAAGGTGTCGCCCTCGATCAACATTCCTGGCCAGACAACTGTCACGCTGGCGGCGATTGATGGCCCTGGCGTGATTCAGCATATCTGGTTGACGGTGCATCCCTCGGCGTGGCGACGGCTAGTCTTCCGCTGCTATTGGGACGACGAGCCAACGCCTTCGGTGGAGACGCCGTTGGGTGACTTCTTCGCCAACGGTTGGTGTGAGCGCTGCAACATCACGTCGCTAGCAATTGCCGTCAACCCGGCGGGCGGCTTCAACAGCTATTGGGAGATGCCCTTTCGTCATCGAGCGCGGCTTACGGTCGAGAATTTGTCGCCCGAAGCGGTCAACGGTTTCTACTATCAGATCACCTATGCGTTAGGTGAAATTCCGGAGACATCGGCGTACTTTCATGCGCAATGGCGGCGCAGCAATCCATTGCCCTATCAAACCGTGCACACGTTGCTGGATGGCGTGCAGGGACAGGGGCACTACGTGGGCACCTATCTGGCGTGGGGCGTCAACAACACTGGCTGGTGGGGCGAGGGCGAAATCAAATTCTATCTCGACGGCGACGACGAATGGCCGACGATCTGCGGCACCGGCACCGAGGATTACTTTGGCGGCGCATGGAACTTCGAGTTTCCGCCAGGCCAATACGGTCTCTTCACCGGCCCTTACAGCGGTCTGCCGCAAGTAATCAAGCCGGATGGCCTCTATCGTAGCCAGCAGCGTTTTGGCATGTATCGCTGGCACATTCTAGATCCGATCCGCTTCCAGCAGGATCTACGCGTGACGATCCAGGCGCTCGGTTGGCGTGCGGCGCTCGAAGGCAAGCCGCGCTACCTGCCGCTGCAAGATGACATCGCCTCAACGGCATTTTGGTATCAGAGCGAGCCACACGCACCGTTTCCGCCGTGTCCGGGTTTGAACGCGTTAGAAGTGATCTGAACGCAGCGACTACAGGCCCGCCGGCGGAAGTAGCCGGCTACGACCAGTCAGGTTGAGACAAAACGATTTGTCGGCTGGCGAGAAGGAAATGCTCACACCACAGCGCCTGGAAATAGTGGCTGTGGGGAGAATCAGCGTACACTACCCGGCATCTGATAGACAACACAAATAGACTTTGCTCATCTTCCCGGAAGCTCTGAGCTTCCGAGAAGATATCGGATGTACGATGTTTGATTGTGCTATCTATGAGACAACTCATTGTGCGCGACATTGACCAGGCAAACTGGGCCAGTTGCGCCCCTATACACAAAAAGGAGACGCTATGTCTGAACGTATTGGGTTTGTTGGACTCGGCATCATGGGACAAGGGATGGCGGCGAACCTGCTTGGCGCGGGTTTCGAGTTGACAGTCTGGAATCGCACCATTACGCGGATGCAAGACCTGGTGGCGCAAGGCGCGCACGCGGGCGCCAGCCCCGCCGATGTCGCCGCCCGCAGTGACATCATCATCACCTGCGTCAGTGACACACCCGACGTACAGGCGGTGCTCCTGGGCGAGCAAGGCGTCATCCATGGTGCGCGCCCGGGCGCGCTGGTCATCGATTGCAGCACGATCAGCCCCCAAGCAACGCGTGAGCTGGCAGCAGCGCTAGGCGAGAAAGGCATTCACATGCTCGATGCCCCGGTAAGCGGTGGCAGTGAAGGCGCCGCCAAAGGCACGCTCAGCATCATGGTGGGAGGGGACGGCGATCAATTTGCGCGAGCGCTGCCGATCTTCCAGGCGATGGGCAAGACGATTACCCATGTTGGCGGGCACGGCGCAGGACAAACCGTAAAGCTAGTCAACCAGGTGCTCGTGGTCGGCAACTGCATCGCCATGTGTGAGGCGCTCATGTTTGCCCAGGCTGGCGGCGTCGATCTCCAGAAGACCTATACTGCTATCAGCCAGGGCGCGGCTGGGAGTTGGATGTTCACCAACCGGGCGCCGCAGATCATGGCGCGCGATTGGCGTCCCGGCTTCACCATCGACTTGCAGCAAAAGGATCTCCGGCTCGTGCTGGAGGCGGCCGACGAGCTGGGCGTGCCCGTCCCCGTCACCAGTCTGGTCTTCCAGCTTTACCGCACGCTGCAGGCGCGGGGCGAAGGCAGCGAAGGCAACCATGCGCTTATCAAGGCGCTGGAACATCTGGCCGGCTTCGAGATTGCACCCAAAGCCTGACAACTATCCCCCTTGCAGTCCCCTCTACAGATCACCGCCTCCGGCATGACACGCAGCCTCGTCCTGTCGGAGGCGGCGACCTGCGACCGCGCCCGCAACCTGTTGATTTCTAGGTTAGCAGATCATCTTTCCGGAAGCTTTGGAGCTTCCGGGAAGATTGTCAACGATATGACGTTACAATCTAGAAATCAATAAAGCACACACCAGGTCAGGTTGGCAGCCTGCCTCCCAGAGATTCTCCCGATAGTCTTGTCCGCCTTCCTGCATCCCTGCAAATTTCCCTACAAACTTACTGTTATCAAAATGCAACTCTAATACAATGCTAACCGTAGAGTTGGTGCGCTTGTGCTATGATTCACAAGATACAGTACGTGGATTGATTCGATTGGAATAGCAATGAAACGTTTTCTTCTTGTTTTACTCATCGTTGCGGTGATAGGCGTTGGCGGCTGGCTGGCGTATGATCGCTACCTGGCGCCGATCCAGGCGCAGAGCGACGCCCCAGCGTACGAGACGATCACGGTCACGCGTGGCGCCATCGCCAGCACGGTCAGCGCCACTGGAAGCATCGAACCCAAGGAGCAGGTCTCCCTGCTTTTTCGCAGCGTAGGCACGGTCAACGAGGTGTTCGTTGAAGTGGGTCAGGCGGTAGAGGCGGGTCAGTTGCTGGCGCAACTTGACACCACCGACCTGACGCTGGCGCTGGCCAATGCCAAGGTCGCTCAGGAGATTGCAGCTGCGCAACTCGCCAAACTGGAAGCGCCGCCTGACCCGCTAGACGTCGCGGCGGCGCAGGCGGCGGTCGAAGTCGCCCAGGCTGGCGTCGCCAGCGCCGAGGCTGCGCTGGCGAGCGCACGCGCCAGCTACAACAATCTGTTTTCTGGCCCGACCGACGCGCAACAGGTGATCAACGAAGCGCAGTTGCGTCAGGCTGAAATCAACCTGAAACAGGCGCAACAAGCGTACAACAAGATCAAGGATCAGCCCGACGCCGGCATGTTTCCCCAGGCCCAGCAACTGGAACAGGCGACCGTAAACTACGAAGTCGCCAAGGCGCAGGTGGCCAAGACGGTCGAACCCGTCAATGCCGCACAGCAGGCGCAAGGGTTGAATCAGATCGCCCAGGCGCAGTCCGCATTACGCCAGGCGCAGGCGCAGGTTGTCAACGCCCGCAACAACCTGGACAACTTGCTGGAAGGCCCCAAAGAAGAGGATTTGATCATCGCGCGCGCTCAGGTCAAGCAAGCACAATTGAACACCCTTCAGGCCGAAAATGCACTGGCCAATGCTCGCCTGGTGGCGCCCATCTCAGGTGTGGTCAGCCAGGTCAATATCAAAGCCGGTGAGATCGCCAGCAATGCGCGTCCGGCCATTGTGCTGACCGACCTCAGCCAGTTTCAGATGAAGGTGCTGGTCGATGAAATTGACGTACGCCAGGTTGCGGTGGGACAGCCGGTGCGGCTTAGCGTCGATGCGCTGCCCGATGTCACAATCACCGGCAAAGTGATTGAGATTGCACCGACCGCCTCGAATGTCAACGGCGTCGTCGCCTATGAGGTGACAGTGGCGCCAGACGCCACCGACCAGCCGCTGCGCGTGGGCATGAGCGCCACCGCCATCATCACTACGGCCGATGTCAACGATGTCGTGCTGGCGCCGAACCGCTTCATCACCGTCGATCGCAACACAGGCGAAGCGTATGTTTACAAGATGGTCGGCGGCGCGCCGGTGCGTCAACAGGTGGAGCTTGGCTTACGTAACGAACGTGAGAGCCAGATTCTGGCCGGTGTGCAGGACGGCGACATCCTGGCGTTCGTGACACAGAGCAGCGAGGAGCAGTTGCGCGGCGCCCTCTTCGGCGGCAATTAGCCACCCACGCTGGCGCAGCGCAGTGGCCGAAGATGCCCATCGGGTGATGACGGCGATAGTGACGTAAACGGAAGACGAGAGCATGGCTGTAAAGAACAATGGCGACAACGGCAGTGCGCCAGTTGTATCGCTACGTGCAATCAAGAAGATTTACCAAATGGGTGATGTCGAAGTGCAGGCGCTGCGCGGGGTCGATATCGACATTTATCCGGGTGAAATGGTCGCCATCATGGGGCCAAGCGGCAGTGGCAAATCGACGCTCATGAACATCATCGGCTGCCTGGATGTGCCCACCGAAGGCTGGTATGAGATCGATGGCAAGGATGTCAGCCGCCTCAAGGACGACCAGCTCGCGGCAATCCGCAATCACAAGATCGGGTTTGTCTTCCAGAGCTTCAACTTGCTGCCGCGCACGACGGCGCTGGCTAACGTTGAGCTACCGCTAATCTACGGCGGCGTCGGCGGGCGACAGCGACGCAAGCGCGCCGAGGAAGCGCTGCGACTGGTCGGCCTGGGCGATCGCCTCGACCACAAACCCAATGAACTCTCCGGCGGCCAACAACAGCGCGTGGCGATTGCGCGCGCGCTGGTCAACGAGCCATCGCTCATCCTGGCCGACGAGCCAACGGGCAACCTGGACACCAAGACCAGCATCGAGATCATGGAATTGTTCCAGCGCCTCAATCACGAGCGCGGCATCACCATTGTCTTTGTGACGCACAACCCGGAGACGGCCGAGTATTGTCACCGCGTGGTGCGCGTGCGCGATGGGCTGGTCGAATCGGATATTACACGTCAGGCCACGGCGGGCATCTTTGCCAACGGAAGCCAGGCGCAGAGCGTCAACGGGCACGCAGCGCCGCTGGTTCAGGAGCAAGGAATATGAAAGTTGTCGAAGCGATGCGCATTGCGTTGCGCGCGCTGGCAGCCAACAAGCTGCGCAGCATTCTAACGATGCTGGGCATCATCATCGGCGTTGGCGCCGTTATCGCCTTGATGTCAATCGGGCGCGGCGTCGAAAAGTATGTCACCGACCAGTTTGCTGGCTTGGGCAGCAATCTGCTCTTCGTGGCGCCGGGACAGATTTCGGACGGCCCCCCCACGTTACGCGCCAACCCGGTCAAGTCGCTCACCCTCGGCGATATGCAAGCCATCGGTGACCGCAGCCGCGTGCCACACGTGTCGCGCGTGGCCGCCGATTTTCAGACGCGCACCACCGTGGAGCGCAACGGCAAGAGCGTCACTGTACAAGCCAACGCCACCACGCCCAGCTATCCAAACGTGCGCAGTTGGAAGACCACCCTGGGCGCATACTTTTCGGAGCTGGATGCGGAGGAGCGTCAGCGCGTGGTGCTGCTAGGCGCCGACACCTACGAGGAACTCTTTCCCAACGGCGAATACCCTATCGACCAGATCGTGCAGGTCAACGGCATGAACTTCCGTGTGATCGGGGTGATGGAAAGCAAGGGTGGCGGTCCCGGCGGGAATCTTGACAAGTCGGTCTTCTTGCCGCTGACGACCGCGCAGGACAGACTCTTCAAGCAGAAGAACCCGAATGGCGAGTACAAGGTGTCTGTGATTTACGCCTCGATTGATGAAGCCGACAACATTCCGTTGGCGCAGGAAGAGATTGCACAGCTCATGCGCGAGCGACGCGGTATCAAGTATCTCGACCAGGATGATTTCAGTATCATCAGCCAGAATGACTTGATCTCGGTCTTTGGCGACATCTTGGGGGCGCTAACGATCTTTCTGGGCGCCATCGCTGCCATCAGCCTCCTGGTGGGCGGCATCGGCATCATGAACATCATGCTGGTAAGCGTCACCGAACGCACGCGCGAGATCGGGCTGCGCAAGGCGGTGGGCGCCAAGCGCGCCGATGTCCTGATCCAGTTTCTGATCGAGGCAATGGTGCTGGCTGCCGTTGGCGGCATCATCGGCGTGACGCTGGGGTGGGGACTGGCGCGCGGCGTGAGCACCCTCTTTGGCGAATTTCAGGCAGTCGTTGGCGCTGATGCGGTCATCATTTCGCTGGTCGTGGCGACGGCGGTGGGGTTGTTCTTTGGCATCTTCCCCGCCTATCGCGCCAGTCGGTTGAATCCGATCGACGCACTGCGCTACGAGTAGACCAAGGACGCAGCGCGTTGGGCAGGGCAGGTTGCTGCGCTTGAGCGATCGTGAGAATGGGAGCTAGATGTTTACGGGCAAATATAGTTGGGCCATAGGGGGGCTGCTGGCAGCGGCGATGTTGCTGGCGGCGTGCGGCGGCGCTGCCCAACAGGGAACGCCAACTCCGATTCCGGCAAGCGTGGTGCGCCCGGTGCAGCCAACGCCTGTCTACCCGGCGCGCGCCGATGTCTTTACGCTGGCGACGCCGATGCGCACACCAATCTTTGTGTCGCCCACGCCAGAACCACCGCCAGCCGTGGCATTGAGTGCGGTGGAGAGCGGGCCAGTTGGCTGGCAAGCGCTGCTTGCGATCGAGCAGCCGCCTTCTGCGATGGGGATAGCCACCGGTGGCGCCGTCATCTATGACGCGCCGGGGGGACGCGTGCGCAAGAACGTTCCTGCCACGAGCGTGCTCACCGTGACCGGCGTCTCCGCCGATGGGCGCTGGCTATCGGTGTATGATGAGGATGCTGTGTTCGGCTGGACGCCCGCCACCCAGCTTGTGCTCTACGGCGCCGACGATCTGATCACCGTCACCGTAGCCGTCGATCCGGCGATCGTCGCCACGTTGATCGCTGACGTGATGCAGCCGGTGAATGTGCTCGACAACCTAATGGCGACGTTGGCGCCAACGCCAACGCCCAGATAGCTGGCAACAGACAGCAGACAACAGGCAGAGCGTGTTTGTAGAGTCAGCCGATTTGACGCAGAGCCGATTTGACGCGGAGATACAGAGAAACGCGGCGAACAGCGCTGGCAAAACCCCGCTATTTCCCTCTGCAAACCTCTGCGCTGCTACGTCTCTGCCTCAACCTTTCTGCGTCAACCTTGACCCTCTTCAAGCAATCTCTTATAGATAGCACAATCAAACATCGTACATCCGATATCTTCCCGGAAGCTCAGAGCTTCCGGGAAGATGAGCAAAGTCTATTTGTGTTGTCTATTAGCCACCGTCTTGCATACTCAACTGCCCCAACCCGGGAAGATAGCGCGTCAGGAAACGCAAGAAAGTGCGCGTCACCGGCGTGAAAAAGGCGTGTTGATTCCACACAAGTTTGAGCGTGCGCTGGAGCGGTCTATCCGTCACTGGCAGCGCCCGTAACAGCCCCATTTCCAATTCGCTGCGCACAGCATACTCCGGCAAGATCGTGATGTCCTTGCCCTTCGTCACGGCGCGTTTGATTGACTCCACATTGTCGAACTCGGCGGCAACCTGCACCTGTACGCCAGCGCGCTGCAACTCACCATCGAGCCAGATGCGCGTCTGGCTGTTGCGCTGCCGCATCACCATGCCCTGCCCGCCCAGCTCTTCCAGGCGCAGGTGATCGCGCTCCCACCACGGATGCTTCGGCCCGACAATCACAAACTGCTCATTGACCTCCAGCGCCAACACGCCGATGCCCTCCTGATCGATGCCTTCGTCCAGTTCACCTTCGATCAGCCCCAGGGCCATCCGCCCGCTGCGTAGCCCGGCAATGATCTGCGGCGTCGTGCCGGTCTGTACGGTTACGGTCAGGTTAGGGTAGTGCTGACGAAAACTTTGCGCCCAGTCTGGCAGCAGGTAGACGCCGACGCCGGGCGTGGCTGCCACTGTGATCTGGCCGCTGGCAAGGTGCTGCACATCGGTCACGGCGTTCTCCGCTTCGGCCAGCAGGCGAAGGATCTCACGCGTGTAGGTGTAGAGCGTTTCGCCCGCCGACGTCAAACTGACGCCGCGCCGCCCGCGCTGAAATAACCGGGCGCCAAGGCTGGCTTCCAGGTCGTGAATGTGCTGACTGACCGCCGGCTGCGTCATCAGCAAACTCTCAGCGGCAGCGCTAAAGCTACCGGTCTGCACAACGACGGCAAAGATTTCAAGTTTGTATAAATTCAGCATAAGCCTACTCTTATAGCAATCATAAGCAAGTGCGCGGCGCTCGGCAAATCGCAGCCGGTGTAAAGTGAAGCACAGTGAAATCTAGTTGCTCACAAAAGGAGACTTGTGCATGAGCTTTCTCAATCGACTGTTTGGCGGCCCCGGCGCCGCTGGTCATCAACTAGTGCAGCCGGCGGAATACAAGGCGCGCTATATGGATGACGCCATGCCGCACACCCTGGTGGATGTGCGCACGCCGGAGGAGTTCAGCGCGGGCTACATTCCCGGCGCCATCAACATCAATCTGCAGGAATTACAGCAGAAGCTGAGCCGCATCCCAACCGATAAGCCGGTGATCGTCTACTGTCGCAGTGGCAATCGCAGTGCGTTTGCGGCCAACATTCTGAAGCAGGCTGGCTACACCGAGGTCTACGATCTGGGCGGCATCATCGAGTGGGCGCGTCAGGGTCTACCCATCACGCGGTGAAGAACACGGAGAAACATCACATGTTGCTGCGATACTTTTACGACGAGAAACTGGCGCAGGCGAGCTATTTGGTCGGCTGCGCGGCCACAGGGGAGGCGCTGGTCGTCGATCCCATGCGCAATGTGACGCCGTACCTGCGCGCCGCCGAAAAGGAAGGGCTGCGCATTACCCACGTCACCGAAACCCACATCCACGCCGACTTTGTCAGCGGCAGCCGCGAGTTGTCCGCCGCCACTGGCGCCACCATCTATCTGAGCGATATGGGCGACGCCAACTGGAAATATGGCTACGCCGATGAGCCAAATGTCATTCTGGTGCGCGAGGGCGATAGCTGGAAGGTGGGCAACATCAAGGTCGATGTGCTGCACACACCCGGCCATACGCCCGAACACATCAGCTTTATGATCACCGACACCGCCAGCGCTGACAAGCCGATGGGCATCTTTACCGGCGACTTCCTCTTTGTCGGCGACGTGGGGCGGCCAGACCTGTTGGAAGAAGCGGCAGGCTACAAAGGCACGAAGGAAGTTGGCGCTCGCCAGCAATTTCAGACGGTGGCGCGCTTCAAATCATTGCCCGACTATCTGCAAATCTGGCCGGGGCACGGCGCAGGCAGCGCATGCGGCAAGGCGCTAGGCGCCATCCCGTCGACAACGCTGGGCTACGAGAAGCTCTTCAATCCGGCTTTTGCCTTCGAGCGCGAGGATGAATTTGTGCGCTGGTTGCTCGATGGTCAGCCGGAGGCGCCCAAGTACTTTGCGCAGATGAAGAAGATCAACAAACTCGGCCCGCCGTTGACCAGCACGCTGCCGACGCCGGTGAATTTTGACCGCGCCGCGCTCGACGCCGTGATTGAGGATGGTGGGCAAGTCTTCGACCTGCGCAATCGCGGGCAATTCGCCTTTGCACACGTGCCAGGCACCATCAATGTGCCGACGGGCAACAACACCTACGTGACCTATCTGGGCTGGCTGGTCGACTACGACCGCCCGGTCTATATCCTCCTGCCATCGGTGGACGCCGAACGCGAAACGCTGGCCGACCTGCGCTCGATCGGCATCGACTATGTGCCTGGCTACTTCAGCCCGGAGGTGCTCACCCATCGTACGCAGGCGTTGCCTGTGGTGACGGCGCGCGAGCTGGCAAAGCGATTGCCACAGAATGGCATCGTCCTCGTCGATGTGCGCGGCAAGAGTGAGTACGCCGAGCGGCACATTGTCGGCGCCAGGCATATCCCGCTGGGCTATCTGCCCGAGCAGATGAAAACCTTGCCGAAGACAAGCACAATCGTCACGCTATGCGCCAGTGGCTATCGGTCGCAAATCGCCGCCAGCCTGTTGCAGGCCGCCGGCTTCGAGAACGTGGTGGCGCTCAACGAAGGCGTTGAATGCTGGTCAAAATTCCTGCCCACCGAAAGCGGCGTGGCACTGGAAGCGGTGGCGGCGTAAGAGAATCTTCAGTCTCTGATCTCCGGTCTCTCTTGAAGACTGGAGATCAGAGACTGCCTGGAAGGTGGTGCGTGGTGATGGCGCAAGTTGGCATCGACATCCTATTAGGTTTTGCGATTGGTATGTCGCTTGGATTGTTGGGTGGCGGCGGGTCGATCTTGACCGTGCCGGCGCTGGTATATATTGTCGGGCAATCGCCCCAGGCTGCGGTAACTGCGTCGCTGGTGATCGTGGGCGCCAACAGCGCCATGGGTGCATTCACCCACCGCTCGCAAGGCACGCTCAACTGGAAGGTGGCGCTGGTCTTCGGCGGCGTCGGTATGGCGGCGGCCTACCTGGCGGCTGGCTGGTCGAAGTTGTTGCCTCCCTCAGCGCTGATGACCCTCTTTGCATTGTTGATGCTGGTGGTGGGGCTGTTCATGATCGCCAAGCCACAGCCGACCGGCGCAGATGGCGGGCGCGGCTGGTTGGTGACGATCGCCAGTGGCGTTGGCGTTGGCTTGATGACCGGTTTCCTCGGCGTCGGCGGCGGCTTCCTGATCGTACCGGCGTTGGTGATGCTGGTCGGGCTGCCAATTCGCCAGGCCGTCGGCACTTCACTGGTCGTGATTGCCATGAACAGTCTGGCCGGCTTCCTGGGACACCTGGATGGGCCACCGATTGACCTGCAAGTAGTGGCGATTTTTGTCGCCGCGGGGCTGGCCGGGGCGCTGGTCGGAGCGCGGCTGACGCGCATTGTCCACCCCGATCATCTGCGTAAAGCCTTTGCGGTGTTTGTGATTCTGCTGGCAGTTTTCCTGTTGGTGGATAATGCTGGCAAAATGGGTTGGATATAAAGTGCATACGTAGGTGGAAGGAGGCGCTATGCCATTATACGAATATATTTGTGAACACTGCGGGACTGCCTTTGAGCACTGGGTGCGCAGTGCTGCCTCGCAAGAGGCGATCGCCTGTCCACAATGCCAGAGTGTGGAGGTCAGCAAACAATTTTCCACTTTTGGCGTGAAAGGCGGCGCTAGCGCCAATAGTAGCGTGTCCAGCGGCGACAACTGCACCACCGGCGGTGGTTGAGGCATCCGCTGGAAAAGCTGACCGTGCGTTGGCTCACACCAACAGCGGCTCGGGCAACGTTTGCCTGAGCCGCTGTCATTTTGGCCTGGCGTTAATCGCCGGATACTCACGATAAAGAGCGCAATATGCCAATCTTCGACCATTTTGACTTCCTCGCCCCGTACTACGAGACGTTCATCCGTCCCAGGCTGCCGCAGGAATTGATGACGCTGGCAGCATTGCCGGTCGAAGGCGCTCTGCTCGACATTGGTGGCGGCACGGGGCGCGTGGCGCAATTCATGGCCGGCCACGCGCATCCTGTCGTGGTGGCTGACCTGTCGTTGCCGATGCTGGCGGAGGCGCAGCAAAAGGAAGCGCTCCAACCGGTTGCGGCGCACAGCGAACGGTTGCCCTTTGCCGACGGCGCCTTTGCCCGCATCGTGATGGTCGATGCCCTGCATCATGTAATCGATCAGCGCGCCACTGCAGGCGAACTCTGGCGCACACTCCAACCGGGCGGGCGCATCGTGATTGAAGAGCCAGATGTGCGCACCTTTGCCGTGAAGTTGCTTGCCCTGGCCGAAAAGCTGGCGCTCATGCGCAGCCATTTTCTTGACCCGGCGCAGATTGCGGCGCTCTTCAATCACCCTGACGCACGCGTCCGTATCCAGACGAGTGGTCTCAATAGTTGGGTTATTGTGGAAAAAGCGCGCCTGCTACCCGATGTGCGTGCCGAAGAGCGGACGTAGCATCTCAGTCGTTGTCGCCCAACGGGGTGCGGAGGAACCTTCTGTCGTCAAGAGCGCCCCACATCAGCAACCTGTGACTGCGTATTATTGGGTGTTACTGGGTGTTATTGGATGTTTTATTGGCGTCGTCGTTCATTTCAACGCCCATGCGCTGCGCCAGCCGCGCAAACATGCGGCGGTAGAGGATGAGGAGAACAAAGAGCACGACGATCGTCCCCACCACGGCGATGACTTGCAGACTGCGTTCCATCTGCGCCACATACTCACCCAGACGCAGCCCAGCCAGAACCAGCAGCGCGTTCCAGAGCGGCTCCACCACCACGCTGACAATTGCCAGGCGATACCAGGGGACGCGCGCCAGCCCGGACGCAATCAGCAGCGGAATGGTCATCAAGCCCATCGACAGCTTGGTGAGCAGATAAATTTTGGCTGCGCGCCCATGCATACTGCGCTGTAAGCGCCGGATCGTGAACCAGCGCCGACGCACCCAGCCAATTCTCAACAGAATGCGGCGGTCGCCGCCAAAATAGCCGAGCGCATACCAAAAAACATCGGCCAGAAAGTTGGCGAGCATGGAGAAGAAGAAGACCAGATCGGCGCGCAAAATACCATTGGCGGCCATCGTTGCTGCGACCAACGTGGCGGCAGGACCTTCGATAAACACCAGCGCCATCAAGATGACATAGCTCCAGAAGCCCAGGTCGGGCAACCGGCCGGTCTGCACAGCACTCCAGAACTCATGAAACAACGCGCCGAAATCCATAGAATTCCCATTCTACCGCACGCGCGGCGAACACTCTATTCTTAAGGTGGGAATGGAAAAGATACTGTCCGAGGCTAATGGCCCAGGGCTTAGTGCCTATCCGAATAAGCCTGCAGCACGGAAAGCGATAAGAGCACACACGAAATGAAGCAAGGCAAGGTAGTTTTCAGGCTTTTTCTCCCAGCGGATCAGGATGCGGCGAAAGCGATTCATCCAACTATGGGTGCGTTCCACCACCCAACGACGGGCGCGCTTACCCGCTTCGCGCTTGAGTTCTTGTGCTTCCTCACCTCTTGACCGGATATGCGCCGTGAAGCCGAACTCGGCCACGGTATCACGCACCTCTTGAAAGTCGTACCCTTTGTCAAGACAGAGATGCTGAGGGTTTTCTGGCGTCGGGATGGGGCGCTCGACGACAATACTCTCCAGGGTAGGACGCACAAGCTTCATGTCGTGGCGATTTGCGCCGTCCACGCTCAATCCGAGTGGCACGCCATGACCCTCAGTCAGCAGACTACGTTTGACGCCTGCTTTGCCGCGATCAGTGGGATTGGGGCCGATTTTTTTCCCCGCCCAATGGCCCCTTGGTCATTGCGCCGTCCATACTCATCCAGTCCCACTCGATCCCCTTCAACTCGTCAAAGTGCTCCACACCTGCTTGCCATAAACGGAGGAACACGCCTGCTTCCACCCATTCTTGAAAGCGGTCATGTGCCGTCGAACCCGGACAAATCCCTGTTTCATCCAACGCTTTCCACTGGCAGCCGGTGCGTAACACGTAGAAGATTCCATCTGCGCATACCCGATCCGGCTTCCGTGGTCGCCCACCGCCAAATCGATGTCGATTCACGTGGACTGGCAACAGCGGTTGCAGCACCGCCCACAATTCATCCGAGATTCGGAAGCTGGTTGTCGTCTTGTTGTTTGCCGCTCGTTTTCGAGTTCGTTCATTCTTCTTGACCATGCACAAAGTATATCATCAGTTATTCGGATAGGCACTCAGACACAGCGCCGCCGCCGCACTGAGGAGATGCATTATCGGCTCGCCGTCAGGCACTGACTTCTACGA
>DMDA01000089.1:23330-25525 GCA_003451595.1 Chloroflexota bacterium | reverse complement strand
TTCATCGCCAGCGGCGGCAGCGTCGTAGACTGCGCGCGTTGTGATGAGTTGCATGGCGGCGAGCGCGCCGGTGGCGCCGGCAGCGACAGCTTCACGCGCCCGCCGCACGACCGCCGTCGCCGAGACCAGCGTTTCCAGACAGCCGCGTGCACCGCAGTTGCACAGTGGCCCGTTTGGGTCGATGATAATATGGCCAAACTCACCGGCCAGCCCATGCCGCCCGCGCAACAACTTACCCTCCAGAATCACACCAGTCGCCAACCCAGTGCCAATGCTCATGTAAGCCAGATTCTGATCGCCCGCCGGGTTGTCGAAACGATAGACGCCCAGCGTCGCCACACGCACATCGTTCTCAATGACGCAGGGGACGCCGAAGCGTTCGGTCAACCGGGCGACGAGCGGATAATCGTACCAGTGCAGGTTAACGGCAATGCGCACAATGCCCTGCACCGGGTCTTGCTGACCAGGGATGCCCAGACCGATGGCGGCCAGCCGGCGCGGTGAGTCGGGCGCCAACGCCAACGTCTGTTCGATGGCGGCGACAATACCCAGCATGGTGGCGTCAGGGCTGGACAGGTCGGTCGGAAGGGTCAACTCGCCATGCGCGCGGAATGTCTCATCCAGAAGCACGGTGGCGACGGTGGTGCCGCCGACATCGACGCCGACTAGCCAGAACGCGGCGGCATCCCCTGCATGTGTCGAATGGTTCGAGGATTCGATCATGGTTGCTCAGTGCTAACTGTGGTAGGGAATCAATTTCTTGTTATGATACATCGTATCATGACATCACAAAAACGCTGGAGCCACACTTGAGTAGCAGCCACACAGTCGGGTCATTTTTCTGTCGGTGTATGCCTTTCCCGCAGATCAGAACGTTCGGAGAGATGGGCGAGCAGCGCAACTTCTGTGGAGTGAATCGCGTTGGCGGCGCATCTTGCACTTTGGAGAAGGATGAAACGTATGGATAGTGTATGGTGCGCCATCGGTTTCCTGACCACCTTGCCAGTTCCTAGCCACACCTTGCCGCCTGATGCGCTGCGCCGCGCCGGGGTCTGGTTTCCGGTGGTGGGGCTGCTGATCGGCGCGTTGCTGGCGGGAGCGGCGTGGGGGCTGGGTTGGCTGTTCCCCCCGGCGGTGACGGCAGTGCTGGTCGTGGCGCTGTGGGCGGCGCTCACCGGCGCGCTTCACCTCGACGGGCTGGCCGACTGCGGCGACGGACTGCTGCCGCCGGTGCGCCGTGAGCGGCGGCTGGAGATCATGCGTGACCCGCGCGTGGGCGCGTTCGGTGTGACCGTGCTTGTGCTGACGCTGCTGCTCAAGGCGGCGGCGCTGGCAAGCTTGACCGCAACCTGGCCGGCGCTGTTGCTGGCGCCGATCTGGGCGCGCTGGCTGATCCTGGCAGCGGCGCGGCAACCATCGGCGCGACCGGAGGGAATGGGCGCCAGTCTGGGGCCGGTGCTCGATACGCCGCGGCTGGCGTTCGCCGCACTGCTGCCGTTGGTGCTGACCGGCGGCGTGAGTGTGTGGCACGCACCGGTGTTGGCAGCGGCGGGAGGCGCAGTGCTGGCGGCGCTGGGCGTGCTGTGGCTGGCGCAGCGGCGGCTAGGCGGCGTCACTGGTGATGTCTTCGGCGCCGTAGTCGAGGTGAGCGAGGCGGTCTTTGTGTGTATAGCGTGTGTGCAGTGGTAAGCCACTTGTATAGCTCTGGTCAATGAAGACGCGTCGTCAACAGCCCATCATCGTACGCCCCTGGGCTTTGGGCAACCGGTAAGGGTGGGGTAAAATCGAAGCATGAATCTGTCTGCACGATGCACACCGTGACTGAGCGCAAGCGCTCAGTCTTTTTTTGAGACGAAGAAGCACCCGCCATGAAACAATCGGTTCCATTGGTCGATCTCAATGCACAATATGTTGCAATTCGTACCGAGATTGACGCTGCGATTCAGTCAGTCATTGCGCGTTCCGCCTTCATCATGGGGCCGGATGTGCGCGAGTTCGAGGCGCGCTTTGCAGAGTATTGCAACGCAAGTTTCGCCGTCGGCGTCGCCAGTGGCACTGCCGCGCTGGAACTGACACTGCGCGCATACGGCATTGGTGCGGGTGATGAGGTGATCACATCAGCGCACACATTCATTGCCACAGCCGAAGCGATCAGCGCCGTCGGGGCGCGCCCAGTCTTTGTTGAAATCGATCCG
>DMDA01000089.1:20711-23084 GCA_003451595.1 Chloroflexota bacterium | reverse complement strand
CACAATCTTATCGTAATCGAGGATGCGGCGCAGGCGCATGGCGCCACCTGGCGCGGCCAACGTGTGGGGACGCTCGGTCACGCGGCCTGCTTCAGCTTTTACCCTGGCAAGAATCTTGGCGCCTATGGCGACGCCGGCGCTGTCACCACCAATGACGCCCGCGTCGCCGAGATGGTGAGTCTGCTGCGCAACCACGGGCGCCACTCCAAATATCTTCACGACATCAAAGGCTTTGGCGAACGCATCGACACCTTGCAGGCCGCCATCCTGGCAGTCAAACTTCGACGCCTGGAGGAGTGGACGTCGGCGCGTCGCCGCCTGGCAGCCCGCTACACAGCGCTGTTGGCCGACCTCGAAGGTGAGATCGTGCTCCCCTTCGTGCACCCGGAAGCTAACCCGGTCTGGCATTTGTACGTTATTCGCACGCAGCAGCGCGACGCACTGCTCACCCATCTGAATCAGCACGGCATCGGCGCAGGTGTTCACTATCCAACGCCGCTGCACTTGCAACCGGCTTACGCTGACTTGGGCTACAGGCGCGGCGCGCTGCCGATCACCGAGGAGGTCGCCGACACTTGTCTCAGCCTCCCCATCTATCCAGAGATGGCGGACGCCCAGCAAGAGTACGTCGTCGCGACGATCCGCGCTTTCTTTGGTGACTGAGTATGGCGGCTTCTGAATCCGCGTTCTCGATTTCGGTGGTGGTGCCTGCGCGCAATGAGGAGGCGACGATCGCTGCTGTCGTCGAACGATCCTTTCAAGCATTCGATGAACTGGGACGCACCGGTGAAGTGCTGGTCGTCAACGACGGCAGCACCGACGCCACGGCGACCGTTCTCGCCGATCTACAGACGCGTTACCCCCATTTGCGCATCTTCACCCACCGCCGCAGCCGGGGCATGACCGCCGCGCTGCAACGGATGTTCACTGCCAGCCAGGGCGAGATCGTGATCCTGATCCCCGCCGACATGGAATCCGATCCGCTGCGCGATGTGCCGACGCTGGTGCGGACACTGGAGGCCAACGATCTGGATGTGGCGGCAGGTTGGCGACAGGGACGGCGCGATAGCAAAGTCCTTGCCAGCAAAATCTACAACGTGGTGATGGATCGCATTGCCGGCGTGCACGTACACGATGGCAACTGGATCAAGGCGATGCGTCGAGAAGTGGTGGCGAGTTTCCCGCCGCTGCGCAGTGACTGGCATCGCTTCCTGCTAATGATCGCCGTGCACAATGGCTTCCGCGTCGGTGAGGTTCCAACCTTCTATCAACCGCGTCCGGCGGGCAGCAGCAAGTTTGGTTGGGAGCGCATCCCGAAGAGTTTCCTTGATGTGCTGGTGCTCAAGTTTCTGCTGACCTTCAGCGAGGCGCCGATGCGTTTCTTCGGCGGCATAGGACTGGTCGGTCTGTTGCTTAGCACGGCGATCTTTCTCTACCTGATCTTGCTGTACGCGTTTGCCCAGACGCAGCAACGGCCGATCTTCATCGCTGCAGGCATACTCGCCATCCTTAGCGTACTCTTGATTCTTGTCGGCTTCCTGGCAGAGTTGATCGTCACACAGGGAGCGCGCATCGCTGAACTGGAAAAGCAACTTGCTGCCACACGCTGCGACCGTGACAATCACCTCACGTAGGGCATCCCCCCGGTGTAACACGGTTGTCCCCTAAAGATACGTTCGCAAACCTCATCTACGAATGAGTCTACGACGCCAAAGGTGGCGCCGTCTCTAGCAGCCACCACAGCAGCCCAGTCAGGGTATAACCATCCCGCACCTCTCCGCTGCGAACCATCGCCTGGGCCTCATCCCGCTTGACCCACTTCACCGCTCGCACCTCGTTTTCGTCAAAGTTGTCTGGTTCACCCACCGCGCGGCAATGCACCAGATGATGCACCTTGTCGCCGATGCCGTTGATCGGCTCGAAGCTAGCGACCAGTCGATGGTCGATGGTGCGATAACCGCTCTCCTCGCGGACTTCGCGCGCCGCCGCCGCCAGGATCGACTCGCCAAGATCAATGCTGCCAGCCGGTAGTTCCCATTGAATGGCGTTGACGACGTAGCGATACGCCTCGACCAGCAGCACGCCGCCGTCGCCATCTTCCACGATAGAGGCCACCGCCTCCTTGTCAAAGTGCAGTACATGATGCGCCTCGATCAATCGCCCACCGGGAAAGCGCACGCGATCCACATACAGCGACACCCAAGGGTTCTCATAGACTATGCGCCGCGCCAGTCGCAGCGGCCTGACTTCCTCTGCCATCCAGAGCTCCTCTCTATGCGACGCAAACAGTGCGTTACCGATTGCCACATCGCCAGCGCCACCTCATTCGATCACCACGCGCCCGCACTCGACCCTGGCGCCCACATCAACGCC
>DMDA01000089.1:19435-20465 GCA_003451595.1 Chloroflexota bacterium | reverse complement strand
CGCGACGCAGCACCTCGCCGTCACGATAGAGGCGCTCACCCCACACGCCTTCTGGCCCCACCAGCTGCACACTGGGAAAATAATCTTGCGCGATGGCGCCGGCAGCCTGCCACCACAACCGCACATGCACCCATCCACTGGGCGGATGCAGCCTTGTGTCCGTCGCCGCAAGCATTGGCGTCATGATTTCACACGCTAGCAACCTCAGATTGGGCGCCAGCTCGGCGTCAAGCTTCACCGCATTAGAACCGAGCACAGGCAGCGCTGCAAAACGATGTTGCAAGGCGTAGCCGGTGATCTCTATCCCAGTAGGATACTGTTCGGTGATGACTGGATAGTTGGCGCCGATCCAATTCTGTACAACGCGTGCGTCGTCGACGCCGTCCAAATGACTTTGCACCAACCACAACGTCGCTACGCCTGCCGCCTCCAACCCACGCACCGGCGGCGCAACGATCTGCTCACCAGCATCGCCCGTCAACACGCCGCTGTAAGGGAAATAGAGCGGCGCCACCGTGTCATCGGCCAGCGGGCGCAGATACCACTTAAGCGCCTTGTGGGTATAATCGGCGTGGCTGAAGATGGCGCCTGGCAATGGTGGGCTGGTCTGTTGATAGTCGGCAATATAGCGCGCGGCGGCGCGCCAATCCTCGCGCAACATGGCTGGCGACCACAGCACAGGCAGCGCCGCCGCTAGCAACAATGCCGCCACACCGCCCAATCCCCACCCTGCCAGGCGTCCCCATCCTGCCGGGCGCCACCATGCCCCTAGCGCCACACTACCGCGCGCCGCCGCCCATAAAACAAAGGGCGCTAGAAACAAGAAGTAGCGATCCTCCTTGAAAACGGTGTCACTCGTCGCCAGCAGCAGGTTGCCGATCAACAACGGTGCGCCGATCCACCATAGCAACCACAGCTGATCTAGCCCGACGCCCGGCGCAGTCCGGTTCATGCGTTGCGGCCACGGCCACAGCAGCCCAATCACGACTAGCATGGCAAACAACACTATCACAGCGGTCACCACTTCCGT
>DMDA01000089.1:15380-19204 GCA_003451595.1 Chloroflexota bacterium | reverse complement strand
GCGTTGACCAGCCAGGCATTGCGCGCCAGCGGCAGAAAGATCAGGCCGGTGAGGCAGAGGGCGAGAACGCCTTCAACGAGGCGGAGATTCAGGCTTTGAGAGGTTGAGGGATTGGGAGATTGGGAGATTGGGAGATTGGAGATTGGGAGATTGGAGATTGGGAGATTAGAGATTGGAGATTGAGTGGATGTCGGCTTTGTCGAGGGGTGGACACCTGGATGAGTTGGCAACCCCAATCTCCAATCTCCAGCCTCTAATTTCGCATTTACCCAAAGTCCCAGAAGACTCAACCCGGCGGCGGGCAACGCCAGGGCGCTGAAGAGGTAGCTGTAGAGCGCAAAGGTCAAGGCGCCGATCATGCCTAGCCACCAACCCAGGCGCGCCCACCGGTGTTCACCCTGCCAGCCGCGCAGGAGGCAATAGGCGCCCCACACCAACCCTGTCGTAGCAGGCTGGAACATGCGCAATTCCTGGCTGTACCAAACCAGCGCAGGCGCCAACGCGGCCAGCAGTCCGGTCAGCCGCGCCGTGCTGCGCCCGCTCAGCCGTCGCGCCAGCAAGAGCAACGCCAGCACCGTCAGCACACCTAGCAGCGCGCCCAATGCGCGCAACGCCACATCATTGTGCGCCAGACCAAAAAAATCCAAGAAATTTTGCCAGACATGCAACAGGAGATAGTAGCCGGGCGGATGTTTGTCCTTGAGCAGGGGGAAGGTGCTTTGCCAGATGAAGTCGGGGCCATCCTCTGCCCAATCGAGACTCACCGCCTCGTCGAACCAGAAGGAATGATAATCCAGCTGCCAAAAGCGCGTCACCGCTGCCAGGGTCAGGATCAGCACTTCGGGCAGGTGGCGCCGCAGCCATGACAGGCAGCCGGGCGGAACAGAAGGCGGAGAAGAGGTCGGAGAAGGAGTCGTCGTCATGCAGGAATCACTGCGTTCCTCAGCGCGCTTCAGGTAAAGGTGCACACATCAACCTGCATCCTAGCGTGAGATAGCGTCAGCGTCAAACCTCGGCCAGGCCTGGGCTTATTTCGAGTTCGGGACGCACAGCCTTATAGACAACACAAATAGACTTTGCTCATCTTCCCGGAAGCTCAGAGCTTCCGGGAAGATATCGGATGTACGATGTTTGATTGTGCTATCTATTAGGTTGAATAGGGACTCACAAACGAATGTGGTCATCGTAGGTTCGGCTTCCGCCCGGACGCTTCCGATCGGCCATGATGTCACGCCAGAGGCGATGATCGACAAGATGCACTTCAAGCTGCACTTTGCCTCCAACGGGAAGTAGCCCCCACTTGAAACGCAGGTTTGATCCTTTGGCGCGGATGGGGTAAAGTCTATGCGTCGTTGTTTCGATTCACTCGCCACTGTGAGCGCCACCATGAAGACCACCGTATTCTGGACTGAAGATTACCCGCGCCCTGCCGACCTGGCCGTCAGCGAGCTGCCAGAAACCATCGACGTTGCCGTGATCGGCAGCGGCTACACCGGGCTGCATGCTGCAATCGCGCTGCGCAAGGCTGGGGCGTCGGTGGCAGTGTTGGAGCAGGCGACCATCGGCTGGGGCGCCAGCAGCCGCAACGGCGGGATGGCGCTGACTGGCCTAAAGGAAGAGATGCCGGTCGTCTTCAAACGCTACGGCGCTGAGATGGGACGGGCGCTCTGGCAGTGGGCGCTGGCATCGGTCGATTACGTCGAACGCACCATCGCTGAGGAGGGAATCGACTGCCACTTTGCGCGCACGGGACATGTGGTGTTGGCGTTCAAGCCGAGTCACTTCGACCGTTTCGCGGCGGAGGTGCGCTGGTTCCGCGATGCGTTGGGCTACGATGATCTGTGGGTGGTGGACAAAGCCGACTTGCGTTATGAGGTAGGCACCGACGCCTATTTTGGTGGGCTGGGCGACCGCAATAGCGCAGCGCTGCACCCGGCGCGCTATGTGTTTGGGCTGGCGCAGGCGGCAGCGCGACGTGGCGCGCTCCTTGTCGAGCAAGCCGAAGTCACGGGAATCAAGCGCACGCGACCAGGGTTTCTGCTCTACACCAGCAAAGGGGCGCTGAACGCGCGCGAGGTGCTGGTCGCCACCAACGGCTACACGACGAACGTGGTCAAACCGCTGCGGCGCGGCATCTTTCCGCTTGGCAGCTACATCATCACGACTGCGCCGCTGCCCCCAGCATTGCAACAAGAACTCAGCCCGCGCGGGCGCATGTTCTACGATAGCAAAAACTTTCTCAATTACTTCCGCCTGACTGCCGATGGTCGTATGCTCTTTGGGGGACGGCATGATCTGTCCACCACCGTTGACCTGGTCACCAGCGCACGGCAGATGCAGGCGCGCATGATCGAGGTCTTTCCGCAGCTGGCGGGCGCACCAATCACACATTCGTGGACGGGGAAGCTGGGCGCCGCCTTCGACCTGATGCCGCACGCCGGGCGAGTGCAGGGCATTCACTACGCCTATGGCTACGCCGGGCACGGCGTCGCGGTTGCCAGCTACCTGGGCAAGGAGGTGGGCGAAATGCTGGCCGGACAGCGCACCACGACCTTGTTTGCGCAGATCAGCCATCCACGCTACCCATTTACGCCCTACGATCAGCTTTACCTGCCGCTCGTTTCGACCTGGTTCCGCCTGCGCGACCGCGTGGCATGACCGATTGTGGCAGGCTCAGGTACAGCTGGCGATGGCGGACGCAACGCGGCACGCGCACTTGCCCGATTCGCTCCTTCAAGCAGCTCAACTGCTTGATGATTGAAAGGAACTGCAACTGTGAAATTCGGTGTGTTTACCGTGATGTTGCCTGATCTGACGCCGGAAGCAGCGGTTGCAGCGCTGCGCGCGACAGGTTACGACGGCGTCGAATGGCGCGTCGCGACTGTGCCAGCCAACGTGCGCAATGACCCACCATCATTCTGGGGCAACAATCTCTGCACACTGGCGCCGACGCCAGCAGACGCCCAACGTGGGCGGGCGCTGGCGGCTGACGCTGGGCTGGCGATCCCCAACCTCGGCACGTACATCGTAGTGGGTGACCTGCCGGCAGTCGCGAACGCCATGCAGCTGGCGGTGACGGCAGGCGCGCCTGCCGTGCGCGTGGGCGTTGCGCGTAACGACCAGCCTGGCAACGTGGACGCCCTCTTTACACAAAGCCGCGCATTTCTGCAGGAGGTCGAGACTTTGAGTCGGCGCCATCACGTCAAGGCGCTGATCGAGATGCATCACGGCACGATCGCAGCCAGCGCCTCAGCCGCGCGGCATCTGGTCGATGGCCTTGATCCTACGTGCATCGGTGTGATACACGACTGCGGCAACATGGTCTTCGAAGGCTATGAAGATTATCGGCGCGGGCTGGAGACGTTAGGTCCGTACTTGGCGCATGTCCACGTCAAAAATGCGGCCTACGACCGACCGGCCATCGGCGGCGTCTGGCGTGCGCGCTGGGCGCCACTCCAGGACGGCGTCGTCGACTTTGCTGCTCTCTTTGCCGCGCTGCGCAGTGTTGGCTATGACGGCTGGGTCGTCGTCGAGGACTTTAGCCAGGCATATGACTCCCGCACTGCATTACGCGAAAATCTGACATTTCTACGTCGCGTGTACAACGCGGCGCAATGACCTTCAGGCGACAGCCGCTTTGGGAAGTGGTTGTCACCGCCACACAACTTCGTTTGAGGAAAGCAAATGACCGAACGCATCCAACCAACCCAGCCGCTGCGCACCGTCTTTGTTGGCAACGGCGCCAGCATCTACCCGCTCCATGAAAAAGCCGCCGACCCTGCCCGTTTTCAGCTTGTCGGCATGGCGGACATCGATCCCCAGGC
>DMDA01000089.1:13004-15236 GCA_003451595.1 Chloroflexota bacterium | reverse complement strand
ATCGAGGCGATGGAGACAGGCGCGCACGTGCTCGTCGAGAAGCCAATGGCGATCCAGGTCGCCGATGCTGACGCCATGATCGAGACGGCGCGACGGACAGGGCGCCTCCTGGCAGTCAACTTCCAGCATCGAGCGCGGCCGGAAGTGCGCGCCGCCTACGACTTGATTCAAAACGGTGCGCTGGGTGTCCTTCAACACATCAACATGGTTGTCGTCTGGCCGCGCTCGCACAAATACTTCCGCATGTCCACCTGGCGCGGCACCTGGAATGGTGAAGGTGGCGGCGTTCTGCTCAACCAGTCGCCGCACAACCTCGATCTGATCTGTCACCTGATCGGGTTGCCCAGGCGTCTAGTCGCCTGGGCGCGCACCACGCTCCACCCCATTGAAACCGAGGACACCGTGCAGGCGATGTTCGAGTGGCCGAACGGCGCCATCGGCTCGCTGCACGTGAGCACAGCCGAGTCCGGTCAGCCGGAGCGAATAGAGATTCTGGGCACCGCCGGTCGCCTGGAGATCGTGGCTGGAGGACTGCGCTTCGACCGCTTCGACCAGGACTTGCGCGAATTCTTTCCCACCACCGAGGAAATCTACAGTGGGCCGCGCCAGCAATCAGTGGAGACGCCGCTGCCCGCCATGACCGGTAGTCACAATGACATCTACACCAACGTCTACGCCGCCATTCGCGAGGGTGCGCAGCTCTTGGCGGATGGCGAATCCGCACGCATGTCGCTGGAAGTCGCCAACGCGATCACGCTGTCGAGCCGCACCGATGCGCCGGTCGATTTCCCTATTGACCGCACAGCCTATGCTCAATTACTGGCGGCGTTGCAGGCCGAGTCGCGCCAGGTGTGATGATAAAGATTTACAAAACAATCCGGCAATCAGTGCAGCCGCCTGCAGGGCGACGTGCCAGCCGCAGGTCATTGCCTCTGGCGTGACAGTACCAGCTTGTTGAACGCGCCCGGCTGGAAGCCGAACCTACGATGACCAAGACGGTTGCTAGGCAGGAAAGGATATTTTCATGACTGAAGCAATTTTCACCCTCAGTGCGTTTGGCGACGAGATCGCAGTCAAACTACACGATCAACTGGACGTACTGGTCGACCTCCGGATCGGCTACCTGGAGTTGCGCACGGCATGGGGCAAGAATGTGCTCGACCTCGACGACGACGAGGCGGATAAAGTGGCCGGGCTGTGCGCCCATCGCGGGATTCGCGTCAGCGCCATCGGCAGCCCCCTCGGCAAGTCGCCGATCACGGCGCCAATGGCGGAGGAGTTGCGCAAGCTGGACCGCATCATGCGCACGGCAGAGATCGTCGGCACGCAACGACTGCGCGTCTTCTCCTACTATCCACCTGATATATCGACCAACACGCGTTATGACGAGTATGTGGAAAGCGCGGCTGAGCGCCTGGCGCAACTGGCCGACCATGCCGCCCGTCACGGCTATACGTTGATGCTGGAAAACGAGAAGGAGATTGTCGGCGACACCGTAGCTCGCTGCGCCGCCATCCTGCGCCTGCTCAACCGCCCCAACGTCACCTTTGTGTGGGACCCGGCCAACTTCGTGCAGGTCGGTGAGCACCAGGTGACAGAACGGGGTTGGCCGCTCCTGGGCGACGCCATCGGCTATGTCCACATC
Source organism: Chloroflexota bacterium (assembly GCA_003451595.1). Classification (GTDB taxonomy): domain Bacteria; phylum Chloroflexota; class Anaerolineae; order Caldilineales; family Caldilineaceae; genus Caldilinea. The sequence continues at coordinate 13,591 of DMDA01000089.1, read as the reverse complement.
AAGGATGCGTTCCTGGCCGACGCCACCGTATGCGCAGCAGGTGAGGGTGACGGTCAGGTGCCGGAATTGCTGCGCAACCTGCGCGCTGCGGGCTATCAAGGCTTCCTGGCGTTGGAGCCGCACCTGGCGCTTGCCGGCCACAGCAGCGGCTTCAGCGGGCCGGAAGGCATGGCCTACGCTGTCAAGGCATTACGCCGCGTGATGGCAGAAACCGGCTGCGTCGAAGTGAGTGGGTAACGGCGCAGCACTTCGACGACGCCAGGCGTCATATACCAGTCATTAGCGACCAGCAGCAACTCGTCGACCAGCGTCACGCCGAAATCGAGGTTACGCGCCCGTTCGAGGTGCGCCACAAAACAGGCCGGATCGGTCAGTGGCGCGCGCAGGCGCAGCGCCGAAAGATGCGCTGTCACCAGGCGATAGCGACGATCCAGATCGCTGCCCAGCCCCACTGCAGCGATCGCAGTGCGCAGGGCGGTGCGAACATGCTCCAGCGTGTTGTCGCAAGGAAAGCCCTGCACCATTACGGTGGAAGGCGAGGCGGTGACACCGCGCAAGGCGACGGCAAAGGGCGGGATTGCCGCCAG
>DMDA01000089.1:11739-12754 GCA_003451595.1 Chloroflexota bacterium | reverse complement strand
AGCGACAGCACGGTGACGTGAAGTTGCTCCGACGTGTAGACATACTGGGCTGGTGCATCGGTGGCCACCTGCGCCAGCCATGCCGCCACCTGCGCCGCCACTACTGGTTGCGGCCGGAAGATGACGGTCAGCCCGCGGCGAGCGTCAGGCGCGCCACGCTGTAACAGCGGGTCGATCTGACCAGCGTTGCCCAGAAAGGCGGCGCGCGCCGAACGCCAGAGATCCGCATACACCTGCGCCAGATCGACGTCTTTATCTTGCCCGTTCATGTGCGCCCGCCGGCGATCTGCAACACACCCTGCTCCACAACCAAACGCGCATCCACCCATAACGACGCGCCGAACAGGGCGAAGTCATGGTTGAGCGACGATGCGTTCTCCCCACCCATGTAGCGATTCTCACCCAACGCCAGGAAGAGCGCACCGGCGATATGCTCATCCACCAGCGTCCAACCGATCGGCGTGCGCAGATGCGGGTTCAGCCCGACGCCGATGTGGCTGATGCGGCGCGGCTCGCCGGTGTGACTGTCCAGCCAGCGAGCCAGCGCGTCGGCGCCGTGCGCAGCTTCGATGTCAACAATGCGCCCCGCCTCGAAGTGCAGCACCACCTCGCTGGCTTCCGGTGCGCTCGGCAAGTAGAGGCTGCCGTACGTCTGTGTTTCGAGCACCGTCGTATAGATCGAGCCGGCGGGCAGATTGCTGACAATCGTCTGGCGGCGGCGATCTTCGTCATCGATCACGCCGTCATCGCCATGCCAGATGCGCTCGCCGCGCGCCAGGTGAAGCTTGCAGCCAGCACCGGTGCCGATGACGATGTGCTCGCCAGCCACTGCGCGCTGCGCCTGTGCGATGATGGCGCGGCTGGCATCAATATCCATCTGCAACGCTGGCAGGACGTGCGCTTCCAGATTCGTCAGTGTCATCCCCAATTTTGCGGCGCGTTGCGCATTGGGGGCCGCCACGACCATGATCGGCAGCCGCCGCGTCTCCTCGATTTGCGTCAGGCTGGCATCCAG
>DMDA01000089.1:11072-11533 GCA_003451595.1 Chloroflexota bacterium | reverse complement strand
CGATGACGACTGCTCTGCACAATGGCGTCGGGAGTCGCCTCCGCCAGCCAACGGTTGAGATAGGCAGGTGACTGATGGTCGAGCAGCGGCGTAGCGCCAGCGCGATCCACTGCCAGCAGCACTTCGTAGATGACGTCGGGCCGGTCGATGTGGTCGCGCACCTGGATCAGCTCGCCGGGCTGCACGCCAAGTCCGGCGACGATACGTTGGGCAATCGGTGTCCAAAGAGTTGTCATGGCGGCGAATTGTAGCACGGCTCGGACCAAAATCGAACTAGGCGAAGCTGACGCATAGACGGTACAATAGCAGCGTTGCTCCCGGTCGTCGCATCGGTCCACGATGCACCCAGTCAACGCGCGGCGTTGACGCAATTGTCTCCACTACCCGAACACAAGAAAGGTGCACACATGTCTTCGCTTTACAAGTCAACTCGTTTCTTGACCACCTTCCTATTGCTACTG
>DMDA01000089.1:10331-10818 GCA_003451595.1 Chloroflexota bacterium | reverse complement strand
TCCACTACTTCCGTCCCGACGGCGACTATGCCGGCTGGGGTCTCCACGCCTGGGATGGCGCCGCCGTCACGGTGGAGTGGTCAAAGCCACTGGAGCCGACTGGTGAGGATGATTTCGGCATCTTCTGGGAAGTGCCGATCAAGCCGGACGCCACCCGGCTGGGCTTCATCGTTCACAAAGGTGATGAGAAAGACCCCGGCCCCGATATGTTCCTTGACCTGACGCAGGCCAAGGCAGCGTGGGTGATCTCTGGCGACCTGCTCGTCTACACCGAACAGCCCGATCCCAACGCCCGCCCGGTCGGCGATCTCAACAAGCTGCGCGCACACTGGGTGACGCGCGACACCATCGCCTACCCCGCCGACAACGTGCCCGAAGATGCGGTCTTCAGTCTCTTCGACGCCTCCAGCGGTGGGATGCAGTTGACGCTAGAGGGCATCCTGGGCAATGGCGTCACCAGCACGCTGCTCACGCTGGACGAAGCCGG
>DMDA01000089.1:8308-10062 GCA_003451595.1 Chloroflexota bacterium | reverse complement strand
GTGATTGATGAACTCTACACCTACGACGGGCCGCTGGGCGTGACGTGGGAAGACGGGACGCCGACGCTGCGGCTGTGGGCGCCAACCGCCAAGCGTGTGCGCCTGCTGCTCTTCGACGACAGCACGACGCCGGAGCCGACTGAGACCCTCACCATGAAGAACGAGAACGGCGTGTGGACGCTCGCCGGCGCGCCGGAGTGGAAAGACAAGTATTATCTCTACGAAGTCAACGTGATGGTTCCCGCCACCGGCAAGGTCGAGAAGAACCTGGTGACCGACCCGTACTCGCTCAGCCTCTCGATGAACGGCACGCGCAGCCAGATCGTCGATCTCGCCGATCCGGCGCTCAAGCCGGAGGGGTGGGACGACCTGGCCAAGCCAGAACTGGCGGCGCCGGAAGATATCACCGTCTGGGAACTGCACCTGCGCGACTTCAGCGCGCTCGACGCAAGCGTGCCCGCTGAGCTGCGCGGAACCTATCTCGCCTTCACCGACCCGGCAACCGCCGGGATGCAGCATCTTCAGGCGCTGGCGGACGCCGGGCTGACGCATCTGCACTTGCTGCCCACCTTCGACATTGCCACCATCGACGAGGACAAGACGAACTGGGAGACACCCGATCCCGCCGCCCTCGCCGCGCTGCCGCCGGATTCCGAGGAGCAGCAGGCGCTGATCGCTGAGACAAAGGACGTCGATCCCTTCAACTGGGGCTACGATCCTTTCCACTACTTTGCGCCCGAAGGCGCCTATGCCACCAACCCGGACGGGCCAGCGCGCATCCTGGAATATCGCCAGATGGTGCAGGCGCTCAATGAAATGGGGCTGCGCGTGGTGGCCGACGTGGTCTTCAACCACACCAACGCCAGCGGGCAAAACGAGAAGTCGGTGCTCGACCGCATTGTGCCCGGCTACTATCATCGCCTCAGCGCCGACGGCTTTGTCGAGACCAGCACCTGCTGCCAGAACACCGCCACCGAGCACAACATGATGCGCAAGCTCATGCTCGACGCGCTGAAAGTGTGGGCGACCGAGTACAAGATCGACGCCTTCCGCTTCGACTTAATGGGTCACCACATGGTCGACGACATGATCGCCGTGCGTGAGATGCTGGACGGGTTGACGCTGGAGAACGACGGCGTGGACGGCGCCAGCATCTACGTCTACGGCGAAGGCTGGAACTTCGGCGAGGTCGCCAACAACGCACGCGGGGTCAACGCCACGCAGCTCAACCTGGGCGGCGTCGGCATCGGCACCTTCAACGACCGCCTGCGCGATGCGGTGCGCGGCGTCGGGCCGTTCGATAACGGCGAGAATCTCAAACGCCAGGGCTTCATCTCCGGTTTGAGCGTTCAGCCCAACGACTACGACTGGGGCGGCGGCGAGCAAGCCGCCGCGCGTCTCGGCTTGCTCACCGACTGGATCAAAGTCGGGTTGGCGGGCAACCTCAAGGACTATCTGCTGCTCGACCATCGCGGCTATGCCTTGCTCGGCGCCGAGATCGACTATAACGGCGCACCGGTGGGCTACACGCTGGATCCACAGGAGAACATCGTCTACGCCGATAAACACGACAACCAGACGCTCTTCGATGTGGTGCAGCTTGCCGCGCCCGCCGACGCCACCATCGCCGACCGCGCACAGATGGCGCAGCTTGGGCACGCCATCGTGCTGCTGAGCCAGGGCGTCCCCTTCCAGCAGGCCGGCACGGAGATGCTGCGCTCCAAGAGCTTCGACCGCGACTCCTACAATTCGGG
>DMDA01000089.1:7705-8091 GCA_003451595.1 Chloroflexota bacterium | reverse complement strand
GTCGCCGAAAAGAACGAGAACGACTGGCCCATCATGCAGCCGCTGTTGGCGAACACCGATCTGCAGCCCGGCGAGGAGCTGATCCAGGCGACCATCGCCAACTTCACCGACTTCCTGCAAATTCGCTATAGCTCGCCGCTCTTCCGCCTGCACACTGACGACCAGGTGCTGAAGATGCTGCACTTCCACAATGTCGGGCCAGACGCCATCCCCGGCTTGATCGTGATGAGCATCGCCGACATCGGCGAGGGTGAGGATGACGTGGACGCTGACCACGAGCTGGCGGTCGTGCTCTTCAACGCCCAACCAGACGCAATCACCTTCACCGACGACGTGCTGGCGGGCATGGGGCTGGAAGTGCATCCGGTGCTGGCTGCGCGCCGCGA
>DMDA01000089.1:6025-7507 GCA_003451595.1 Chloroflexota bacterium | reverse complement strand
GGGTCGGCGCTGGGCGGCAATGACTGGGCGCCCGACGATCCGGCGGTGCAGGCCACGGGCGAGGGGTTGGGCGTCTGGTCGCTCGTTGCCGAGTTGCCTGCCAGCGACTACGAGTTCAAGGCTGCGATCAACGGGTCGTGGGACGAGAACTACGGTCTCAATGGCGAGCCTGGCGGCGCCAACATCCCGCTGGCGTTAGCCGCCGACGCCGAAGTAACCTTCCGCTACGATGCCGCCACCCACGCGGTGTGGGCGGAGGTGGACGGCGTGGTCGTGGCGGGGGCGCCGCCGGCAGAATAGACGCGGCATAATTGCAAAGGAGCGGAGTCCGGCAGACCCTGCTGCCTGGCCGAACTCCGCTCCTTTGCAATTGCGCGTGTGGGTTCTGCGCTGTGCTGCACGCTTGCCATCATGCTGTATACATGATGCGTCGTCACACCAGGGGCGGTGACCGACCAACAACCTCCTTGCAACAGACATGCAACCATCTGACAATCGATCAATCACGTTGGTGAAAATGCCAGAGATATGGGACAATCTATGCACAAACATTACCGATGAAAGTTCGGTCAGAAAACCATGCAAGCACCAGATTTTTCCGATCCATCGCCGGTCTGGTCATCGCCCCAGACGCCTTCTCCCGCTGCGTTGACCGGACAAGCTGTCGCACCAACCTTCGGGGGCGACGACATGGAGTGGCAGAGTAGAGAAATTGCGTTGGCCGCTGCGCTACGGGAAAGCCTGATCGCGCTGACCAGTTCTCCTGGCGTCGACGCCGTCATGGAGCAGATTCTGGATTCGCTCGCCAGCGTAGCGCCCTACGACGCTGCTACGATCATACTCTTTGAGCAGAACCAGGCGCGCATCGCCTATGCACGTGGATTTGCAGCGGAGGTGATCGATCGCGTCAAGGATCACCTGGTTCCGTTGACACAATCACACTTCGCCGCCATCATCCAATCCGGTGAAGCATATCTGGTGGAAGATGCTCTCCAGGATCCCAACTGGGTGGTGATCCCCGGCACCGAATGGATTCGCGCCAGCATCGGCGCCCCGATCGTTGTACACGGCCAAGTGCTCGGCCTGCTTGCAATTGACAGCAGCGCACCGGGACATTTCACCCCCAACGATGTGATGCGCGTGCAGCTGTTCTGCCGTTACGCTGGGCTGGCGCTCAGCAACGTCTTTCAGAATCAGGTGCTGACGAAGCTCGTGGCCCAACGCACGGCCGAGTTGGAGCAGGCCAGGGCGGCGCTGGAACTGCGCCAGTCACTGTTGCGCAGCGCACAGCGCATTGCTCACCTGGGTAGTTGGGTGGTCGATCCCTCGACGCAGCAAGTGGAATGGTCGGAGGAACTTTATCGCATCGCCGGCCTTGAACCCGTTGCAGAACCGCCTGCCCCACAGTTCCTCCAGGAGATGGTCATTCCTGAGCAACGCGAGCAATTTTGGGAAGTGATCAAACAGATTGAACATTTGCAG
>DMDA01000089.1:4054-5816 GCA_003451595.1 Chloroflexota bacterium | reverse complement strand
TCACCGAACGCAAACAGGCGGAAGCGATGCTACGTGTAGCGCTGCATCGCGAACAGGAACTCAGCGAGATGAAATCGCGCTTCGTCGCCATGGCTGCGCATGAGTTCCGCAACCCCCTGAGCGTCATCCTCGCCAATGTCGAATTGCTCCAGCAGATGTGGCGTCGCCAGCCGCCGGAAATAGTTGATCGTCGGCTGGCTGTGATAGAGGCGCAGGTGACCGGCTTGAACGAAATCGTTCGGAGTCTGCTGGAATTATCGCGCATCCAATCTGGCGCAGTTGCCTTTCGTCCCGTGCGACTTAACCTTGCCGAACTTTGCCGCGACGTGATCCGGCAACTCCAGCTCGCGCCATCCGACGCGCCATCGGTCTGCTATGAGCCGCCGCCAGCCCCAGTCTGGGTGCAAGGCGATCCAGTGCTACTCCAACGCATCATCCACAATATTATTGCCAATGCCCGAAAATATACGCTCAACGCCATGCCGGTTGAGGTTACGCTGGCTACAACCGCTGCAGATGTGCAACTGAGCGTGACGGATCACGGCATCGGCATCGAGCCATCCGATTTACGCCAGATTTTCGAGCCATTTCATCGCGGCGCCAATGTGCAAGACATTCCCGGCACAGGGTTGGGGATGGCTATCGTCAAACAACTGATTGAGCTACATCAAGGGCGCATTCGCATCGAGAGCGAAGTTGGGGTCGGTACGACTGTTACGTTGGAGTTGCCTGCAGCATCAGCGGCGTGACCTGAATCAGGAGAATCACGATGCAAGATTTTGAAACTGTCCAGACATTGTCATCGGAACAACGCGAAGCGCTGCTCCACAGCCTAAAAGCTCGCTTCGAGCAACACATGCACCGCCACCCTGGGTTGAGATGGGCCGATGTGCAGGCGCGCCTGGAAGCAAACCCTGAAAAACTGTGGTCGCTGCACGCGATGGAAAGCACCGGCGGCGAACCAGATGTCGTCGGCTATGAGCAGGCGACTGGTGCGTACATCTTCTACGACTGTGCTGCGGAAAGCCCAAGCGGGCGACGCAACATCTGCTACGATCGCGCCGGACAAATGTCTAGAAAAGAGAACCGCCCCGAACACAACGCGGTTGATATGGCGGCAGCGCTGGGCATCGAGCTGCTAACCGAAGCGCAATATCGCGAATTGCAGACGTTGGGTGAGTTCGACACCAAAACATCGAGCTGGCTACAGACGCCCACTGCGATCAGAAAACTTGGCGGCGCCATCTTTGGCGATCGTCGCTATGATCACGTCTTTATCTACCACAACGGCGCGCAGTCATATTATGCCGCCAGAGGGTTTCGGGGTGCGCTGAGGGTTTGAGATTCGGCAAGCGCAGACGAGAAGAGCAGAGGAGCGCAGTCCACCAGGTAGCCGCTTCAATGACGTTGCCGCGCCAGCGCTTGCTCGTAGTCGGTGCGCGCTGTCAGCAACAAGCGGTTAAGTCGGTCAAGTTCGCTCAACAGATCAGCGCGTTGGCCGTTGGTGCTGCTGTTCAGCCGGCGGCGCACGTTGTCATACTCTTGTTCGATCCGTGTGATCTCGGCGCGAAAGCTGGCGGGTTCGAGCGTCCGCCCAATTTGTAGCAACTGCTCGATGCTCTCCTCGGCGACCAGCGTTTCCGTCATCTGCACCAGGCGCTCCCACTCTTCCTGCATCCACCGCCGTTGAAACTCGCTGCCGACGGTCAACTGCCCGTACAGTTGGCGCACATGTCCCAGTTTTTCCAGTCCCCAGAGGAAC
>DMDA01000089.1:1616-3842 GCA_003451595.1 Chloroflexota bacterium | reverse complement strand
GTGCGTCGGGCGATGGCGAGCAGGATGCGCCGTTCTAGCCGCGTCAGGTGCTGAAAGTCGATCAGGAAAAAGCTGGCCAGCAGGTGATCAGGATCAAGGTCAGCGTCAACGGGAGGCCGCAGATAGCCCTGCCCGGCCTCGTCTTCGCAGTAGAGGCGTTGACAAAGAAACTGGAGCAAATACGGGTGCCGGTTCGTGTGCAGCAGAATCTCCTCGCGCACGGTAGCATCAACATAGACCTGACGTTCTGCTTGTCGCTGCTCGATCAAGGCCACTGCTGCTTCCTGATCCAGGCTCCAGAGATTGACAAGGTTGAAGCCAAACAAGAATGGGCTGGTCGGCCAGTCCGTCGTCAACTCGTTGAGCTGAACCAGTAGTTTTGTGGAGGCGATGATTGTCTTTTGCTGCGGATCTTGCAACGCGCGCCGCAGCCTCGCCAGCCAGGCCGCTTCGGTGCGGGCAACGTTGATGAGCGCCTCAGCCTCATCGATCAGCAGGAGCAGCCTGCGCCCCTGGCTGGAGAGGGTCCGCGTTAGGCGGCGCAAAATCATCAACGCGTCGAGACCTTCCAGGTCACGGACATTGACGCCCAATGCAACGAAGCGTTCGCTCACATCTTCCAGCGCCAGATAGAGTTCGGCGGAGAGGTCACCGCTTGTCTCGCAGCCCTGCAAGTCCCAGACAAGCGGCGTCAGCTCGCTGTCGGGTTGGCTGGTCAGCAACTCCAACTGACGCAGAAGCGAGGTCTTGCCCATACGCCGGGCGCCGACAACCCAGATAGCCGTGTCGGGTGTGTCGAGCAAATAGGCAAACAAGCGTTGTCGCCCGTAGTGGTGATGAGCACTGACCCAGCGCCCAACAATGTAGGGAATACGCATGACCCTCCTCCTTTACACGCTACGTGGTGACGGCGGTGCGTCAAACTGGTCCAGGGGATGGGGCAGTCAACGGCAGCGTCTCCGGTGCTGAAGCGCCGCTTTGCGCTGTGCCCGCCTGGCTATCCCACTGAATAATGGCGTGTGCAGTCAACACGTCGTGCATCGTGATGCGGCGTCGCTTATGACGCAGCATTTCGTTGACAGCCTCCAACGCATATTGCTGAATGCGATGTGGCCGACCGTCGCTTTGTTGCAAAATGAAATCGATGACGTCCGGCTCAAAAATGTAGTAGCCGCGCACCGGCTCAACCAGCAATTGAATGGCATCTTCGCGACTGAAAGGCTGCATGGCGATCTCGTTGAAAAGGTTGAACCAAGGGCTTTCGACGCGTTCCCACTCCTTGTTGATTTCGATACCCGCCACAACCGCGCCGACCGAGGCCGCAAATTCGCGCATAAAGATGCGGCGCAGTTGCTGTTGAATTAGATGATTGTAGCGACTCAATGTGTCCATTTCGTCCATCAACAGAATCAGGCGCACCTGTCGACCACCACAATGCCTGACGCTGTAGTCCTCCAGCAGCTGGACTACCTGCCGCAGGTCACGGCTAAATGCGCGATCGGTGTATTCTGACGCCAAAGTCATGTGAAAAACCAACCCATCGAGCAACTGATGTTGCGCCTCGTCAACTTTTTCGAGCGCACGTACATGTTGGACAATCTCATCCATCAGAAAATGGAAGAAGGTTTCCTCGCTTGTGCCTTCGAGATCGATGTAAAGCGCCACAAACCAGTATTCCAGGTCATCGATCTGACGCAGCGTATTGGCCAGCTGGTAGAGCAGCGTGGTTTTACCAATGCGCCGCTCCCCATGAATCATGATGCTGTTGTTGTGGAGTGTGGAAACAATGCGTTGCAGCAGTTCGTGGCGACCAAAAAACATGTCCTCGCGGCGCACTGGCTCGCCGCTAATATAGGGGTTGTAGCCACGCGCAACGGCATCGTTGACGCGCCGGCGATGTTGCACGATTTCCAGACTCACATAGCCGAAGCCGATCACGGCCAGGAAGGCAAAGACGACGAGAAGCTGAAAGATACGATGCTCGACTTTTCCAAGCAGTGGCACAACCAGGTACTCACGCGCTGGCGCCGCCCTCACCTCCACGGCATGGATCGAGGAATAATTGAGCGCCTGGTCGCGCACCATATACTCCAGGGTAAAGTCGCCAGCCGTGGGGAATGTGGTCCGAAAAACGCCTGACGCAATGGGCTGCCACGGTCCAGCCTCTTCGCCGTTGACCACGCGCACGAACGGACGCAGCCTGCTTGTCGTAGTCTGCAAATCGCC
>DMDA01000089.1:638-1358 GCA_003451595.1 Chloroflexota bacterium | reverse complement strand
CCACGGCCGACCCCGTTCCGGGACGTAATAAAAGATACCGCGGTCGCCACCGAACCAATAGGCGCCGGCCATGTCTTGCGCAATGGCGCGGATTGCACCAGGCGCCAAGCCATCTTGCGCATCGTAGAGCACACTGCCGTATGGATCGAGGTGGATGAGACCTGCTTCACTGCCAACCCAAATCGACGTGGCATCCTCCAACACGGCAAAGATTCGATCTGAGCTCACACGGCGGTTTTTGTCGACCGCTTCCCAGCCTACACCACGCGTCCGATAAACCCCGTAGCCCTTGAATGCTGCAAGCATCGCTCCGGAAGGTTCTGATTCTGGGTGGAATGCGGTCACAGGCGCAGTGACCCCATCCAGACCGCCGACAGGCTTCCAGGCGCCGTCGACATCTCGTCGCCAGATTGCCCCCTCGGCATCGGCTACCCAGAGGCGGCTCAGCGAGTCAAGCTCGATGGCGTTGATAGAGCGCCCTGCCAGCGGTTGCACCAACGTCATCGATTCGTCATCAAAGCGAAAATAGGCAAGTCCCTTAGCCGTGCCAATCCACATACCCAATTCGTCTGTCTTCAGCACCCCAATCGACGTTGCGCCAAGCTGGTGTAAGGTTGCCGGCTGCCGCCAGCGTTGAGCGTCAAAGTAAGTCGCACCAGCGCCAGTGATCGCCCAGATACGCCCAAGCGGGTCTTCCTCCAGATCGAAAACCATCCCATC
>DMDA01000089.1:0-392 GCA_003451595.1 Chloroflexota bacterium | reverse complement strand
GGCGGCGCAAAGGGACGCTCGTCGACTGCCTGAAATGCCCAGGGTTGGTAACGAAAAACACCAATGGAGGTTGCAAACCAGACTGAACCATCCTCATCTATTGCAATGTCGCGTATGTCATTGGCGCTCAAGCCGCCTTGCGCAGAGCCACCCCAGTTGCGCATACTGACGATCGCGTCGTCCGCTAGCCGAAACTGCGCGGCGCCTCCACCATGCGATGCCACCCACACACTTTCACCCACAAAACCACAGATATCCGTGATGGCAAGGCTGGCATCGCCAAATGGGTGCGCATATTCTGAGACGTCGCCGGTAAGTGGCGAATAGTGAAACACTGTCGTTGTCGTGGACACCCATACATCGCTGCCTCGGCTGCCCCAGATGCCTATGAA
>DMDA01000106.1:1816-7120 GCA_003451595.1 Chloroflexota bacterium | reverse complement strand
AGATGTGTATAAGAGACAGCAATAGCATTGTTGAGAAGGTGATTTCAAGCAAAAACCTACCTGATTTTGGGTAGTGAACCTACTTAATTTTGGGTAGCCGACTACCCAAAATTGAGTAGGTCGCTCATACCTTGCCGGTGCAGGTGAGCGCCCCAACTTCCTGCACGTCATCTTTGCGCCGGATTCGCCCATGCGCCGCTCTATGCAGGCCGGCTGGCGTATGCTGGCGCTGCGCAACCTGCACCAGTTCCGCGCCATGACGCTGCGCCATCGTCACACCACGCGCTGGCATGACCTGATGGCGCAGTTGCGCACACTGCCCGATTTTTCAGCATATTGGGAGGAGACGCACTTCGGCCAGGCGGGCATCTACAGTCACCTGCGCCAGCATCATTATGTGCATCCACACGTTGGGGAGGTGCGCTATGCCGTCATGGCGAACACCGTTTACAGACCGGTCGTCCATCGCCACCTGACCGTACTGCTGCCGCTTGATCAAGCATACCTTCGCGGTTTTCACTGCGCTGCATGCGGCAAGCGGGAGCAAGTTTCTGAAAAGTGGCTGCTTGGGGTCGAAATAAACAAAGAAGCCGATTCAGGGAAATCGGCTGTACTGGAATCCTATACGGTTACGGAACCAGGTGAGATCTGTTGATAGCCCGCGGCGTCAACAGTTGAAGACAAACGTGTTCCATGCGGCGCTGCAGGAGCGCGCTCCATTGTCCGAAGTGTAGGTAGTGGACATCGGCTTGGACGGCACATAACGAAATTCGTGGTAGGTGACTGCGTAGTCGCCATAGCCTGAGGATTTTAGTGACGGTGTTGAAACAAGTTGTTTGTTATTGTCATATGCATCGTACCAATTCTGCAAGATCGGCCCCACATGCCAGATTTTTGTATACGCTCGCAGCCAATAGAGCGTCAACGTCGATGATGAGCGACCGATGGAACCCTGACTGGGGAAACCTGTGGTCGAGGCAGTTCCTACAGCACCCACTGGATCCACCCACACATTCTTGCTTTCCGCAAGCGCCTCCTGTTGACCAATTGCAATGCCGAGAAACATTGCTGCAAGAAATATGATTACCACCTTCATTGCTGTTTGATGAATCATGAGCTATCTTTTCCTTGGATGCATAAAAGTTCATCGATCCCATCTGCTTCACTTCGCATAGATCGACGCGATTTCTTCCCGCTTCTGATAAACATATTCGATCCAATCTTTCAACTGTTGATTTAAGAATTCCATGTCTTGTTCACTTACTAACTTTCCTCTGGCTGCACCAACGCCTGCACTCAGAGGATTCCGCGTATCAAGTTTGATAGGCTCGCCAAGAATCGAGCGTTCGAGCCAGTTGGCGTTGCGCATCGCCTGCACATCTTCCGGCGTCCCTAGCAAAAGCGCCCGGAACAGGTAGTAGCCATCATCTCCAACAGGAATAGGCGCCTCGCCCGGCGCACGCAGGTTGGGCAACCCCAACGCCGCCGAGAACTCTTCAATGTCGATTCCAACGCCGACCACGCCGACGCCTTCCTCGACCTGCCGCCGCAGCCAGGTTCGGTCGTCTTCGCTCAACTCGGCGAACTTGTTGTGCTCAACCAATAGTGCATCTAGCGGCTGCACCTGCGCTGCCTTTCGCACCTCTGCCCAGCTTTGCAGCGTGACCATCCCTTGCTCTTGGGCGCGCTCGCTCGTCAACACACCGTGCACAACGTCGGGCGGCGTCAGATAGACGATGTGCGGGTTGGCGGGCATTGTAGTCGTGCGTGCAACCACCTCTTCGCCATGACCGCCCCCAAGCAGATAGCCCGAACCAATGCCCAGCAGGGCGATAAGAACAAGCAGGAGTTTGATCTTCATCCCTCACCTCCATGAATCGATCGTCTATCTACTCCGAACCTCCGCCTTGCAGCGCATAGTACAAGATGGAGCAGCACCGGGAACTGGCCGTTGGGAGTATGTTTCTACTTTCGATGCTGTGATGGTAGCAAATCTTGGAGTGCGATTTCAAGCAAAAACCTACCCGATTTTGGGTGGTTCACCCACCTGATTTTGGGTAGTCGACCACCCAAAATTGAGCAGGTCGCTCATACCTTGCTGGTGAAGGTGAGCGTCCCAACTTCCTGCACGTCATCTTTGCACCAGACTCGCCCATGCGCCGCTCCATGCAGGCCGGCTGGCGTATGCTGGCGCTGCGCAACCTGCACCAGTTTCGCGCTATGACGCTGCGCCACCGCCACACCAAACGCTGGAACGACCTGATGGCGCAGTTGCGCACGCTGCCCAACTTCACCATTGCCTGGATGGCGGCGCACGCCACCCAGGAGGATTTCTCCAGCAGGCTGGGCGCGCATCAGTATGTGCATCCGCGCTTTGGGGAGCTGCGCTACGCCGTGATCGCCGGCGCCTCCTCTATGCGCTGGGCAACAACCTACATCTAACCACGCTGCTGCCGCTCGATGGTCATACGTTCGAGGTGTTCACTGCGCTGCATGCGGCAAGCGGAGGCAAGTTTCTGAAGTGGCCGCTTGGGCTCGAAATAAAGAAGCCGATTCAGGTAAATCGGCTGTACTGGGATCCTATACGGTTATGGAACCAGGTGAGATCTGTTGATAGCCCGCTGCCTCAACAGTTGAAGACAAACGTGTTCCATGCGGCGCTGCAGGAGCGCGCTCCGTTGTCCGAAGTGTAGGTGGTGGACATCGGCTTGGACGGCACGTAACGAAATTCGTGGTAGGTGACTGCGTAGTCACCATAGCCTGAGGATTTTAGTGACGGTGTTGAAACAAGTTGTTTGTTATTGTCATATGCATCATACCAATTCTGCAAGATAGGACCTATATGCCAAATTTTTGTATACGCTCGCAGCCAATAGAGCGTCACCGTAGATGATGAGCGACCAATGGAACCCTGACTGGGGAAACCTGTGGTCGAGGCAGTTCCTACAGTACCCACAGGATCAACCCACACATTCTTGCTTTCCGCAAGCGCCTCCTGTTGACCCATTGCAATGCCAAGAAACATAGCTGCAAGAAATATGACTACCATCTTCATTACTGTTTGATGAATCATGAGCTATCCTTTCCTTGGATGAATAGAAGTTCATCGATCCCATCTGCTTCACTTCGCATAGATCGACGCGATTTCTTCCCGCTTCTGATAAACATATTCGATCCAATCTTTCAACTGCTGATTTAAGAATTCCATGTCTTGTTCACTTACTAACTTTCCTCTGGCTGCACCAACGCCTGCACTCAGAGGATTCCGCGTATCAAGTTTGATAGGCTCGCCAAGAATCGAGCGTTCGAGCCAGTTGGCGTTGCGCATCGTCTGCACATCTTCCGGCGTCCCTAGCAAAAGCGCCCGGAACAGGTAGTAGCCATCATCTCCAACAGGAATAGGCGCCTCGCCCGGCGCCCGCAGGTTGGGCAACCCCAACGCCGCCGAGAACTCTTCAATGTCGATTCCAACGCCGACCACGACGACGCCGTCCTCAATTTGTCGCCGCAGCCAGGTGCGGTCGTCTTTGCTCAACTCGGCGAACTTGCTATGTTCCACCAATAGCGCATCTAGCGGCTGCGTCTGTGCTGCCTTACGGACATCCGCCCAGCTTTGCAGCGTGACCATCCCTTGCGCTTGGGCGCGTCCACTCGTCAAAACGCCATGCGTGACGTCGGGCGGCGTCAGATAGACGATGTACGGGTTGGTGGGCATCGTGGTCGAGCGCGCCGCCACATCCTCGCTATGACCGCCCCCGAGCAGATAGCCCGAACCAATGCCCAGCAGAGCGATAAGAACAAGCAGGAGTTTGATCTTCATCCTTCACCTCCGTGAATCGATCGTCTATCTACTCCGAACCTCCGCCTTACAGCGTACAATACAAGGTGGAGCCACATCGCAAACTGGCCGTTGGTGGTATGCTTTTGCTCTCGATGCTGTGATGGTAGCAAATCTTGGAGTGCGATTTCAAGCAAAAACCTACCCGATTTTGGGTGGTTCACCCACCTGATTTTGGGTAGTCGACCACCCAAAATTGAGCGGGACGATGGGTTTCAACCATCGTCAGTCTTGAAGAAACCAGCGGGTATCGTGTATCGTGTAATCGTGCTCTTTGCTCCATCATTTCAAGCAAAACAAAACGATCTTCAATTGAACAATAGGAGCTTCACGATGAATCCAACCGATATTCGCAACGCCATCGAAAACGGCAAGACCGCGCTGGGCATCGAATTCGGCTCGACGCGCATCAAGGCGGTGCTGATCGGCGCCGACCACACGCCGCTCGCTTCCGGCAGCCACGAATGGGAGAACCGCTACGAAAACGGCGTCTGGACTTACAGCCTCGACGATGTGTGGACGGGACTGCAGGCGTGTTTCCGCGACCTGCGCACCACAGTGCAGACGCAGTACAACCTGCCGCTGCGCACGGTCGGCGCCATCGGCTTCAGCGGCATGATGCACGGCTACATGCCCTTCGACCAGGACGGCGCCTTGCTCGTTCCCTTCCGCACCTGGCGCAACACCATCACCGGGCAGGCGGCGGCGCAGCTCACCGAGCTGTTCCAATTCAACATCCCGCAGCGCTGGAGCGTGGCGCATCTCTGGCAGGCGATCTTGAACAAGGAGCCGCATGTAAGGGACATCCATCACCTGACCACGCTGGCCGGCTACGTGCACTGGAAGCTGACCGGGCGGCAGGTGATGGGCATCGGCGAGGCGTCGGGCATGTTCCCCATCGATAGCACGACCAACGCCTACGACGCCCACAAGATCGAGCAGTTCAACGCACTGTTGGCAGCAGAAAACATCCCGTGGCGGCTGCCCGACATCCTGCCCAACGTGCTGCTGGCGGGCGAACCGGCTGGCGCGCTCACGGTGGAGGGCGCCGCGTTGCTTGATCCCAGCGGCGAGCTGCAGCCGGGCATTCCCTTCTGCCCGCCCGAAGGCGACGCCGAGACCGGCATGGTCGCCACCAACAGCGTGGCGGAGCGCACCGGCAACGTCTCGGCGGGCACCTCCGTCTTCGCCATGATCGTGCTGGAAAAGGCGCTCTCGCAGCTCTACCCCGAAATCGACATGGTGATGACACCGACCGGCAAGCCAGTGGCGATGGTGCACAGCAACAACTGCACTTCCGACCTCAATGCCTGGATCGACCTCATCCAGGAAGCCACCGCCGCGCTCGGCGTGAGCGTGAGCGAGTCGCAGCTATACGAGACGCTCTATCGCCAGGCGCTGGCGGGCGACGCGGACGGCGGTGGGCTGCTGGCGTACAACTACGTGTCGGGCGAGCACATCACGCA
>DMDA01000106.1:0-1573 GCA_003451595.1 Chloroflexota bacterium | reverse complement strand
GGTGCAGATCGACCAGATTCTCGGCCACGGCGGCTTCTTTAAGACCAAGGAAGTCGGGCAGCGCATCATGGCGGCGGCGATGAATGTCCCCGTGTCGGTGATGGAGACCGCCGGCGAAGGCGGGGCGTGGGGCATTGCCCTGCTCGCCGCCTACATGCTGAATAGAGCCGCTGGCGAACCGCTGGAAAGCTATCTTGCCGAAAAGGTCTTCGCCGGGCAGCACGCCGTCACGCTGGCGCCGGATGCGCGCGATGTGGCGGGCTTTGCCGCATTTATGCAGCGTTACACCGCAGGGTTGGGCATTGAACGCGCAGCAGTCGAGGCATTGCGCGCCTGAAGCGCCTGGCGCCATCCATCATTCACTCAGTGGTTGCGTTGGAACAAGCACGGAGCATAAACGTCAGATCAATGAACAACGATAAGACGGTTGTCACCTTTCATCGAGCAATACACTCAATATAATGACAACGGGTCATCGTTGCAGGAACTACTCTTTCGCATCACAAGCAGGGGGAGACATGATCAGGCGTTTCTTGGGGATATTCTGTGCTATGGGCATTGCCGTCACTTTGAGCGCATGCGCGCTCCTGGCAGCGCAAGCGAACTCGCAACCTTCTGCACAGTCACAGGACACGTTCATCTACGATGACGCGCTGGGACTCTCGTTTCAAAGCTGGTCGTTCGACGCAGACGTGGATTTCGCCGCCATGCCTGCTTATGCCGGCAGCCAACGCGCCATCGGCGTGACCTTCCAGCCGGGCAACTGGGGTGCACTGTGGCTGGTGCGCCCCGGCGGCGATCTCGATCTGACCGGCTTCACGGCGCTGCAATTTGCTATACACGGCGGCAGTGCGGGCGGACAGTCGATCTTCGTGCGCGCCGGCGCTGGCACGGTCTTTCCAGCGCAGAGTGAGGTCGATCTGGCGGAGTATCTTGGCGGCGCACCGGCTGCCAACGCCTGGCGCGTGGCGACGATCCCGCTGGCCGATCTGGGCGTTGCCGGCGGTTCGCTGGGTTCGATTGCACTGCAAAGCGCAGTCAACAGTGGACAGCCGACCTTTCTCATCGATGAGGTTCGCCTCGTCGCCGGCGACGCGCCGCCACAGGAACCGGTGAGCGCAACCATCCGCATCGACGCCGCCGGGGCAACGCAAGCTGTCCCGGTGGAGATATTGGGCAGCAACCTACCTGCCTGGCTGGGACGCGAGCGCTTTCAAGACAGCACGCTGCGGGCGCGCACGGCTGCATCGGGACTCACCATCCTGCGGATGCCCGGCGGCAGTTGGAGCAACAGCTACGGCTGGCTGAGCTGCGAACAGGATCGCGACATTGCCGGTGCGTTGCCGTGTCCGTGGAAAGGTTGGGTGGCGCGCCCAACCGATTTTATCGACTTTTTGCAGGCCACCAACACGCAAGGCATGTGGGTCGTCAGCCCCAACAGCACGGCGCAGGAAGCAGCCGCGGCAGTGGCTTTCTTCAACGGCGCTGTCGATGATCAGCGTGCACTCGGCGTGGATATTCGCGGCACGGACTGGTACACCGTAGGCCATTGGGCGCAGTTGCGCGCCGCGCA
>DMDA01000006.1 GCA_003451595.1 Chloroflexota bacterium | reverse complement strand
TTCTCCTCATTGCGCTGGTGAGCGCCGGATTGGCGGGCTGCGTGACGGTCCTCATTGGTGGCGGGCTTGCGCGCCGCATCGGGCGTCAGCTCTCGCCATGCGCGCAACAGAGAGCGACGGCCGCGCCAGCCAACACCATCCGTTGCGTCGTCATCCTCCGCCTCATCGTCGTCTGCTTCATCCTCTCGATCGTCGTCGTTTTCTTCCTCATCATCCTGTTCGTCGGACGTACGCGCACCATCATCAGCATCATCCTCCTCCTCTTCGTCTTCCGCGTGGTCGTGATCTTCCTCCTCTGCCTCGTCCCCATCCGGGCGCGGCAGAAAAGGATTGGGCAGGTCAGCGCGCAACAACAGGAGATAGGGGCGCATTCCCCACGGAAAACTGAGGTCAAAGTGCAGGTTGTCGTAGACCGGGTTGAACTCGCGATAACTGAGAAAGTAGAGGTATTTGCCGCCCGGATCGAAGGAAGGCCCTACATCGTGCAGGATCGGGCGCGTTACAGCAATGGGGTTAGGAAACGGTTGCACTGGCTGCCCGGCATCCGCCGCAACATGTTCACCGTCCGTTGCCGGCGTTGAGTGCGCCTCGGGCAAGCGGAAAAGCCGAATTTCGGTGGCGTTCAACCCTACGCCAAAGCCGTAAGCTAGCCAGCGTCCGTCTGGCGACCAGTCCATCCCCGCAATGGGACGCCATTCGCTGCGGTCAACGCGCGTTACCTCGCTGCTCTTCAGATCGATGATCAACAATTCCTGGCGATGATTGCTCAGGGCGACCTTGTCCTCGGTGGGTGATACTTTGAGCGCCACAGGACGCCCGATGTCCAGCCCCGTCAGACGGCGCGGTGCTTCGGCCACATCTGCCGAGAAGATGACCAGTTCCTCTTCGCCGTTGGCGTCATCCACCATGACCAGATACTGATCGTCGTTCAAGAAGTCGGGCAGTCGATAGCGCACGCCGTCGCGCTGGCCGATCTGCATGACCGGGCCTTCGTGATTGAAGAAGGTGAATGCCTTGCCGCGTGTGGTGACGGCCAGCGCCTCACCCGTCGGGTTCAGGCGCGCGCTGTCGAGATAGGCGATGGCGGGAGAAAACTTCCGATTGCGCTGCACGCGCGGACTGCGATACTCGACGGCAACTTTTGTTACGCTATCAAGCGCTGGATCGTAGACATAAAGGTCTGCACCGGCATGATAGACGATGCGCTCACCGTCGGTGCTGGGGTTGCGCGCATAGAAATCGGCGTGATCGGTGTGCCGGCGCAAATCGTCACCGGCAGGCGTCACACTGTAAAGATTGCCAATCCCTTCATGATCGCTGATAAAGTAAATACGCCCGCCATCGTCACCGGGCAGCCACATAGGCGAAGCTAAATTGCCGCGCAGGTCGGCGAGAAAGCGCACGAAGGCGCCGTCGCCGTTGCGATCGATCCAGAGATGCCCCGCTGTGCCGCCGCGATAGCGCTTCCAACGCGCCGGGTCGCCAGTGTTGCGCCCGATCACGACGCCGCCGTTTGGCCCATAGGCAATGGTGCGCGCCGGCCCCACTGCCACCGGCGTCACCTGACCCGCAGCGGCATCGATGGCGACTGTGTAGATGGTGAATTCCTGCGGGTGAAAATGACCGTAACTGGTGGAGAAGAGAATGCGCTGACCGTCTGGCGCCCATCCTAACACCTGGCAGGTGTGATTGAGGTACGTCATACGTCGCGCGCTGCCACCTGCAGCCGGCATCAAATAGACTTCTGGCGCCCCTTCGTCGCGTCCCACAAACGCCAACCAAGCGCCATCAGGCGAAAGCGCCGGATAGTTGATCTCGCCCAGGTTGCTGGTCAATCGTCGCGCCACGCCGCCTTGCCGCGCCACGCTCCAAAGGTCATCTTCGGAAACAAAAACAATCGTGTCCTGGTGAATGGTGGGGAATCGATAATAGCCGTCGCTCATGCGATCCTTTGATGTAGTGAAGTACGTGATGGCGCCAGGCGCCCGGTTAGCAAGTGAATCAACAAGTCAGTCAAGGTCAAGGCAGTATACTTCCGGCAGAAAAGAGCAGCAAAACCAGGGCGGGAGATAAAGCGCGCGAAGAAGCTGTGTCAACATGGCCCAGTGGCCAACGCTGACTCCCGTGCAGCCGTGACCCAAGATCACCTCTAACACGCGGCTGTGATACAATGCCGTGATACAATACTGGCGCAGCGTGCCCACGACTGCTCTTGCCGTGGGCGATGAACAGCCGAAGAAAGGGTATTGATGCAATGAATGGTTGGTTGATGCAACGCTATTGGCGCGCCGTTCTGGCCGCTTGCTTCTGGATGATGTTGGCAGCAACGCCAGCTTTTGCACAACATGATGGCGCCATCTCCGCTCCGCAAGCCAATGCCTCGCTCAGCGGCGTCGTCACCGTGCAAGGGATGGCGCAACATCCCACCTTTCGCAAGTGGCAGCTCGATCTGCTGATCGATGGCGACCCACAGCGCGCTACTTTTCTGGCGCTGGGCACAGAGCCTGTCGTCAGCACGGATGTTTTGGCGACATGGGACACAACCCTTTACCCGAACGGCGATCATCTCTTGCGCCTGCGCGTCGTGCACAGCAATCTGAATTACGACGAAATCTTCGTGCCGGTGACGATCGCCAACACCGGAGCGCCGCCTGCCGCCAAACCAGAAGTCGCCAACGCTGAAGTGAAACCTGAAGCTACTGTGGAAGACAAGCCCGCGCCTGCACCAACGCCCGTCGTCTTCCGCACGGACGCGCCAGCCGACGGTGAACGCTGGATCGAAGTCGACATTTCCGACCAGAAGCTGATCGCCTGGCAGGGCGACGTGCCGGTCTTCGAGACAACCGTCAGCACGGGCAAGCCAGGCTTCCGCACCTTGCCCGGCGAATTTGCCATCTACCTGAAGTTCGAGAAGGCGCGTATGCGCGGCGTCGACTACGACACGCCCGACGTGCCCTGGACCATGTACTACGACGGCGACTTCGCCATTCATGGCGCGTACTGGCACAACAACTTTGGCACACCGGTCAGCCATGGCTGCGTCAACCTGCGCGTCGAGGAAGCCAAAGCGCTCTACGAATGGGCCAGCAAAGGCACCCGCGTTGTGGTGAAGGAGTAGCGAGGGGCGAAGCCGGGCATAAGTCCGCGCGGCTCTTGGCCGCACATTCTCGTCGGGCAGGAAAATGTGGCGACGAACCGCATCTCCAATTACCGAATCAAGTTGTTCATCTCCATGAAGTCGCCGGAAAGATTATGAATGCTATGACGTGACAACCTGGAGAGCAATAATCTCTCAATCTCCCAATCTCCCAATCTCTCAATCTCCCCTCGCAGATTGGAGATTCCTGACACTCCAGCGTAAGATCGCGGCATGACGACGCACGCGGCCAACTTTGTCCATCTCAACGTCCACTCTTGGTACTCGCTGCTCAGCGCCACGGCCCCAGTCGAGGCGCTGGCAGCGCGCGCGGCGCAGGACGGCATGACGCATCTGGCGTTGACTGACACCAACGTGCTCTACGGCGCCGTTGCATTTCAACGCGCCTGCCTGGCCGCCGGTGTGCAGCCGATCATCGGCATGACGGCGAGTGTGACGGCGAATGTGACAGCAAGTGTAACCGCCCCTCACAGCGTGACCATGTCACAATCGCCGGGCGAACTCACCCTGTTGGCAAGCGGGCCAGAGGGGTATCGCGCTCTCTGCCGACTCTCCTCCGCGTTGCAAGGTTCGCTTACCCGCGCCGGAACCCTCGGCGCCCGCCTGACCTGGGACGAAATCAAAGCCAACCAGGCTGGGCTGATCTGTCTGTCAGGGGGACGACGCGGTTGGGTGCATCATTGGCTGCAAGAGGGTGACATGGCTGCAGCAGGGCGAGTAGTGAGCTGGCTGGCAGGCGTCTTTGGCGAGCGCGCCTGGCTCACGATCGATCTGGCGCGAAAAGAGGACGCAGCGCTGGGCGGGGCGATCGCAACGCTGGCCGCCCGCTTCGGCATCGGCGTGGCAGCGGCGCAGTCGATCTACTGTCTGGAACCTGACGACCGCGACCGTCTGCACCTCCTCGCCGCCATCGCCCGCAACACCACCCTGACGGCGCTCCGCGCCGAAGACCGCCTTGATGCTGGCGATGACGCTGTGACGCTCCACTGGCTCACGCCACAGGAGATAGCGGCGCGCTACGCCGCTTTTCCCGCCGCCCTGGCCGCCACAACCTCCATCGCCGCCGCCTGTCAGCCAGCCCTGCCCGATGGCCGCCCGATCTGGCCAGTGTTGGCGCTGCCCGCCGGCCAGAGTCACGACGCCGCACTGGCCGCGCAGACGACCGCCGGGCTGCACATCCGCTACGCCGCAGACCGGTCAGATTGGGAACAACTGACCGCACGCGCTAACGTCGAACTGGCCGCCATCGCCCGCCATGGCATTGCACCCCTCTTCCTGCTCGTGGCCGACATCGTTCGCTTCGCGCGGCGTCACGACATCCCCGTCTCGACGCGCGGCAGCGTGGCGAACTCACTGGTTGCCTACGCCATCGGCATCACGACCGTCGATCCGATTGCCCATGACTTGCTCTTCGAGCGCTTTCTCAACCCGGCGCGCAGCAGCCTGCCCGACATCGATCTCGACTTCTGCAGCGTGCGGCGCGACGAGGTGCTGGACTATGTGCGCCAAACCTACGGCGCCGACCGCGTGGCGCTCGTCGCCACCATCAGCACGCTGCGGCTACGCTCCGCTCTGCGCGAAAGCGCCAAAGCCTACGGGTTGGATGAGACGACCACCAACCGGCTGGTCAGGCTGCTGCCGGACGACTGGCATCCCGACCCACGTCGCCGCTCTGCGCAGACGCTGGAGAGTGCGCTGACCAAGATTACCGACCCGACGCTGCACCCAGTCGTGCGGGCGGCGTTTGGCCTGCTACACCAGCCGGACCATCTCAGCGTCCATCCGGGCGGCGTCGTCATCACCCCAGGCCCACTGACCGACATCGTGCCCGTGCAGATGGCGCCCAAAGGCTTCCTGATCACGCAGTTCGACCACGGCGACGTTGAGACGCTTGGACTGCCCAAGATCGACCTGCTCGGCATCCGCGCACTGACCGTGTTGGCCGACGCCGCCGACCTGGTGCGCACCCACTACGACCCCACGTTTCGCGTCGACGCCATCCCGCTTGAGGATGTGCAGACGGGCGACATGCTGGCGCGGGGGGATGCCATTGGCGTCTTCCAGTGTGAATCGAGCGGCGCTCAGCGCACGCTCCGCCAGCTTCAGGCGCGCACGGTGCAAGACCTGGCGATCGCCAACGCCTTCTTCAAGCCAGGCCCGGCGTTGGGCGGCATGGCGCAGCACTTCATCCGTCGCTATCGTGGCGTTGAACCTGTCAGCTATTTGCATCCTGCCCTGGCGCCGATTCTGCACCGCACCAAAGGTGTGCTGATCTTCCAGGAGCAGATCTTACGGATCGCGCGCGAGATTGCCGGACTGTCATGGGCGGAGGCGGATCATCTGCGCAAGGGGATGAGCAAATTTCAGAGCGATGAGATGGCCGCCATGTGTGCGCGCTTCATCGCCGGCTGTCAACGCCCTGCGCCCGACGGTCCCGGTATGAGCGAGACGCAGGCGCGCACACTTTGGGAGCAGGTGGAGCCATTCGCCGGCTATGGCTTCAATCAGGGGCACGCCACCGCATACGCCGATGTGAGCTATCGCTCAGCTTACGTGCGGTCGCATTGGCCGGCAGCTTTTCTCTGCGCACGGCTGGCGAACTGGGGTGGCTTCCACCACCCCGCTGTCTACATCGCCGAGGCGCAGCGGTTGGGCATTGCCGTGCGCCCACCGCACATCAATTTCAGCAACGGCGAGTTTACGCTGGTGCAGGAAGATAATCGCCCTGTGCTCTATATGGGGCTAAACCAGGTGCGCGATCTGCGTCAGGCCAGTGTACACGCGATCATCGCCGAACGACGCCGCAGCCGCTTCACCAATCTCGCCGACTTGCTGCGTCGCGTCTCCCTGCAACGCAAGGAGCTCACGCATCTGATCCAATGCGGCGCCCTCGACGGCTTGGGCATTAGCCGTGCAGCGTTGTTGGCGGTGGCGGAAAGCGATCAACAACAATTTGCCTTTGACTTCATGGCACAGCAAATCATACCCGACAGCGCCGCGCAGCGGTTAGCGTGGGAAATGTACATCCTGGGACAACCGGTCAGCGTGCATCCACTCGATGTACAACCGGATGCGGCAACAGATTGCCTGGCGCTGGCGATAGTGGCGCAACTTCCCCGTCAGCCAGTACAAGTTGCGGGCGCCCGGCTACCTGGCTGGACCGGCGGCAAGGGCTTTTTCCTGAACGACCGCACGCACTATTGCATCGCAATCCCGCCACGTGGGATGAACACCCCGCCGCCGTGGGCAGTGGTGCGCATTCGCGGGCGCTGGCTGGAAGACGAGTGGGGCAGCGGCTGGCTGCAAATCGAACAGATGGAAGAAGTGGGGTGACCAATGGAAATCAACCTGCATCCGCGCAATGTAAAAATCGTCGGCGTGCCGATGGATTTGGGGCAGCAGCGGCGCGGCGTGGACATGGGGCCAGGCGCCGTGCGTTACGCCGGGCTGTACGACCGTTTGGTGCAGCTTGGCCACAAAGTTCACGATATCGGCAATATACCAGTGGCGGGCCGCGACGAAGATGACGTCCGTCGCGAGCGTTGGGTCGAAACCAGCGGCGGCGGCTTGCGTCATCTCGGCGCCGTCACCGCCGCCTGTCGCGCGATCTACGACGTTGCCAGCGCCTGCAGCCGTGATGACTTCCCCATTTTTCTGGGCGGCGACCATTCCATGGCCATCGGCACCATCAGCGGCATGGCGGCGCAGGGTCCCCTCGGTGTGATCTGGATCGACGCTCATGGTGACTACAACACCCCGGAAACCACCCCTTCCGGCAACATTCACGGGATGCCGATGGCCGTCCTCAGTGGGCAGGGTCACCCCGACCTGGTCAACCTCGGCGCGGCCGGCGCAAAATTGCGACCACAGGACATCGTGATGATTGCTATCCGCGACCTGGACTTGCAGGAACGCATCGCCCTAGCGCACAGCGGCATCATTGTCTACACCATGCGCGATATTGACGAACTGGGAATGGCAACCGTGGCGCGACGCGCGCTGGCACGGCTCAATCGCTTGCCGCGCATCCATGTCAGTCTGGACATGGATGCACTGGAACCAACAGTGGCGCCAGGCGTCGGCACCCCGGTGACCGGCGGGCTGACCTTCCGCGAGGCGCATCTGCTCATGGAGATTCTGGCTGAGTCCGGCAAAGTCTGCTCGCTGGATGTCGTGGAGGTGAACCCCATCCTGGACGACGGCAACCGCACGGCAGAGGTCGCGGTGGCGCTGATTGCGTCGCTGCTAGGACAACAAATTTTATAGCATTAGTTCGGACTCAGGAGACGGATTTCTCGAATAACCGCTCAAACAGGTCGCGCAAAGAAATCGGCCAGCGCCTGCGCCACCGCTTTGGGTCGCTCATGGTGCAGGTTGTGCCCGACGTCAGGCAAGATGCTGAGGTGCACCGCAGGTTGGAGTTGCGCCAGCAAACGTCCATTTTCCACGCCGGCGATATGATCCTGCTCACCCCACAGCACGCAAGTCGGTGTTGTGAATCCAGCCAAACGGTCTGGCAACGCTTTTTGTTGCGCAGGCAGCCAGCGCACCAGCCCGCGCAAGGTGCGAAAGAAGGCGCGGCGCTGGTCGTCGTTCCATAAACGCTGATTGACGCGCACCAATAAGAAGTCGCGCTCCGCCTGCGGCAGCGCATCGAGGTTGGCATAGAAAGGTCGCAGCGAAGCATAGGCGGCCTGCGGGTCCTTGCGCAGCCGCGTATAGAGCCATTCCCCAATTCCCGGCGTCAATAACAGCAAGGTGTTCAAATCTGGCTTGCGCGGCGCCGCCGCCAATCCCCCGGCCAGCAACGCCAGCCGCTGGACGCGTGTTGGCTGTTCCAGGGCGAACCATTGACACACGCTGGCCCCCAGTGAGTGACCAGCGAACGCAACCTGTTCAATTTGCAATGCGTCCAGCAGCTCCCCCAATACAGCAGCAAACCAGGGCACAGTGTAGGGCGCATCAGGTTTGTCACTGCGCCCAAAGCCGGGCAAATCGACCGCCACCACGCGCCGCGTTGCGGACAACGCAGGCAATACGTATTGCCAGGTGTCCGCCTCATCACCCAGCCCATGCACAAGCACTAGCGGGGCGCCGTTCTGCACCTCAGGGCATGTGTCGTAAAGAAAGAGGGTCAGCTTATGCCGCGCCAGTGCAATCGAACGTACGTATGGCGTCAATGCAGGCAACGGCTGCATAACGTGATCTGGCTGCGCTTTCCCCTGTGGTGGCGACATAGGTGCACCGATTTCCTGTCGTGATGTGTGAGTGATGCTCTACTTCGGCCAGCAACAGCGGGTATTGTAACATGGAAACGTGGTCTGCTCACGCAGGGGCTTCCACCCATGGTTTGATGCGCGGCCACGCATGGATGGCGAACGCAATGATCGCAGTTGCTTCGAGCAGCCTTCCAAGCGCCAAACTCCAGGCAGGCCAATCCAACCACCCCGTCAGCGCCACCAGCCAGATGCCGGCATTGAGCAGGATCAGCGCCGCCCACGCCGGGCGCACATCGCCGCGCTGTGTCTGCCAGCGCGGCAAAATCCAAAACGCCACGCCGAAAGCAAGTTGCAGCGTCCAGCCAAAGAGCAGAAATTCGATATGGGCGGGCAGCAGCCGCCAGGTCAACGGGTGCAGTGGAACGCCTTTGTTGGCAAGCAGCAGCCCGCCAAAGGTAAACCCAAGCCCAAGATAGACCAGGGCAGCACGCACAAACCAGGCGCTCAGACGCGGCATCCATCCATCCTTTCTGTCTCAGTGCTCGCTTGAAAATCCCCTGCTTCTGACGCAGCGGCGCAGAGAAACCACCGAAAAACCCTCTATGCCTCTCAGCTTTTTCTCTCTGCGCCTCTCTGCGCCTCTGCGATCTGGCGTCGGCATCTGCTTGCGCTACTTTTCCTTGACGCGCGGCCAGGTGTTGGCGACAAATGCCAGCCCGCCCAGCCACTGCAACAGCGCCGCCAGCACAATCAGCCAGCCCCACCCCACCCAGGCGCTCACACTTTGCGCCGGCTCGGCGAGGACGCGCAGCAACAGCCCGGTGTTGAGCAGCCCGTATGTCGCCCGCGCCAATCCATCGTGACCGCGCGGCAGCAGCTTGCTCCACTTGGGGAACATCCAATACGCCACACCCGCAATGAGCTGCATCACCCAGCCAACCATGAACAGGTGAAAGTAGACCGGCGTCAGGCCGCCGACAATTGCCGGCAGCGGCAGCAACGGTCGCAGCGCCAGCAACAGACCAGCGGCAAACGCCGCCACCAGATAGAGCAGGCTGGTTTTGACAAAGAGGCGTGTAATTGGCGGCATAATGGTTAACGGGGTGCAGGTTTTGGCGTCAGTAGGGGCGGCTGTACGGCGCGTGGTCGCAGCGAGGTTACGGTGATGCCCAGAAATGCCAGGATCACGATGACGTTGAGCAGACCACCCCACAGCCGCGCATCCCACCAGCCCAGGAGATCGCCGCCGACGCGCAAAAGCAAAGAAATATGCAACAGCACTAGCGGAATGTAGAAGCGATTGCTGAAAACGAGCGGAATGTGCAGCACCGCCGGAAAGACGATCGGCGCGTGGGCAAAGATCATGGCGAAGACAAAGCCGAGAAAGATGCTATGCAGCGCGGCGTCGTACTGTGGCCCCGCTGTGACGCCAGCGAAACGCACCAGCAACAGCGCGCCGACAGCCAGCCAGACGTAGCCAGAGATCAGCGCCAGCGCCGTGAAGCGCGCCTGTCCGCCCGCCTTGATGCGCCGCCGGGCGATGTCGTAACGCAGCAGCCAGAGGGCGACAACCAGAAACGCCAGCCCGCTGATCGCCATGCCGGCGGCGTAGGCAATGGCGCTCACGACCAGCCCGCCGATCAGCAGCACCGTCGCGCCGACAAAGATGCGCTCACTCCAGGCTGAGAGCTTGAGCATCCGGCTGAGTTCCAGCCGCTCACCGGCAATTGTCAACACCAGAAAACCCATCCACCACAGCGCCGCAACGGGCAGGGGCCAGCCCAACCACCAGAGCGCGTTGCCGATCACCCACGCCAGCCCGCCCAACGCCATGGTCACGGTGAAGAGCGCCGGTTGCAGACGCACCAACCCTGCCAGCACGAGTGTCACGACGAGGCTGCCAGCCGTGATGAACGCCGGCCCGACGCCGACCTGTAGCCCGGCCAGCGACGCGGCCACGCCAAGCGCCACCAACGCCGGGCCAGCGTATGCCCAGCGTTTGCCCGTGCCGACCGCCCGCTCCAGACCGATCAGCACGCCGAGGAAGCCGCCTGCCATCAGCGGCCCGTGCAACGCCGGCAACATCGGGCGCAGCGGCGGCAACGAACCCCAGCCCAGCCGGATCAGCCCTGCCCACATGCCGAAAAGAAGCCCTATCACCGCCAACGCCAGCAAGAGCACGCGCATGATACGCAGGCGTGGGCTGACTGTCGTCTGCACCTGCATATCACCCCCTGCCGATCATAGTGAGCAACATGCGCAACGGCGTACGCGCCTGCACGCTGTGCGGCAGGTTGGGCGCCATGCGGATCAGGGTTCCCGCACAAGCATCGACCTGCGCCGCGCCGAGCGTAATCAGCCCCTCGCCCTCCAGCACGTGGATGATCGCTTCGCGCGTCGAGGTGTGTTCGGTCAGTTCCTGTCCCGGCGCAAAAGCAAAGAGCACCATGCGCAGCCCATCGCCATGATAGATTGTGCGGCTGACAATGCTATCCGCCGGCGCGTCAAGCGGTTCCTGCAGGGCGGTGATAAGTGTGTATTGGTCAGTCATCGTTTGCTCCAGTTGAGATTGTGAGATTGTGAGATTGTGAGATTGTGAGATTGGAGATTGGAGATTGGAGATTGGAGACTAGAGACGGGCTTTCGACGTCATGGCTCGCGGCGCGTCCAATCATGCAATCTCCAAATCTCCAATCTCCAAATCTCCAATCTCCAATCTCTAAATCTCTATCTCCCCGGCGGAAAAACGTGCACTTCGTCGCCGGGATGCAGTTCGACCCCTGGGCCGCCGATGTAGCTCAGGTCTTTGCCGTTGAGCAGAACGCGCCACATCGGCTTGACGGCGTACTGACGTTTCACCGTGAACCAGGGCGTGCCGGTGCTGTCCAGGCGCTCGCCGTCGGCCCAGGCTACGTCGAAGACCTCGGCGCGGCTGGCTGGAAAGTAGTTGAAGAACTTGCGCAACGCACTTTCCACCGTGGCGCCATGCTCGACGTGCACCGTCA
Source organism: Chloroflexota bacterium (assembly GCA_003451595.1). Lineage (GTDB taxonomy): Bacteria > Chloroflexota > Anaerolineae > Caldilineales > Caldilineaceae > Caldilinea. The sequence continues at coordinate 1,529 of DMDA01000006.1, read as the reverse complement.
GCTCCTGCACGCCGGTGACCGTGCGCATACGCCCAAAGAGGACGAAGGGCACGCCAAAGTCGCCGTGATCCAGCGCCAACGCGGCTTGATAACCCATCTGCATCAGATGGAGATGCAGCGTCAGCACTTTGTTCCACCCTGCCAGCGCCAGCGGCGCCGACGCATGGCCGGGCATCTCCTCCATGATGAAGCGGGCAAACGCGCCGTTGACCAGGCTGATCGAGCCGGTGACGTAGACTGGCGGCACGTGCGTGCGGCGCGGCCCGTGCGCAGCGTGATACTTGCCGGCGCGGAAGAGATAATTTGCCAGATCAGCGCTGAAGTCCATGCCCAACAGCCGCGCCAGCCACACCGTAAAGAAGCGCCGCCGCTCCGCCAGATGCGTCGGGTCGGCGCCATTTTCCCAGCCGAGGATGGCGGCGGTCTCATGGTTGTGCAGCAGATAGTCGTAGGTGGCGACGACCAGCTCATGCCCGCGACGGAAGAGCGCCTCCACCGTGCTGAGCATGGCGTTTACTTCGGCGTCGCTCAGCGCCAGAAATTCGCGCATACGCGTCCATTCCTCTTCGGGCAGTGGGTCCAGCCCACCAATCTGCCACACTTCCGGTTTGCCGATCCCATTCAGGACGGCGAAGGGGTTATACATTTGATCGATCTGCATTTCCAACATCGTGTGTCACCTCGCTGGTTCCTCCCTGCACCTCTCCAGATCAAGCTACCATCTCCCAGGCGTCACAGGCAACACCAGGGAGACGACACTATGATAGCTTGAACCAACGCGCCATCCGCTTCCGGATCGCGCGCCCCATCAACTTGCCGATGTGGCGCGGGTAGACGCGATCCTGACAGGTGATGCGCAACGTCCACAACGCATCGGAGGTGTTGTGCAGGCTGTGGGCGCAGCCTGCTGGCACAAAGATGCATTTGCCCGGCGTGCCGGTCATCTTGCGCCCATCCACCTCAAGGACGCCTTCCCCTTCGATCACGTCGAACAATTCATGCTTGTTCTCGTGTATGTGACGGTCGATGCTGGCGCCCGGCGGCACGACGAGCAAATACGCGTGCAACTCTTCTCCCCGAAACAGGCGGACCAACTGAATGTCGCGCGTGTGTACATTGCGAAAGCTCAGCGCGTTGAGTTGGCCCGATTGTAGCGAATCAACTGGCAGCATGGAAACCTCTTCTTCCTCTCACAAAAGGCGGTGCGCGTTTGCAGCCGCATGGCAAAGTGATCGAACTTGACGCAAGGACGCGGTGACACAAAGCAAGCACAGAACATTCTTCTACAACCTTTTGCCATCTCTGTGAATCGTTGCCACCGTGCGTCCTTGCGTCAAGATCACCTCTCCCAAAAGTCTCTCAGCACCTGTGACTGGCCTAAGGTGTACTTCAGATACGGGGCGCGCCGCCTTCGATTGAAATCGAGGCTGAAAGCGAAAGTCGGCTCATGAAATTTAGCAAAAAGATTCGGTAACCCTAGGTTCGGCTTCCAGCCGGACGTTTCTCGTCTGCCCCACCGTCACGCCGGG
>DMDA01000095.1:39021-39734 GCA_003451595.1 Chloroflexota bacterium | reverse complement strand
GCGGATCACTTCGCCGCGCTTAGGAGCAGGCACATTGCGCCAGGTGCGAAACGCCGTCTGCGCGTGGGCGACGACGGCGTCATAGGCGGCCGCATCGGCGGGAAGCACCTGGGCGATGGCCGCGCCCGTCGTCGGGTTGTAGGACGTGATTGGGTCAGCTGCGCTGGCAATCCAATCGTCCGGGCCGCTGCCGACGCCGTAATTTACGCTGGTCAAGTGGAGTTTTTCCAGTAACGTCTTCATGTGGACACCTCTTCGTCGTCTATTGAGTGGCGCCTCGCCAATGTAGCTTGAGGATAAGGTGGACTCGATGCCTTCCATCTTATCGCACGCAGGTAGCGAAGGCAAAGCGCTGCACTTCCACAGGGTGAAATTCACAGGGTGAAATTCGCACCAATACAAACTTACATACGCAGCAACATTTCTCCGTCAATTTATCTAACCTTTTCTGGAAGAAACTGCTGCTGCAAGGTGCTACTATCGCCAATTGACATCGTTGTGCAGCGCCCCGGGACGACAAAGATGCACGGGTGATCTTGATGCAGTTTTGATTTCGGTTTGATGAGCAATCAAGCTGACTCGCCTACCATCAGAATAACAAATGCTTTCATCATCCATTCTTCTGTTTATGGAGGAATACCTATGCAATCAGGTGCAGCTACCCAAAGAAGATTCTCAGTGCTGAGCATCCTCACGTTGCTGGCGATGCTGGC
>DMDA01000095.1:38260-38789 GCA_003451595.1 Chloroflexota bacterium | reverse complement strand
CTGCCGTGACCGATCGCGGCTACAACCTGACCATCACCGACACGTTGCCTGTCGGCCTCACCTACGTGAGCGCTGACCCGGCGCCGACCAATGTTGCTCGCCAGGCAGATGGCGCAACCGCATTGAGTTGGGACAATATCGCCGACCTGGAAGCCAACGAAAGCCTGAGCGTCAACATCGTGGCAACCCTGGCGAGCACGGTAACCGTGGCCAGCGACCTGATCAACCGCGCCGGCGCCAGAGTCAACACGATGCCCGACAACAGCGGCGCCTGGGTGACAGCCTTCAGTGAACTGTCCACCCGCCCACAGGCCATCGACATCGAAGCCAGCATCATCCAATCCACGGCGGACGAGCAGGCGACCGGCGCTGGTGAATACGCAAGAGCGCCCGGGCGGACAGCGGGTGCAGATTGGCCCTTCCAGGTGCGCGTCAGTGTGCGCAACAATAACGTCGGCGCGACCAGCAATGTCGTCGCCCGCGTCACGCTGCCGCCTGGCCTCGCCTATCTGGGCGAAGTCGCGTTCAG
>DMDA01000095.1:32751-38070 GCA_003451595.1 Chloroflexota bacterium | reverse complement strand
GCAATACAGCACGCCGCTTGTGATCACTTTCAAGGTCGCCATCCCCTACCGTTACCGCACGAGCGGCGACAACCAGGCGCGCAACGGCCCCTTCGCCGGCCCGATGAGCGGTGAGATCATCGCCGAAGATACAGTGATGTCGGTGCGCTACGAGGCCACCGGCGTCTATGCCAACGTCCCCACTGCAGATGGCTCCGAATCGACGCCGGACGATGACCTGCCGGCGCAGACCACCGCCGAAATCATGACGGTGGACAAGAATGCAACACCCACCACCGTCGGCATCGGCGCCGAAGTCACCTTCTCGCTCACCTACTACGTTTCCGAGTATTACACCGTCACGAACGCGTCGCTAGTCGATGTGTTGCCGGACGGCATGATTTATGTGGAAGAGAGCGCCAACCTGACGCCGGTCAGCGTGACGCCAGGGCTGCCAGGCGCAGGCCAGACCACCATCGTGTGGGAGCTACCTGCCGCCGCCACGACGCCGGGCGCCACCGCCACCATCACCTTCCGCGCCCTGGTGGACACCACCTACGAAGCAGCGCCACTCACCGGACAACCTGTTGTCTCCGGCGACAGCCTGACTAACCGCGTGACGCTCAGTGGCGACTGGGCGGACGCCCTCGATGGGACGCGGCTGGGCGCCTTGACGCCGGACACTGCCTCCGCCACCGTGGCAACGCGGATGCCGACCTTCACCAAGGTTGTCTTCAACCCGACGACGCAGCAATGGGGCGCCAGCGCCGACGCCTATGTCGGCGACACCGTCACCTTCCGCCTGAGCTACGCCAGCGCCACCGACGTCGACGCCAAGAACATCATCATTCGCGACTTTTTGCCGCGCGGCATGACCTACGTCGATGGCAGCGCCACCCACACCGTCAGCGGCAACTTTAGCAACAGCGCCAACTGCACCGCAGCCCCGCAGGCGCCGACCTTGGGCGTCCTGGGCGGGCTGCAATATCTGGAATGGCGACTGTGCAACGCCGCGCGCGGCGCCACCTGGGAAGCGCAAATTCAGGCGCGCGTCGGGCCAGAGCCGAACGTCCAACCGGGTTGGATTGTCGCCAACTTTGGCAAGCTGAGCGGCGCCAACAGCTATGGCCAGAATTACAGCCAACGCGCAATGGCGATCACAAACTACAAGGCGCCGCACCTGGTGCTGACCAAGACCGCAACGCCGAGCAGCAACTTACAGGCTGGCAGCGTCGTGACTTATCGCATCTCGGTGCTCAACGCTGGCGACGCCACCGCCTACAACTTGAGCGTGATCGACAACGTGCCGGCGTCCCTGATTATCCCCAACAGCGGCGGCTCCGGCTCCCCAGGCGCAGCATCCTACACAGCGACTTCCGGCAACCCGGCGGCGGGTGCGGGAGGCGTGCTCACCTGGACAACCGTCGGCGCCTTGGCGCCAGGGCAAACGCAGACCTTCACCTATCAGGCGACAGTGGCGGCAGGGTTGCCAGCGGGTGCGTCGCTCACCAACCTGGCAAGCGTGGCGTACAACAGCCGCAGCGACAATCAGGGGCACGCTGTCGCACACAGCAGCAACATCGACGACGACCAGACCGACGACATCACGGTCTACATCAAGAACCTGGCGATCGCCAAGACGGGCGCCCGCGTGGGCGGCGAGGGAGCGACCGAACAAGTCACCATCGGCGACACCATGCGCTGGACACTGACTGTCACCGTGCCCACCGGCGTCATCGCCTACTGGCCCGTCATCGAAGAGAACGACCTGCCGCTGGGTTTCAACTACGTGGCCGGCAGCCGCGCCATTGCGGGCGCCAGCTTCGACGACGCGCATCATGCCGCCAATCCAAAGATCAGCACTAACCCAACCGACCTGCGCTTCTATCTGAACACAGTCGACAATACACTGGGGACAACGCCCTATGTCTTCACGCTGACCTTCGACACCATCGTCACCGGCGTGCGCGCCGACCAGCCGACGACCGTCTACTACACCAACAACACGGTGCTCAACGACGCCCTCAACACGACCTACATCGGCTGGTACGACTCGGCCAACGGCTACAATGGCAGCGGCTACGCCTATGACGCTGGCTTTGAGACCAATCGCATTGACCGTCGCAGCCCGCGTGGGCGCTTCACTGCCAAAGTGCGCCAGCCGTATCTAACCATCCAGAAGGTGGCGTCCATCAACCGCGTCGGCGCGGGCGACATCATCGCCTACACAGTGGTGGTGCGGAATCAGGGTTACGCCACCGCCTACGATATGAAACTGCGCGATGTATTGCCTGGCGATCTGTCATTCCTGGCGATTGACGCCATCACCAAACCCGACAACACCAACGTGACGCCAACCACTGCCAGCGGCGCAACCTACGCGTACTGGATCGACCGCCTGGACGCGGGCGCGTCGGTGACGATTGTCTACCGGGCGCAAGTAAATGCCAATGCACCGTCGGACTCGTCGCTCACCAACACGGCTTCGGTGGAGAGCTACTCCACGCAACCGGGCAACGCCACAGTCGAACGCAACTACAGTGGGCCACGCACGACGGCCAGCGTCCACACGCCTCAGGGCAGCATCCGCAAGAGTGTGACAGCCAACGAGCTCACCTACGGCGGCACACTCGTCTACACGCTGACAGTGCCGGGCGAGCCGATCAACGCCACGATGTACAACGTCGTCGTGACCGACACAGTGGACAGCCGCTTCGAGATTGTCAACGTCGTCAACGGCGCCGCCAACGGCAACGTCGTGACTGCGGCGTTCGCCGCCATCCCGCCGAACACGCAACAACTGGTTGCAATCACTGTGCGCCTGCCCGAAAGCAGCGTCGCAGCTGCCGACTTCGTGGACGCCACGCCTGCGGAGTTCCGCGATCTTGTGCTGCTCCAGAGTGGCAGGGTTGGTGCGGCATCGCTCGTCGATCCGCTGGCGCCAGGGACGCTGCTCTACAACCGGGCATATGTGCAATATGACAAAGGCGGCTTGAAAGGCTCCAACACCGTTTCCAACCGCATCGTGACGCCAGCGCTCGTCGTCGAACATCAGGCGGCGCAAATCGAGGCGGCGGCCGGGACGTTGGTCGATTACACCGTCAAAGTGAACAACGTAGGCAACGGCTACGCTGAGAATCTGCTTCTTGACGTAACGCTGCCCACCAACCTGCAGTTCGAGGCCGGCACAGCACAGCTCGACGGCGCGCCCTTTGCCATCAGTGGGCTAACCGGGTTGGCGCTGCCCAACCTGCCGGGCGAAAGCGCACACATTCTGACCTTCCAGGCGCGCGTCCTCGCCGTCGAAGCCGGCGTCGGCTATCCGAGCACGGCGCAGGTCGTCGGCACGGACAGTCGCGGCCAGGCCATCATGGCGGACAACAGCGCCCGCATCCCGGCGGACATCGATCCAGACGACACAGCATCAACGCGTATCTTTGGTCCTCTCGACTGGGACAACGCCACCACTTATGTCGCCTTCGAGGACCTGAAAAATGTCGGCTGGTCGGATTGGGATTACAACGACTTCATCGTGAAGATTGCCGTGGCGCGCGGCAAGACCAGCGATGGCAACCTGGCCGCCCTGCGCCTTGATTATGAAGCCATGGCGCGCGGCGCTTCCTACAACCACCGCTTCCTGCACGGGTTGCCCATCTACGGCGGCGGCAGCTATGCGCTGGCGGTGCGCAATGCTGACGATCAGCTGATCAGCAGCCAGAGTGGTGATTTTATCGACGACGAGCCAGCTTTTGCTATCTTCGAGCGCACGCAGCAGGCGCTGCCCTTGCAGAGCGGCATCACCGACAATCGCTACAAACTCTTCACCAACACGGCGCCGATGCAGACCTGGGTGCAGAAAGGCTACACTGCGCAGTTGCAGGTTGTGCTGGCCGACCCGACGCAGAATCTGATCGACGCGCTGCCGCCATTGCCGTGGGATCCTTACCTGGAGGTCATCAACACCAACCAGACGATTCATCTGGTGCAGCCTGGTCACACCGGCAACACACAGGTAGTCAACAGCAATTGGGACCCGAACAGCCCAATGATCGGCTTCGATCTGCCGCTGGCCTATGTCTTCAACACGCAATGGAAGTGGCCGCAAGAGTTCCTGGGCATCTGGAATGTCTACCCGGATTATGTACAGTACGAACTCTCTGACGGCTTCACCAATCAGAGCTGGTGGGACCCCACCAGCGCCACCACCCACATGGAATATGCCTGGATGGGCGGTGCGCTGGCGGCCATGGCTGCGCAGGCCAATCAGGCGCAGGTGAACCCGTCGCGCTACTACGCCGCGCCAGTGGTCGCCGATCTGGACGGCGACGGATCGCCCGAAATCATCGTGGGCAACCTGGTCAAGTGGCAGGTGGAAGTCTACGACAGCAACGGCCGCATGCGCAGCGGCTGGCCACAACTCCTGCGCAGCGGGGTGAAAGCAGCCGCAGCCGTTGGCGATCTCAACGGCGACGGCAAGCCGGATGTCGTAGTCGGCGACCTGCGCGGCTACCTGCACGCCTTCAACGCCGATGGCACGCGGCTTGCCGGCTGGAGCAGTCAGGGCGTCAAGCTCGGCGACCGCCCCGACGTCGAGTATCGCCTGCTGGCGCAACCGCAAATAGTCGATCTGGACCAGAACGGTGCACGCGAGATCGTCGTGGCGCTCTCCGACTCCAAACTCTATGTCTACGAGGCGAACGGCGCGCTGCGCGCCGGCTGGCCTGTCTCGTTGGGTGATGCGCCGGACATCTACGGCAGCCATGTGATCGACAGCGCGCCAGTGATAGCCGATATCGACAGCGATGGACAGCTGGAAATCATTGTCGGCTCCTACGACCACAATGTCTATGTCTACCGCGCCAACGGTCAGCTTGTCTGGAAATATGCGACGCGCGATGTGATCATGGGCACGGCGGCCGTGGGCGATGTGGCGCCCGGCTCCCCCGGTCTGGAGATCGCCATCGGCTCCGGCGACCGTTTCATCTACCTGCTCAGTAGCAGCGGGCAATTGTTGTGGAAGCGCGCCACCGGTTGGATCGTGCGCTCGTCGCCGCTGTTGGTGGATATCAACGGCGACGGTGCACTGGAAATCGTGGTCGGCAGCGACGACAAGAAAGTTTGGGCATGGCGCAACAACGGCGACCGGTTGGCCGGCTGGCCGCAAAGCACCAATGCGGCTGTCTCCTCATCGCCCATCGCCGGCGATATCGACCATGACGGCCAGCTCGAAATTGTGAGTGGTTCGGACGATGGCTTTGTCTATGTCTGGAATGCCGATGGTTCGACGGCGACAGACTGGCCAAAGGATGCCGGTTACCCAATCAAGAGTGCACCGGCGCT
>DMDA01000095.1:8761-32556 GCA_003451595.1 Chloroflexota bacterium | reverse complement strand
TTGCTTGAGGCAACAAACCAGGTTTCTACGCGAAACCTGGTTTGTTGATTACTGCCAGGGTTGCCGTGCGGTCAATCTTGCCGGTCGGCGTTTCGACAAAGCGCGGTGCGTAGATGATCTGCCGCGGGGCGTGGTGGCGGGGCAACGCCTGGTTTGCTGCCCACCGCAGTTGTTGCGCCTGATCTTCCCGCAGCGCAGTCCCCTCGATCACAAGCGTCACCACCTGACCCAGCCGGTCATCGGGCAAACCGCAGACAAAATAGCGGCGCCGCGCCAGCCCCAACTCTGGCTGGTCCGCAGCGATGGCTGCCAGCGCCGCCTCGACGCTTTCGACATGCACCTTGACGCCGCCACTGTTGATCACATTGTCCCAGCGTCCAATCCAGACAAAGGCGCCGTCGGGCTGCAACTCCACGAGATCGTTGGTCTGGATCATCACATCGTCAGTCATCGGGCCGCACAGGTGCAGACAGCCGCGCGCATCGACGCCGGTGACGACGCCGGGCAGCGGAACAAAGGCTGGCGACGCGCCCGGCCCGTTGAGCCGCCGCAGCGCCACGTGAGTGGCCGTCTCCGTCATGCCGTAGGTGTGATAGACAGGCGCAGCCAGCTGACGAATCTGCATCTCCAGTGCAGGCGTAAGCGGCCCGCCACCGACCAGGAGCGCGCGCATGGCGTCGAGCCGTTGGCGATAGCGAAAAGCCTGGGCAGTGTCGTCAGGAAAACAAGAGTCGTTGTGCGCCACCAGCGCCTGATCGAGCAGCGTTTGCAGTTGCAGCGGCACAAAGGCGGCGAAGTCGATGGCGATTTCATCCGGCAGCCCAGCCAACGGATCGGCGGCTGGCTCAACGATCACCAGATTTAGCCCCAGTTCAAAGCCGCGCACCAGCATCATGCGCCCAGCAATGTACTGCACAGGCAGACAGACCAGCGCCGTCATACCCGCTGTCAAGCCCAGGGCGGCGCCGGTGGCGCGCGCGCTGGCGATCATCTGGCGGCGACGCAATTGGATTGGCTTGGGCGCCCCTGTCGAGCCAGAGGTGCGCACTGTAAACTCGTCATCCCCGCGCAGCCAGGCGCGACTGAACGCGCAAACAGCGTTGATCTGTTCCCCGGCGGTGGAGTCTGCGTCGCATGCCACAATTTCCTCCGCGCACCGCCATTGTCCCTGGAACCAAAGCCTCACCTGCTGCCTCCTTCATCGCTGCAATGCTTGCTCATTGATTGTCTACCTTCCCGGAAGCTCGTAGCTTCCGGGAAGGTGGCGTGACCAGTGACGTAAGTCCTGGTCTGTATATTTATATTTTCGCATTAGATGGTGGGCGACGCACAATATGGTATGCTGTCAAGGATTGCGTCAAGTTATTTTTGTCCGTTCAAGTGGTAAACAAATTCAAGCGATAAAGTTGAGCAGTGAAGTAGTGAGAGGAGTCTGACAATGCAAGCGTGTGTGATCGGAGCCGGCGTCATTGGGTGCGCAGTGGCGCTGGAACTGCGGCGGCGAGGCTTCGAGGTCACAGTGATCGACAAGAACGGTGACGCCGGGCATGGTTCAACCTCGTCGTCGTGCGGCATTGTGCGCCGCTTCTACAGCCAGCCGGGCATGATTGCGATGGCGCATGAAGGCTGGCATATTTGGGCGGATTGGCGGTCGTTCGTCGGCGACATCGAAGGTGAGCTGATCGAGTTTCCACGTCCAGGCATGGTCTTTATCCCGCCCCGGCTGGATGAAAGTGTGCTGGCAACGGCAAGTGAGATGCAGCGGTTGGGCATCAAGGCGCATGTCCTGTCACATGCTGAAGCGAAGGCGCGCTTCCCCTTTCTCGATCTGAGTTCTTTCCACCCTGCGACGCCGGTCGATGATCCGCGCTTCTTCGAGCCGAGCGAGCGGCAGTTGGAGGGCGTAGTGTGGGAGGAGGACGCCGGTTATGTCGTCTTTCCCGCGCTGGCGGCGCAAAATCTGCGCCAGGCGGCCACGCGCGCGGGCGTCGTTTTCCGCTTTCATCAGGCCGTTGCCGGGATCGAGCCAGGACGAGCGCAGCGCTTCGATGTACGTCTGGCGAGCGGCGCCACCCTGGCAACAGATGTTGTCGTCAACGTTGCCGGGCCGCACTCAGCTATCGTGAACCGCATGGCGGGTGCAACGCTGCCACTGGAGACGCGTCCGCTGCGCCGGGAAGTGCACGCACAGGCAAATCCACTCTTCGAACGCGGCGTCTCCCTGCCCATCGTCGGCGACCTGGACGGCGGCATCTACTTCCGGCCCGAATCACGCGGTCGTGACATCATCGTTGGCTCCACCGACCCACAATGCGATGTGCTGGAGTTTGTCGACGATCCCGACGCCATCGACCGCAACGTGACGCAGTTGTACCGCCAGCGGCAATCGCTACGCCTGATGAAGCGCATGCCCAGTGTGACGATGGGGCGGCCGCGCGGAGTGGCCGACCTGTACGATGTCACCGTGCAGGACTGGTACCCGATCGTAGACCGCACCGACCTGCCTGGTTACTACGTCTGCATCGGCACGAGCGGCTCATCGTTCAAGACTGCGCCTGTGCTCGGCATGTTGACGGCGCAGATCATCGAGGCATGCGAAAACGGGCGCGACACCGACGCGATGCCGCTGCAATTCGAGCTACCGCGCATCGGGCGCACAGTGGATACGCAGTTCCTCTCACGCCATCGCGGCAAGCTGCAAACGACCGCCACCGTGATTGGGTAACGGCGTTCTGTCTTCGGGCTATGCGGCGTCGCGTTGACGCACGGCAGCCAGGGTCGGCTCTGGCGCCCAGGGTAGATCGGCAGCGCGACGATCGCAAAACTCCCGGAGAAAGCCTACAAAGGCGTAGACATCAGCAAAGTTCGACGCCACCCCCAACGAGATGCGGAGTGTGCTCGGCGTTTTGCCGGTGGCGACATGCAGGAGATCGTAAAATTCGTAGAAAGAGGAAGGCGGAGCGCCGGTGAAGTAACAGGCCATCTCTGCGCGCGTCAGGCTGTGCGCCACCTCCCCGTCACCGGGATTGCAAAAACAACCCGTGCGCAGCGAGATCAAACGCTCCGCCGCCGCTGCCTCGATGCGGCGAAAGTCGAAATCTTCCCCTGTTGGGTCGCGCAGCGTAAACGCAATCGTTCCACCGCGCGCTTCGGTCTGCGTCGGGCCGAAGATGTGGACGAGCGGCGCGCCGCTGCTGTGCGCCAGCGCCGTCATTTGCTCCAGCAGCCAGCCGGTTAACGCCATGACGCGCGCATGAATGGCGTCGATGCCGATGGCCTCGATGTGACGCAAGCCGATCTCCACTGCCGGCAGGTTGAGATAGTTGACCGTGCCATCCTCAAACCCGGCGGCGCCAGGGATCAAAGAATGCCAACCCTCACCCTGCACCGACGTGATTGTGATCGTCCCGCCAGCAAACCAGGGACGGCGGAGTTTGGCAAGGGCATGGTGACGCACCAGCAGCGCGCCGACGCCCGTCGGATAGCCGAAGATTTTGTAGAAGGAGAGCGGCACGAAGTCGGGCTTTACCCGGCTGAGATCAAGGCGGTTGGTCGGTGTGAAGGCGGCGCCGTCGAGCAACACATCCCACCCGTGTGCGTGCGCCGCCTCCGCCCACTCCAACGGATGTTGCACGCCGCTAAAATTAGATTGCGCCGGGAAAGCAAAGAGATTAGGCTGCGCCCGGTCAGCCGTCGCCAACACAGCGAGCACGCGCGGCGTTGGCGCGCGTAGGTCCGGCAGGCTGACCGGGATATAACTGACTGCCGCGCCGCGCGCCCGCGCGAACTCACGAATGCCGTTGACCGAGTTGTGGTTGTCATAGAGCAAGGCGTAGCGACCACCCGGCGCAAAGGGATAGGACTCGCCCACCAACTTGAGGGCGCCGCTGGCATTGGGCGTAAAAATCACAGTGTACTCAGCAGGGTCAGCGTTGAAGAAGTGCAGCACGTAAGCGCGCGCCTCTTCGACTAGATGCGTCATCGCCAGTGAAGTGGGATTTTGCGAATGTGGGTTGCCAAAGACATTGTTGGCCAGCAGTTCGTGGTGTTTGCGCAATTGTGACTCGGCATAGAGACCGCCACCCGTATAATCCAGGTAGACATGTCCGGTGCGATCCAGCCGCGCATAATCGGTGGCGCGCAGCGCGTCGAGGTGGGCATGGGCGGCGTAATCTGGGTAACGACGCGTAAAATCTGTCAGCGCCGCTGCATAACCAGTGGGCAGCGGGCGTGGAGTAGTCTGTGTCATGAGTGGCGTCCTTCCGTCAAGTAGGATGAAATCATTGGCTGAATTCTAGCATGGAAGTGTCTGCCAGTAACCTGCATGGGCGTCTAGGCATCAAATCATTGGTGACTTTCCAGGATACAGCGGGCATCACATGACATTTGAATCAATACGGTATAATCAGGTTATAGCCAGGTCTTGCTTCAGCAAGCGGGCAGAGGAGAGCAAAGTATGCGACGAGTTGGCGTATTGGTGCTGATATTGTTGATAGCAGCAGCGTGCGGCGGCCAAAACGACAGCAAGCTGCCGGCTGGCGCCCAGCGCGTGGGGTTGGATGAGTTTCCCACCACGATTGGGCGCGGCTTTCCACAGGCGATACTCGACGAAGCCGGGCCGCCAGAGTTGCTCAAACTTGGGCAGACCCCGCCCAACTTCACCATGTTGCTCCCCGATGGCCGCCATGCTTCACTGGCGGACTTCAAGGGGCGCCCGGTGCTGATCAACTTCTGGGCAACATGGTGCCCGCCCTGTCGCGCCGAGATGCCGGAGTTGCTCCAGGCAGCGCGCGACTACCCAGACCTGGTGTTGCTCGCCGTCAATGCCAACGAATCCGCGGACGTGGTCAGTCAGTTCGCAGAGCAATTCCGTATGAATGTGCCGGTAGTCATTGACCCAGAAGGCTCAATCAGCAATCGCTACAACGTAAGTGGGCTGCCCACCAGCATCTTCATTCACCCAGACGGAACGATCATCGATGTCCGCCCAGGCGCCATTAACCGCAGTGTGATCGATGCCGTGTTGGGACGATCCAGTGGCGCGCAATGACAGACAAACGCACCCAGGCTTTGCGACTTGCCGCTGAATCGACGCACACCCCAGCGCGCTCCGCCATTAGTGGCCGCGCCGTCAGCGTGATCGAACGCTATCGCCTGCAGCCGGACGATCTGCCAGGCGGCGAATGGGAAGGACGCATTCACAGCGTCAACACCCAGGGCGTGGAAGCGCTAACGCCGCTGGCCTTCATTGAGGGATTGGCGAAACCAATGGCGTTGAGCGACGAGGATATGCACACGCTGTTGCGCATGACGGATAGCCCTTTTGCCAACGACTGGATTGGCTGCAAAGTTGTGGTGCGCGCTGTGCGCATCGACGCGCAGCGCGTGTTACGCCTCTACGCGCCAGGCATGGTCGGCTTGCCGGTGGACATTCCGGTTGCTGCCTCACGCCCCCGCCACCGACGCCCCTGGCTGGCAGTGAGTTTACTGCTTGCCTTGATTGCGCTCAGCGTGTGGCTCGTGTATGCTGTGGAACAGCGCACGCTCCTCTGGGCGTTCCTTCAGCAAGCGGTCACCACGCCGGGTGCACCGCCGACGCCGTAACGACAACCTGTAAGTGGGCAAAGGTGAAAGACTGTGGCAAATCCTGATGACTTTGAGATCATCCCAGATACAAGCGGACAAGGCGCACCGCCGTCGCGCCCGCGCTGGTGGCTGTGGCTGGCGGGCGCTGCATTGCTGTTCGTTTTCGCATTTGCGGTCGGCGTTGGCTGGACAACTCTGGCCGACCGCCTGGGGGGCGCGGCGACGGAAGCGCCGCTTGTAGCCGTCACGTCGCAGCCAGTCGCCACGTTCACCCCGACCGTTGCAGCGTCGCCTGCAGCAAGCGCTACAGCCGGCAACATCACGACGCCGCCCACAGCAAACGCCACACCGCTCGCAACGCCAACGCCGCTGCCCTCGCCCTCACCCACTGCGCCACCTCCCACGCGTGTCTGCGCCGTGCCGCTCGACCCACAATTCGTCGCCAGTTTCGATCCGGGGGTGCTGGGCTGCCCGGTGGCACCAACCAGCGTCGTCTGGGCTGCATACGAAAGCTTCGAACGCGGCGCCATGCTCTGGCGCAGCGACACCAACCTCTCCTACATTCTGTTTGGCGACGGCAGCTGGGCGCCTTCAAACGAAACCTGGAATGGACAGGAGCCGCCCTGGCGCGGCGAAACGCCCGCAGGCCTCTACCGCCCGGAGCGTGGCTTTGGCTACATCTGGGGTGTGCGCGAGGATGTCTTCACACGCCTCGGCTGGGCGACGATGCCGGAAAAAGGCTTCTGCGCCGCCGTGCAGAGTTTCGAGCAGGGCTTTGCGCTTGCCAGCGTCCCTGTGCCCAGTTGCACCGCTGAAAATCTCTACAATCAGGCAACGGACGCAAGCTGGCGCCCATTGCTCTTGACCTTTGCCAATGATGGACGCTGGCGCAGCGGCGCACTGACGGGAACACCTGGCAACGTCAGCGCACCCGCTGCGACCGCCACCATGCCGGCCCCTGCCTCCGCGACCCCATCCATCGCCGCCGCCGAGATGCGGCCCTCCCAGAACGGCGTCTTCTCTGCGCGTCGCGGCCAGCCCATTACACTGGACGGGCGTTTCGAGGACTGGCCTGGCCCCTGGCAACCTGTCAGCGCCGTGATTCAGGGGCGTGAGCAATGGAGCGGTCCCAACGATTTGAGTGGCGTGATGCAAATAATGTGGGCGCCGGAAGGGTTGTATCTCGCCGTGCAGATCACCGACGATGTATTGCGTCCTGGCCCGGATGGCAGTGACCAGTGGCAGGGCGACGGCGTGGAACTCCAGTTCGACCGGCGCCTGACCGACGATTTCGCCGACACACGCGCCAACGACGACGACACGCAAATCGGCCTGGCGCCAGACGCTGAATTTCAGTTTGTACGTGGTTATCGCTGGCTGCCGCTGGCGGCGGAGAGCCGTTTCGACCCGCCCGGCGTGGTAGCTACGGCGACGGGTCAATATGCGTTGGAGGTGTTGATCCCCTGGCTCTACTTCGACGTAAGCGCCGCCGAGTTGCAGCCGGGGCTACGTTATGGCTTCAACCTCAGCATCAACGATAACGACGGCGACACACCGGCGCAGCAGACTGTCCTCTCCGCTTCGACGGCGCGCACCACCCACGACAACCCGACCGAATGGGGCACGCTAATGCTGGGGGATTGATTTCGAGACATTTGCAACCATTCGGACAAGGGCGGGCAATGCCTTGTCAATCCGCCCCAATGCGGCTATAATGTAGTCCGTAAACCTGTTTCCCAACTGCCGCATCTATTCGTCAGGTAAAGTTAACTCACCTGGCGATTGGTTGCGGCTTCTTCTTATTATTGATCAGGGGAGCTGGCAATGGGCAAGCACGGGCTGGCGCAGCCGCAGCCACAGCAACGATCGACAGCATATTCAGGAGATGCCCCACGTCGTCCCACGCCGCCGGAGGATTTGCTCGATCAGGCCATGCAGATGGCACGCGTGGGCGCTTGGGTGCTGAATGTGGCCGACCAGGCGCTATATTGGTCGGATGTAACGCGCGAAATTCATGAAGCCCCGCCTGATTTTACGCCCGACCTGACAAACGCCATCAATTACTACAAAGCCGGTGAAGCACGCGAGACCATCGCGCGCTGCGTCTCCCGCGCCATTGAACACGGTGAACCTTTCGACGTCATTGCCCAACTGGTCACACTGCGTGGCAATGAACGCTGGGTGCGCGCCATCGGCAAAGCCGAATACCGCGATGGACGCTGTGCGCGCGTCTTTGGCACGATTCAGGATATTCACGCGCAAAAGCTGGCGGAGGATGCACGCCGCGAGAGCGAAGACCGGTTCCGCCAGATCGCCGAAAACGTGGGCGAGGTCTTCTGGCTCCGCACTGCCGAGAATGATAAGATACTCTATATTAACCCTGCCTACGAACAGGTCTGGGGACGTACATGCGAGAGTCTCCACGCCGACCCGCAATCGTTCATGGAGACCATCTATGCTGCGGATCGCCCGGCGGTCATGGCCGCCTTTGCTGCGTATGCCAGCACCGGCGTCTTTGATATGGAGTACAGAATCGTGCGCCCCGACGGCGAAATTCGCTGGCTGCATGCCAGGTCCTTCCCGGTGCGCGACGCGAGCGGAGTAGTCATCCGCCACGCTGGCGTTGCCGTCGATATTACCGAGCGCAAACAGATCGAGGAAGAACTGCGGCAGCAGACGCGACTGCAAGAGATGTTGATGGAGATATCATCCACCTACATCAGTATGCCGCTCGACCAGGTTGACAGCGCCATCGAAGCGTCGCTGGGTGAATTGGGGACATTTGTCGGCGCCGACCGCGTCTATCTGTTCGATTATGACTTCGAGCAGCAAACCTGTAGCAACACGCACGAGTGGTGCGCCGACGGCATTACGCCGCAGATCGATCAGTTGCAGGAGGTGCCGTTGGCGCTGGTGCCGGATTGGGTAGCCACCCATCAACGTGGCGAGACGATGTATGTACCTGATGTCTTCGCCCTGCCCCCCGACAGCGGAGTGCGCCAGGTGCTGGAGCCACAAGAGATCAAGAGCCTGATCGCCGTCCCCATGATGGATGGAGCACATTGTCTGGGTTTTGTTGGCTTTGATTCGGTTCGGCGCCACTACACCTACTCTGCAGCGGAACAACGGCTGCTGACGATCTTTGCCCAAGTGCTGGTGAATATCCGCAAGCGCCGTGAGATTGAGCAGGCATTACAAACCGCCACCGCCCAGGCGCAAGCCGCCAGCAAAGCCAAATCCGAATTTTTGGCGAACATGAGCCACGAGATTCGCACCCCTCTCAACGGTGTGATCGGTTTCACCGAGTTGCTGCTGAAGACGCCGCTGACGCCCGTGCAGCAACAATACGCCCAACATGCCCACACCTCCGGTCAGGCGCTGCTCGGCATCATCAACGACATCCTGGACTTTTCGAAGATCGAGGCAGGCAAGTTGGAATTGGAGATCATCCAATCCGACATCGTCGAACTCATGGAGCAGACCGCCGACATCATCAAGTATCATGCCAGCCAAAAACAGCTTGAACTGCTGCTCAGCATTGCGCCAGAGATGCCGCGTCTGGCCGAAGTCGATCCGGTGCGTTTGAAGCAGATACTGATCAATCTGCTCAGCAACGCCGTCAAATTTACCGAACATGGCGAAGTGGAACTGAAAGTTGCTTTTACGCCGCTCGACTTGACGCCGCTCGCTCGGTCACGCGGGCGCTACACCTTCACGGTGCGCGACACAGGCATCGGCATCGCACCTGACCAGCGACAACGACTCTTTCAGGCCTTCACCCAGGCCGACACATCCACCACACGTCGCTTTGGCGGCACCGGACTGGGGTTGACAATATCAAACCTGCTCGCTGAAAAAATGGGCGGGCGCATCGAAGTGCACAGCGAACCGGGTAAAGGTTCGATCTTCCAGTTTGCCATCGAGACCACCTATGCACGTAACGGTGACGACCGGCCCAAACCACCGCCCGTCCAGCGTGTGCTGGTCGTCGACGACAACGATAACAACCGCCTGATCCTGGAACACAACTTCGCCTATTGGGGCATCGAGTACGTCGGTTGCGAAAGTGGCGCTGCAGCGTTGGCGCTATTGACCAACACACCGCCCTACGATTTGCTGATCATCGACTATCACATGCCCGACATGGATGGCCTCGAAACCATTCGGCTCATCCGCGAGCAACTGCGCCTGTCGCCTGAACAGATGCCCATCATCCTGTTGCACAGTTCATCCGACGACCCAACCCTGCGCGAAGAATGCAAGAAGCTCGGCGTCCGCTTTAACCTGACCAAACCGGTCAAAGCTAGAGAACTCTATGATTTCCTGTGCAACCTTCACAGCCACGAAAGCCGACAGCACGCCCCGCTTACTCAAGCGACAGAGCCAGCCGCGAGCATAGCCGAAGAGTTGCCGCTCACCGTGCTGGTGGCTGAGGATGTCGCCACCAACATGATGCTGATCAAGATTCTCCTCAAAAAAGCGATCCCCGGCGTTGAAATCCTGGAGGCGCACAATGGCGTCGAGGCGGTGCAACTGGCGAAGGAGCACCCCGTTGACCTGATTTTGATGGATGTGCAGATGCCTGAGATGGACGGTCTGGCCGCCACCCAATTGATCCGCCAGGCAGAACAAGGCACGTCACGACACGTTCCCATCATCGCCTTGACTGCCGGCGCGCTGCACGAGGAACGCGAGCGCTGCCTGGCCAGCGGGATGGATGACTTTCTGACCAAGCCGGTGCAGCCAGCGGCGTTGATCGAGATGAAAAAGAAACATCTCGCCGTCGCCAACACCCTGTAAGCCAGGCGCTGTCGCCTATTGCAGCGCAGCGCGCACGGCGTCCAATGTCGGCGCAATCACCCGCACTTCACCCGTCACTTCCATCGCCGCGCGCACATCTTTGAGGCCGCTGCCAGTGTTGATCACCACGATCGTTTCATCGGCTGTCACCAACCCATCGCACCACGCCTGCAACAGGCCGGCATAGGCGGTGGCGCCTGCCGGTTCGGCAAAGACCCCGCCCAGGCGCGCCAGTGGGAGAATCGCCTGCAAGATGGCGGCGTCCTCCACCAACACGTAAGCGCCACCGGTGGCGCGCACCGCCGCCAGGGCCTTGACCGCATCACGCGGGGCATCCACACTGATGCTGTCGGCGCGTGTAGTCGCATGCACAGGCTCCGGAATCTCAGCGCCAGCGCGCCAGGCATTGTACAGTGCTGGGCTTAGCGTGGACTGCACCCCGTAAATGCGTGGCATTCGCTCGATCCACCCCAACGCCAGCAAGTCGCGGAAGCCCTTGTGTACGCCACCGATGATACATCCGTCGCCCACCGAGACAAAGACTGCGTCTGGCGCCACCAGCCGTTCGGGATTGTGCGCAGCAACGCCCATTTGCGCTGTCAGTTGCAAAGCGATTTCATAGCTGACGGTCTTTTTGCCCTCCGTCATGTAGGGGTTGTAGCCTGTGCTGCGGTTGTACCAGCCGAATTCCAGACAGGCTTCCGTGCACAGATCAAAGGCATCGTCGTAACTGCCATCGACAGCCAGCACGGTGCTGCCATAGACCAGCAGTTGCGCAATCTTGGCGGGTGGCGCGCTCTTGGGCACAAAGATGACCGTCGCCTGCCCGGCGGCGGCCGCCTGTCCGGCCAGCGCCGCCGCCGCGTTGCCGGTGCTTGCCGTAGCCACAATCGCACGCCCGGCCGCCTGGGCGCGCGCCACCGCAATCGCTGACGCCCGATCCTTGAACGAAGCGCTGGGGTTACGGCCGTCATCTTTGATCCACAAATTCGACAGCCCTGTCGCAGTGCGCAAGCGTGGCGCCGCCAACAACGGCGTGCCCCCTACTGGCAGCGGCGGCAGGCTGGCGCGGCCAGGCAGCGGCAACAGCGGCCAGAAACGCCCAATCGACCGATCGGGGTCGTTGCGCCAGACAGCAGGCGTCACCGCGCGCGCAATCGCTGCGTAATCATACAGGACATCCAGTGTACCAAGATCGCTGCCACGATTCGGACGACAATTGCATACATAATCAACGGCGCCGGGTGCATATGTTGCGCCACAACGCAGACAACGCAATCCGGTGACAAAAGGCGATTCAACTGACGTCGCCCCCGCAGACGCATCCATAGGTGTTCTCCAATAAATGCAATATTTCCTGACGTTCTGAAAGGTAATTGCAATCATAGATTGCAGCGCGCTGGACTACACTGGGGCTTAGCGGTCGGCGCTCTCGCCCTATGCAAAGCGCTGCAATCGAGCGTCAAGCGTAACGCATCTGCCACGCGTTGCCAAACCGCCGCATTCGGCGTGGGCAGCGCCGTTGGCAAAAACAGGCATGTGGGTTGCGATAGCCCCCAGTTTCCACAAGCAATAGACATTTCGCCAATCTTGTGGGATAATTCGGCCACAGTCATGCAGAGAGTCAGGAGAAAAAGTACGTATGGGAAAGTCAGAACGGTATCCAAGCTATGCGACCTGTGTAGCGCGGGCCTTGAGTGCGTCGCAACAGCCGCTCACTATTGATGGGCTGCTGAGCGTGATCGGGCGTCAGCGTCCACTTGGGGCCGGTGCGCGGCGTGCGGTCTATCGCGCCGTGCGCGAGATTTATCAGGCCGTGCCCGTTGCTCCCAGCCGCATTGGCTGGTTGTCACACCTGCTGCAGGGCAACACCTTCCGGCACCCCCTGGCCGCTGAGGAAGTGCGTCGCGGCTATCTCCTGCTCGACGAGTTGGAGCATGCCGTGTTTTTCCCACAGTTTTTCCAGAACCACCGCCCCGACCTGCGACGCCTTACCATCGAGTTGATGGGTGGACCGGTGATCAACGCAGAAGCGGCGATTGAGCGCAAGATGTGGTCGTTGCGTCTGGGCAGCGTCTTCAGTGAATGGATCGATGCGCAGGGCGGGCAAAGTCGTGACGACATCATGATCACTGTGCGGGACGCGGTGGCGGGAAGCTACCTGGTGCGCCTGCAACCACGTGAAAGCCGCGATGAAGAGGCGATCCAGGAGCAGAACCGGCGCCTGGCGTTGGCGGCTGAGGAGATCGTCGCTTCGCTGCGCCGCGCCGACAAAGTCATCCCCACCTGGGAGCTAGCGGCCCTGCTGATCGGGCGCGATCTCTATCGCGGCGCAGTCCCCCCGGATGATCTGCACATGGTGTTGCACAAGTTCAGCATGCTGCGCATCCAGAAAGATGGCGCCAGCTACGCCGTCGAACCGCCGGTCACACCGACCATAGTGGGGCGTCAGCCCTCAACCCGGGTCAGGAGCGGCGACCAGAATCGTGGTGAATTGCGCGCCGCCCCCCAACGCGACCTCTCGGAGCCTACCGCGTGGATCGATGACGAAGACAAACCCTTCGAGATGGAATCAGGTGAAGACACCTGCCCGGATTACGAATCCTATCTCGAAGGTCATCGCATGGCAGGCGAGCCAGGCGCTCCGCTTTCGCACAGCGACTATCATCTACTTGAAGCCGAACTGGAGACGCTGTTGGGGCTGGAACAGGAATTTGGCTATTTGCTTCCCGAACAGAGCAAACGCGTGGACGACCTGGCCGAACGTCTATTCATCGATCCCGAATCACTGCGCGACCTCGATGACGCCGGTGAAGACTTCGATGATGACGACTTCGATGATGACGACTTCGATGATGACGACTTCGATAACGATCAGTCACCCTTTTGGAAAAATTAACGACGCATCGGGGACGATACACTCACCCTGCACGGTTCGAGACCGCACCCCCCTGCGGTCTCCTTTGTTTTTTGGCAACTACACATCATGAACAAGCCAGTGAACTGCCGCTATTTCTACGGCGATTACTTTCGTGGGAAGAACAAGGAAGAATGTCGCCTGTTGGAGGCCAACCCCGACAATCCGCACGCATGGAAGCGTAGCTATTGCGACAGCTGCCCTGTGCCCGAAATCCTGATCGCCAGCAACTCTCGTGACCTGGCATTGGAAGCGGCTGTAGTGAAGCGCTTTCTGCGCGGTCAGGTGGAGGTGACTTTCGCCGTCTGCACGAAGCACATGGAAGAACTGGCCGATCCGCGCTTCTGCCCCAAGTGCGCAGAAGAACAACAGCGGTTGGCGGGAGCGACGCCATGAAGCGCGCCTTTGTATTGAGCGGCGGCGGCTCACTGGGCGCCATGCAGGTCGGCGCCCTGCGTCTGCTGCTTGAACATAACATCATCCCAGACTTTGTCGTTGGTTGCTCGGTTGGCGCCCTCAATGCTTCGTTTGTCGCAACCGCACCGACCCTCGATGAAATCGAAAAGGCCGTCGGTGTTTGGCGGCGCGTGACAACGGAACGCGTCTACCCTGGCGCTAAACTCCGTGTACTGTGGCGCTTCCTGAGTGGTCAGGACAGTCTCTATGATAATCGCAGCTTCTTCGAGTTTCTCCAGGAGAACGGTTGCACGCCGGCGCTCACCTTTGGCGACTTGACCGGCTGCCGTCTCTACGTGACTGCCACCCATCTGCGCAGCGGGCAACTACACGTATTTGGCGACAACCCACACGACCGCGTGCTCGATGCCTTGATGGCCAGCACGGCCCTAACGCCCATGCATCCGCCCTGGGAGATCAACGGCGAGCGTTATGTCGATGGCGGCACCGTGACACCGCTGCCATTACGCGTCGCCCTTGAACGCGGCGCCACCGAAATCTATGCGCTCCACCTGCATCACCCTGGCAAGGCGCCACGCACCGGGCGGCTGCATGGTGTGGCCGCACATATCAACCAGGCCGTCTCCACGATGTTGCGCCTTCAGGCCGACCACGACCTGCACCTGATCGAAACAGCGCGCCGTGTGCGACTGCACTATCTGCCACTGTGGACGGAAGACCCCGTTGAGCCGGCCGATTTCGGGCACTCAGCTGCGCTGATTGAGCAAGGCTATGCCCAGGCGGCGGCATTGATCGGGCGCAACGACACCGGCGCCCTGATCGACGCGGAGACGCCCGGCCGCCACCGGCGCCAGGGCTGGCGATTCGTGACGCGTCATGCGTAGAAAACGCGTCAGGCGTCCCTGGATCCATGCATCAACCCGGCAACGGCAATTCGGGATACTTCTTGCCGCCAGCGGAAATATCAGCAGCGCGCCGCTGTGCTTCAGCCTCAAGCTCGGCAGTGGTGCGTAGCCGCGCCTCGTACCGTTGACGCTCCGGCCGCTGCCAGCGCCCCATTTCCTCGCCAGCATCGATTGCGCGCGCAAAGACAAGATAGCCTGTATGACCGATCAGATTGTCGTCCGGGCGGAAGCGGTCGGGCGTAGGCTTGTAGGGGCGCAACAACAACTCTTCGACTGCAACATCGGCAAAGTGATATTTGTCGAAGCCTGCCAGCAGATCGATCACCTGGTTGGCGGTGGGCAGCAGACTGGCAAAAAAGCCACCGGGACGCAGCGCCGCGCGCACATGAGCAAGATAGCGCCAGGGTTCGCGCACGTCGAGGAACACGGCATCAACGTCGCTTGCCTGAAAGCCCCCCTCGATATCGGTCAGAAAAAGCCTGACATAGGGCAATAACGCCACGCGCGCCAGATTTTCGCGCGCAATCTGGTGGATGTCGGGGCGCACTTCGTGCGTAAAGACCATGCCAGTTGGCATCACGGCCCAAGCCAGCGCCGTCGTGAGGCCGCCACTGCCTGTGCCAGCCTCGATGACGCGGCTGCCAGCATGCAGACTCAGCCGATGCACGATATAGGCCGCATCTTTGGGATAGACAATCTGCGTGCCGCGCTTGAGCGTCTTCATCAAGTCGGTAAGCGACGGCTGGAGCAGCAGCGCCTGGTGACCGAGCTGACTCTGCACAGCCGCGCCCCATGTCTGCCCGATCAGCGCCCGATGCCAATAGACGCCAAGATGGGTGTGCGTGGCGCCATCAGGATGCAGTTGCACCACGTAACGTTTATAATCCGAGGTAAAAAGCATGGCGAGATCGCCAGCCTGGGCAGTGTGATGTGTGGTCAGCGGCGTGGTGGCATGCGACGACGATGGCAAGTGTTCAGTCATAGGATAGGGATTCACTCGGATTCGTGGAATTGCCCGGCATACACCTGTGCTTGCTCTTGCCTGCGCATTGGGCAGCAAGGTAGGCTTCCGGGAAGATGTGTAGTCTGACGCGCACCGGACATGATGCTCCTTCACCGGCGTACTTCCAGTTGGGGACGCGAGGCGCACTTTGCCCGCGCACGAAGTAGACCTAGTATACCACAGACGTTTGACAGAGTACCCTGGCCAAAGTAGAATCCAAGACGAAAGTCGACATTTGCCCGCAATCCAAAATCAATCAGGAGGAAATCTCATGCCTGTCAAGCGTTTCTGGCTCCTGGCTGCTCTGGCCGTTTTTGCCGCCTTCATGCTGACCGGTTGCGGCGCGCGCGCCGGGGCCGGCGAAACTGCCGCCACGACCACCGATGCTGCGTTGGTCGTCGATCTACCGGCGCTGACGATCGATTTTGACGGTGACGGCGCGGCCAGTCTGGGGGGTGTGCCACTCTCCAGTTTTGGCGCACTGCTGCCCGCCGCCCTCACCGACCTCAAGCTCGACAAGGCGACTATCGATCAATTGACTGCCGCCAACATTCAGCACATTCAGATAACGACCGTGCCAAGCGGGCTGCTGATCATGGTCAACGGTGAGCCAATCCCCTCGATGCGCTGGACCGACGAACAGTTGGCAAACCTGGGTGATCTCGTCGAGTTGCTGGGGCCGAGCGTGCCGTCGGCTGTGAAGGCGGTGCTCCCCATCATCACCGATGTCGGCGTGGGCGTGGCGCTGCGCTTCCCGGTGGCGCAAGGTGCCGAGATGATCCCGATGCAGGTGGCAGGGGATGCGTCGGCGGCGGCGGCAGCGCAGGCTGCGCAGCAAGCCTTCATGGCGGAAGTGGGTGTGGCGCCAGTGATCCGCATCCCGGTGATCTACGATATGGAAGGCAATTACACAGTTCAAGGCATTAGCGACGCTGAGTGGCAGGCGTT
This sequence comes from Chloroflexota bacterium, assembly GCA_003451595.1. Classification (GTDB taxonomy): domain Bacteria; phylum Chloroflexota; class Anaerolineae; order Caldilineales; family Caldilineaceae; genus Caldilinea. The sequence goes on along the minus strand of DMDA01000095.1, from coordinate 15,980 downwards.
GACCGGCGCGCCCTTTGGACAGTTGAAGTTGGATGCGCAATTGGTGCAGGATGCCGTAGCCGCCGGCATCACCAACGCCACCGTGCGCACAGATGCCGCCGGCATTCACATCGCTCTGAACGGCAAGGAACTCCCTGTGTTGGGATGGGCGCAAGGGGAGCTAAACCACCTGCTCAAGCTGGCTGCCGGCGCCGGTCTGTTGGACAGTACCGGAATGGACAGTGCGGCGGTGTCAGGATTGGTCAGCGCCCTGTTGCCAGCAATCCAGTCGAGCAACGTCGAGATCAACGTCACCTTCCCGGCGCAGTAATTTTGGCTCACCGCCATCCTGGCAGGTGAGCGCCTGTCAGGATGGCGTCACAGGTTCGACATTCCCCAGACGCCGTGCTTGCCACATCAACTCAGCGCGGCAGCGCGGCTCGCCCTACAGCACGCACAGTGGCGATCAGCGCCGCCGCCTCAGTCGCCCGTAGCCCAGCGCCATGCAGCACGATCTCTACGTGCACGTCTTCGCGATCCGCAATGACGCTGACGCGCTGGAGCAGCGCACCAAAGCGCGCCTGCAGATCGACAAAGACGTGCTCCAACGCCGTCGTATCGGCGCCGCGCACAGCGTACTCGCTGGCAATCAGATCGGAACGACGCTGCACCCAGAGCGAGACGCGCGCCCGCCGCGCCAGCGCCCGATCGGGAATCCGCCCGCGCGCCCATATCAATTCGGCGGCTGGGCGTGTGTGGAGCAGCCCGCGCACGATCAACACATCGTTGCCGCGCAGTGCGCGCAGCAGCAGGCCGATGGGGTCAACGGTCGTGCCGCCGCGATATACCAGCGACAGGTGTTCGAATGGCTCTGGCGCCGGCTCAAAGCGGGCGTCGAAACCACCGGCGGCAGGCGGGCGCACAAAGACCAGACGGCTGCGGGTGCTATCGGCAAAGGCCTGCGCTAGCCCTTGATTGCGGCGTCCCGTTTGCAGGCGCGCCGCCATCCAGGCGATGAGAAGCAACGCCGCCGCAGCTACGAACGTAACCAGCAAAAGACGGTCGGTGATCATACGTGCACCTGGCCAATACTCCAGCAGGGATCAATACTGCCAGAAGTCGAACCTCTGGAAGCAGAACCCTGGAAAGCAGAAACTCAGAAAGCAGAAACTCAGAAAGTAGAACGTTGACGATGGTCCCACAGTTCAAGAATAACGTTACTCGATTTCTCGACAGCAAGAAAGTCGCGTATCAAGTCTACACTTACGACTACGACGCTGGCATCCATTCAGCGGTCGAAGTGGCGACGGCGATTGGCTTACCCCCGGAACAGGTCTTCAAGACGCTGGTGGCGTTGGCGGACGAGCCACGACGCAAACCATTGCTGGTGATCGTACCTGGCCCGGAGACGCTCGACCTGCGCGTGTTAGCGAAGGCAGTCTCTGCCAAGAAGGTCAAAATGGCGACGCATGACCAGGCCGAGGCATTGACCGGGTTGCAGACTGGCGGCATCAGTGCGCTGGCGTTGATCAACAAAGGCTTCGACGTCTATCTCGACGACCGCGCCCAGCGCTTCGAACGCATCGCCATCAGCGCCGGACAGCGCGGCGCCAACATCCTATTACCGGTCAAGGAGTTGATCAAGCTGGTGAACGCGCGCCTGATCAGGCTGTGGGAGGAAGCCGGATAAGCGCTTGACCAACAAGATCGGAACAGCAACAGAATCATGCAGCGATTGAATAGACATAGAGCCTCGCCCGGCCCCAGTCGGCGGCAATTGGCGTGAAACGAAGCTAGACAACCGTTCATACAACAGAGGAACTTGCTCATGTTAGCCACGATGGTGGAACAGAATTCCGGTCTCAATTTTGATCTGACCGACGACCAGGTGATGCTGCAAAACCTGGCGCGGGATTTTGCGCGCAAGGAGATCATCAACTCCGGCGCCGCAGAGCATTACGATGTTTCCGGCGAATGGCCCTGGGACTTATGGAAGAAGGCGCTCAAAGTCGGGCTGGTCAATCTGAACATCCCCGAGGAATATGGTGGTGTTGGCGCCAGTGTGCTGGAGGAATGCATTGTCGGCGAAGAGCTGGCTTACGGCTGTTCCGGCATCCAGACGGCCTTGATGCTCAATCAGTTGGCGGCTTTACCGATGCTGATCGCCGCCAACGCCGAACAGAAGCAGCGCTACTTCCCCAAGCTGACCGAAGAAGGCAAGATCATGGCCTACTGCATGACCGAGCCGGACGCCGGTTCTGATGTGGCAGGCATCAAGACGACGGCCATCCGCAAGGGTGACCGCTACATCCTCAACGGCGCCAAGACATGGATTACCGATGGCCCGGTGGCAAGCTACTTTACTGTCTTTGCCAAGACTGACCCAAACGGTCGTCACAAGGGCATGAGTTGCTTCATCGTTGAACGCGAGTGGAAGGGCGTCAGCACGAGCAAACCGCTAGAGAAACTGGGGCAACACGCAGCGCAGGCGTGCCAGGTCTTCTTCGAGGATGTCGAGGTGCCCGTCGAAAATCTTTTGGGGCGTGAGGGTGACGGCTTCATGATCGGCATGAAGGTCTTCGACAAGAGCCGCCCGCCGGTGGCAGCGGCGGCGACCGGCGTCGCCCGGCGCGCTCTGGATGAAGCCGTGCGCTATGCCAACGAACGTCACGCTTTTGGCCAGCCGATCCACAACTTCCAGGGCGTTGGTTTCATGTTGGCCGACATGAAGATTCGCGTCGAAGCGGCGCGCGCGCTCACCTGGAAGTCGGCGTGGCTGATCGATCATGGCCGGCGCAACACGACCGAGGCCGCCGTGGCCAAAGCCTACGCCGCCGATGCAGCCGTGCTCAACGCGGTCGACGCCGTCCAGGTCTTTGGCGGCAACGGTTATAGCCGCGAGTATCCAGTCGAAAAGTTGATGCGCGATAGCAAAATCTACCAAATCTACGAAGGCACAACGCAGATTCAGAAGGGGATCATTCTGCGCGAACTCTACAAAGCGTAGCCGCTCAGGGCTTTCTTGCCTTCAAGTAGAAGAGACGCTGGTCAAAAATCAATTTGTTGGCTTGCCGCCGGGCGTGCAGTCCGGCGGCATCTGTTTCCAGTCCAGCCTCAATCATCTCCCGCACGACGGTGCGCGCGCCCGGCTCCGTCTGCATATCGGCCAGCCATTCATCCAACTCGCGCTCAAAGACGGCAATCTGCTCTGCCTCAATCACAAAGCCAACACTGGTGACCAGCTTGCGCACTTGCTCCACGCCAAAGACGCCGACATGGCTTGGGTTACGCTTTTCTTCGATGGCGTTTTGCGTGGCGCGCTTCACCGGATCATCGGCGCTGAGCAAATCGGCGATGAGCAGAATGCCGTTATGCTTGAGCAGCCGCATCAGTTCGGCTAGAATCACCTGGGGCTTATGGCTGTGGTGCAGCACCAGGCGACAGACGATGACGTCGAACCGTTCGTCGCGAAAGGGCAAGGCGTGTGCTGGCGCCAGACGAAAACTCACCCGACGCGCCACCTGTGGGCGCGAGCGCAAGCGTTGTAATTCAGCCGCCTCCAGCATTGCCGGGCTGATGTCGATGCCCACCACCTCGCGCGCGCCTTCTTCTGCCAGCAGCAACGCCATCTGTCCAGTGCCCGTGCCTACATCGAGCACACTCACATCCTTGGGCAACTGTGCAAACTTGAGCAAATGCTGTAGTCGCTGCAGCCGCCTGGCGTCCGCCTGTTCCTCACCGTGCGGAGGGATGCGTGCGTAGGTCGCAACCACATGTGCGACATCGCGGGCAATCTCGCTATTGGTTTCGGCGTCTCGCCCGGCGCCGCGTTGGCGTTGCACCGGCGCCACCCCCAGCGGTAGATGCTCACGGCGATTCACGCAGACCAACCACCAGGCGCCGTCCTGACGCCGCAATTCGGTGATCGCCGTATGGCTCACGGCAATAGATAGGGCGTGGCCGCCGGCAAAGTGGCGCACCGCTGTCGCCACCCCATTCCCACTCAAGACCACGGCGATCGTCTTGCCCCAGTTGCTCAGCACAATCGCGTCAAGCGCCTCCACCAGGCTGTGCAGGTAGATGCCATAGGGCGAAGCAGGATCGATGACTGGTGGTGCGTCGAAGTGTGCAATCGAACGCTCGCTGCGATCCCAGGCTGCGGGGAGGGTCAAGTCTGGCGCCAGACGACCAGGGAGGCGCTCGTCCACCGTAACAGGGATGCCAAGCGTCTGGCCGATGCGTTGCGCGGTCAGACGGCTTTGCAGCAACGGCGCCGAATAAAGGACATCAATGCTTTCGTGCGTCGCCAGCCACTGCGCCAGCAGGCTCGTCTGCTCCCAGCCAAATGCGGTCAGACCGCTGTCGGCGGCTGGTTCAACACCCTGTAGCAATTCAGTGTAGCGATTCTGCATCCCTTCGGCATGACAGATCAGGAGGAGGCGGACTTCCTGCGGCGAGAGGGAGAGATGATCGATGGACAGGAGGGTCATAGATGGTGCTGACAGTGGAGTCCTCCGCGCGTGATTAAGTCTTGTCGATTGCTATTGATTTCTGGGTTGCAACATCATATCGTTCACAATCTTCCCGGAAGCTCCAAGGCTTCCGGGAAGATGATGGCTAACCTAGAGGTCAGTAGCTTCTTCTCTGGGCATCTCTGCAACCTGGCGTCCGAATTGGTCAGAACTTACGCAAGCTCTCGTGCACCCTTTCCTGGAAGCGCGTAACTTCCAGGAAGGTTGCATGACCAGTGGTGTAGGTCCTGATGATGACGCATGACTGACACAACAAGGTTCATCTACGAGGTCAATCTACGCCTCACGGTGTTGCGCTAAGGCGCGCAACGTGGCCTGACGCAAGGCTTCCCGCTCTTGTTGCAACTTCTCGGCTGCGTCCTTAAAGGCGTGCACCTCAGCCGGGTAATGTGCCACTTGCTTGTTATTGCCAGGCGGCGCTGTAAAGAGCAGCCGCGTCACAACCTGATCGCCGACAAGATGCTCATTGACAATCGCATCGACATCCTCGACCTGAACATGGGCGTACCAGGTGGCTTCAGGATAGACGACGACCATCGGCCCATGCCCACATTGATTGAGGCAGCCCGCACGATTGACGCGCACTTCCTCATTCAGCCCATGCGCACCAACCTGGCGCTTCATGCGTTCAAAGATTGCTTCCGTGTCACCGTCAAAACCACAGTAGGGGCCTTGAGTACAAATGAATACATGCTTCTTGTATTGCGACATAGCGTGATGATACCAAAGGGCTGACCACGCCACAAACCGCCCACTTTCATATGCAGCATTTTCCTGCGGGACGCACCGGTTGTTGTATGCTTGACATACAATCTCGCGCCGGGCAACAAATGTCACTCGTTACACCCAACAAAGGAGGTCAACCATGCCGCCACGCCCTATCCGCGCGCCACGGGGGACGCAACTCACGTGCAAGAACTGGCTAATCGAAGCGCCCTATCGCATGTTGCAAAACAACCTTGACCCTAACGTCGCCTTCGATCCAGACAATCTGATTGTCTACGGCGGGCGGGGACGCGCAGCGCGCAACTGGGAGAGCTTCGACGCCATCCTGCGCAGCCTGGAACAGCTAGAACCTGACGAGACGCTGCTCGTCCAGTCAGGCAAACCGGTGGCGATCTTCCGCACGCATGAAGATGCGCCGCGCGTGCTGCTTGCCAATTCCAACATTGTGCCAGCATGGGCAACGCAGGAAAACTTTGAGAAATGGGAACGCGACGGCCTGATCATGTACGGGCAGATGACCGCCGGCAGCTGGATCTACATCGGCACGCAGGGCATCTTGCAGGGCACTTATGAGACCTTCGGCGCACTGGCGCGCCAACACGGTTGGGGCACGCTGGCGGGCAGACTCGTTATCAGCGCCGGGCTAGGTGAGATGGGCGGTGCACAGCCGCTGGCGATTACCATGAACGGCGGCGTCGGACTGCTTGTCGAGGTTGACCGCTGGCGCGCGGAACGGCGTCTACACTTGCGCCAGATCGACGCCATCACCGACAACTTGGAAGAGGCGATGACTTGGGTCGAAGAGGCACGCGCTGCGCGCCAGCCCAAATCCATCGGCTTGATCGGCAACGCCGCTGAGGTGCTGCCCGAACTGGTGGCGCGCGGCGTGCAGCCGGATGTCGTCACCGACCAGACCTCAGCGCACGACCCACTCTACGGCTACATCCCCGCCGGCATGACGCTGGAGGCTGCCGTCGCACTGCGCCAGCGCGATCCACAGGCGTATGTGCAGGCGTCGCTTGACTCGATGACGCGCCATGTGCAGGCGATGCTCGCCTGGCAGGCGCGCGGCGCGGTCGTCTTTGATTACGGCAACAATCTGCGCCAGCGCGCGTTCGACAACGGGCTGCGTGAGGCATTCAGCTACCCTGGCTTTGTGCCCGCCTACATCCGCCCACTCTTCTGCGAAGGCAAAGGGCCGTTCCGTTGGGTGGCGCTGTCGGGCGATCCAGAGGACATTTACGTCACCGATCGCGCCATCCTGGAGTTGTTCCCTGAAAACGAACACCTGGCGCGCTGGATCAAGCTGGCGCAGAAAGAAGTCGAGTTCCAGGGGCTGCCCGCGCGTATCTGCTGGCTGGGCTATGGCGAACGCGCCCGCGCCGGACTGAAATTTAACGAGCTGGTCGCCAGTGGCGCGGTCAAAGCGCCCATTGTCATCGGGCGCGACCATCTCGACAGCGGCTCGGTCGCCAGCCCCAACCGTGAAACCGAGGGGATGCGCGACGGCTCCGACGCCATCGCCGACTGGCCGCTCCTCAACGCACTGATCAACGCCGTCAACGGCGCTACGTGGGTCAGCATCCATCATGGCGGCGGCGTGGGCATCGGCTACAGCATCCATGCCGGTCAGGTGATCGTTGCCGACGGCACCGACGCGGCCGCGCGGCGCCTGGAACGCGTGCTCACCAGCGACCCCGGCATGGGCGTCGCCCGCCACGCCGACGCCGGCTACCCGGAAGCGATTGCGTTCGCACGCACGCACGGCCTCAAGTTGCCGATGGTGGAAATGTGATAAAATGGACAGGCTGTTTCCGGCGCAATTTTGCAACGTTCGTTTCCAAGCATCTCAACAAGGAGAACATCATGCAACCTGGCAAGCGTCTCTGGATGATCCTAAGCCTGCTACTGATGGCGACGCTCGCATTGACGGGCTGCGCTGTGCCGGTCGCACCGGCAGCGCCAGCCGCCGAGAGCGGCGC
>DMDA01000095.1:6031-8511 GCA_003451595.1 Chloroflexota bacterium | reverse complement strand
GCAAACCCGAACATTACGGTCGAGCCGGTCTTTTCCGGCGGCTACGGCGATGTCAAGACCGCCATCCAAACCACCATCGAAGGCGGCGGCAAGCCACCGGCGCTGGCCGTCATGTTGGCGACCGACATCTACGACCTGGTCAATGCTGGCTACATCGCGCCGCTGGATGACTTCATCGCCCAGAGCGACCCGGCCTACATTGCGGACTTCCTGCCGGCGTACATGGCGAACTCCACCTACGACGGCCATACCTGGAGCATCCCCTTCCAGCGCAGCGCGGTCGTGCTCTACTACAACGCCGATCTCTTCAAGGAAGCGGGCCTGGAGCCGCCGACCGACTGGGCGAGCTGGGCTACGGCGGCGCAGGCGTTAACCGTGCGCGAGGGTGACAATGTTACACGTTGGGGCATCGAGTTCTCGTCGGACTGGCCGTACTGGCTCTTCCAGCCGCTAGCAATTGGCGCCGGACAGAACATCGTAGGCGATGACCCAACGCAGGTCTTCTTCGACACGCAGGCGATGCGCGACGCGCTCCAGTTCTATATTGACCTGTCGGAGGTCTACGCCGCGACGCCGGCTGGTGTACAGGCAAACTGGGGGAGCGGCCCGGCTGACCTGGCCAGCGGGCAAACTGCTATGATTGCGCATTCGACCGGCAGCCTGAGCAGCATCCTCAAACAGGCTGACTTCGAGGTGGGCGTGATGCCCTATCCGGGCAAAGAGGCCGGCACGTTCGCCAGCGTGCCCGGCGGTGGCAATCTCTACATCATGGATGGCGCCAGCGACGCCGAAAAGGCCGCCGCCTGGAAATTCATCCAGTTCCTGACCGAGCCGGCGCGCGTGGCCGACTTTAGCATCCAGACCGGCTATATCCCGAACCGCGCCGCCGCCTTCGAGACGCCAGCGTGGCAGGAGTACGTGGCTGCTACGCCACAGGCGCAAGCCGCTGCTGACGCGCTGCAATATGCCCAAGCCGAGTTCACGGTTGAGAATCTGGGCCAGGTGCGCACAATCCTGCACGATTACATCCACAAGGCGATCAACGGTGAGATGTCCGTGGCCGATGCCATGGCCGCTGCGCAGGCTGACGCCGACGCAGCACTTGAACCCTTCAGGCAGTAGCAATTGAATGAGCGCGGATGGCGCGAGCACCTCTGCGCCATCCGCGCTCAACTTTTCTGCTCACAAGGACTTCGCCCATGCCTGCTTTCGCCCGCCTACGGCGCCGGCGCGCGTCGCCGCTGCCCTATCTCCTCATCCTGCCCACCTTCCTCTTTGTGGCGCTCTTCACGATCTGGCCGATGTTGCTGGCAAGCTATCAAAGCCTTTTTCTGCAACGTCTCAACATGGCGCGCTATCGCACGCCAACCTTTACCGGCCTCCAGAATTATGTCGAGCTATTAAACGACGATCGCTTTCATCAGGTCATGCTCAATACACTGATCTTCGTGGCGGGAACGGTGCCGGTCAGCATCGTGTTGGCGTTTCTCTTTGCGATGTTGGTTAATCAGGCGCTACGCGGCATTGGCATCGCCCGGCTCTTCTTCTTTTATCCAACGATCCTGCCGCTGGTCAGTGCGGCGACGATCTGGATGTTCTTCTTCACACCGGACTACGGCATCTTCAACACGGCGCTGCGGATGCTAGGCTATAGCGGGCCGCAAAACTGGACGAGCAACCCCAGCCTGGCGCTGCTCTCGGTGATGATCGTGGCTGTGTGGAAGAATGCCGGCTACTACATGATCTTCTATCTGGCGGGGCTGCAGGGGTTGCCACAGGATGTCTACGAGGCGGCGGCGCTCGACGGCGCCAGCGGCTGGCAGATGTTGTGGCGCATCACCTTTCCGTTGTTGCGGCGCACCACGCTCTTCATCACTACGATTGCTTTCATCAGCGCGTTCCAGACGGTCGACCACATCTTTGTGCTGACACAAGGCGGGCCGGCGGGTGCGAGCACAGTGCTGCTCTATTATTTGTGGGAACAGCGCTTCGAGTTTCTCAACGTTGGCATCGCCTCGGCGCTGACGGTGGTGCTGATCGCAGTGTTGTTAATCTTCACGCTGACCAACTTCATGCTGTCGGAACGCAAGGAGGATGCCCATGCCGGGTAATGTGATGGGGGGCGGCTGGCGCGCCCGAATTGGTCGCAGCGTGCTGTACGCCTTTACCTTTGCGTTGGCGCTCTTATGGGCCGTGCCGATGGCGTGGGCTGTCGTGGCCTCGCTGCGCCCAGCAACAGACCCGCTGGGGCGCGGCGATGTCTGGTTCGCCTTTCCGTTGACGCTAGAGAACTACACGCGCGCCCTATCATTGGCGCCTTTCGGCCAGTATTATATCAACACAATCGTGGTCATTCTGATGATCCTGGCAGTGCAGATGGTGACGATCACGCTGGCCGCCTTTGCCTTTGCGCACTTTGACTTTCCGGGCAAGCGTGTGCTCTTCTATCTCGTGCTCCTGCAATTGATGATCCCGACAAC
>DMDA01000095.1:4123-5846 GCA_003451595.1 Chloroflexota bacterium | reverse complement strand
TTTTTGGACATCCCCCGCGACCTGGTGGACGCCGGCGTCATGGATGGCTGCCGCTGGTGGCAATTGCTACGCCATATCTACCTGCCGCCCGCCGTGCCGACGCTCATCGCCTTTGGGCTGTCATCGACGGCATGGCATTGGAACGAATTTCTGTGGCCACTGGTGATCACCAACAGCGACAAGGCGCGCCCACTCACCGCTGGCCTGGTGCGCTTCACGCAACTCGGCGAGATCGGCGCGCAATGGGCGCTGCTCTCTGCCGCCACGCTGATCGTGATCCTCCCGCTCTTTGTAGTCTTCCTTTTCTTCCAAAAGCGCTTCATCCAGAGTTTTGTCTATTCAGGGATCAAGTAGGGCAAGATACTGGTGTTGTTCAGCCGCTCATTCATTACACCGCAAACATCTGGTCGCGCTCAGGCCCGACCGAGACATAGTCGATCTTGATTCCCGCCAGCTCGCTGATGCGGTGCAGATAGGCGCGCGCAGCTTTGGGCAGGTCATCCCAGTGGCGGCAGTCGGAGGTTGACGTCTGCCAGCCGTCCCACACTTCGTAAACGGGCGTGACCTGCATGAGCACGGGCGTGTCGGGCATCGACTGCGAGATGATCGCGCCGTTGGGCAGCTTATAGCCGGTGCAGATTTTGATGATCTCAAAGCTATCGAGCACGTCGAGCTTGGTGATGGCGAGACCGGTCATGCCGTTGAGCCAGGCGGCGTAACCGATCGCCACCCCGTCGAACCAGCCGCAGCGTCGCGGGCGTCCGGTCGTGGCGCCAAATTCGCCGCCGATCTCGCGCAGTTTCTCGCCGTCGCCGTCGTGTAATTCGGTCGGGAAGGGGCCATCGCCTACGGCTGTGCTGTACGCCTTGACGACGCCGATCACGCGATCGATGGCGCGTGCGGGCAGCCCGGCGCCTGACGCGGCGTAGGATGCAGTTGGGTTGCTGCTGGTGACGTAGGGATAGATGCCCCAGTCCAGGTCGCGCATCACGCCGAGCTGCCCTTCGAGCAGGATGTGCTTCTTCTGCTCGATGGCGCGGCGGGTCATCGGCAGCGTGTCGATGATGCGGTCGCCCAACTTCTCGCGGTACTCCATGCAGAGCGTGTACACTTCTTCGCCCTTGAACGGCTGCCCGCCGAGGATTTCGATCTTGCGGTTGACCGTGCGCAGTGCGTTGTCGAGCCGCGTCTCCAGCCATTCGGGCTGCAGCAGATCGCCCATGCGCAGGCCGGCGCGCGCCGCTTTGTCGGCATAGGCGGGTCCGATGCCGCGCTTGGTGGTGCCAATGGTATCCTTGCCGCGCGCCGCTTCCTCGAGCACATCCAGCTCACGGTGATAGGGCATCAGCATCTGCGCGCGGGTGCTGACCCAAAGATTGCCCAGGTCGACGCCGGCGGCTTTGAGACTCTCCATCTCGTTGAGCAGCGACTGCGGATTCACCACACAGCCGGAGCCGATGATATTCTGCGTGCGCGGGTTGAAGATGCCGCTAGGGATCAGATGCAGCGCGTGCTTGCCATACGCGTTGATGACGGTGTGGCCAGCGTTGTCGCCGCCCTGAAAGCGGATCACGACATCCGCCTCTTGCGCCAGGTAATCAATAATGCGGCCCTTGCCCTCGTCGCCCCATTGGGCGCCGACTACGGCGGTGACAGTCATGGGATCCTCCTTTTTGCGTGGGTTTTACTTTGCCGACTCGCCGCCATCCACCGTCAACACCGC
>DMDA01000095.1:3337-3888 GCA_003451595.1 Chloroflexota bacterium | reverse complement strand
AGCTGCGCCTCAAAAAATTCGGCGGGCATGGCGTCGAAAGCAGCGGTGTGGATCAGACCAGGCCGGATCACGTTGGAGCGGATGCCATAGGGCGCCAGCTCGATGGCGAGACGGCGGCTGAAGGCTTCGAGCGCGGCTTTGCTGGTGACATAGGCGATGTCGTCGAACTCACCAACGACCACGCCGATGCTGCTGATGTGCAGCACGCAGCCACGGGTGTCGATCAGATGTGGACGCGCCGCCTGCACCAGGCTGAAGGCAGCGTCCAGGTTGATAGCCAGCACTTGACGCCACATCTCCATCGTCATCTCGTCGAGATCAAGCCCGGCGGAGATGGCAGCGTTGTTGACCAGGACATCCAGCCGCCCAAAGTGCTGGATGACCTGGCGCACGAGATTGGGCGCCTCAACCGCCACATCGCCGCGAATCGGCAGCGCGTTGTAGCCACTGGAGCGCAGCGCGTCGGCTTGTTTTTGCACGACATGCCCGCGTCGCCCAATCAGCGCCACGGCTGCGCCCTCGGCGGCAAGCTGCGCCGCAATCGCGGCGCC
>DMDA01000095.1:0-3120 GCA_003451595.1 Chloroflexota bacterium | reverse complement strand
TTCGGCGCCTCTTTGGTGATGATGATGCTGTGCGGGTGGCTTTCCTGGAAGCTGGCGCGGCTGATGCGTTGGAAGCGCGCCTTGGCCCACAGGTCGGGCAGATCGGCGGCGCCGACGTAGCCCATGCCGCTGCGCAAGCCACCCATCAACTGAAAGACGAAATCCTTGAGCAATCCCTTGTAGGGCACCTGACCCTCGATGCCTTCGGGCACGCTCTTGCCGCTGATGTCGGGGCTGGCGGATTCGCCCTGTGCGCTCTGGTAACGATCGCTGGCGCGGCCGCGCATGGCGCTGAGGCTACCCATGCCGCGGTATTCCTTGAAGGAGCGTCCTTCGCGGATCACGATCTCGCCGGGCGATTCCTGCAAGCCGGCGAGCAGGCTGCCGAGCATCACCGCCGACGCCCCCGCAGCCAGCGCCTTGGTGATGTCGCCGCTGTAGCGGATGCCACCGTCGGCGACGATGGTGACGCCGTAGTCACGGGCAGCTTCAGCGCAGATCAGCACGGCGGTGAGTTGCGGCATGCCGGCGCCGGCGACGACGCGCGTGGTGCAGATCGAGCCAGCGCCGACGCCGACCTTGACGACCGAGGCGCCGGCCTCCGCCAGGTCACGCACGCCCTCACGCGTCACCACGTTGCCCGCCAGGATCGGCGTGTCGCCAAAGCGCCGACGCAGCGCCTGGATCGTCTCGATGACGCCCTTGCTATGTCCATGTGCCGTGTCGATGGCGACGGCGTCGGCGCCGGCTTCAATCACGGCCTCAGCGCGGCGCAAGCCCTGTTCGCCCACCCCAACAGCGGCAGCCACCAACAGCCGCCCGCGATCATCCTTTGCCGCATATGGATAGTCCTGCTTCTTGAGAATGTCCTTATAGGTGATCAACCCACGTAGATGGCCTGCCTCATCCACTAACGGCAGCTTTTCGATGCGGTAGCGGTGCAAAATCTCCTGTGCTTCCGCCAGGGTGGTGCCGAGCGGCGCCGTGATGAGATGTTCCGTGACCATGTAGTCCCGGATCGGACGCGTATCGTCGGTCGCAAAGCGCACATCGCGGTTGGTCAGGATGCCGACCAACTTGCCTGCTGCGTCAGTAATTGGCACGCCGCTGATCTTGTACTTCGCCATCAGTTGCTCGGCATCGCGCAGCGTGGCTTCAGGCGGCAGCGTGATGGGATCGACGATCATGCCACTTTCGCTGCGCTTGACCTTGTCCACCTCCGCCGCCTGCTCCTCGATCGACAGGTTGCGATGGATGACGCCTAGCCCACCCTGACGCGCCAGGGCAATTGCCAACTCGCTCTCAGTCACGGTGTCCATCGCGGCGCTGAGGATCGGGATATGTAATTGCAGGCGAGGATGCAGCGTCGTACTCAGGTTTACTTGATTGGGCAGCGTCTCGGTGTAGCCAGGGATTAGCAAGACGTCGTCAAAAGTGAGCGCTTCAACTTCAAGGCGCCGGAGCGTCTCCTCCACAGCATACGCGCCGTTGCGTGTGCTTTCCATCCATACAGACTGGGTCGAAATGGTCACGAATGCCTCCTTGAGCCAAAATCGTCGTTAAAGGCATTCTAACATTGCGGCAAGCGCCTGGGCAAAGGATAGGGTCTAGCCGGGCGCATTTGATTGTCACCAGCGCCAAGCCAGGCCAACTGCCGCAATCGTGACGATTGACGCTACGTGAATTCAATCAGACGCTTCAAGTTGCGACGGCACGACACGCAGTTTGACCACGACGGGACGCCCTAGCTTCTCCGCCAGTGCACCAGCCAGTTGCTTCAGCGGAGGCAGTTCGCCGTAGCCATCTACGGTCGCAACTACGGTGCGGTCGTTGACATTGACGGCTATGATGTTATACGAGGCGCCATCAAGCCAGGCGTCGACTTCCTGCAGCGCCGCCCGTTCTTCCAGGGCGTTGTTGACCACATTGTAGGTGGTGACGCTGAGCGGGATGGCAATCAACAACGTCGCCACAACCACCACGATAAACGCGTTGCGTCGCGTGCGTACATTCTCGTCGGTGATGGCCAGCCGCCCCAACCCGCCAAGCAGAAAGGTCAACCCGCCCGCCAGCAGAATCGCCAGAAAGTTGGTGATGAACAACATCATGGCGCCGCTTGCCGGGCCAAACTCCCCCACGCGCAGCGCAATGCCGACGACACAGAGCGGGGGAACCAGTGAGATGGCAATCGCCACGCCGCCCATCGAGTCAGCGATCTCCTCGCGGGCGGTGATGAAAGCGCCTGCCGCACCCGACGCCAGCGCCGTTAGGAGCGAGAGCAGCCCAGGCGCAATGCGCGATGAAAGCTGGCCGTTTTCGGTGAACGAAATGGCGACATCGGGCACAACCCAGGTCAGCGCCAGGGACAGCGCGATCACGCAGACCACACCGACCACGACCAGCGCCAGTGAGCGCAGGGCGCGCTGCGCCGACCCCATCACCACGGCTGCCGCCGTCGCCATAATCGGCCCCATCAACGGCGCTACGATCATGGCGCCGATCACCGAAGCCGTCGAGTCGGCGATCAGACCGTAGGTGGCGATCGTCGCCGCCAGCAATAGCAGGACGAAGAAGTTGGTGAGGCGGCGCGCACTTTGTGGCCCCTCGATGAACATCTTGTGTTCGAATGCTTCCAGGTAGTCCGGGTCAAAGCCAATTTTGTACGCAAGTGCACGACGAGAACTTTGCGACTGTTGTTCTCTCATGGTCTCGCTCCTGAAGCGTCAGTAGCACGATAGATTCAGTGCAGGACGATCACGATCGCCCCCAGGATCGCCTCAAGCATATCATAGATGACGAGTAGTTCACGAGATTGCTGCACGCAAAGGATGAGAGGTGGGGTGTCCCCACCTCTCAGAGTGTGTTTGCACATTCCCTGTCTTTGGCGCTGAGACGCAGCGGCGCCGAGAAAACACAGAGAAACCCGCGAGGTCTCCCGACCTCAAAACGTTCGATTACGCCTCAAACTCCTCGCGCAGCGCAGCTTCCTGCTCGGCGCTCAGGTTGGAAGCGATCAACTCCATGTTGACTCCTTCGAACGCAGCCAGCACGCGGTCCTGCACGGCGTTGGCGCTGAGCAGGAAGAGCGCCGACGTGCCTTCCTGTCTCTTATACACATCT
>DMDA01000033.1:39507-59999 GCA_003451595.1 Chloroflexota bacterium | reverse complement strand
GGCGTCGCCTACAAGAAGAATGTGAGTGACCTGCGCGAGTCGCCGGCGCTCGACATCATCCATCTGCTGGAGGAGAAAGGCGCCCACGTTGCCTATCACGACCCGCACGTGCCCGCCTTTGCCCACGACGGCATGGAGATGGTGGGCGTGACCGACCTCGACGCTGCGCTCGCCGCCGCCGACTGCGTGGTGATCGTCACCGACCACGATGCGTATGATTGGAAGGCAGTTCGCCAAGCAGTTCGGTTACTGGTTGATACGCGGCATGTAGTTGCGTAATGAATGCTCTACGATTTGGCGGCATAGTGACCTCCAAATTTACTATCAATCTGAGAAACAAATCAAAAAAGCAGGAGTGAAACATCTTGAGTGATCGGAATATCCTGATTACAGGAGGAGCTGGCTTCATTGGTTCACATTTGGCGGACCTGTTTCTGGAACAGGGGCATACCGTATTTGTGATTGACAATTTGAGCACCGGTCGCCTTCAGAACCTGCAGCATCTTAATCATCATCCGAGATTTCATTTTGCTCGGGCTGATATATTAAACGAGCCTGTTCTGGATCGCATTATGTCGCAGTGTCAAATAGTGGTGCATTTGGCTGCTGCGGTTGGAGTGAAGCTGATTGTTGATCGCCCAGTACATACGATAGAGACAAACGTGATGGGATCGGAGGTTGTACTGCATACGGCTCTGCGTTACGGCTGTCGCGTTCTGCTTGCCAGCACATCGGAAGTGTACGGCAAAGGAACGCGTTTCCCATTTAATGAAGCTGACGATGTATTGCTTGGTCCGACCGACAAGAGCCGGTGGGCGTATGCAGCAAGCAAAATGATTGATGAATTCCTAGGTTTAGCTTATTTCCAAGAATACGGGTTGCCCGTAGTTCCATTTCGGCTATTCAATACAGTTGGTCCGCGCCAGACCGGTCACTATGGTATGGTTATTCCTCGATTGATGAGCCAGGCTATCCGCAATGAACCTCTCACTGTCTATGGCGATGGAAGCCAATCGCGTTGTTTTTGCGATGTTCAAGACGTTGTGGGCGCTATTGCAGGGCTGGCAATGCATCCTGATGCACCAGGAAAACTTTTCAACATAGGCAACACTGAGGAAATCTCTATCCTTGAGCTTGCCAAGATGATTAGGGATACAGCAAAAAGCAAATCGGAGATTCGGTTGGTTCCATATGCGGATGCTTATCCGAGCGGGTTTGAGGATATGCAACGACGCATCCCAGACATAAGTCGCATCAACATGTTGTTGGGATGGAACCCCAAAATCAGCCTGCGAGAGGTTTTGGTTCGCGTCAGAGATTGGCTGGAAATTACAGGTCAAGAATGAGATGGCAAATCACAACCTCTTGAATATTGGGGCCGTTCTATGCGCTGTTGTCCTTGGGCTGGCCTCCAACACAGGACCGCTATTTCTGAATAGCGGTTTGGTGCTCGGATTGCACGACACATCTTGCGGCATGGCCAACGGGTTTTATGGATGCCACAAGGTGTCCTTTAGGTCGTCAGTTGCGACACAAGGTTTACAATTGGCACATTTGGTTGATTCAAGCCACGTGGGAGCTGCTGAGGTATTGGCTTTCGCTGAGTTTGAGCGCGGGAACTACGAGCTATCGGCTGAGATCTTGCGACCTTACTGGCAACTTGGACAGCTACGCCAAGCTTTGTGGCAGGAAACTAGTACAAGGTTTAATTGGATACAGAGCTATTATAGCGAACTTAGCGGCAATATTGATCAGTCGATTGGAGACATGAAAGAAGCCCTCGCCGCAGTCGACGCAAGCATGGACACCAGACAAACTGAAGCTGCCTCCAGACGTCTTGCTTTGTTGCTAGAGAGAAGTGCTTTGAGTCCCGATGCGTTGGCGAGCACAAGACAGGAAGCAATTATAGCATCGGCGTGTGCTGCGCAATGGCAATCGGTAGAAGGGTTACTGGTGTTGTTGCCGCCATCAGCCTGGCCGAACTCACAAGATATACCTCTAGCCTACCATCTTCAAGCTTGGATCGATGAATGGACAGGCAAGACTGAAAATGCTGAAGCCGTCCGCAAAGCAGCGGGCGAAATAGAATGGAATCAATGGAGCCAAGGCGATCCGCTTCTTTGGCTGGGACAGCAACTTGAGGAGCATGACCCGGTTGCTTGCTCCACAGGGGCAATGGCCTTGTACGAAGCCTTTTCGGCCAAGTATCCTGATTCGGCGCAGGGGCTATATCTGGCGGGTTTGCACTGGATAGACCGACAAAACTACTTTGGCGCTCAAAGTAACTTTGAGGCTGGTCTGCAGCGCGAACCAGATAATGTGGCATTGATGCGCGGTCTTGGGCTAATAGGCGAGATGACCAATGCGCCGGATGTCGCTCTGAAATGGTATGTGCAAGCCAGCAGGCTATGGCCAGAGAATGCAGAACTACATGCCAGGCTAGGGCGCACTTACCAGGCACTGGGGCGACCCGTACTTGCACGCCAAGAGTTCGACTTGGCCTTGTCACTTGCCCCCAACGAACCGCTATATTGGGTATGGTTGGGCGCATTTCGGGAACAATACGATGGTCTGGATTCAGCGATACAAGCATATTCAAAGGCTTTAGAAATTGATCCGGACAATTTCTACGCTTATGAAGGTTTCAATCGACTCACAAAGAAAGTGGAATAAGGACACAGAGATGACACGGGTGTTAGTCACTGGTGTGGCAGGGTTCATTGGCTCGCATGTTGCAGAACACTGTCTTGCGCTTGGGTTTGATGTGGTAGGAATTGACGATTTATCGGGTGGATTTGTCGAGAACGTGCCCACCGGCGTTGATTTCCGAAAAGGTTCAGTTTGCGATGCTGAGTGGATTGCCGCTATCTGGCAGGAGAAGCCTTTTGATTTTGTATACCATCTGGCGGCATATGCCGCCGAAGGGTTAAGCCACTTTATTCGTCGCTTCAATTATGAAACTAACCTAATAGGTTCGATCAACTTGATCAACCAGTCGGTGCTGCATAACGTGAAATGTTTCGTGTTTACATCATCAATCGCCGTATACGGGGCAAACCAAACACCCATGCATGAAGCTCTCACACCCAGACCCGAAGACCCCTATGGCATTTCAAAGTATGCAGTTGAACTCGACCTTGAAGCGGCGCATCGGATGTTTGGCCTGCCGTACATCATTTTCCGCCCTCACAATGTATACGGTGAAAGGCAGAATATTGCAGACAAATATCGAAATGTGATTGGTATATTTATGAATCAAGTGATGCAGAACCAACCTATGACGATATTTGGCGACGGGCTGCAAACACGCGCATTCTCTCACGTTGATGATGTAGCCCCGGTCATTGCACGCAGCCCGTTGGTGACAGATGCCTATGGGGAGGTGTTCAATATCGGTGCTGACGAGCCTTACACCGTTCTGGAGTTGGCAAGACAAGTAGCTGCGGCGTTTGGCGTTGATCCCAGTATTACCCACCTACCTGCGCGTAATGAGGTAGTCAATGCCTATGCCGATCATGAAAAGGCACGACGCGTCTTTTCGCTAAATTCACCGGTCTCACTCGAAACTGGCATCCAGCGAATGGTCGAGTGGGTAAAAGCTCATGGCCCGATGGCGCCGGTCGAATTCAAAGACATTGAGGTGCCGGTGAATCTGCCCTCCTCGTGGGTCAAACATGCAAAAGAGTCATGACGAAGATTAGTGTTTGCATCACAACGTATAAGCGCGCCATTCAACTCGATCAAACACTGCAGTCACTGGCAGCGCAAACACGCATGCCCGATGAACTCATTATTAGTGATGATTGCTCACCTGATGAGACTGCGGCTGTGGTAGAAAGGTGGCGCAAAGAATTCCCTGATTTGCGCTATAATCGTAACCCGACCAACTTGAAGATGCCAGGTAACCTAAATGCTGCTATTGGTCTGGCGCGATTCGAGTACATAGCTAATCTGCATGATGCCGACACGTTCGACCCGCATCTGTTGGAGGAGTGGGAGAAGGCACTTGATAGTTATCCAAGTGCTGGTTTCGTGTTTTGCGGTATCGCCGGATGGCCCGTAGCTTCGGAGTCCGAAAATGGCGTGATTCTACACGATGTTGCACCGCTGACTAATGGACGCCAGTTCTATGAGCGTTATTTTCGTCATCGCTACTCATCGATTGTTTGGGGTACTGTCATGGCGCGTCGCGATGCCTACGAAAGACTGCTGCCTTTCGATGCTGCATTTGGATTCATCAGCGATGTCGACATGTGGATGCGGATGTGCATGGACTACGATGTCGCGTATGTACGCAAGCCGTTGATTGTTCTGGAACACGAAACGTCGTATGAACGAAAATTGGGCCAATTCAACTGGAATTGGCTAAACATTATGCGCCTAATGCAGCAGAAAAACCTAACGCGCTTCTATAGTTCGCAGCCCAAGATACTTCAACGTGAGATGAACCGGCACCGATGGCTAACGCAACAAGTGTACGCTCGCAGACTGCTAGGGCGGCTATATTGGCGTGATACTGCCGGACTGAAGCTCGGTCTCCGTTCATGTCGTAATCTTGATTGGCCGCTGAAAGCACTTGGGTGGCTAGTAAATGACTAAGTGCCGAGTACTGCTTGCTGGAACATTCGCACCCGGGGCGCTTGAACGCTCCTATGCGGCTGGTTTTGAGGATGCAGGCTGCAACGTACAAACATTTGATATTGCAGGCGCCATCAACCGCTATTGCCGCCTCGGTCGATTTGGTCGCATGTTTAACACCTTTGTGCCGGTAGAACCCTGGATACGCAAGGCAAATCGTGACTTGGTGTTACTCGCAATGAAGTCTACCCCTGACCTGATCGCTGTGTTTGGTCAGAATCGCGTTCGCTCCGGCGCGCTGGCACAGATCCGTAGCATGTTACCCAACGTCAGGTTGGTCTATGTGTGGCCAGATACGCTTGTCAATCTCGGCGAAGCATCGATTTCTGCGTTGCCCTTGTTCGATCTCATAGCGACCTACAGTCAGAGCACCGTTCAGCAATTTGAGTATTTGGGCGCCAGACACGTGGCGTGGGTGCCGCTCGCTGGTGACCCGCACATGCACGGTGTGTCAAGCATCACGGATGCAGAGCGGCATACATTTGGTGCGGAAATTGCATTCGTCGGACAGTGGCGGCCCGAGCGACAGGCAGCAATGGAAGTGGTCCTGCAAGCATTTCCGGAGCGAGACGTGAAGATCTGGGGGCTGGACTGGGGGCGACGCGCTCGCGATCATGCCGCAATTCAGAAGGCCTGGCAAGGACGTCCTCTATATGAAAAAGAATTCGCACTCGCTCTTGCTACATCTCAAATCAATCTCAATATCATCGATGATACCAACTATCCAGCTGCTAACATGCGCTTCTTTGAGATACCAACCGCAGGTGGTCTGCAGGTCTGTTCAGCTTGTCCTGAGATGGAGAACTCCTTTCGCCATGAAGATACGGTTTTCTATTATCGATCGTTAGCGGAGTTGCCCGCCATCCTCCGCCAACTCCTGGACGACACCAAGATATGTAATCAGGTCAAAACAGCCGCAAGTCAACTTCTACTGTCGCAACACACGTACAAGCATCGTAGTGAAATGATTCTGAGACTACTCAACGATGTCATCGACTGAAGTCTATCGCCAACGAATATACGAAAACGAAGGATTTACTGCACTTGTTGACTTGATCTCTCCAAGTCACAGCAAAGTGCTGGATATCGGTTGCGGAAATGGGGCAAATCTGCACCTGCTGGCGCAGCGCGGGATACATGGTGTTGGAGTTACGCTCTCCGAGGCCGAGGCGCAAATCGTCTTGGATCGAGGGTATCATGCAATCGTATGGGATATCAGCCAGCCAGATCTTCCTTTCCCATCAGAATCATTTGATGCTTTAATCTTCAGTCACGTGCTCGAACATTTACCCTGGCCCGAAGAAGTGCTACGCCGATACGCAACCCTATTGAAGCCGGGTGGGAATGCATATATTGCGCTGCCCAATGTAATGCAATTTATGCAACGATGGCAGTTCATCCGAGGACGTTTCCGCTACACAGAAACCGGCCTCATGGATCGCACTCATCTTCGATTTTTTGATAGTGCAACAGCAAGACAGTTGGCACAAAATGCCGGTCTACACATAGTCCGTTTTCAAGGCGTAGGCATGTGCCCGATGGGACCATTGCGTGAATGGGCGCCGAGATATAGTAGAAAAATGGATCGGCTTGTTACGCGGCTATTTCCTGGCATATTCGCTTTCCATTTGGTTCTAATAGCACAAAAACGTTAAGGCATATGATTACGTTTCCTTGCGAATGAGTCGTCTCAATAGAGGGTTACCCAACACACTCGTCGTCAATGGTCTGATTGCTGCTGCAGGCCTCTTTTCTGGTTTGGTGCTGGCACGTTCACTAGGACCCGAGGGGCGTGGTGAGTACGTGGCTGTTGTCTTGTGGCCTTCACTGCTCGCCATGGTAGGTGAATTGGGGTTGAATTTTTCCCTTGCATTCTTTGCCGGCAACAAGCGTGCCAGTATCAGTGCATTATGGACTTTGGCGTTGCTTGTAAGCGTGAGTGTAGGGATTCTGCTAGCCGTAGTCGGCGCTGCCGTAGCATCACGGAGTTTGAATCTGTCAATTGAGGCTCACCTAAGCCTCATGTTGAACATGATAACTGTTCCATTTCTGTTGCTTACCGGAAACATGGTCTATCTGTTACTTGGCAGTGGCTGGCTGGCGGAGTCAAACTGGGTTCGAGCATATACAGGTGTTTCCTATGCTGTGGGAATAGGCATTGTCGCTGTTATCGGTCGGGCATCTATTCAACAGTATACCTTTGTTTTTCTCTTCACTCAGATATCAAGCGCTCTATTGGCCTTGACTCTATGTTGGTGGCGAATTAAGCCCGTTTGGGAGTGGCAGCAGAGCCAAGTGCGTCCTGTATTCGTTTACGGCGCCAAGTCCTATGTGAATAGTTTGATAGGCCAGGCAAATCTACGACTCGATCAACTCATCATGACCATACTTGTTCCAGCGTCTCAACTCGGGATATATGCGGTTGCCGTATCAATGTCAACTACAATAGGCCCGATTTACAATGCTGTTGCACTGGTGACATTCTCACGTGTGGCCCAGCAGCCTTCACCCGCAATGGCAGGATGGATCACGCAGCGATATGCACACATTACTGTTGGTATTGGCACACCGATAGCTCTCGTGATGCTCGTACTCATGCCTCAGCTTCTACCATCTTTGTTTGGCGCCGCGTTCCTGCCGGCTGTTCTGCCAGCACAAGTACTGATTGTTGCTGCAGTGATTCAAGGCATAGGGGCAACAATTGGGAATGGCCTGCGCGGCGCTGGATTGCCTGGTAAGGCCGCTTTGGCAGAGGCGAATGGTTTGCTGCTGACAGTCGCACTTCTGTTCTTGCTCTTGCCAAGCTTGGGCGCAATGGGGGCAGCCATTACCTCGTTGCTAAGCTATGTAGTAGTTGTTTTTGTGGAAATTTGGTTCATGGTTAGGTTCGCCAGCCTTTCATGGGTTTCTTGGTTACAGCCAGATTGGGGTGTAATTTTCCCACCGTGGTTGCAGAATATCTGGCCATTTTCCAGATTCATGCGAAGTGCGGCTGAATAGGCACATGTGTCTCTCAACTATGCAAACACCTTGAATAAGAAGGAAAAATATCTAGCATGTTGTCAACACAAAATGAACTCAAACAAATCGTGAAAGATTGCGGACGTTTCTCTGCCTATGAAATTTCAAGGACGTCCTCGCAAGATCGTGCCGTATTTGCCACTCCAGTTGAAGCACAAAACTCGGAATCTTTGCGCGTTCGCAATAACACGTTGCGGATCAGCGAGATAATGAAAGCAATTAATGTCTGGAAAAAACTAGCGCCGCACAATGAAGGCCAACAGAAGATAGACATCCTTGAATTAGGACTGGGTTATGCTGATGTCGCAATTAGTGCAAGTCGATTGCACAAAGGAAATGTCACTGGAATTGAACATCCTAATCGCGGCTTTTTCTTTGCTCCTGAGTACATAATCGATCTCAGGCGGAATAACGTTAAGGCGGTTGCAGCGAATCTATTGAACCACAACCTGCCTTTCGCCGATAATAGTTACGACCTATGTCTCTTTTGTGAAGTTATTGAGCATCTTCCACCAACAATTGTGCCCCAAACGCTGGCAGAGATTGCACGTGTTACAAAACCAGGAGGCGGCGTCATCATTGCTACTCCCAATTTGGCTTCTCTAGTTAACCGTCTCGTGTTCTTGTCCGGGGCCACGATCTTCTCTCCCTCAATTCCCTTAGACTATGCAGGTGGCACCTATGGACATATTCGACTATACTCCCCCGATGAAGTGAATGTCTTGGCACAAACTGTAGGGCTGAAGCTATATAGAATATGGTATTGCAATTCTATGCTGCATTCTGGGGAGGAAAGGTTTGCTGTAAAGCTACTGAAATACACTCAACAGCTTCTATCAATACCGATTCATTCATTGGCGAATAGCTGGACCGGGCTATTCACAAAGTCAACAATCTAGGACATCCAGAGATGCGTCGAGGAAGATCCAAGATAGGGGCATGGCTGGCATTCGCTGTCGGCGTGTTTTTGCCGTCGTACTTGTGGCTATTGGCGATGTCGGCAAGTAGCTACAGCGGCGAAGTCATGTTTGCTCTCGCAGTTGCACAAATTATCCTCACTGTAATTGCACTGACTTTCTTGTTATCCCCAGTTTATGGGAATAGGCAACATATAGGGCCCGTTGTAACGCAGTTCTTGGCACTGCACTTTTTGATTTACTACGGCATTACGAATGTCGTGCCCGCACTATTACCAGAACTACGTCCCCAAGAAATCGCCGCGATTATTTCTGTTCGCATTCCTCCAGCATCGCCAGTTTTCTACCTCTATGCAACCATAGCAGCAACAATCCTGGCCATGGGTCTACTAACAGGAAGCATGCTTGCCAATAAGCTGTTCCTACCTCGAAAGCGCATTGCATTGGTGAAATCACGAAAGTATGCCTGGTTGCCTGACTTCAATGTGTCACTTACATCCACATTAGTTTTATTGATCGCGATCCTGATAGGTACACTACGCTTTGGGGCTGGATTTGGGACAGTACTAACATCAGAGTCCACAGCTAGCTTCGGTATGCTAGACAAGCTGCTATTTAATGGTCTGTTACCTTTTCTACCCATTGCCCCCTTGCTTGCCAGTAGTGCTTATATCCAAGCAACAACTACGCTTCAGCGACGCAAGGCGTTTCGCTGGATGATTGGCACCGTTCTCTTGGTAGTTGTCAGCATGCTAATATGGAGAATGAGAACATATGCCATGATGTCAATTGCATTGCCTGTTTTGCTGCTCCTATATGTCGGCGCTATTCCATGGTGCCGAACTGTATTGCCGGCAGTCCTATTGATAGCCCTTGCGTATTTTGGAATTACAGGTGCCAGGATTAATCTGGAAAAGTCCACAGAATGGCAATCTGGTCAAATAGATATAACTGAGTTCGGCAATGCACTGACGACGATCGATTGGCAAGCAGTGACTTCGAAGACGATGGGTGATGTATCTTATCGCACTGCTGGGCTTGAAGGAGTAGCATCTATTATTCGAGCACAGGAACTGGGATGGGCAGACACCCAGCAAGGAAAAGTCCTTGGGGCAGGATTCCTTCAGTCGCTTCCGCTTTTTCTCCGGCCCGAGTTCGAAATCCCTGAACGAGTAAAGACTGCACCCTCCTTTCTCGGAATTTTCTTGCCGGGCGATTGGGTAACAACCTTTCTGGCAGAGTTTGTCTTGGATTACGGGATATATGCACTTATTGTTCCTGGCTTCTTCGTGGGGATACTGATCGGTTTAGTTGATAGTGGACTGCTATCTTTAGGCATTCGTCCTGGTCTGCAAGGACTGCTCATACTGCGTTTTCCGTTTTTGTTATACCCAGTTGTATTTGGAACGACTGTGTCTGATATGATAGTTACAATGTTCAAAGGCACACTTGGATTTGCGGTCATATTCGTGGTAGTCAGTTTGTGGCTCTCCGCACGAAGCCAACTGCAAAGGAGGAACTCTCATCGACACAAAGAAACGGACGTCCTGGTAACAAGGGTGCTCAATGTATAACGATCAGTAATTTGCCAGTCTTTTTTCTGCCTCACTCGGATTGCTAATGGTGTAATGGTGCGCGTACTAGTCCCAGCCCTACATTTCCATCCAGAACAGCCAAGCGGCTCTGCCAAACTTGCTTTTGATGAGGCTTGCTATCTTGCTCAGCTTGGCCATGAGGTATGGATGGTTGTTCAAGGTGACCTGAGAAGACACCAAGAACATGAGATTGAGTACGGAATTCATGTTCTGCGCTACACACCGCCGCCGCTTGGGAGACTCAGCCCAAGACGCTACGCTATTCATCAGACACTGTCACGGCAGGTTGTGCAGCGCTACGTAAGAGAGCCGGTACACTTCGTTCACGGACACGCATTGCTGACATATGCAGGTATACTGGACCTCTATGATGGCATAGCGCAGACGGCTTATGCCGTGCATTCGCCGATGAAACTGGAGATGCTTGCGAGTGGGCGTAGACGCTCTGCAGGCGAGCGATTTCTGCTATGGATGACAAGTCAATTACTTAACCGAATTGAGCGTCGCTGTCTGATGCGCACAGGCCAGATACATGCCTACTCTGCATATACCCAGAGATTGCTCATCGAACTCCACGGCAGAGAACTTGGAAGTCGAGTTATGGTTCTGCCCGGCTGGGTTGACTCGACACGCTTTACCATCGCAGACAAACGCACCGAACTCAAGGCATCCCTCGGATGGCCGATCGATCGCCCTGTGTTTTTTGTGTTGCGTCGTCTAGTGCCGAGAATGGGGATCGACATCTTGCTCGATGCACTTGCACGCCTTAAAAATGAAGGGGACAGATTTCATTGTGTCATTGGCGGAAGTGGACCCTTGGCGGGAGAACTGCAGGCAACTGCACATCATCTGGGGCTAAAAACTTACATTGAATGGGCAGGACGTGTTCCTGACGAGGTATTGCCAAAGATGTATGCAGCAGCCGATGCCTTCGTATTGCCAACAGCAGAACTTGAGTGCTTTGGGTTGATCGCGCTAGAAGCAATGGCGTGCGGTCGCCCAACCCTTGCAATGCCTGTCGGCGCTATCCCCGAAGTTGTTGCATCAATAGAACCCAACTGGATAGCAACATCTCCTGATGTTGATGGACTGAAGCACCTGTTAAAAAAGTATCTGTCTAGTCAGTTGCCATTAATGGATCCAGAGAGACTGCGAAGTCTGATTGTGGACAACTACGACGCCAAGATCATCATTCCGAGACACACTGGTTCTCTTATGTCACTTTAGGCACTGGCTACAAACATAACTTTGGCACAACCCTACCTATGCAAGAATCACAATTGTCAAGCGCTCAGATTTGCCTTGAATATACCCCGGCTTTTGGCGGCAGTGCATCAGCCGTGCGTGATTATGCACTAGCTTTGGAATCAAGAGTAATCGCATTCACATCAACCGAGGCACCAGATCGCCCAGACGGATGGAGCAAGATACCTGTTTGGGATGTTCCTGCTAGAAAAGACTTTCTAGGACAGGCATATGCGTGGCCTGGCTCTGCAAAATCCCTCCAAGAAGCTAGATCTATCCTGCAAAACTCAAAATTGATCGCCTTGCACTTACTGTATCGTTACCATGTTCAGTGGGGAGCTGGGGTGGCTAGGGATTTTGACATACCGTTTTGGGTCATTCCCCATGGTGGTCTTGACCCACATGTTTTCACCTATCGATCTCTTCAGAAACGTCTGTGGATGAAGTCCTATGGTCTGAGGATCATGAAACAGGCCGCTGCTGTCGTCTTTGCTACAGAGGGTGAGCGCAGAAAAGCTTCACCTTATCTGGATGGCTGCACTACCCAGGTTGTGCGTCTCCCAATCGACCACATTGATACCACCGGCAGGGATGACATCCGCCAAAAAATCCGTAGTCAGTTGCAGATACCAGCAACGGATCGCGTTCTGATATGGCTTGGTCGTCTTCATCCAATGAAAAGGATTTTTGAGACGATTCAGGCTGTCGGTGTTGCCAACAACGCATCTGTACATATGTTGATAATCGGCCCGGATGAGGCGATTAGTGGAAATGATTGTGTGCGATTTTCAGACCAACGGCAAATCAAAAACGTCCATGTACTTGGCCCAATCTATGGCCTTGAGAAGTATGACTATTTCATGGCTTCGGACGGCTTCATCTCCCTCTCACATAGAGAGAACTATAACTATGCATTAGCAGAAGCCCTGGCTTGCGGACTGCCCGTCATTCTGTCGCCTGGCAACGATCTGTCCGTAGATTTGAGCAACCAAGAACATGAAATGGGCTGGATGCTCAAGTCATTTGATGAACACGAGGCAGTTGAGGCAATTATGCGTTTTGCATCAGTGCCGCGATCTGTTTTGCTTGACATGGGTAAGGCGGGTCAAAATTGGGCGAGACTAAACCTTGTCAGGGAACGGTTCGTCAGTAGGGTTCAAGAACTTGCCAATGAAACAATCAGAAAGCGAGACAGCAAGTCAAAATGAGCATACTGCCCAACAGAGTCCTGGTTACCGGTAGTTCTGGTTTTATTGGACATCACTTGGTGAAAAAGCTGGTGGCAGACAACGTCGTAGTGCTGGGTGTTGACATCCAGGCACCACAGTCAGACGTCGAGGACTATGAATTTATCCAGTGCGACATCTGTCACGCAGACCGCTTGATGACGATTGTACAGGAATTTGCCCCAACTGCGGTAATTCATCTGGCTGCGCGCACAGACCTTGATGAAGAAGACAATATTCAGGGGTACGCAGCAAATATCGATGGGGTGCAGAATCTTGTAGAAGCTATTAAGGCAACCTCATCTATACAACTCTGCATATTTACATCATCTCAACTTGTGTGCAGGTTGGGATACGTTCCACGACATGACGAAGATTATTGCCCAAACACCTTATACGGTGAAAGCAAAGTCCTTACTGAGACAATTGTACGGAACCAAGATGGTGGAGGGGTGACATGGTGCATTGTGCGGCCTACCACAGTATGGGGAGCTGGCATGAATCAGCATTATCGACGCTTCTTTCGGTTGATTCGCAAGGGACGTTACTTTCACATTGGCAAGCGACCTTTGCAGAAAACCTATGGCTACGTGGGAAATGTGGTACATCAGTATCAAAGTTTTCTGGGTGCGGAAAAAGACCAAATCAACAGGCAGACATTCTATGTCGGTGATTATGAACCGATCATTTTGCAGCGATGGATCGATGCCTTTCAGGCTGAACTAGGCGCCCGGCCTATTCCCACGGTCCCAATCTGGGCAGCGAAAATCGGTGCCCAATGCGGAGATGTGCTTAATCGGATAGGGATTGAGTCTTTTCCGTTCAACTCGTTTCGCTTGAACAACATTCTGACTGAATATCAATTTGACCTTACTGCAACTAGGCAAATATGCGGGGAGCTACCGTATAATCAGGCTCAAGGCATTCGTGAGACCGTTCACTGGCTAGTCAATGACGTTTTTCCGGAGGGTTGACACCCCATGACAATGTTAATTCTTTCGATGTGTTCAAGGAGGTGACCTAGTGTCAAACCAGACTCATATTCTAGTCACAGGTGCAGGCGGCTTCATCGGTGGCCATTTGGTTGCCGCATTGCTTCGGCAAGGACATCGTGTGCGCGCTGTAGACGTCAAACCGCAGTGGCAGTGGTACCAGCGCTTTTCTGGAGCAGATAACCGCACCCTGGACTTACAGCAAAAGGAGAACTGCATTCAGGCTGTAAACGGTTGCGACTGGGTGTATAACCTGGCAGCCGACATGGGGGGGATGGGGTTCATCGAAAACAACAAGGCACTCTGCATGTTGTCCGTGCTTATCAACACTCACATGTTGATGGCTGCACGAGAATGCGGCGCCACACGATTCTTCTTTTCGTCATCGGCCTGCGTCTATGCAGGCTACAAACAGAAGACTACCGACAACCCGGGATTAAAAGAGGAAGATGCTTATCCAGCCGATCCTGAAGATGGTTATGGATGGGAGAAACTTTTCAGCGAACGTATGTGCCGACACTTTCACGAGGATTTTGGCCTGGAGACCCGCGTGGCGCGCTTCCACAATGTTTATGGGCCACACGGCACGTTTGACGGTGGTCGCGAAAAAGCGCCAGCTGCCATCTGCCGCAAAGTCATTCAGGCGAAACTATCCGGAACAAATGAAATTGAAATTTGGGGCGATGGTTTGCAGACTAGAAGCTTTATGTATATCGACGACTGCCTTCATGGTGTACAGGCCATCATGCAGAGCGATATTCATGAGCCAGTGAACTTAGGCAGTGCAGAGATGGTGTCGATCAATCAACTTGTCGATATTGTCGAGGAAATTGCTGGCGTCCATCTGGATCGGCGTTACAATCTCTCTGCGCCCAAAGGCGTCCGCGGACGCAGCAGTGACAACACTCGTATCAGACAGTTGCTTGGTTGGGAGCCGTCCATTCCCCTACGAGTTGGGATGGAAAAGACCTATGCTTGGATCTACGATCAGATGATCAGCGGGTCGAGCAAAGATTCGGTTTTCAATCGCTATTGATGGAGATACCGGCAGAGCACATGGCCAAAGTATTGATGCTGTCATTGGTGTTTGGTCCCGACACGGTCTCCACCGCGAACATGATGACTGAACTTGCGCAAGGATTACAGGAGTGTGGTCACGAAGTCACCGTATTGACTTCGATGCCACACTACAATCCTGCGCAAGAGGTGCTGAGCAATCCGCACTACCGCGCCAAGTTACCCAAGTTGTATACGGATGTCTCCGAACGCGGGGTCAGGGTCATTCGTGTTTTCATGCCGCTGAAAGGCCGCAAGGTCTGGCGCCGCGCACTTGACTATATTTGGTTCCAGAGTCTGACCCTGGTGATCGGTGTGCTGAAAGCCGGCCGCCAGGATGTCATTTTTGTGCCGTCCCCGCCGATCACTCTTGGTCTGAATGGCTTTCTGCTCAAAGTCTTGCTGCACGGCAAAATGATCTACGATGTGCGCGAACTGTGGCCTGATGTGCCTGTGCGCATGGGACTGTTGAAGAATAAGCTCCTGATACGGTTGGCCTATGCAGTTGAAAACTTTGTTTATCGAAACTCGGTGGCCATCACATCAATAGCCCGCAGCTTCAACGCAAACCTTGAAGCACGAGGGGTTCCAAAGAAGAAACTGTACTTTACGCCGAATTTTGTGGATGTTGAATGGCTCAAGCCATTGCCTAAGGATAATGCGTTTGCCCGGGAACACGGCCTAGACAACAAGTTCGTCATTTTCTATGCAGGAAATATCGGATTGTCACAAGGCTTGGAGATTCTGACCAAAGTTGCGGTTGACTTCGAGGCGGATCGCGATGTCGTGTTTCTAGTCATCGGCGACGGTGCAGCTCGTCTCCATCTTGAGCAGGCAGTGAAGGACTCAGGATTGCAGAACATCTGTTTGCTTCCGTTTCAGCCGTACAGGCGTGTGCCGGAAACGTATGCAACGGCAGATGTATCGATATCCCCCATGAAACTCGGTTTCTCATACGACACGGTGCCATCTAAGATCTACACGGCTATGGCAGCAGGCCGCCCCGTCGTGGCAGCAGCGGAATCTGATACCGAGACAGCTATGCTGATTCAAGAGTCATCTGCGGGACTCGTGGTGACACCCGAGTCAGCACAAGAGATGATCGACGCAATCAAGCAGCTTCGCAACTCTCCAGAATTAGCAACCTGGATGGGACAGAACGCTCGTCGTTGGGTTGTGGCGCACTACAGCAAGACAGCAGTGATCGATGCCTACGATAAGGCGATTCGCCGAGTAGCCCAAGACACTCGTCTATGAGCGGACCTCAGAAACTAGTCCTGGTTAGTGGGGCCACAGGTGCACTTGGCCCGCGCGTGGTGGGGGCACTCCATGAAATCGGCATGTCGATTCGTACCCTGTCGATGGACGCACCATCTCCAGGCTTGCTACCACTTACCATTGAAACACAAATTGGCGATATCACCGACGTCAATGCCGTGCAGACCGCGATGAGCGGCGTCGACGCCGTCGTCCACATGGCGGCGCTGCTGCACATTGTCAACCCGCCACTGAGCTTGCGCCCGCAATATGAGCGCATCAACGTCGAGGGCACGCGTATTGTCGTCGAAGCTGCGCTCAATGCCGGCGTTCAGCGTCTGGTCTTCTTCAGCACGATTGCCGTCTATGGCTACGGTCAAGGACGCCTGCTTACGGAAGATAGCATTCCTCATCCTGACACCTTCTACGCCGAAACCAAACTGGCAGCCGAACAGATCGTGTTGGCGGCCCGGCGCGCCGACGGCCAGCCGCTGGGCGTCGTGCTGCGCTTGGGCGCTGTGTATGGGGCGCGTATCAAGGGCAACTATCAGCGTCTAGTGCGTGCGCTGGCGCGCAACCGCTTTCTGCCGATCGGCAAGGGCGAGAATCGCCGCACCCTGGTCTACGACAAAGATGTCGCACGTGCCGTGCTCTTGGCCGTGCAGCACCCAGCCGCCGCCGGCCGGGTCTACAACGTCACCGATGGCGAGTTGCACACTGTCCGCGAAATCAACCAGGCGATCTGCACGGCGCTGGGCCGCAAACCACCGGGAGTGTATTTGCCGGTCGCGCCTGTGCGGGCGGCAGCGGGGTTGGTGGAAGATACCGCACGTCTGCTGCGCCGTCAATCCCCGATTGGGCGGGCGACCATCGACAAATACACGGAAGACGTTGCCGTCGACGGCCAGCGTATCCAGACCGAACTGGGGTTTCGCCCTGCTTACGACTTGGTCACAGGGTGGGCGGATGCAGTTCAGGAGATGCGGCGGCAGGGCGCGCTATGAGTGAGTCGCTGTGGTGGTTTGGGCTTTTCGCCGTGGCTGCCGGCGTTGCCTACGCTGGCGTCGCCTACATGCGCCGCTGGGCCGCCCAACGCATGCTGGACATCCCCAACGAACGCAGCTCACACACACAGCCCACCCCGCGCGGGGGCGGGCTACTGATCGTGCTGGTGACGCTGGCCGGGCTGTGGCTGGCGGCGCCGTTGCTGGGCATCGGCTGGCTGTCGCTTGGCCTGGCTGCGTTCAGCCTCGGCGCCGCCCTGATCGCATGGGTCAGTTGGCGTGATGACCTGCGGCCAGTCCCCAATCGCGTCCGTTTTGGCGCGCACGCCGCCGGCGCACTGATGGTGATCCTGTTTGCCGGCTACTGGAGCAGCGTCGAACTGCCGCTGCTCCCTGCATTCCCGCTTGGCTGGCTGGGCATCCCGATCACCTTTTTGTGGCTGGCTGGTCTCACCAACGCCTACAACTTCATGGATGGCATCGACGGTCTGGCCGGTGGGCAGGCGGTCGTCGCCGGGCTGGGCTGGCTAGCGTTGGGGCAGCTTGTCGGGCTGCCGCTGGTCAGCCTGGTCGGTGTGCTCGTAGTCGGCAGCAGCCTGGGCTTTCTGGGACACAACTGGCCGCCAGCGCGCATCTTCATGGGCGATGTCGGCAGCGCCTTCCTGGGCTTCACGCTGGCGACGCTGGCCGTGCTCGGCGGGCCGGCGGACGCCCGGCTGCCTTTCGCCGGCGTGCTGGTGCTCTGGCCCTTTGTCTTCGACACGACCTTCACGATCCTGCGCCGCTGGCGTCGCGGCGAAAACATCTTTGCCGCGCACCGCTCACACCTCTACCAGCGTCTCGTCATTGCCGGCTGGCGTCACCGCACCGTCACGCTACTCTATCTGGGGCTGGCGCTGCTCGGCGTCGCGCTGGCGCTGGCGTGGGTGGGCGGGCTGCCGGGCGGTGGGCTGGCCGCTGCGTTCCTGCCGCCGCTGTGCGCCCTGCTGTTGTGGTGGGGCGTCGGGCGCGTCGAACACCGCTCGGCTGTGCCTTGATTGGGCTGGGCGGTGCATAGCAAAAGAGAGTTGCCGCATCTGTTTTGTTCATCGATCCGCTGTGATATACTCAGCCAGACAGGCATGCCCGTCAACTGATTGACAGTGGATCAAAGATGACATGCCTTTGAGATTTGGCGTAAGATTCCTACTGTTCGGATATCGTGCGAAAAATGGCCAGAGTGCTTCACTACCGACGCCAGGGAAACGTGTCATGGAGAGAATTGCAAATCTGCACATCGAAAGGCTGCCAGAAGGAGTCTATCTGGCGACATCAGAGGACGTTCCTGGTTTGGTAGCTCAGGGGCGTACGATTGCGGAGACGCTGGAGATTGCGCGCGATGTGGCGAAGAAACTGCTTGAGGCGCAGCGTGAGCGCTCAGGCAGCATCGAACTTGCTGTTGCCAGGGAGGCTTTTGACTATCCACTGATTGTGGCCGACTGATGGGACGACTGGCTGGTTTTCGCTAGCGAGAGATCGTCAGGCGATCTCAAGCGATTGGGCTTTGAGTTTGATCGCCAGGCAGCCGGAAGCCATGAAATCTGGTACCGCGCACCGCTCACACCTCTACCAACGTCTCGTCATCGCCGGCTGGCGTCACCGCACCGTCACGCTGCTCTATCTGGGGCTGGCGCTGCTCGGCGTCGCGCTGGCGCTGGCGTGGGTGGGCGGGCTGCCGGGCGGTGGGCTGGCCGCTGCGCTCCTGCCGCCGCTGTGCGCCCTGCTGCTGTGGTGGGGCGTCGGGCGCGCCGCAGAGACGCCATCGTTGTCTGGGAGCGAATCAGCACAACCTATCCATGCTTTAGCGCTCGTACAGACGGTGGGCGCCGGCAACGTACTCTATAAATCTGGTGGCAGTAGAACCGAGACATCATCACTGTTTCCCGACAATTCGGGCATTGTCAGCGCAGACGGTATAATGCGGTAGGCATGGGCGCCGCAGACGCCTGCCTCGTGTTGGCGCGCTGAGACAACCCGCTCACGGCCTGACCTATCAACCCGATTCACGGAGCGAGAAGACGATGTCGACTACACCGGTTGAACGCAAATTTTCCTCACCGACGCTCACTGGTCTGCGCGTGCGCTACCTGATGCTGCTTGACCTGATCCTGGTGTTGCTGGCGATTGTGCTCGCCTTTGTCGTCCGCTATGAGGCCCTGGTTAGCATCTGGCCCTACATTGTCCAGAATTGGAGCTACTTTCTGCTCGTCCCGCTGGTGAGGCTGCCAACTTATTTCGGCTTTCGTCTCTACAATCGTATGTGGCGCTACGCCAGCATAGTCGA
Source organism: Chloroflexota bacterium (assembly GCA_003451595.1). GTDB lineage: Bacteria > Chloroflexota > Anaerolineae > Caldilineales > Caldilineaceae > Caldilinea. The sequence continues at coordinate 40,725 of DMDA01000033.1, read as the reverse complement.
AATGAAGATGATCGTAGCGGCCAGCCTGGTTAGCGCAGCGATTATCTTCGCCGTGAACTTTGGGCTGCTGCCATTTCTGGGGATAGCGTACATGACGTCGCGTTCGGTCTGGTTTCTGGAGGGACTGTTGAGCCTGGGCTTTCTGGCGAGCAGCCGCTTTGTCCTCCGCCTGATCCAAGAGCGCTACCGCCCTCATGAGTTGGCGCAGGTGCGCGCCTTTATCCAGAACCCGACCAGGTTGCTGATTGTAGGCGCAGGCGATGCTGGCGCCATGGTGCTACGCGAGTTACAGAGCAACCGCGCTCCCGGCATCGAGGTGATCGGTTTTGTGGATGACGACCCCGCCAAACGCAAGCTAAGCGTCAATAGCGTCCCCGTTCTGGGCAATCGCACCGCCATTCCCGACCTGGTCAAGCGTCATCGCATCGATCAGATCATCATTGCCATGCCGACCGCGGCGGGACGCGACATCCGTGAAATTGTCCAGATTTGTGAAAAAGCTGGCATTACGCCGCGCACGATTCCCGGTCTCTACGAGTTGATCGACGGCACGGTGAAGCTCACACAGGTGCGCGAAGTGCGCATCGAAGACCTGCTGCGCCGCGACCCGATTCGCACTGACACAGCCGCCGTTGCCGAGTTGTTGCGCGGCAAGCGCGTGCTCGTCACCGGCGGCGGCGGCTCGATCGGCAGCGAACTGTGCCGGCAAATTCTGCGCTGTCGTCCCGCCGAGCTGGTGTTGCTGGGGCACGGTGAAAACTCGATCTTCGAGATGCACAACGAGCTACTCATCGAGAACCGCCGGATGCTGGATGGCAGCGTCATCATCACGCCCGTGATCGCTGATATTCGCTTTGGCGACCGCATCCTGACGATCTTCGAGCGGGTAAGACCTCAGATTGTTTTTCATGCGGCAGCGCACAAACACGTTCCGCTGATGGAAATGAACCCTGCGGAAGCCATCACCAACAACGTGCTCGGCACCCGCAATGTTGTCCAGGCCGCACAAGCAGTCGGCGTCGAACGCCTTGTTATGATCTCGACGGACAAGGCGGTCAATCCCACCAGCGTGATGGGCGCCTCCAAGCGCGCTGCTGAGTTGATCGTACACGATGTGGCGCGGGCAAGCGGACGACCCTACATGGCGGTGCGCTTTGGCAACGTATTGGGCAGTCGCGGCAGCGTGGTGCTCACTTTCCGTCAGCAGATCGCAGCGGG
>DMDA01000033.1:38916-39287 GCA_003451595.1 Chloroflexota bacterium | reverse complement strand
GGGCAAGGGTGGAGAAGTATTCTTGTTGGACATGGGCGAACCGGTCAAAATTGTCGATATGGCCGCCGACCTGATCCGGCTTTCGGGACTGGAAGTAGGGCGCGACATCGATATTGTCTTCACCGGTCTGCGTCCCGGTGAAAAGCTCTTTGAGGAGCTTTTCATCCCCGGCGAGTGCTACGAACGGACTCGCCATGAAAAAATCTTCATCGCCAGCAACGCCAGTAGTTTCGTTCCTGACCACCTGGATGACGCCATCGATGGTTTGCAACGCGCCGCAGACCAGAATGATCGCGAGGCCATCTTGCGCGGGCTGCAGAACCTCATCCCCGAATATCAGCCGACGCAAATCGTGGCGCCGCCCGTCAATG
>DMDA01000033.1:35186-38716 GCA_003451595.1 Chloroflexota bacterium | reverse complement strand
CTTAGCGAGCGCGAGATGGAAGTGGCGCGACTGTTGGCGACCGGCGCCAGCAACGCCGAGATCGCGCGCGAGCTGGTGATCAGCCCCCACACAGTCAAGGTGCATCTGCGCAACATCTTCGAGAAGTTGCAGGTCAACAGCCGCACCGAGGCATCGATGGTATTGGTGCAACGGGGTTGGCTTGTCGTGCCTGGCGCGCTGGTCGAGACTGCTGCCGAAGCGGCGCCACCACCGCCGCCCTTGCCTGAACCGGCGCCGCTGCACCATCTGCCGGCGCACCTGCCCATTTGGCCACGCGCCTATCTCGTCGGTGCACTGGCGCTGTGTCTGCTGCTCTTGCTGGCGCCCTACGCTGGCGCGCTGATGAACGACGCCACCGACCTGCTGACCAATGCCGACCAACCACGCACCGTCCCGCCAACGGCGCAACTTGAACCACGCTGGCAGGCGCGCACACCGTTGCCCCAACCCCTGGGGCGCCATGCTCTGGTGAATTTCGCCGGACGCCTGGTGCGTCTGGGGGGAGAGACGACGCAAGGTGTTGCAGTAGATGCTGTCCAGTTTTTCGATGAGCAGAGCAATCGCTGGGTTGCCCTGGCGCCCCTACCGACGCCGCTTGCCAACCTGGCCGCCACCACTCTGGACGCAACGCTCTACGTCGCTGGCGGCAGCTATCAGGCCAGCACAGCCGCTGACGTCCCGGTGCTATCCGATCAACTGTTGCGCTATGATGAGAGCTTCGACACGTGGGCAGTCGTTAATAAGCTACCCTATGCGGTGGCCGGCGCAGCGCTGGTGGCTGATGAGGCTGCGCTCTATCTGATCGGTGGTTGGGATGGGCAGAACGTGCGCGACGAAATCTGGCGCTACGCCCCCGGGATGCAAGCTGGTTGGGAATTGGTCGGGCGCCTGACCAAGGCGCGAGCATTCCTGAGCGCTGCGGCTGTGCACGATGTGCTATACATTGCTGGCGGTTATGACGGCGCACGCGAAAGCAAATTATTGGAGCGCTTCACGCCCGCGACGGGTGAAATCCACGAGCTAGCGCCAATGGCGACCCCGCGTGGCGGGCTGTCTCTGGTGTACGATGGCGTGACGCTGTACGCTATCGGTGGTGGGTGGACACAGCCCATGACCAGCCTGGAACGCTATGACATGGCCGGTAATGCATGGAGCAATTTCCCATCACCAATCCAGGGCGAATGGCGGAATCTCGCCGCTGCCGGGCGCGATGGGATCATCTACATGACAGGCGGCTGGGCTGGCGACTACCTGGACGTACATCTTGAGTTCCAGAGTTCGTTCCGCGCGCTGTTGCCGGTGATCAGCAACGACTAGGGCGGCAGCGGGCCGCATCTACGGTGATGACCAGGTCACTGGCTCAGCGTCATGGGGGCGCCGGCTCAACCGCGCGGGCGGTGAGCCAGACCTGCCAGCCGATGTCCCGGCGCAGCCACCAGCACGCGATAGAGAAGCGTCTTGGTCGACATTGCGTTACCCTCACGCACCTGCAGCAACGCCACCAGCACCACGCCCAAGAGCAACCATTGCACCCCAAAGAAGATGGCGTAGCCATTCAGCGGCAAACCTGCCACGACAATCTCCAGGGTGCGGATATGGTCAAGCACGCCGCCCCACAAAATCGGCGCCAAACCGGCCACCAGGCTGACGATCACCGATTGCAGCGCAAAATACTGCGTCGTGCCGTATCGATCACCGACCGTGTTCATCATCAGGCGCGTCAGCGACAACTCGTAAATGGAGGCAAAGAAGCCGGCAACTACCATCAGCAACGGCGCCAATAGCCAGGCGCCCTCTATCGCGTGCGCCGCCAGCAAAAACCAGGCAAAATAGTAGAGCGTCCACCACAAGAACACCACGCCCAGAAAAGGACGGCTGCCCAATCCATCCACCCGGCTGCGCAACAGGCGCAAACCCAGGATGCCCACCAGCGCCGCACCAGCCGTAATCCACAAAATCAGGCCATCCTGGATGTTCACCTCTTCACGCACAAAGACCGTAACAAATGTCGCGGTTGAGAGCACGCAAAGTTGCACCACAACAGAAAAGATCAGCAAGCGCACGAACGCACCATCTTGTAGCAGATCACGCCAGCGCAGCGGAGCCAGCGACGCCCCCACGCGCGGCTGGCATTCTGGCTCCGGGATGCGGTTTAGAAAGTAAAGACTGGTGGCGCCGCCCAAAAAACTTAGCCCGAAGACGATAGAGAATGCCCACATGTTGTCGTGGTCAAAGAGAAAAATGCCGGCCACCACCAGCGCTGCAACGCTGGCGATGCCGATGAAGGTGCGGTCGCGGCTGAGATAGGCGCCGCGCACGCCACGCGGCACAATCGCCGTGATCCATGGCATCCATGCACAGGTGGCGATGCCGCGCAACGTGGTGAAAGCTGTCATAATCAAAATCATCAGGGCGATCACGACGCCCGGCGGCCAGAAGGTCACGGTCAGGGGCAGCAACGTCAAAAAGACCAGCGTCACCACGCGTGCCGACCAACCGCTCACCATCAGCTTGCGGTAGCCGATGCGCTCGGCATGTGGCGCCACCACCAGTTGCAACACCGAAGTCAACGGCGCCAACCCGGCCAACAACCCAAGCACGACTGCCGGCGCCCCCAACTCGCGCGCAAACAGAATCAACGGGCTGCCCAGACAAATTTGCCAGGAAACGGCGTTGAAAGCCTGGAAGAAGTAAGCGTTGTGAATACGCGGCGGCAAGGTTTCGGAATTCATCCGATCATGATACTGCGACTGGGGGCGAGGAATCAAATGGAGGCGAACGCTATTCCAGATCAAATAGATCGACGCGCTCGCCAGTGGTGGACTCGTGGCGGCGCGGCAACAACTGTGTAAGGCTCAACGCAATCAATAACAAGATAATGATAGGTGCGGAACTCATGACAGCGCCCTTCGGGTGTATACTCAAAGCCGATACGGTTGACGATACAAGTCGCATTTGCCTCAGTCAAACGTCATCACGCCCTCCTGGTTGCGACGATTTGCAGAATCATCAGCTTCAGGATAGCGCGTTCGATCGCCTGCGTCTGTGCGGTAAGACATAGGGTGTTGGTGACGCGCACAACCTTCGGCAAGATAAAGGGATGGAAAAGCAATGGCAGATCAGCAGAACGTAGAACAATGGCTCCGCCAGGGGTTCAAGTGGCTCAATCGTTACATGGTGCTGCATTGGCGTCTGGGATTGGGGCCAATCGCCAACCGTGCTGACCTGGCCGGCTGTATCATGATCCTGGTGCACACTGGGCGCAAGAGCGGACGCCTTCGACGCACCCCAGTCAACTATGCCATCATTGCGGGCGATGTCTATTGCGTGGCCGGCTTTGGCCACGTGGCAGACTGGTATCAGAACCTGCTCGCCACCCCGAACGTGGAGGTCTGGCTGCCGGCTGGTTGGTATGCGGGCGTCGCCGAGGATGTCACCGGGCTGCCGGCTGACGAAAAGGCAACAATTATGCGGCAGGTGCTGATCAATAGCGGCTTTGCCGCACGCAT
>DMDA01000033.1:31562-34967 GCA_003451595.1 Chloroflexota bacterium | reverse complement strand
GCATCCGCTGCACTGCGGCGCGCACCGGCGCCGGTGGGCCTGGCGATCTGGCGTGGGTGTGGCCGCTGACGACGATCGTCCTGGCAATGCTGCTGTTGCTACGCCGCAGACGGTAGTCTGCCCGCACATAGCATTGACCCGCCACGTTGCTTTATCTGGTGAAGACAGCCGCAGCGTGGTATCATGCCGTTATTGATTTCCAGATTGAGGTTTGTCGATGCAACGCTGCGTGTTGCATATGCGCTTCCGGCACGCAGTACGCACTACGCGACACTTGAAACAAAAATTCTGCCTGACAAGGCCTCAGCCCTGCGATGACCAACACACAGGTCTTTCACGTCGATCCGCACCACCCTGATCCTGCCGCCATCGCCACCGTCGCGCAGGCGCTGGCGGCAGGACGGCTTGTCGCCTTTCCAACCGAGACGGTCTACGGGCTGGGCGCCAACGCACTCGACGCTACAGCGGTGGCGCGCATTTTCGCCGCCAAGCAGCGCCCCACCACCGACCCGCTGATCGTGCATCTTGCCGACGCCACCCAACTTGCTCGCGTAGCGTTTGACATCCCGCCAGTGGCGCCGAGACTGGCAGATCGCTTCTGGCCAGGGCCGCTGACGCTGGTGCTGCGACGTGCGCCGCATGTGCCGCCCAACGTCTCTGCCGGGCGCGACACGGTCGCCGTGCGCGTGCCAGCGCATCCAGTTGCCCACGCCCTGCTGTCAGCATGCGACCTTCCCATCGCCGCGCCGAGCGCCAACCTCTTCAGCCGCCCCAGCCCGACGACAGCACAACATGTGCTCGACGACCTGGCCGGCCGCGTCGACATTGTGCTTGACGGCGGAACAACCACGATCGGTCTGGAATCGACGGTGATCGACTTGACGCAGACGCCGCCGGTATTGCTGCGTCCGGGTGGCGTTGGGGTGGAGGCGCTGCGTATGGTGCTCTCCGACCTGCGCGTGCCCGACGCCCCGCTGGTCACAGACGCAGCAGAAGCCGCTGCTGCGCCGGGATCGCAGCTCAAGCACTACGCACCCCATGCACCGCTCTTTTTGCTGCGAGGTGACGCGCGCACAGCGGTGCAGTTCATCCACACTGTGGTGAGCGCCCTACACGCGCGTGGCTTGCGTGTGGGCGTCCTGATTCCTGATGAAGAGTTTCCCGACTACACGGACTTGCGAGCTGAATTGGTAGGGCTTGGCCCGGCGCACGATCTGGCAATGATTGGGCGCTATCTCTTTGCGCGACTGCGCGAGGTGGATAGTCTGGGCGTCAATGCGATCCTGGTGCGGGGCGTGGCGGAAGACAACGGCGGCGGATTGGGGCCAGCGATCCGCGACCGTCTCTTTCGCGCCGCCGAAGGTCGTGTGCTCGATGCCGCCGACCCGACGACAGCACTACAGCAGCTATTGCGCCTGATCGACGCCACAACGAAATGACTTGCGGCGAAATGATCGGTGATGGGTGACAGGCGTCAGCTCACCCGTCAATTTGCCATGAGGGGGATTTCTTCTATTGCTTCCAACACCGGCTCATACCGGCAACGGCAGCCGTAGGGCGACGTACAACCGCGATGCGGCAGTTCCGGCACACGCGCCACCAGGTATTGCTTGCCCAGATGCTGGCGGCAGTGCTCGCAGGTGTGTTCGTCGTTTACACCGACGATCTCCAACCGGCGCACGTGGTCACCGCCCTTGACGCGCTGCCAGGTCTCCTGGTTGTCCACCAACAGCACAATGGCATGGGCGCGCCAGTAGACCGCTTCTACAATGTCCAGCTCAGGATGCGCCAGCTCCTGCGCGACCTGTGGAGGAATCTGCGCCGGGTCGAGCCGCCAGAATGCGCCCCACAGATGCTCCTCAGCGGCGTAGAGCTTCAACCACTTCACCGTCTCCGGGCTGAGACCATCGAACAGCCAATGGTCGAGAAAGAAGATGCGTCGCGTCACTGCGCTGTGATTCATCGGCGGTTCTGGCCCTGTCCAATCCGCCTTGCCGAGCGGGGTGCGATTCTCATATTGGCGACGGATGGTCAGCGCTTCACTCGTCATCATCTGCGCCAGCGCGTCGTGCACACCCTGCATGGCGGTGCGTTTCGCTTCCTCCGTGCGGCGTCGATACGCCTCCACGAACGGGCGTCCCTGCGCCGTCACTTGGTAACCATTGCCGGCGGGAGCCAGCCAGCCCTGCTTCTGAAAACGCGCCAGCATGTCAGGATACGGTTTGGGCAACACACGATTCCAGGCGCGTTGCGCAGTGCTGTCATGGGGCGCGGTTGGCTCGGCGAAATATGCCAGCAACTCGATCTGCGCGTATTCCTTCAGTTCTTGCGATTGCGCCAGCATCATGCCATCGACCTGGCCGCCAAACAAATTCTTGAATAGTTGCATCATTGGCTCTCAGACAGGTTTCAGAACAGGCCCCAGGCGCGCCAGAATGTCCAACAACAGCGCCGTCAGTCGGGGTACAATGAGTGCGCCCGCCTCAACGACCTCCTGATGTGAGGGCTGACCCGCTGCCTCCAATTGGTCGATGGCGACGTTGGTGATGGTGCTCAGCCCCAGCACTTCCAGCCCGGCATGATGCGCCACCATTGCCTCAGCGGCGGTGCTCATCCCCACAGCGTCGGCGCCCAGCGCATGCAGCATACGCACCTCAGCGGGTGACTCAAAGTTGGGGCCGGAAAGCTGCAAATAGACGCCGCGCCGCAACGTCAAGCCAATTGCGGCAGCGCTGGCATTGGCCAGCGCCCGCAAGCGCGGAGTGTAGATACGGTTGGCGGCGGGAAAACGTGGCCCGAACTCATCCAGGTTGGGACCTCGCAGTGGATTGACGCCAGCCATGCCGATCAGGTTGATGTGATCTTCAATCAGCATGATGTCGCCGGTGACAAACCCCGGGTTAAGCCCCCCTGCGGCGTTGGTGATGATCAGCACGCCGATGCCAAGCTGCTGCATGACGCGCACCGGCAGCGTCACCTGTTGCATGGAATAGCCTTCGTAGTAATGAAAGCGCCCTTGCATGACGCAGGCCGTGACGCCAGCGATCTCACCGATCACCAGCCGCCCGGCGTGTCCGGCCACCGTGCTGATCGGGAAATGCGGGATTTCGGCGTAGGGAATTACATCGGCGTTGCTAAGCTGTGCAGCAAGCCCGCTCAGCCCGCTTCCCAAAATCAGCCCCACACGCGGTTGCCAACGGGAGCGGCTGCGGATGAAGGCAGCCGCTTCAGTATAATCGGAGATGGTGTACGTTGTGTCGCGCATATCGCCATTGTACCCAGGTGCAGGCTTTCGATCAAACAGGAGAGCGCCAAGGGGGCTACTTTGCGTTCGTGGCAAAGCAGGTCATCGCCTCGGTCGTGACATATCCCTCGTCACGCCGAAGACGATAACCTGCGACTTGC
>DMDA01000033.1:18299-31323 GCA_003451595.1 Chloroflexota bacterium | reverse complement strand
TCTTCATGCCGACGAGAATGGGGCCGATGGCCTCTGCGCCACCCAGCTTGTGCAGCAGCTTGTACGACGTGTTGGCTGATCCCAGATCGGGGAAGACCAGCACATTGGCGTCACTGACGCGGCTGAAGGAGTAGTTGCGCTGCATCAGTTCCGGCGACACGGCGATGTCAGCCTGCATCTCGCCATCGACTTCCAGGTCGGGGCGCTGTTGGCGCACCAGTTCGGTGGCGCGCTGCACCTTCTCCGAATCCGGGTGCGGTGTGCTGCCGAAGTTGGAGAAGCTCAACATGGCAATGCGCGGCTTGACGCCGAAGCGCTCGGCCAGGTCGGCGGCGTTGAGTGCAATGGCGGCCAACTGTTCAGCGGTCGGGTCGATGATGACGGTGGCGTCGGTGAAGAAGACCATCTTGTCTTGCACCAGCATCATGTAGACGCCGCTGACATAGCGTCCATCCTGTGCACCGACGCACTGCAACGCCGGGCGTAACACCTCAGGATAGTTGTAGGCCAGGCCAGCGATGAAGGCGTCGGCGTCGCCACACTCGACCATCATCGGGCCATAGTACATCTTCTGGCGCATCAGTTCGCGGGCGCGCGAGAGTGTTACGCCCTTGCGCTGGCGTTTGGCATAGAAGCGTTCGGCATATTCCGCCGCCTTGGGTGCGTCGATGGGATCGATAATTTCCGGCTCCCAGTCCAGCCCTAGCTCCTTGATCTGACGGCGCACCTCGTCAACATGGCCAAGCAACACCGGCGTGGCGACGCCATTGACCTCCACCTCGTGCGCAGCGCGGATCACACGCGGCTCACGGCCTTCGCCGTAGACAACGCGCTTGGGCGCTTTGCGCGCTTTGTGCTCCAGCATGTGCATCGTCTGCGCGCCTTTACCTAACCGCGCAGAGAGCATGTTCAGATACTCTTCCATGTCGAGCGTACGTCGCGCCACACCGGTGTCGATGGCAGCCTGCGCCACCGCTGGCGCCACCCACATCAGCACGCGCGGGTCGAGCGGTTTGGGGATGATGTACTCCCGACCAAAGCGCAGCTCGGTCAGGCCGTAGGCGCGGATGACGGCATCTGGTACATCTTCCTTTGTCAGCGCCGCCAGCGCTTTGGTGGCCGCCATCTTCATTTCCATGTTGACCTTGCGGGCGCGTACATCGAGCGCGCCGCGGAAGATGAAGGGGAAGCCCAGCACATTGTTGACCTGGTTTGGGTAGTCGCTGCGTCCGGTGCCGAAGATGACATCGCCACGTGCGGCCTGCACCTCTTCGTAGGTGATCTCCGGATCGGGGTTCGCCATCGCAAAGATGATCGGGTCGCGCCCCATACTGCGCACCATCTCGCGGGTAACGCAGTTGGCAACCGAGAGACCGACGAAGACATCGGCGCCTTTGAGCGCATCCGCCAGCGTGCGGGCGTCGGTTTCAACGGCGTACTTTTCCTTGAACTCATTCATACCGACAGTGCGTCCCTTGTAGATGACGCCCTTGCTGTCGCACATGATGAAATTCTCACGCCGGGCGCCCAACGCCAGGTAGAGGTCAGCCGTCGCAATCGAAGCCGCGCCGGCGCCGTTGAGCACGATCTTGACATCCTCAATCCGCTTTCCCACGATCTCCAGCGCATTCAGCAGACCAGCGCCCGAAATGATGGCTGTGCCATGCTGGTCATCGTGAAAGACGGGAATTTCGACGCGTTTTTGCAGCTCCGTCTCAATGTAGAAACACTCCGGCGCTTTGATATCTTCCAGGTTGATGCCGCCCACCGTCGGTGCGATCATCTCGCCAAATTTGATGATATCGTCGGGATTCTTGGAATTGACCTCGATATCGAAGACATCGACATCGGCAAAGCGCTTGAAGAGGACAGCCTTGCCTTCCATGACCGGCTTGGCGGCCAGCGCGCCGCGATCACCCAAACCCAGGATGGCCGTGCCATTCGAGATGACAGCGACCAGATTGCCCTTGGCGGTGTAGTCATACGCCAACTCGGGGTCATCAGCAATGGCCAACACCGGATAGGCGACGCCGGGCGAATACGCCAATGACAGATCGCGCTGCGTCTCCATCGGCTTGGTGGCGACGATTTTCAGTTTGCCTGGTCTGCCGTTTGCATGATAATCAAGGGAATCTTGTTTGAGGTCTGCCATTTTTTGACTCACTTTCAGTAAAAAGATTGCGTGGTGCGAAATACACCATTACATGGTACGCCTATCATGTGCGGAACGCAATCTCGGCCTCATGTCATGCAAGATTGAGAGAGAGGACCTCGCCTGAGGGGAGAGCCAGCGCTCAGAGCAAACCAAGCTCCACCGCTCGCCTGACCGCTGCGCGGCGGTTGTTGACGTTGAGCTTGCCGTAAATGCTCTTGGTGTGGGTGCGCACGGTGCTCAGCGCGACAACCAGTTCCCTGGCGATCTCGGGTCCCGATAGTTCGGTGGCGAAGAGGCGCAAGATTTCCAGTTCGCGCTGGCTGAGCGGTTCGATCAGCGGCGCCGCCGCATGAGCAATGACAGGCGACGCCGCTGTTGTCGCCTGTAATCCTGCCGCAAAACCAGCGAACAACCCTTCCGCAAATGTTGACATGACGCCGCCCGCAGCCGCGCGACGCAGCAGCATCGCCATCGCAGCACCCTCATCGACAAAGATGCGGATATAGCCCTCTGGTTCAGCCAGCGTCATCGCGCGTGCAAGCGCCGCCAGCGCCGTTGGGAGATCGCCATGCCGCTGCGCAGTGAGCGCCTGTAACAGCAGAAGCTCGATCACACTCCTCATTCGCCCGCCGGCTTCGGCAGCTCGTAGCAGACGCGCCGCAAAATCGGTTGCTGGCTGCGATGGATAGTCGGACGGCTGGCGCGCCAGGAGCAACCTGAGCAGCGTGATATGCTCGAACTCGCGCAAATAGCTGAGGGCATCGTCGGTGGACAAACCGCGTGCCTGCACCCAGGCGTTCGCCGCTTGCCACCTACCCTGGGCGATCCAAACACGCGCCCGCAAGGCCGCCACCGGACGCACATTAGGCGAATAATCACCGGCGTACACCTGTTCAGCTTCGTCGAGCAATGCCAATGCTGCCTCAAAGTCGCCCTGCGCTTGCAGGATGCGCGCCCGGACAACGCGCCAGCGATAGGGATGCTGTGGAAAGCCGTTTGTCTCACCCAGTTCACGACACCGCTGCAAGTGCCAGAGTGCGGCGTGCAAATCGTTGCGCTCCACGGCCAGCTCGCTCAGCCCAGCGTGCATATCCGCTGCACCACGGAGGGCAAACGCATGCTGTGCGGTGGCGAGCCGCAAACCGTGTTCATACGTGTGCTGCGCCTGATGGAGACGCCCCTGCGCGCAGCGAATATCCGCCAGAATGATGGCGCCAGCGATGGCGTCGGCAATGTTGCCGTCTCGCTCAAAGTGCGCCATGCCTTCGGAAAAGGTGCGGTGAGCGGTTTCGAGGTCGCCGTGCGTCCAGGCGACCAACCCCAGGAATCCCGCCGCCCCGCCACGGGTGGCGTGGTCGTCGTCGGGCGCCAGCTCAAGCGCCTGCTGCGCACAGGCTGCCGCCCCCGCAATATCGCCTTGCGCCATGGCCATGCCAGTGCGCGCTAGTGCAATCATACCCGGGAGGCGCCGAAATTCTTCGGCATCCACCACGATCAGGTCCGGCCGCAACGGCGCAGCGGAGGTGTCAGCCAGCCACTGCTCCGCGGCGCGCAGACGCCCCTCCACACCTTGAGTCTCGCCGCTGACCAGCAACGCCAGGGCATGGGCTACGCTGAGCACAGGGCGATTATGGAACACCACATCAGGCAGCGCTTGCAACCAACCGAGGATCACCTGCTCCTGGCGGCTACGTTGCAGCGCTGGCGCCGCCTGTTCGATCAACACTGCCGCTCGCTCAAAGTCTTTGCCGGCCAGCGCATGGTGGATGGCGTCCGCCAGCAGGCCCTGTCGCCCATACCACTCACTGGCGCGGCGATGCAGCTGCGCCGCCTGGCCGGGCTGCTCGACGTTCAGTCGCATCCGCAGCACGTCGGCAAAGAGATGGTGATAGCGATACCAAGTGCGCGTATCATCTAGTGGGATGAGGAAATAGTTTCCGCGCTGCAGCGCCTCCAACTGTGCGGCGCCGCCCGACTGTTCCGTGACAGCGTCACACAGCGCACCATGCATGCGCTCAAGGATCGATGTTTGCAGCAGAAAATTGCGAATCGGTGCAGGCTGACGCTGTAGCACTTCGGCAACCAGATAGTCTGCGATGTGGCGATGTGCACCCGAAAACACCTGGATGAAGTCGGCGACATTCTGATTGCCCTGCATCGACAGCGCGGCGAGCTGTAGCCCGGCAATCCACCCCTCGGTGCGCTGTTCCAGTGCGGCGACTTCGTCGGCAGAAAGGCTCAGCCCCATCACCTGGTGGAGAAACTCGGCAGCTTCGGCGAACGTGAAGCGCAGATCAGCTGCGCGGATTTCGGTCAATTGGTTGCGGGCGCGCAAACGCGGCAGCGGCAACGCCGGGTCATCCCGTGTGGTGATGAGCACATGCAGTTGCGGCGGCAAGTGTTCGACCAAAAAGGCGAGGGCTGCATCGACCGGTTCGGCGGCGACTAGATGGTAGTCGTCCAATACCAGGATGAACGCGCCGGGTGCGTGAGCAATCGCATTGAGCAGCCCGGTCAGCAGCGCGTCGAGCGGCGGTGGCTGCGCCGCTTGCAGCGCCTCCAGGATGTCCGTCCCTAGCCCCGGCGCCACGCGCTGCAAAGCGCACACGAGATACGTCAGAAAGCGCAGCGGGTCGCCGTCATTCTCGTCCAGGGAAAGCCAGGCAGCAGGACGCCCACAGCCAGCAATCCAGACGCTCGCCAGCGTGCTCTTGCCAAAGCCTGCCGGCGCAGCGATCAAGGTCAGCTTGCGTCCATACACCAATCCTGCACTCAATTGCTCGACGAGGCGGGAACGGATGACCGCCCTGGGCGGCGGCAATGGGCTGTGGAGTTTTGTCGCCAGGAGCGGGATTGCCATGCAAGGAATTCTAGCTTGCCTGTTCGCCACAAGGCAATTTATGTTCAAGACAAATTCCACGCACCGATGGTGATCTGACTGGCGGTCCGTCACTCGGTCACGTTGTAGCCCACGGCTTGCAGATCAAACTGTCCCTTGTCACAATTCCGGTGTCCATGGGCCTCTCCCAGGCGTGAACCCTGCTGGCACGACAAAGCCAGGCGATCTCCTCCAACCGGTTGCGCAAGACATTCGAGCAGAACAGCAAATGCGGCGCCATGCTATACTGTCCCGCATGGCTACCTCATCAAAGCGGGCTTCACGCCTTTCGATCTATCGCCACTGGCTGGAAGTGCCGGTGTTGATCCTTACCTTTACGTTGCTGCTCGGCGTACCGTTATTGCTGGGCGGGCTGAACACGTCCATCCAGATCATTACGGATACACCTGACGAGAACGAGCGCACCATTCTTGTCATTCTCCTGACGGCGCTTCTTATGCTGTTCATTGTGGCTGGCACCGTTGGCGTCACCTTCATGACGTTATGGTCGGCGCGGCGGCGGCTGCATCAACTGCGGCGCGGGGCGGTGCGCATCGGGCCTACCCAATTCCCCGCCATTGATGCAGAGGCGCGAGCCGTGCGAACGGCGCTGGCGGTGACGAAGGCGGTCGATCTCTATCTGGTCGATGGACGCTGGCTGACACGCGGCATCGCGCCGATCTCCGTGCTCGGCGTGACCAAACCCTATGAGATCGTGCTTGACGCTTCGTTGGTGCAGGAGATGACGCTGGCGGAACTGCGCTTCCTGTTGGGGGTCGAGTACGGTCACGTCCAACTGGGGCACGTGCGCGTGTTGACGATGATCGACGCCGTCAGCGGCAGCCTGGGGCGCATCCCCTTCGTGGGCGGCTTCGTGCGCGTGCTCTTCTCTAGTTGGAGCAACCTGGCCATCTACTCGTCGGATCGCGCCGGGCTGGTCGCCAGCGGCAGCCTGGCTTCCGCCTACAGCGCGCTCGGCAAGCTGGCCGTCGGCGGCGCGCTCTGGGCCGAGATCGACCACACGACGCTGGCGCGGCAGGCGCGGCGTCAGCGCGGGCGCGTCTTCGACCTCGGCAACCGGCTCACATCCCCCTTCGACACGCAGCCGATGGGACGCTTTCAGCGGCTGGTTGCCTTTTCCGACACACCTGCCTTCCAGTCCCTCTGCCCGGACGCCGACCTGAACTTCCCGGCGGCGGAGGTGTGGCGACAGCGCATCGCCGCTAACGCGGACGCGCAATAGAGCCTGGAATCTGTTCGGACAGTACATTTCTGCTCAGGATGCGTGCTCTGTTCTCTGCCATTGTGACAAGGTTGGATCGGGCGATGGCTTTGCACCCGATTCTGACGCAGAACACCAAACACCTGACAGGATCATAGCCCAGGCGCCAGACTCTGCCAACCTTCGTGCGCAGAGTCTGGCTGGCGCCCATGCAGCAGCGTGCTGGCGCAGACCTCTACTCCTGCCCGGCGAGGAAGCCCTCAACGTCCACCGCACGCGCCTCCACGAAGTCGATCAGCGCCTGCACCGCGGCGTCATACTCCGCCTGGCTGATGTCCTGCTTCGCCACCGGCGCCAGCAGTTCGGCGTGGGCGCGGATCCTGGCGGTCAGCGCATCTGGCGCCAGCACGGTGGCGGCGTTTTCCGCCAGCAGATCAACGTTTCGATTGAGCCGCTTTCACTTCACGCGGACGGCGGCTGCCGCAGCCACTGCGCCAAGTCGGCCGGCTGTGTGAAGTCGAGCAGGTCTTCGCTCAGGCGGTCGAGCTGGGGGATAGACAGCGACTCGATGGTCGCCTGGTCGTCCGTTGCCAACGGGCCAAACAAGTGTTGCAGTTGACGCACAATCGACTGCACGCGCCCGGTGCGGATACGCTGCTCAATGCCCTTTTCCTGAGCCAACCGTTCTGCGTAACTCAAGTATGTCATCGCAAAGTCCATGCGCAGCACAGGTCAGCGCCGTCGAGCAGATAGACCTTGACCAGCTTGTCCACCGTGCGCCGCCCCGTGTCGACGTCGGCCGTGATCTTCTGCAGCTCCTTGTCCAGTTTCGCATCCACCTATTCTGCCGTTGTCAATTCAACCCTGGCTTTGCTGCTGGCGCTCTCGATGGCGCCAAAGACCATCGCCAGGCTCTTGATGTTGTCGGCGGCGGTTGTCTCCGGCGTGGCGCCGGTGCGCACACAGTCGACGAACTCACGGATCGCGCCGGCGTGGCCGCCGATACGCGCGTCCGCAGGCGGCGGCGGCAGCTCCACGCGGTTCACGGTCGAGAAAAAGCCGCCGCGTTCGCCCACGATCTCCGCCTGAAAGCCGGCGGCGCCATCCCACCGCACGCTGCCTTCCGTGCCCACGATGCGCCAATCGCTTTCCCAGGTTGTACGCAGCCCCTCGGCGCACCAGCTGCCGCGATAGGTGAAGACCACATCCGCGCTCATCTCGAAGATTGCCACCGCCGACGCGTCCCGCGCATACCACGAGCCGGCCGGGTTCCATTCGTGACAGTAGACCGCCCGCGGGTCGGCGGCGGCGATCAGCCGGGCGGCGTCGAAGGTGTGGATCGCCATGTCGAGCAGCAGCACGTGCGCCATGACATCCCGAAAGCCGCCAAAGTGCGCGCCGATGTAGAAATCGGCGTTGACGGTCGTGATCCGCCCGATGGCGCCAGAACGCAGAAACGCCGCCAGTCGCCGGATGTTGGCGTCGTAGCGCCGGTTCTGCATCACGGCGAAGAGCCGGCCCGACGACTGCGCGGCGGCGACCATCTGCCGCGCCGCGTCCATGCTTGCCGCCAGCGGCTTCTCGCCCAGCACGTGACAGCCGTGCGCCAGCGCCGTCAGCGTCACCGGCAGATGCGCCTCAGGCACGGCGCAGTCGAAGACGATGTCCGGCTGTGTCTGCGCCAGCACCGCCTCCAGCGCGCTGCCGATCACGGCGTCCGTCCAACCATATTCGGCGGCGCGGGTGCGCGCGGCGTCAGGATTGATGTCGACAAAGCCGGTCATCGTCAAGCCGGGGATGGCGCGCACCGCGTCCAGCCAGGCGCGGCTGATGCCGCCGCAGCCCACCAGCACCGCCGTCAGCGGGTGTTCCATCGATGGTTGATTGGTCATTCTTATCCTCTCGGTTAATGCATTGATAAGCATTTTGATAGAACGAGTGAGTTGCGAAGGCGCCATGCCGCCGTTGATAGAAACCACCCTTTCTGGAAGCTCTGAGCTTCTGCGACGGGGGCGAACCACTTAGCATCTACACCATTATTCCGGTTAGTAGTTTGTCCTGCTGTAGCGATGCTTCAGATTATCGTTGCGTTCCGAGACTTGCGGTCGTTGAGCAGCGTGATCTTTTCTTGCGTAGGGAACCTGTGCAGCCCCGCGATAGAGTGCTTGCGCCAGCACTGGATGAGAGCCGGGCGGCTGGTCGGGGCGGCAGTCAAGCCGATGAGCCTGGACGCAGCGCGGGAATTGTCTGCACACGCACCGCATCCGCCCGCACCCGACCTGACGGCGCGCATCCATGTCGTCACCAGCGGCAACCCGTTCTTCCATGCTGGAGATCATGCTCAGCAAAAAAGCAGGTATAATGGAAGGCATGCCTGCACGAACCCAGCCCCTTCTGCTGACCACCAAGCTGCGCCGACCGGCAGTCCCGCACTGCGCCATGCCGCGACCGGTACTGATCGCGCGCCTGAACGCCAGCCTGGCCGCCGGTAGACCGCTGACGCTGATCGCCGCGCCAGCTGGCTACGGCAAGACAACGCTGGCCGCTGCGTGGCTGCATGCGCTTGTGGGTCAGCTGCCTGTGGCCTGGCTGGCGCTAGACGAGGCCGACGACGACCCGGCCCGCTTTTTTGCTTGTTTGATTGCCGCGCTGCAAACCGTGGAGCCAGGGCTGGGACAGGCCGCGCTCAGCTTGATCGGCGCGCCCGCCGCGGCCTGGAGCGCCGCGGAGTGGGCCGCCGGACCTATGGCCGCGCTGATCAACGAGCTGGCCGAGCTAGCGTCGCCGCTGCTCTGCGCGCTGGACGATTACCACCTGATCGCCGACCCGCGCATCCACGCCGCGCTACAGTTCCTCCTCGACCACCAGCCTGCAACCTTCCACCTGCTGCTGCTCACGCGCGAGGATCCGCCCCTGGCGCTGGCGCGGCTGCGCGCTCGCGGCCAGCTCACCGAACTGCGCGCCGACGACCTGCGCTTCACCCCGGCCGAGGCGGTGGCCTTCTTCAACCAGGTGCTGGGGCTGGCGCTGGCGCCCGAGGCGGTCGAGGCGCTGGCAGGCCGCACCGAGGGCTGGATCGCCGGGCTGCAACTGGCGGCCCTCTCGCTGCAAGGCCTGGACGCGGACGCGGCCGCCGACTTTGTCGCCGACTTCAGCGGCAGCCATCGCTACGTCATGGACTATCTGCTGGAAGAGGTGCTGGCGCGCCAGCCGGCCGAGGTGCGCACCTTCCTGCGCGGCACGGCCGTGCTAGAGCGGCTGTGCGGGCCGTTGTGCGACGCCGTGACAGCCGACGATGGGCTTTCGTCTGCGGTCGTTCGTCCTTCGTCGGCCATCCTTGAACAACTCGACCGCGCCCATCTCTTCCTCATCCCCCTGGATGCCGAACGGCGCTGGTATCGCTACCATCGGCTGTTCGCCGATTTCCTGCGCACGGAGCTGACCCGCGACGAGGAGTTGGCGCAGCATCGCCGGGCGGCCGCCTGGTTCGCGGCCAACGGCTTCGCACACGAGGCCATCGTGCACGCCCTGCGCGCCGGCGAGTGGGCGACGGCCGGGCCCCTCATCGCCGCGGCGGCCGATGACGCCCTGCGCCGCGGGGAGATCACGACGCTGGCATCCTGGCTGGCCGCGCTGCCCGCAGAGGTCGTGGCGGGCGACGAGGAGCTGCTGGCCCAGCGCGCGCTGACCACGCTGCTCACCGGCGCGCTGGAGGATGCCGGACGCTGGGCCGCGCGGCTGGCCGAGGTCTCCGCCGGGCAACCCGGCGTCCCCAGCGGACGCAGCCTGACCATCCGCGCCTGGCTGGCGACCGCGTTGGGGCAGCCCGATGTCCTGGCGCTGGCGCAGAACGCGTGCCGCCTGGTCCCCGACGCTGACGCCTTCTACAAGACGCTGGCGCTGATCGCGTTGGGGTTCGCCCAGAACGTGGCCGGCGACACGGCTGGCACGGACGCCAGCTTCCTGGCTGCGTACGAACTGAGCCAGGCGGCCGGGCAGCCGTTGGCGGCGGTCGGCGCGCTGGCGAACCTGTGCTTCAACCTGCTGGAGGAGGGCCACTTCAGCGAGGTGGACGCGCTGGCGCAGGAGGCGCTGGCCCGTTACGTGGACCGTCGCGGCCGGCCGCTGCCGGTATTGGGCGTGCTCTACGCGCCGCTGGCCGTGCTGGCCTACGTGCGCGATGACCTGGCGACAGCCGAGGCCTACGCCCGCGAGGCGCTGGCCTTAAGCCGCGGGCTCCTCTCGCGCAGCATTTTGGGCGGCGATGCCGAGATGACGCTGGCGCAGGTGCACTTCGCCCGCGGCGAGGTCGAACGGGCCTGCGCCCTCCTGGCCGAGGCGCGCCGCGCGGCCGAGCGCGCGGGGGTGGCGGTGGTGGCCGAGCGGCTGGCGCTGCAGGAGGCGAGCCTGCGCCTGCGCGCCGGCGACCCGGCCCCGGCCAAGCGCTATCTGGCCGCCGCAGACCGCCGCGCGCTGGCTGGCAGCCAGGCCGACATCGAGCGCCGGGAGCTGCTGCGGGCCCGCCTGGCCCTGGCGTACGGGGAGACGGCGGCCGCGCAGCGCGTCCTGGCCGGACTGGAGGCGGGAGCAGCCGCCAGCGGCCGCCGCGCCAGGCTGGTGCAAATCCACGTGCAGCAGGCGCTGGCTGCGCATCAGGCCGGTGACGCGGCCGCCGCTGGCGAGTATCTGCGCGCCGGTCTGCGCCTCGCCGCAGCTGAGGGCTACCGCCGCGCTTTCCTCGACGCGGATCGGCCGGTGGCCGAGCTGCTCCCTGCAGTGCGGTCGGCTGCGCCCGCTTTCGTAGATGACCTGCTGGCGCGCTGTGGGGCGGCGCCGGTCGGCCAGATCGCGCCCTCCCCGCTGGTCGAGCCGCTCAGCGAGCGCGAGTTGGAGATCCTCGGCCTGATCGCCCAGGGCGCCAGCAACCAGGCCATCGCCGACCGCCTGGTCATCACCGTGGGCACGACCAAGTGGCACCTCTCTAACATCTACAGCAAGCTCGGCGTCCGCAGCCGCACCCAGGCCCTCGCCCGCGCCCGTGCGTTGGGCCTCCTGACCCCTGACTCCTGACCTCTGTCCCCTGACTTTCCTCCGGTTCCAAAACCTCACTTTTTCCCTCACCTTCGGCAGGTGACGCGCGCCCGGCGGCGATGTAAAACTGAGACATCACCGCTGCGGAGGCGTCGTTATGGATCGCTACGAGATCGAGATCAAAGAACAGTTGGATGCGCGCTGGCTGCGCCGGTTCGAGGGCCTGTCCCTGCGGCATCTGCCCGACGGCCGGACGCTGCTGGCTGGCGAGTTGCCCGATCAGGCTGCGTTGCACGCCGCGCTCACGCGCATCCGCGACCTGGGGCTGACCTTGTTGCGCGTCGAACGGATCACGCCTCCGACCGGCGGACCGACCCAAATTCCATTCGACAAAGGAGAGGAACACCCATGAACACAACCGCTCGTATCAAAACACTCGGAGGTCGTATGCTCGTCCTGCTCTTGATCATCATCGTCCTGCTGGCTGGCTTCGTCCTCGTCTCGCAGTGGAGGGCGCACACGCCGGCCATCCTCGGCGCGGACAGCCAGCCGCTGCCCGGCAGCATCGCCGTGCTGGAAAAAATTAAGCTCGGCGGCGTGGATCAATGGCTCATCATCCGCGGCCACGATGTCAACAAGCCTGTCCTGCTCTTCCTCTCCGGCGGCCCCGGCGCCAGCGAGGCCGGCCGCGTCCTGCGCTTCAACAGCGAGTTGGAGAAGCATTTTGTGGTCGTCATCTGGGAACAGCGCGGCTGCGGCAAATCGTACCCGTCCATCAACCCCAAGTCCGACCTGACCATTGAGCGGTACGTCGCCGACATCATCGAGCTGGCTGATCTGCTGCGTGAACGCTTCGACGAGCAGAAGGTCTACCTGGTGGGTCACTCCTGGGGCACCATCATCGGTCTGCGCGCGGCCCAGGCCCGGCCCGATCTGTTCCACGCCTACATCGGCACGGCGCAGATGGTGGACGTGCAGGAGACCGACCACCTGGTCTACGACCAGGTGCTGGCGCGCTCCCGCGAGATCGGCGACACGCAGTTCGTGCAGACATTGGAGAAACAAGGGCCGCCGCCCTACTTCGGCAAAAGCCCGATCAAGCCGTATGCCACGCTCTTCAGCCGAGAATACGCCATGTTCGAAGTGCCGAACATCAAAAGTGAGGCCTACCGCCGCGAAGGGGACGCCCTCATGCTGATGCTCAAGCAGCCCGAATACGGCTGGCTGGATCGCATCTACTACCTGCTCGGCATGATGAACACCTTCAACGTCGTCTACCCGCAGTTGCAAGAGATGGACTTCCGCGTGGACGCGACCCGCCTCGACCTGCCGGTGTACATCGTGCTGGGCCGACACGACATGAACAACCCGTCCCCGATTCCAGAGGAGTACTTCAACCTGTTGCAGGCCCCGCGCAAGCAACTCGTCTACTTCGAGGACTCCGGGCACGGCATGATCTGGCAGGAGGCCGATAAGTTTCATCGTTTGATGGTGGAGACTGTCGTCCCGGAGACATACGTTGTAGAACAGAATTAATTCTGTTCTACGCAATGCGACATATGTAGGACGAGATTAATTTTGCCCTACGCAAGGAGAACATAACCATGAACAAGCGCACCATTCTTCTCGCCGTCGTTATCCTCATTCCCCTGGCACTGGCCGCGATTCTCGGTATACGGCAGGCACGGGCCGCGCGTGAAGTGGCCGACGCGTGGGCCACCTTCGCCGCCCACGCGCC
>DMDA01000033.1:17670-17932 GCA_003451595.1 Chloroflexota bacterium | reverse complement strand
GGTTGGGCGAGCGGCTGGTCTTCGTCCCGCACGTGACGGCCTACCAAGGCGCGGTGCACGCCACCATCCCAACCCTGCCCGCGCCCGATGTTGCCACGACTGGCGTCATCTCGTACCTGGAGACGTGGCCGATGTCGTTGTTCGCGGCCAAAGGGGGCGAGCAAGCGTTGGTGGTGCATGTCGCCGGGCGCGGCCTGGTGCTGATTACCGGCTGCGGGCATCCCGGCCTGGAGAGGCTCGTAGCGCGCGCCGAGTCTCTCTA
>DMDA01000033.1:0-17379 GCA_003451595.1 Chloroflexota bacterium | reverse complement strand
GCCTTTCCTGGCATATACCGCACCTTGAAGGTCGGGGAGGCGCTCCACTTTCCCGGATAGATGTAACCTCTACCGTTGGTAAAGCGGTAGCGCGCCCAGCAATGCCGAGAAGCTGCTGGCGGCGATGCCCATATCCGTCGCCGCCAGCCATTGCTCACCAGCCGGAGCCAGGGCATAGACGCTGCGCCCAGCCAAGCCGCCAAAGCGCCAGGTTGCGCCAAGATCGCGGCTCAACCACAGCCCGGCATCCTCGCTGCCTGCCCAGTAGAGGGGGCCGTCAGGCAGATCGATGCGACCGAGGCGAATGACGGTAGTCGCCGCCAACGCGTTGATACGCTGCCAGGTGACGCCGTAATCGTTGCTGCGCCACAGCCCATCCGCTGCGCCAGCCCACAGCACGCCGTCGTCGCCCTGCAGCAGCGCATAGACCGTCTGCCGGGTCAGCGCGCCGGGCAGCTTGAACCAGCTCGCGCCGTCATCATCGCTGCGGAACAAGCCTTCGATTGTGCCCACAGTGAATTGCCCAGGAGTCGGGTGACGCAGGATCGACAGGATGCTCAACGTCTCCAAACCGGCGCCGAGCCGTGCGATCGTCTCACCGCCGTCTTTGCTGACGCCAATGTCGTTGCCCCATGTGCCCGCCCAGAACCGATCGGCGCTGGTTGTGTCGGGACTGACGGTGAAGAAGGTCACCTCCTCCAGACCGGCTGCCGTGCGCCAGACAACCGGATCGCGCTGCACCTCGGCGGTCGAATGCACGCCGCCTGTGGTGGCGACATACAGCCGCCCGTCGACGCCCAGCGCCATATCCCACACGACCCATGGCGGGCTGATCGCCTGCCAGCTTGCACCAGCGTCGAGGCTGCGATAGACGCCGGTCGGCGTGCCTGCCAGCCACAAGGTCGAATCGGCAGGATCGACAAGTAGTGCGGTGACAGTGACCGGCAATCCTTGTACTGCGCGCCAGCTCGTCAATCTATCGAGCGGGGCGTCGTCTTGTGCTGCAAACACGCCATTGGTGGTCGCCCAGATCATCTGATCGTCCAAGCGGATTGCATCACTGAATTCAAGGTAATCGAATACTGCGCCGTCGACGCGCTGCCACTCCTCGTCCGGCTGCAACTGCCAGAGACCGGTGTGGCTACCGCCGACCAGCGCACCCGCCGTGCAGCAGTCGAGGACAGTATAAAGCCGTCCCTGCAGGCGCGCCGGTCCAAACGGTAGCCATGCCTGTCCCTGTTCATCCCAGCGCAGTAACCTCGCCTCACTGCGCACAACGATCTCGCCCGCCTTACCGATGAAGACGCGAGGGGCAAAATTGGCATCGGCGATACTGCGTTGATCGGCCGGTAAAGCTGGTAGACGTCGCCAGCGTCCCAATTCACGGACATAGACGCCGGCGTCGGTGGCAGCGATCAATCTGCTGTCGTCACTGGCGAGGTCGAGCACCGTGCGCCCGAAGAGCGCAGCACGTCGCCACACGCCCGCTGCAGCATCTGCGCGCCAAAGACCATCCCCCTCCGCACCCGCGTACCACCCATCGGCGTTGTGCAGGACGACGTGCATATAGGTTGGCGGCGCACCGTCCACAGGCATCCATGCGCCTTTGTTCTGACGCCAAAAAAGACCGGCGTTCGTCGCCGCCAACTGTGCATCGCCGTCATCCGCAACATCGGTGAACACGAGAGGGTGCGCTCCGGCGTTCATCTTCTGCAAGCTCAGTTCGTCTGATGCCATCAATTCACCGCGCCACACCTGCCCGGTGCGATTGCCGGTCAACCAGATCACCGGTGCAGCGTCAGCCGTGCTTGCGCCAGCGCGCAGGCGAATTGCTTCGCCCCAACCAGGCGGTGACATGAGTGTCTCCCAGCGCAGGGCTTCGGCTTCAGTGGTGCTGAAATTGGCGATGGTCGTGTTGTTGCCCGTGACCTGTACGTGAATGTTGCAGATTTGGAAATTCTCCCACCGCCACCAGCGAAATGTGCGCGTCGGATTACGCTGGCCGCTTTCGATGCGCAGCGTGTTGCGCCCACCCGTGAGTATACCCGCTGGCAGATCGATCCGCTGCATCACCCAGGTGCTGGTCGGGTCGGGGCGCGTACGCGGGCGAAGAAGCCCAACCAGTTCATTGTTGACCCAGACCGTGTTGGTCGGCTGATCGACCTGCATTGTCTCCAGCATCAACGTGTGCGGCAGCGACGCCTGCGCTGCGTCGACAAAGAACTCACCTTCCCATGCTGGGCTAAAGCGCTCACCGCCGCGATGAAGATGCACCCAATGCGGATGCAGTTCGCCGCGGTCTCCCAGCCGTATGATGACGTCGTCGGCAAGGATTTCAACAGGCGCGCAAGTCGAAGTGGTGAGGCAGTCGTCGGCGGCGGAATGCGCTACTGCGGAAGGCGGTGGACTTGCCCGGTTGCGCGCTGCCAGCGCGTCGTAGGCAGGTGTAGTGCGGCCCTCACCCTGCCAGAGTGCATAGCCATAGTCATCTTCAGCGGCGGTCAATTCCCATAGCGCCATGCGTTGCAGCCAGGGATATGTTGCACCCAGGTCGAGCGCTGCCAGCGTGTAATCGCGCTGTTGCGCCAGCGTGACCACCTGCCAACGGTCAGCGAAGTCTGGCGCCGAGGTGCGCCATCCCATCTCGGTGATCCAGATCGGTTTGTCGTTGTCGCCGTTCTGCTCCATGATCGCGCGGTGCAGTTCCAAACGGCGGAAATTGAGACGATCTGGTGCAGGGTCTTCCGCTGGCGGTCGCCCAAAACCGTAGGGATGCGCTGCCAGCACATCGAAATAAGCGCCAGCGCCCGCATCGTACAGCGCGGACAGATATGCCAGATCGTTGACGGCGGTGACGTCGTCGCCGATGGTGAAAGCCAGGCCAGCCGCCAGCACCGGCAGTTCAGGCGCAACAGCCTTGATTGCGGGGTAGACGCGCTGCAACATGACGGCATAGTCAGCGGCGGAAGGCGTTTCTGCGTGCCATTCGAGCGCCAGATTCGGCTCGTTCCAGACAATCACACCCGCCAATCGGTCGCCATACCGGGCAGCAACTTTTTGTGTAAACGTGGCGTAGGCGTCCAAGTCCCACGGCGTGGGCGACTCTGCATCCAGCGCCCACTGCGGAGGACGATCCAGTCGCGCAACGACCTGAATTCCGGCAAAATCGGCGGCGCGTAAAGTCGCGTCCGGCGTCTCCCAGTAGAGATAGTTGGGGACAGGCTCGATGTCGCGCCACGAGAAGACGACCACGACAAACCTGCCGCCAGCTGCGCGCGCCGCTTGCATGTGCGCAGCATCACCACGCGCAACGTGCATGCCGACTTCAGGTGCAGGCGTTTGCGCCAGGATTGGCTGGGGTGAATCGGAGAATTGGTAAAGCACAAACCACACCACCAGCATTGCCATCGCGACGCTCAAAAACCTATTCATTCTCGCAGCGTAGCGGACAATCCTGGTCGAGTCAGTAGGGCATATCCAGGTTTCTATGCTGCCAGCGCCGGACGTCCAGTTTGACTTGGCCGCGCCGCGCGCCAGAGGCCGTTGTAGGCGATCAAGGCGATGGCGACATAGGCCATCGTCTTGGGGATCATCAACATGCCGATCAGCGGGTTCTGTTGCACGAAGAAGATCACCGGCGCATAGCAGGCGTAGGAGACCAGGATCATCACGCCGATCCAGAAAAAGGTGCGGTCGTGGGCGGCGCGCGCGTCACGCAGGATCAGCGCTGCCGCGCCCAGGCCAAGCAACATCAGCGGCAGGTTGCGGATCGTCGACCACGGCTGCGGCGGGACGACACTCTCCCACGCGTTCTGTGGCAGCGCCATCACCACCAGCCGCACCACCGCCGCCGCCAGCAGCAGATATTCGAACCAACCGTATCGCCGATGAAAGCGCACGCGCCAGGCATCCAGCACCAGCACATAGAAGAAGGTCACAGTAATGGCGGTCGCCAGCGCACCCAGCCCGACCAGGCTCACCGGCACGCCCAGGACGACCGGCGTCGCCTCCAGACCGCCCAACGCATACGCCAGCACGCGAAAGCCGACGTGCCCGGTGTCGCCGAGCGCCAGCAGCGCAAACGCCCACATCATGCGCCGTGCCGTGGGCCGGTCGTCGGGCGTCACCGCGTCCATGCGCAGCGCCATCAGCGCCACCAGCCACCACACCACGATCAAGTAGACTATATTGAACGAAATTTCCACCCACATGCGCATCGCTTCCGACATCGTCGATCCTTTCTATGGCAATGGGAGCTTTTGATCCAGCATATACCCGCCGGACATGAATTCGCAAAATGGGTGCTAGAGCGCTGGGCGCACCTCCAGTAGGTCATCGCCTCCGGCGTGACGGGTTGCCATGTCACGCCGGAGGCAATGACCTACGCAGCCGGCGCTGATGCAGAGGGATGACACGCTCAACAGTCACCGTGTCACGCCGGAGGCGATGACCTACGCAGCAAACTCCTGCCCCAAACATGACGAAGTCACCCGTATCGTTTACGTTGTATCGTTATAGGTGCTACACGTGGTAGAATTGCGTTATGAGCATAGGCAAAGGAGAGATGCATGAACGCCATAGGGCAACCAGAAGAAGTCGTGACATTTCGCATACCGTACGATGTGCAGAGGAGGCTCAACCGCACGCCAGATGAGCTTGGTCGAGACCTGCGTCTGTACGGCGCGTTGATGCTGTTCCAGTTGGGGAAGTTATCGGCCGGTGCAGCCGCTGAGCTGGCAGGCGTGCCCAAGGTGCTCTTTCTTGACCTGTGTGGGCAGTACAATATTGCTGTGTCACAAATCACACCGGATGAACTTCGAACCGAGATCGGGTGATGGCTGCAGGTTTCGTCTGCGACACCTCCGTCTTGTTCTACTTGGGCAGAATCCGGCATCTGCATTTACTGCCTCAATTATTCCATACAATCCTTGTGCCTGGCCAGGTAATCTTTGAGTTGGATGTTGGACGCTCGCTAACTCCCGGCGTTGTAGACCCACGCACACTGGACTTTATCACCATCAGTGCAGTCTCGCAGACGGAGATAGCTTGCATGCCTACAAACAGGTTAGGTGAAGGCGAACGTGCAGTCATCGCACTTGCACGCAGGTCGCATGAACTGATCGCAGGTTTGGATGACCGGCTGGCGCGCCAGTTTGCGATTGAACTCGGACTCACGGTCAAGGGCACAGTAGGGTTGATTGTCGATGCCAAGCAAGCAGGGCTGATTCCGGTCGCACATAATCTGCTGGAGTTGCTTCGCCAGACAGGTTTTCGGCTTGATCAACGACTCTTCGAGGTGGCGCTCTCGCTTGCTGGTGAGTGAGTCATAGTTCCTAACAGCTTTTTATCACGCCCCACATAATCCGCCACCTTCCTCGCAACCGTGCTACAATAGCCCAATGTTTTTGCGCAAGACCTGGGTCGGACTTCTTCTGCTGACAGTCGTGGCGACGACGTTGCGCCTCTGGCAGATCGACAGCATCCCGCCCGGTTTCCATTTCGACGAATCGTTCGAAGGGCTGGAGGCGTGGCGCATCCTCACCGACCCGACCTACCGCCCGATCTTTATCGAGGGCAATTTTGGCCTCGTTCCGCTCAATGTCTATGCCAACGCCGTGACGTTTGGCGTCTTCACGTTCTTCGGCGGCGAACCAGGCCCCACCGCCATGCGCGTGACCGCCGCGCTCTTCGGCGTGCTCGGCGTGGTGACGACCTGGCTGGCCGCCAGCGAACTGCGTCAACTCGGCGCGCCGCGCTTGACCGCAGCGTTCCCCTGGCTGGCGGCGGCGCTGCTGGCGACGCTGCGCTGGCACATCCACTTCAGCCGCATGGGCATCGAGCCGATCCTGGTGCCGCTGGTAACGGCGACGGCGTTATGGCTGCTGCTGCGCGCCCGGCGCACGCACAGCACGCTGGTCTACGTGGGCTTTGGCGCTGTGACCGCGCTCGGCATGTACACCTATCAAGGCGCGTGGATTCTGCCCTTTCTGTTGGCGGGCGCGTGGGCGATTCTCTGGTGGCTCGATTGGCGACAGGGCAACCCGCGTCCACTGCTGACCGGTGGCCTGATCGCCGCCGCCGTCGCCGTGATCGGCGTGCTGCCGCTCGTCCTCTTTGCGCTCGCACAGCCTGACCTCTTCCTGCTGCGCCCCGAGCAGATCGCCGTCGGCGGCCAGACGGCGACGCAGCAGACACTTGGCGAAAGCGTGCTCGCTTATGTGCTGATGTTCGTGCCGCTGGTGCAAGCCGGCGATCTCGACCCACGGCGCAACGTGCCTGGGCTGGCGGCGCTCAACCTCTGGCAGGCGATCCCCTTTTGGCTCGGCGTGCTGCTGGCGTGCTGGCGTATCCGCCAACCTGCGTACAGTATCCTGCTCCTGCTGCTGGCGGGCTTGCTGCTTCCTGGCGTCTTGAGCGAATATGCGCCCCACTATCACCGCGTGCTCGGCGCGGCCGCGCCCGTGGCGCTGCTCGGCGGCGTCGGGCTGGATTGGATTTGGGCGTGGTGGGGCGAAGGGCGAAGGGCGAGGGGCGAAGATTCGACGCAGAGCCGCAGAGACGCAGAGGCACGCAAAGAAAACCAAATCAGCGTCAATCCGCGTCATCCGCGTTCCATTCAAGGAGCGAGGGGCGGCGACCGTGCCTGGAACGTGCGTTGGGTGGGATGGGTGAGTGTCGCGCTGCTGGTGATCGGCGCCGTGGTGGCGGCGCGCGACTATTTCGGGCGCTGGGCGGCGCTGCCCGACCTCTTCTACGCCTTCGATGTCGGTCTGTGGGAGATCGGCCAGGAGATTGCGGCGCAGCCCGCCGACGCGCCCATCTACCTGACGCCACGCAGCGCCGACCATCCAACGCTGGCCTTTGCGTGGGAGACGCGCCCCGGCAGTCACGGCGCGCCGGTCACTTTTGATGGACGCCATGTCTTCCCGCTCACCGCCGGACGCAACGCCCAGCCGGAGCAGTATCTCGTGATCGAAGATGAGGATTTCCGCACGCGCCTGCTGCTGCCCGAACTCTTTCCCGATGCTGCGGTCGAACGCTCGCGCTACGACTGGCAGGGACGCGTCTACGCCAACACCTATGTCCGGCCCATCGCCAGCGCGCCAGCGCGTAGCCCGATGGCCGCCGCTTCTTTCGAGGTTGGCGATGGCATTACGCTGGCAGGCTACGACGCGCAGACGGCGACGCTTGAAGCCGGGCGGATGCTTTACGTGCAACTGTACTGGGACGTGGCCGCCGCACCGACGCAGGATTGGACGGTCTTCGTGCACCTGCTCAAAGCCGACGATGAACTGGTCGCCGGCGTGGACAGCCGACCGGGCGCCGGTTCGCTGCCGACGACGCGCTGGCAGGCGGATTGGCGCATACTCGACGAATATCAGATGCTGTTGCCCTCCGACCTGCCCGCTGGCGAGTATGCACTTGCCATCGGACTCTACAGCGCGGACGGCGCACGGCTGCCCGCCGATGGCGCCGGTCTACAGATTGGCGAGGTGACGCTTGAGTGACGCCGGAATGCTGCTGCCCACACTCTACGAAGCGGATGCAGTGGGCGGCTGGAATGTGGGAATGCGCGCCGCCAGCCATGCGCTGCTCGACGGCGTGATGCTCCCGCCAGGGCCGCTGCTGGAGCTGGGCTGTGGCGGCGGCGCGTTTGTGCTGGAACTGAGAGCCACGCGCCCGAGTGCAACGGTTGTCGGGCTTGACCTGCGCGGCGAGGCGTTGGCGTTTGCCCAGAGCCGGTCGGCTACGGGTGTTTGGGTGCAGGGCGACCTGCTGCGCCTGCCCTTTGCCGGGCCTACCTTCGCCCTGATCGCAGCGCTGGATGTGGTCGATCAGGTCGGCATCGACGCGGCGGAGGCGCTGGCGATGATCCACGCGCTGCTGCTGCCCGGCGGCGCAACGCTGCTGCGCGTCAGTGCGCATGCCTGGCTCTACGGGCCGCACGATGTCGCCTTTGGCACGGGTCGACGCTACGGGCGCAACGAGTTCATAACGCTGGTGCGCGCCGCCGGATTGACGCCGACGCGCATTACCTTTGCCAACAGCCTGCTTGCGCCGGCGGTCGTGACGGTGCGGCTGCTGCAACGCTGGGGCGTGCTAGGTTTCTCGCCCGATCTCTACGACGAAGGCGCCGTCAACCGGCTGCTGGGCGTGGCGTTGCGCGCCGAGGCAACCTGGTTGCGTCGCCGCAATCTGCCGTGGGGAACGAGCTTGTTCGTGTTGGCAAAACGGGAGATGGGACGCAGATGACGCTGGTCTGTACAGTGCTGCCAACCTATAACGAACGCGACAACATCGCCGCGCTGATCGAAGGCATCCTGACAAACGCAGTGACGCCGCACATGGTATTGGTAGTCGACGACAATTCGCCCGATGGCACGGCGGAAGTGGTGCGCGCAGTGGCGAGTCGCTACAACACGGCGGACGTGCAGCGCGTGGCGCTCTATGTGCGCACCGGGCAGAAGGGGCTGACCTCGGCGATCCAGTGCGGCATCGACTTTGCGCTGGCAAGCTTTGGCGCCGACATCGTGACGTGGATGGACTGTGACCTGTCGATGCCGCCCGCCGATGTCGCTCGCCTGGTGCACGCAATTGTCGAGGAAGGTGCGGATATTGCCGTCGGCTCGCGCTGGGTCGAGGGCGGCGACGATGTGGCGCATGGCTTCATGGCGCGCAGCTTGAGCCGCATCATCAACGGGTTCGCCGTGATGGTGCTCGGCGACAGCGTGCATGACTACACCAGCGGTTTCATCGCCTGTCGCGCCGGGGTGTTGCGTACACTGCGGTTGCGCGGTGACTACGGCGAATACTGCATCGACCTGCTGGCGCGCGCCGCACGCTGCGGCTATGCGCTCAAGGAAGTGCCCTACGTCTGTGTGCCGCGCACCGCCGGCGAAAGCAAGACCGGCGTCAATCTGTGGGATTATCTGGTCAAAGGGCGCAAATATGTCGCCACAATCTGGCGACTGCGCAAATAAAATTGATAGAATCAAAGGAATTGCTGAACTATGTTGCAGCCTGCTGAATTATCACTTGAAGAAATGGGCGACCTGGCGGAGATCATCCCGGCCGCTGATCCAGAAGTTAAGCTCACCTATCGGGCGATCCCCGAATTTGGCCAAACGCCGCGGCGCTCGATCATTCCGGTCTGCGAGCCGACGTTGGGCGGCAACGAAATGAAATACGTGCAGCAGGCGATCGAGACGAACTGGATTTCGTCGGCGGGGCGCTTCATCCGTGACTTCGAGGCGCGCTTTGCGGAGGTTTGCGGCGTCAAATACGGCATTGCCTGCGCCAATGGCACGGTCGCCATGCACCTGGCCATGGCGACGCTGGGGCTGGAGCCGGGCGACGAAGTGATCATCCCCACCTTCACCATGATCGCCACCGCCAACGCCGTCACCTACTGCGGCGCCAAACCGGTGTTGGTCGACATGGAGCCAGCGTACTGGCAGATGGATCTCAATCAGGTCGAGGACAAGATCACGCCGCGCACCAAAGCCATCGTGCCTGTGCACATCTACGGCCACCCGACCGACATGGACCCGTTGATGGCGCTGGCCGAGAAGCACGGTCTGACCGTGATCGAGGATGCCGCCGAGGCGCACGGCGCCGAATACAAGGGACGGCGCACCGGTGGGCTGGGACACGCCGCCGGCTTCAGTTTTTACGGCAACAAGATCATCACCACCGGCGAGGGCGGCATGGTCACGACCAATGACCGCGAGCTGGCGCGGCTGGCGTGGAATCTGCGCGACCACGCCTTCAGTCACGAGCGCCACTTCTGGCACAAGTTCGTCGGCTTCAACTATCGCATGACCAACTTGCAAGCTGCAGTCGGGCTGGCGCAGGTCGAGCAGTTGGATAGCTTTGTGGCGGCGCGGCGACGCAACGCGCTGGAGTACAACTGCCGGCTGCACGGCGTCCCCGGCATCCGCACGCCGGCCGAGGCGCCGTGGGCGAAGAATGTCTACTGGATGTACGGCATCCTGGTCGATGAAAACGAGTTCGGCATGAACCGTGATGCGCTGCGCCGGGTGCTGGCGGAGCACGGCGTCGAGACGCGCAACTTCTTCATCCCGATGCACACCCAGCCGATCTACTGGAAACAGTATTACGGCGAGCGTTACCCGGTCGCCGAAGACCTGTGCAAGCGCGGCTTCTATCTGCCGTCAGCATCGTCGCTGACGCTGGAGGAAATCGAGTACGTGACGGATGTGATTCGGGACGCGGCGCGTTGACGCAGCCTACGTATCGCGCGCCGGACAGGGATTAGCGCCACAGTCTGTTTCTGGCACGCCCAGGTGTAGGAGCTACCGCCGCACTTCGTCCACGATCAGTCCGTCGGCGATGGTCACGGTGCGCGGCACACGCTGCGCCAATTCATCGTCATGCGTCACCATCACAATCGTCTTGCCCGCAGCCGCCAACGACGCAAAAAGTTCGAAGACAATCTCGGCGTTACGCGTGTCCAGGTTGCCGGTCGGCTCATCAGCGACGAGGATAGGCGGGTCGTTGGCCAGGGCGCGGGCAATGGCGGCGCGTTGCGCCTGCCCGGTGGAGAGCACCGCCGGGAACTTGTTGGCATCGTCAGCCATGCCCATCTGCTCCAACAAATACATGGCGCGGTCGTGGCGCTCACTCAACCCATACATCCCCGCCAAATCCATCGGGATCATCACATTCTCGACGACGGTGAGCGTGGGCAGCAACTGGAAGAACTGGAAGACAATGCCCATCGTGCGCCCGCGCCACTCCGCCATCTTGCCCTCGTCCAAGTGGCGAATCGGCGTGTCGGCGACGATCACTTCGCCAGCGGTGGGGTGGTCGATGCCGGTGAACATGTTGATGAGCGTAGACTTGCCGCTGCCTGACTTGCCGACGACAGCCAGGAACTCGCCACGATCGACGGTCAGGTTAATGCCTTTGAGCGCGGTGAAGGGACCGGCGGGCGTTGCATAGACCTTGACAACGTCGCGCAGATCGATGATGGCGCGGCTAGTCAGCCCCAGCGGCGCCGCGCCGTTGACGCCAACGCCACGATGAGCCCCGTTATGCCTCCATTTGCGCCACAAGTTCGTATCCCTCCGCTGGCGACGCCGGCCGCGTGTCCTCCACAATCAGCCCATCCTCGATGTGCAACACCCGCGAAACACGCGCCGCCAAATCTCGATCATGTGTTGCCATGAAAATAGTCTTGCCTGCCGCCACCAGTTGTTGAAAGACGCTAAAGACTGCTTCCGCCGTGCGCGAATCAAGGTTGCCGGTCGGCTCATCTGCAGCCAGAAAGGTGGGATCATTCGCCAGCGCGCGTGCGATTGCCACCCGTTGCCGTTGCCCGCCAGAGACGGCGGCAGGCAGCTTGTCGGCGTGCATGGCAATATCCACCGCCGCCAGCAGTTCACGCGCCCGCGCATATTGACGGCGTGGCGTGCCGTAGCGGTTGGCGAAGTCCATCGGCAGCATCACATTCTGGGCGCAGGTGAGCATGGGCATGAGCTGGAAGGATTGGAAAACGACGCCCACTTCGCGCCCGCGCCACCGCGTCAATTTGCCTTCGCTCATTCGATGAATGGCCTGACCGCCGATCCAAATTTCGCCAGCAGTGGGGCGGTCGATGCCTGTCAACATGTTGATCAGCGTCGATTTTCCGGCGCCAGAGCGTCCGAGCAAGGCCACGAACTCCCCTGGCCAGATTTCCAGGTCGATCCCTTTGAGCGCGTAGAAGTCACCGGCCGGAGTGCGATAGGCCTTTTGTAACCCCTTGACTACAATTAGCGGCTCGTTGCTCTTGCCCTTACTCATAAGCCAGCACCTCGCGGATGGTCAACCGCACGGCATTGCGCGCTGGCCCCAGGCTGGCGGCAACGGCGAGCAGAAGCAGCACAAAGAACCAGATGATGGCGGCGGGCAATGCGTAGGTAAACGAGAGTGGCGTATCGAGCAGCGCCACGCCGATCTGCTCACTCATCACTTGCGCCACCGGGTAGGAGAGCGCAAAGCCAATGATCCAGCTTAGCGTGGCGATCACCAGACCTTCCAGCAGCACAATGCGGCGAATGGCGCTGTTGGACGCACCGATGGCGCGCAACACGCCGATCTCGCGGATGCGCTCTAGCATGTTAATCCCCATCGTCGTCGATAACCCCAGGCTGCCCACTAATCCCAGCAGCACGGCGTTCAGAATCAAAAAACCGACAATAATGTCGAACATCAGCCCATTTTGGGAATTGAGCGTTTGTGTGGTGCGCGTCGTGAGGACGGCATAGCCCAACTTCTCGAAGTGGCGCAGGAGAGTTGACTCCATCGTCTTTTGTCCCAACAGGTCGTGCGTCTCGGTAAGCACCTGCACACTATTGGCGCGGTTGGGGAGCCGGTTTTCGTAACCGAAGACGGTGCGGTTCATAAAGATCTTCGGTCCTTGTGCGTCGGCGCCGACGATGCCCACCACCTGCCAGGTGCGTTCACGATCATTCATCTTGAGCACAATCGTATCGCCGACCTGCACATCCGGCTCGTCCTGAGCGACCGTAGCGTTGATCACCACGGCATACTCATCGTCTGGGCGCAGCCAACGCCCCGCCTGCACGATCGGGTCGATCATCGTCGAGCCTTCGGGCACCCCTATCACCTGATAGCGGTTGCTCTCTACACCGTCGGGGCGCGTGCGACTGGCGCTGCCGAACGTCCGAGCCTCCACACGAACGACGCCAGGCACAGTCAACGCTGCCTGTTCCAGCCGAGCGATGCGATGCGCTTCCTGAAACTGCACCTGCACATCGTATTGATGATAGCGCAGAAAGTCGGCTTGCGTGGTGTCCACAGAAACGCGCACCGAGATCACGGCGATGAAGAGCGATGTTCCCAGGATCATGACGATCATCGTGCGCAACAGCCGCCCCTTGTGGCGTAGTGTGTTACGCACCGCCAGCACCAGGGGGCGCTGAAGCCAACGTTTGGGCAAGCGCGCCAGCATCCGCTCAAAAAAGCCGCCCGCCGCAGTTCCCGTCTGCATGCCCAACTCGTTAAGCGCCGCATAGGTCGTGATGCGCGTGCCTTGCCATACCGGCAACACCCCTGCCAGCACCGGGATCAAGACGCCTATCGCCACCATCATCGCATAAAGCCACCAGGGCAATGCCAGGCTCTCCGGGCGCAGATTGACTAGCGGTGCAATCAGGTCGGTCATCAGGTATTGCGCCGTCAACACTGCCAGCGGGATTGCAATGGAAAAGGCGAGAATGCCGTAGACAAGCACCAACGTCAGGTACATCGCCACCATCTCGCCGCGTCCAGCCCCGACCAGCTTCATGATGCCGATCTGGTTGACCTGTTGTGCGATCAGCGCCGAAATCGTATTGATCACCAGGAAAGCAGACAACAACAGGATGATCCAGCCAAAAAAGGAGAGGATCATCACTGCTGTATTGACAATCGACTCGATGATCGACTTGCCGATGATCGTGCGCCCCACCACAGTGCGCCCACTCTTCTCGATGCGATCTTGGACGGCGTCAACGATGCCCTGCGCCCCCTGCGACGCGACCACAGCGTCATCCAGTCGCAGCCGCAGCTCAGTGAAAAGTGGTAGTCCGCCGAGATATTCCATCCCTGCCGGCGTCACTGCCGCAGTGGTGAAACCGGTGATCTCTGGGCTAGGATAGGTCGGATCATGCATAACGCCAGTAACAACAAAGTGCTTTTGCGTGTCGTCCGGCAATTCGATGGTAATGGTGTCGCCGATGGCAACGCCGAGCAAGGCCAACCCCATGTGCTCAAGCATGATCTCGTTCTTGGCATCGGGCCAACGCCCTTCGATGAAGGGATAGCTGTCCACGCGCATTGTCGCAAAATCATCAATCGCTACAATCTCGATGCCGTAGCGGGTTTCGCCGTCTACGGGGACGCGCGCCCGCAGCGACTCGCGCCCCTCGGCAGCGATAACGCCGGGAATTTCCTCTTGCACACGTTCCGCCAGTTCGGCATCGAAGGGTTGCGTGTAGAGGATGGCCTCAGCCAGTTGGGCATCGTTGCGATCGCTGTGGAACTCGCGCAGCATCAACGTCTGCGTTGCCATGATGGCGCCGACAGCATAGACGCCCACCGCCACCGCCAGCGACACAATCAGCGTGCGCGTGCGGTGACTCCACAGGTCGCTGATGACTTTATACCAACGGACTCGGATCATATCCTATCTATCATGCCACACTCTGTCGCGTTCGTGAGAGTCGGCGCCTAGCTTTGTACGCAATTTTCATCTTCTATTAACGCGCGTGCGCCACTCCCGGTTGGAAGTGGCGCACGTAGAAACTGTGTCATCCTGGTGCTAGCGCCAGAGCCTGGTGATTTCATCCGCGCCAAAAGTGGGAAAGGCGACAGTCTGCCCATGACGCCGTGCGTGTAGACCTTCTCCCGACGCCACTACTCGACCGATTACAACGGCGGGCCAGCCAATTGCCGACCACAAGCGCAGCAAGGCGTCAACGTGTTGCGGCGCTGCCGTCGCCAATAGCGCACCGGAGGCAAGCGCGCCCAGTGGGTCAAGATCAAATGCTGCACATAACCGCCGGCTCAAGTCAGGAATCGGAATCCGGTCAAGGTCGATTTCCACGCTGGTTTCAGACGCCATCGCCAATTCAGCAATCCCTGTCGCCAGCCCGCCTTCGGTTGGGTCATGCATGGCCGTGACTAGCCCGGCGTGCGCCGCCGCCAACGCTGGTTTGAGCACGCTGATGCCAGGAGAAAAAAGATAGTTGGCCGCTTCATCCAATTCTGTTGCGTTCCAGCCATCATCGAGCAAATGGTTGCGCATCTCCCTGGCAATAATGCTCGTTCCTTCAATGGGGATAGCGCCAGCCAACAGCACAACATCACCGACCTGGCAGCCGCCACTACGTACATAATGTGTGCGCAGCGCTTCGCCCAGCATTGCCCCAGAGACAACCGGCTGGTTTACCGAAGGCGTCACTTCGCTATGTCCGCCCGCCACCACGATGCCCAACGCACGGCATGCCTGCCCGATCTGGTCGAAGATCGCACGCGCCATTTCGAAGTCGGCGACGCCTGCGGGCAGTAGCACAGTCGGCAGGAAGAAGCGCGGAGTCGCACCGGTCACTGCCAGGTCGTTAGCGCAGATGTTTACAGCGTAGAAGCCGATCTGGTCGGTGGCAAAGGTGATGGGGTCACTTTTCACCACCAGCAGGCGATCACTACTGGCGTCGAAATCGATCACCGCCGCATCTTCACCAACCTGGGGGCCAAGCAACAGTTGCGCGTCTTGAGTTGGCAGATCTGCCAACAGGGCGGCCAGCATGGTATGCGGCAGCTTGCCTGCCGACAAACGCGCGGATGCAACGGTTTCTGGTGTGTTCACTGTTTGCAGGCTCGCTCAGTTGATGACATGCACAGGCATGCCGATGAAGGCCAGGCGGAAGAGCGTAGATGCTTCCTGGTCATCGAGCATGGCGCAGCCAAAGGTAGCGGGTTGCCCGATAAGACCTGACCAGATTTTCTTACCCGTCTTCCATGCCACTGGCAGGCCATGAATCCCGTTTTCGTAAGGCCCAACGTCATAGATGCCCAACCAGTAGGGCATGTCAAGCTGCCATACCTTGCTTTTGGCATTGAGAATCTTGGACTGGACAGCATAGTTGCCGGGCTTGGTGCGCCGCTCACCTGCGCCGGTGCTACATGGCCACGAATAGAGAATGCGGTCGCCCTGGTAGACCCAACACTGCTGGCGACTCAAGCTGACAACGAAGCGCGTGCCTGACATTGGGGTGGGGGGCAACAGTAGGTTCAACGGCGGTGGGCCGTAGGGAATTTTCAGTTCCATGCCATTGTAGACGGTCTCTGTATCAGGTAGGTTGTTGTAGGTCTGGATCGCCAACATCGTTGTGTTCAAGTTGCGGGCAATTTCGGACATCGTGTCGCCGGGCTGGACGGTGTAATAAAAATAGCCACTACGCGCCGGGCCGATCTGCAAGCGTAGCCCACTGCCGGCATCGCTTGTCGCAGCGCCAGGGATCACGAGCGTCTGTCCCGGATAGACGGCGTTGGGATCGGCGATACGGTTGACCTGCAACAGCGCGCCAAGAGTCACGCCATGATCAGCGGCAATGCGGCTCAAGGTTTCACCAGACTTGACTTGATATTCATGCGCGGCCTTGCGCGGGCGCAGTTCATCGCCCGTGGCCGGCAACATCAATGACTGACCGGCGTTCAGCGCGGCATTGAGGCTTGGGAAGCCGTTAAGCCGACGCAACGACTCAGCATCTACGCCCGTCCGCAATGCAATCAGGTTGAGTGTGTCGCCAGGCCGGACCTGGTAGGTGCGATTGAGGCTGCTGACCGGGTTGCCGCTCCGTTCGATCGGTGTTTCTGGCGCCGCGCCGGCGACGGCAGGCTGTTCTGCCGTGTCGATCGCAGCCACGGCTGGTTCTGAATCACCGGTAGACGCCACAACTGGTGCGGCGGCATCGATTTCAGCAGGCTGCGTCGCCGGTGGAATCGCCATCTTTAGGCGTAGCGTTTGCC
The DNA here is from genome assembly GCA_003451595.1 of Chloroflexota bacterium. GTDB lineage: Bacteria > Chloroflexota > Anaerolineae > Caldilineales > Caldilineaceae > Caldilinea. The sequence goes on along the minus strand of DMDA01000033.1, from coordinate 840 downwards.
CAACAAGAATCGTGTCAGCATCGTCGATTGCGTTGAGTGCGCGCAGCGTCTCGGCCGGAATATCAAAGCGGCGGGCAATGGCGGTCAACGTGTCGCCAGTCATGACGATGTAGGTTTCGGGCAAGTCAGCCCGGGCTTCTGTATCCGACAATTCGGCTTGCGGTTGCGCAGCGCCGGCGGATGCCTGCGGGATGTCGAGTTCCTGCCCGCTGTAGATGCTGTTGGCGTCAGTGATGCCGTTGGCAACCATCAATTCAGTCAGCGTCACGCCATATTGCTGGGCGATCTCGCTCAACGTTTCGCCGGGTTGGATAGTATGCGTCTGTCCCTGTGCGTATAGTGGCGTAACAGACAACATAAACGCTAGTAATAGCAGTGATGTAATGCGGGTGGAATGACGGAATCCGTAACGATGGAGATTCACATGTCGGGGCAAGCGCCAATGCAGGGAAACCAAGACCTGGAGCACCATTCACCTCGATATATCAGCAACAAATTTGCAATTGATCTTGCTGTGAGGGTACTCAGCTTCCAAGAATGTGTCAAGCTGAAAGGTGAAAAAACCCCAAAAGGAGGGATATACATCACATTTGAGGCAGCGTTTGTCTTGCAGGTCATCGACCTGATTGCGCTCGGCCCCTTCCAGCATAACGGTCAGGGGAACTATTTTGACGTGGCAACGAAGCTGCTAGACGAAAATCACACCTATGGCGAGAAGATGCTGGATGCCATCGCACAAGTGCTGACGAAGGTCAATTTACTTCAGTGTGCGCCAGACCAGGCGGGGCAGACATGACCAACGGGCAGCAGATTCAGAATTGTTCAAAAAGAAAAACAGAG
>DMDA01000082.1:82518-83367 GCA_003451595.1 Chloroflexota bacterium | reverse complement strand
AGATGTGTATAAGAGACAGATATCGCGTTGCGCCAGCGCCAGGAACGCCACCACCTCCTCCGCTGGCGTCGCCGTAAGTTCGCCGGCAGCGCCAGCGTGGTAGATGCGAGCGCGATAGTCGCTGCCGGCCTGCCCCAATTCATCCATGATCGCCCGACGTCGGGTGTTGTCGAATCCTGTTGCCAGGGCGTCTTCGTGCACAGAGAAAATTGCAGACACGGTCGCCAGCAACTCTCGCACCGCCTCTGTCAGCTCAAGCGTCGCCGGCCCTTGGGCAAGCAGCTGCTGGCAGAAGCACAGCATACGGCGCAGATAGGCCGCCGTGACCACCGACAGCCCTTTGCCCACCAGCGCGTTGTTGGCGTCATTCCACTCTGGCCGTTGTGTGTTCATCCAGACGCCACCTTCGGGCACAAGGTTGGTGAGCTTGACCAGGATGAGCAGTAGCAGTTTTTCCGCCAGCGTCACGTGAAAGATGCGCCCGTCGCCATCAACCACGAGTTTGCCATCGCTGCCGATCTCTGCCACCCGCGCCGCGACGCTGTTAGCGTGCTCCCAGTCGTAGTCGATGGTCGCGTAGGGATTCTCCAGCAGCTGCGCGTAGGTGCGAATGCGATAAGGAATGTCCGCATGGCTGTAGATGCGTTGATTTAGCAGCTCTTTCAGTAGGTTTGGATGAAAATGATTGGATATTTCCAGTAATTTTTGCAAGTAGATGATCTGATGATCGCTCCAGTAGCCGATGTTGGCCCAGGGGTTGTCTGGCTCTGGCGTCTCCCATTCGATGCCGGCGCGCGTCACGCGGTAGGGATTGTAGCCGTCAGCAGTGGTGGCGTTGAGGAAACGCGC
>DMDA01000082.1:70103-82266 GCA_003451595.1 Chloroflexota bacterium | reverse complement strand
CGACGACTGAAGGTCAGCGGTAGATATTCGTAGCTGAGGCGGCGCACATCTGGGTCTCCCGTAGCGGCGGCGCGTGCATAGAGTTCGTCGATCGACAGTGTGGGCGGCAGCGCCGCCAGAAAGCCGGCATGGGCGTCGTGCACCAGATGGTTGCGCGTACGGAAGAATTCGACCAGGTCTGCTCTGGTCACCTGACCGTTGTCGGCAAAGACGCCCCCGCGCATGATGTTGAAGGCTACGTTGGCAAAGTGATGGGCGGTGGTGAGTGGCGCCGCGGAGAGTTGCAGGCCGTCCGCCGCAGCAACCAGTGCGTTGAGTTCTGCCGTGCCACGCGCGATGTCCGCTTCCAGCGCAACGGCTAACTGGGGGCGCGCCTCGCGCAGCCGATTGCGCAACGTCACAAGCTGGCTATGGTCTTGATTCACGTCGGCGACCAGGCTCCAGCTTTGTGTGGCTTGGGGCGCCAGCTCAATCTCTGTGCAGAGCAGATAGGCGCCGCGCTGCCCCTTGATGTCATCCTCTTGCGTCACCGGACGTCCAGCGCGAAACGCGTCGAGCTGAGCAGTGGAAAGCAGCACGAGAGGGTCTGCCAGCCCCACCTGCCAGGCGACAGTGGCTTTGAGCGATTCGCTGGGTTCAGCGCGATCGGTGAGGGTGGCGCTCAGCGCAAAGATACCCAGCCCAGTGGAGGGTTCGCGTTCGTTGCGCTTGTAGGCGTTGAGCAGATTGCTCATGGTGGTTTGCAACGCAGTTGTAGCGCCGTAAGGCAGGAGATTGCGCACACCGTCAAGCAGGCGCACGCGGCAGGGCGTTGCCAGGTCATTTTGTACCCACACAGTGCGCACAAAGCCAAAGCGGTCACTGGTGCGCCAGGCGTAGCGATAGGTCAACCCTAGCGCGTGGTTCACCTCCTCGAAGATGAGCTTGTCGCCAGCAACATTCTTATAGAGATTGCGTGCGCACTCATGGGCATCGCCCGGCGACGCAGTGAATGGCTCCCAACGCGTCACTTGGTCGCCGCGTTGGACGAAGAGGCAGGCGACAGGCCCGGTGTTGGTGATGTTTTCCGTCACCTTGTCATCTGTGTAATACGGAAAGAGCGCCGACTCAGCATCGACGCGACCAGCAGTCAGCCCACCCGTGCTCGAAATGAAGAGCCAGTGGTTGGCGCTACTGATGATGCTCATGAAGAAGGGCGGCATGGCGTCATAGTGGCGAATGCAGTAGTAGCTCTCGCCGAGCAGTTCGACATACTCGCCGCTGACGTTGGACTCCACCAGCCTGATTGTCTCACCACTGTTTGCGAACATGACGGCCGTTGGCACATACGACATGGTTACACCTCTAGTCTTCTGCTAGGTGTCAAATCACAGCAACATGCTGGGAATGGTACAGCATGACCCAGAATCACCCAAGTCCGCCGACGCCATGCCCAGCATGTTGAAAGCCTCGCTGCTTACTGATTTCTAGGTTGATATTTGATGAGCGCAGGGTTGCGTATGACGTGTTGCGTGAGGGAGTCCGACACGTAGCACGCAACATGCAACACTGAAAACATGAAAACTCTGCCTAGAAATCAGTAATAGACGTTACGCAGTGGAATGTACGCTGTAGGATAGCGCTGGCCTTCCCGGATGCTCCGAGCATCCGGGAAGGTGGATGCACTGCGTAATAGTCATGCAATTACCGTTGCACAGTCGGCAGGAAGAGCGACACGTTTTGCGCCGCTGCTGCCCGCGCGACGCCGCCGCTCTCGAACGCGCCGATGTCACAACTGGCGCCTGTAGGGCGCGTCGCCCCGCGCTGATCCGTCGCCGGGCACTGGGCTGCATTGGCAGCGTCGATGGCGGGGCTGCCGGGCTGGAGTGCATGCGTCCAGGTAGGCCCGCCGTTGTCCGCCAGTGGCTCCAACCCCGCATCCGGTAGGATCTGATCGCTAGCGACCGGGTTGCAACTGCCATCCTGGATGATGTTGTTGCCGCCGGAGAGCAGGATGTTGGGGTTTGGTGCAGCGAAGCGCTCGCACGCGTACCAGCGATTGCCGGTGACGATGGTGTTGGTGAGCTTGAGCACCGGCACTACTGGCCCCCATTCGCCCAGGAAGATGGCGGAGGGCGCCCAATCCGGCCCGGCGTTATTGGTGATGGTCGAGTTGAGAATCTCCATCACGCCCTCGGTGTGGAAGATGGCGCCGCCGTGCCAGCCGGTGGAGTTGTTGCCGCTGAGTGTGCTGTTGACGATGGTGAAGTCGCCCAGTGAGCGAATGCCGCCGCCGACGTCGGTCGCCAGGTTGCCGGCGATGGTGCTGCGCACAACGTCTACTGCTGTGTTGAAGAAGGCGTAGACGCCGCCGCCGGCCCCACCCTCGGCGCGATTGTCGCGCACGGTGCTATCGACCAGTGTGAGCGAGCTGCCATCGCCGTTGTAGACGCCGGCGCCGCCCTTCCAGAAGTCGACGCCTGACGTGGCGACGCGGTTGTTGGCGACAGTCACGCGCTCCAACGTCAGCATGCCGTTGTTGAGCACGCCGCCCGCCAGTTCCCAACCGTAGCCATCGCGGATGGTCAGGTTGCGCAGCGTCGCCGGAATCCCAGCGTTGACCACGAAGGGGCGCACGCTGCCGCCGCCGCTGATCGTCAGCCCTGGCGCGCCAGCGCCGTCAATCGTCACCGGTGTGGCGATGGTCAATTCGCCCGATGACAGCGTGATGGTCTGACCGCTCAGCGCGGGGGCAAAGCCGATGGCGCCGCCAAAGCAGACATCGGTGAGCGCCTGGCGCAAGGAACCGGGGCCGTTGTCGGCGGTGGTGGTCACCGTCACATCGTAGCTGCAATTGGGCTGGACGCGCACCTGATCAAAGAGGATGTGCTGCCCGCGATAGCCGCCGGGGATCTGGAAGCCGTAGCCCCACACGCTTGACAGCGTCAGCCCATCGCGCGGGGCGCCCTTGGGCTGATCGCCGCTGCGTTTGAAGGCGCTGAAGGGTATGCTGACGCGTTGCCAGCCGCTGAAGTTGTCGGTGAACTGCGCTTCGAAGCGTTCGGCGGTGTCCTGCGCCTGGTAGAGACGCACGTAGTCGACCAGCATCGTCTGTGGGAAGAGCGTGTCGGGGCCGACCGGGCCGCCGAAGTTGCCGCCGACCGCCACGTTCAGGAGCAGGAAGAAGGGATGGTCGAAGACCCACTGGTTGGGCGCTACGTTGGTCGGTCGCGCCGTATGATAGAGGATGCCATCGATGTACCAACGGATTTCGCCGGGTTGCCATTCAACGGCGAAGGTGTGGAAGTCATCGGCGACAGGGTTGGGCAGGTCGTAGATGCCGCCAAAGCTCTGGCCGCCGGAATAGCCAGGGCCGTGAATCGTACCGAAAACCTGGTTGGGCAGACGGCCAACATTTTCCATGATGTCGATTTCGCCGGTCTGTGGCCAGCCGACGCGGTCAATATCTGTGCCCAGGCTCCAGAAGGCAGGCCACAGCCCGGCGCCGCGTGGCACTTTGACGCGCGCCTCGATGCGACCGTAGGCCACCTCGAACTTGTTCTTGGTCAGCAGCCGCGCCGAGGTGTACTGGCACGGGCCGTAATAGCACGTCAATGAACCGTCAGCTTGCTTCACTGTGATGGCCAGATTGCCGGCGCCATCGGTGGCTGCGTTCTCTGGGCTGTCGGTGTAATATTCCAGTTCGTCATTGCCCCAGCCAGGGATGCCGTTGACCGTGCCGTCGCCGATTTCATAGCCCCAGACATTCTGGTTGGGCCGCGTGCCGGCGCGACCGTTGAACTCATCGCGCCAGACCAGTTTCCAGCCGCTGGGGCCAGGGTCAGGCGCTTGGTTGTCGAGCAGCGTCACCTTAATCTTGCGCCCTGTGTTGTTGCCGTAGAACCAGAAGTTCAAGCCCTGGTTGCCGGCCCAGTTCTGCCCCAGCGCAAAGCGCCGCCCAAACTCAAGCTCCGACCGGCTGCGATCATCGCGCTCGACGCTGAGCACGCGCTCGAAGGCGCCTTGATTGGGCAGCGCCAGCGGCGAATCGGCGGGAATCTCCAGCGAGGTCAGGGTGACCTTTTGTGGCTTGCCGCCAGCAGCGGCAGCATCCAGCGTGGTTGCGTCCACCCCCGCCGCGTCTGCTGCATCGGGGGCTTCCAGTTCACCCTCACGTGTGGGGCGAGCGCCGTCGCGATGCGTCCCAAAGAGATAGGGCGTCATCTCAAAGTCGTCGAGCAGGTTCGGGTCGTAGGGATCGACTTCCTGGATATTGAGACCGGCAATGGCAGGCGTACCCAACGCAATGTTGGTGGGGTTGGTAAGGCGAAGCAGCACGCTCTTGCCGCCCTGCCACTTGCCGTTGCCGATAGTGGCGACCTGGAAGCTCTGCTGCGTCACGCCGGGTGCAAAGGTGAGGGTGCCGGCTGCTGGCAGGTAGTTGCGATTGGCGACCGCTGTGCCATCCGCTGTGCTGTAATCCACCGTCACGGTGGCATCCGCCGGTTTGCTCAGCTTGACCACGATCGTGGCCGTGCGGCCTTCCCTGACATTGGTGGTCGCCGCGCCGAAACCCACGGTCAGCGGACGCACCGGCGCCGTGCCGTAGAGGGTCACGTCGTCGATGAAGTAGCTCTGTGCGCCCGGCGTTGTGGTGCCAAACGCCCAGCCGTGCACCTCGTTCAGGGTGAAGCCGTCATTGGGTGCGCCGTTGCCAATCTCCTTGCGCGTAAAGCTGGTGAAGGGAAGTTGCACCAGCTTCCAGCCGGCGGTGTCGTCGGTGAAGGTGACCGAATAGCGTTCCGCGTCGTCGCGCGGCTGCGCCGGGCTGTTGCGATTGTCGATCACGTCGACGAAGAGGCTGGCGCCGTTGCCCTGGCCGTAGAGCCAGAACGAAATGCCGCCAAAGGCGCTCCAATCCTGGTTGAGCCATTGGTTGGCGGCATCATTGGTGAAACCGTGAATCATGACTGCCCACACTGCGGTGGTGAAATTCACCTGAAGCACATTGTTCGGCTCTGCGGCGCCAGGCACTGGGGCAGGCGGCGTCGCCGTCGTGGCAAAGGTGGTCGGGCCGCTGCCGCCATCCTGAGCAGCAAAATAGCCGACCTGGACATTCTCCGGCGTCACGCCGTAAGTCAGCGGCGCCTCGAAATCGTCGATCACGGGAAAGGTGGCGGCTCGCGCCGGGATGACGCTCAGCGGGGTCGCCACCAGTTGCACCAACAGGGCAACAAGCAGGAACAAATTGGGAAAGAGCCGTCTGGGTTTCATGGATGGTTTTCCTTTGTACAGGTGAACGTTATTTCTCTACACCGCTAAAGACGATGCCCTGCATGAAGACGCGTTGCGCCAGGAAAAAGACCGCCACCGGCAGAATCAGTGTGATGAGGGCGCCAGCCTGGATCATGTTCGGCTCGCGTCCGTAGAGAGCATTGAATTTCTGCAACCCCACCGACAGCGGCCAAAGCTCTGGTCGCGACACCAGGTAGATCAGTGGTGAGAAGAAGTCATTCCAGGCAAAGAAGAAGTGGAAAAGCGACACCGCTGCCAACGCCGGCACGGAGTTCGGCACGATGATGCGCAGCAAGATTTGCAGCGGATTGGCGCCGTCGATCATCGCCGCTTCGTCCAGCTCGCGCGGAATTTGCATGAAGTACTGACGGAGCAGAAAGACGTTGTAGGCATTGGCGAAGAAATGCGGCACGATCAAGGGTAAGAAGGTGTTGGTCCAGCCGATGCGCGCAAAGACGATGTAGGTCGGGATCAACGTCGCCTGCACGGGGAGGATAATGGTGCCGATCAGGATCATGAACAGTGCGTTCTTGCCGGTGAAATTGAAGCGCGCAAAGCCATAGGCCACGAACACCGATGAGATCACGGCGCCCAGTGTGCCCGTGATGGCGATGATCAATGTGTTACGGAAAAGCAGTGGGAAGTTCAATTGCTCCCATGCCGTCACGAAATTATGCCACTGTGCATCCGGGAAGTAGGCAGGCTCCAGCGTGCGCCAGTTGCCTTCCCACACGATCTCGCCAGCGGCGGGATTGGCCGGGTCGATGAAGGTGGTGGCGACGCGCGTCTTCTTCACTGCCGCCAGGCGCTGCACGCCAGCGTCGGTGGGCACTTTGTAGACCGGATAGGTTTCGCCGTTGTAGGTGAACATCTCCTGCGAGAAAGGCCACCACACGGGGGCGTCGGGATCGCTCATTTGCGCATCGCTTTTTAGTCCCGTCGTGAACATGTAGCCGAGGGGCATCAGGAAGATGAGCAGGATCACCACGGCCAGGCCGCTGACCAGGATGCGTTCCATCAGGTTGTGTTGACGCATGGTTGCAGCAGGGCGCGGTGCGGCGGCCAGCTTGGGTTGAGTCGATGCTGTCGTTGTCATAGTTATTTCTTCCCATCTCCGGCGTAGTAGACCCAGCGACCGGACGTTCCAAAAAGCACGACGGCAAGCGCAAAGACAATGAGAAATAGCACCCAGGCCAGCGCCGAGGCGTAGCCCATCAGGTTGTATTCGAACGCGTTCTTATAGAGATTCAGGTTGTAGAAAAGTGTTGCGTCCGCTGGCCCGCCGGTGCCGTTTTTGAGCACGTAAGCCATATCGAAATACTTGAACGCGCCGATGATCATCAACGTCAGGTTGTAGAAGAGCACAGGCGAGATCATCGGGAGGGTGACGTGGCGAAACTTCACCCACGCCCCGGCGCCATCGATGCTGGCTGCCTCATAGAGTTCATTCGGCACGCCTTGCATCCCGGCGAGCAGCGTCAGCATCAAGTTGCCGGTGCCCCACAGCCCGATCAGCACCAGCGCCGGGTAAATCCAGAAGGTGCTGTTAAGCCAATCCGGCGCTGGCAGCCCGATCGCTTCCAGTCCCAGGTTGAGCCAACCGGTTTGTGTATTCATCACACCAGCCCAGATCAAACCTGCCGCCACCACCGGGATCATGCTGGGCATGTAGAACATCGTGCGGAAGAAACTCTGACCTTTCAGGCTCTTGGCGTTGACCATGGCCGCTAACAGCAGCCCAAACCCCAGTGTGATCGGAATTGCCAGCACGGCGTAACGAACCGTAACCAGCAGCGATGTGGCCACCTTGGGGTCAGTGGTCATGCGTACGTAGTTTTGCACACCGATAAAGCGGGTCGCTTCGGGCGTGACGGGGCTATAGTTGGTGAAGGAGAAACCGAGCGTCGCCACGATTGGAATCAGCGTGAAGAGCAGGAAGCCGATCAGCCACGGCGATACGAAAAACCAGGCCCAGCGCGTTTGGTAGCGGCTCAACTTGCCGGGGCGGGACTTGGGCGCGACCCGGGCTGGCGTGGAAGGGCCGGCGTCACGTTGTGTGAGTACTTCTGCCATCATTGCCTCCCTTGACAACGGTGCACCTTGATAACGGTATAAACGGCGGCGGTCACATATTGCTGCGACCGCCGCCTGTCAGAACTATGGCCTACTATTTCACTTCATCAAAGATGCCTTGCAATGTCGTCACGAGCTTGTCCATTTCGGCGTTCATGTCCAGGTCTGGCGTACTGGTGTAAAGGGCGCCAAACGAGGCGATGGCATCCTGCGCCTTCAGGAAGTTGGGCATACCTGACTCATGGTTGGGGATGTCAGGATAGCTAAGCGCATCAACGAACACCTGCCAGTCGACATCCGGGAACTTCTCCTGGAGGCGGGCGATGGAGGCTTCCTGCAAGCTGGCGCGCGCCGGGAAGGCGCCGTAGACATCGATCAGGTCAGGGGCAAACTCACCCAGCATCAGGCTGAGCACGCCCCAGGCGGCGTCGGGGTTTTTGCTGCCCTTAAGAATGCCGAAGGTATCGGCGTGCAATTTTGCCGTGATCTTGCCCTCATAGGACGGGATGGCGGCGACGTCCCATTTCACGCCTTCGGCGCAGCAGGTGTACCAGGTGTGAATCGGCGTCATCGCCACGCGACCGGAGCCAAAGGTGTTACCCTGAGCGAGCAGGTCGCTATTCACATAATTTGCATTGGGGCGGAAGTGTTCTTTCCAGATTGCGTCATAGTTCCACTGGAAAGCCTTGCGCCAGACGTCGGGCATGACGGCGTTGCCATCGGCGTCCACAAAGCTGCCGGCGCCAAAGAAGGTCGCCTGGCCGCGCGCATCTGTCCACTGCGGGTCATAACCAAACTGTACAATCTTGTCGGGGTTGAAGTCGGGACTGGTGGCATCGTTGCCGTTTTCGTCAACGGTTAGAATTTTGGCGATTTCGGCCAGCTTGTCGAAGGTCCACGGCTCGCCCTCGTAGTCACTGCCCCACGTGTGCGGCGGATACGCAAGCCCTGCCTCGTCGAAGAGTTCCTTGTTGTACCAGAGCGCCGAAGGATAGACAGCAAACGGCAAGCCAATTTGTTCGCCGTTGGCGCCGAGCTGGTAGAACTTGATCAGTTCGGGGTTGAAATCGGACAGATCGTAACCGGACGCCTCGATGTACGGCGCCAGATCAAGCCACGCGCCCTCGAAGCTGGCGAGGCCGCGAATCCCAACCGGGCCGACGATGTCGGGCATGTCGCCCGACGCAATCTGCGTCTTGAGCACGTCGTAGGCGGTGGCATTCTGGACAATGTCCATCACCAGGCAGTACTGGTCGCCATAGGCGCTGTTGAACTTCTCGACGAAAGCCTTCTCCTTTTCGATCTCTTCTGGATTGCCGCCAGCGCCCAGACCAATGTACCAGCGCACCTTGACGCCGCTGCAATCGCCGCCCAACGACACTTGCTCTGGTGTTGCCGCAGCTTCAGCCGCGCTTTCGGCAGGCGGCTCGGTTGCTTCTGCGGGCTGTTCGGCAGCCGGAGCGCCACCGCCACCGCATGCGCTGAACAACAGCGCCAGCACAACCAGTGCACTGAATAGGGTGAGAACTCTTCTGGACATGATTGACCTCTCTTGTGTCACGAATGTGAATAGTGGATTTCTGCCATGCGCCATGCTCCGCAGAGCGATGACGCACCTGGCATTACCGTTGTAACGTGTTGCTGATGAGGTCTATGGTAAAGAAAGCGCGCAGCGGCTGCTTGAACAAAAGCGAGGAAAAGCTGGACGATTCCGAGAAATCAGCGTGATTGGCCGGGATCGCTAAGCGCCGCGGCGGTAGGCGTCGGGAGACAACCCGACCTCACGACGAAAGATGCGGCTGAAATAGCCACTGTCGGCGAAACCGACTTCCAACGCCACCGTCGTGATGCTCTTGTCAGAATGTTTCAGCAAGTGTTTGGCTTGATTGACGCGATAGCGGTTGAGGTAGGCGATCGGCGTCAGACCCAACTCCTGGCGAAAACAGTAGGTCAGGTAATCTTCGTCCAGGCCGACATGCCGGGCGATCTCCTGGCGCGTCAGTGGCTCGGCGTAATGTGCGTGCAGAAAGGCCATGGCCCGACGCACCAGGCGCTGCGCGTCCAGGCTGAGCTTGCGGCGATGCGCCAGGGCCGCTTCCAAATGCGCCAACGTCTCATCTAGACTATACAGTCCCTTGCGCAAGATCGTGGCGACGCCCTGATTAAGCCGTTCAATTTCGGCCTCGGTCAATGTCTGTCCAGTCACGACGATGACAGGTACATCACGCAGCGAAGGCTGGGTGCGCATTGCCTCCAACACCTCAAAGCCGTCTATGTCGGGCATCATCAGATCCAGCAGCATCAAATCGATGGATGTCTGCCGCAATAGCTCCAGCGCCTCACGGCCATTGGCGGCGCGTAACACGCGATTGGTAGCCGCGTGGGTCTGTACGATGCGCGCGTGAAGGTCGAGCGTTTCTGGATCATCATCGACGACCAGGATTGTCCGTCTGTGTTCACTTGAGGCGGGCGTCACCCAATGTTGGTCAAGAGCGCGGGTCAATTCGGTCAGCGCAATCGGTTTGGTCAGATAGTCCACTTCCAGGAGCGCCCCTTGCTGGTCGTTTGCTGTGTAGAAGAGCACCGGCAGTTCCCGCGTCGCCGGATTTTCCTTGATTGTTTTCAAGATGCGCCAGCTCGACGCCGAAGTGTCCTCTGCGTCGAGCACGACGGCGCTACACGCACCTGCTGCCATTCTTGGCAACCAGGTTGCGAGTCCCTCCAGTGGCGTCTGTTCCACCTGGAAGCCCGCCTGCGTCAGGCGCGACGCCAACGGCGCGCCGGCCGATGGCGTCGTCGTCAGCATGAGCACAGTGGCGGCGTCGGTCGTTGGCGTCGTGCTCGCGCGCGTGGGCGCTGCGACAGGCAGCACCGGCGCGTTTGCCAGCGGCAACGTGAAGTAGAACGTGGCGCCGGCGCCCTCCTCACCGCTGGATTCCACCCCGATCGTGCCGCCGTGCAACTCGACGAGCCGTTTCGAGATTGCCAGTCCCAAGCCCAACCCGCCATAGCCGCGTGCAATGGTGCGCTCCGTGCGATGAAATTCCGCAAAGAGCGCAGCCTGCTCTTCAGGGTGGATGCCAATGCCCGTGTCGCTCACGCTCACCGTCACTGTGGCAGGCGTGGTTTCCACCCGCAGGGTGACGCCGCCGCGTGCGGTGAATTTGACAGCGTTGTTCACTAGGTTCAATGCCACTTGGCGCAGCCGCGTGCGGTCACCCCACACCCATGGCCCTGCTGCCGGGATGTCGGCATGCCAGCCAATACCTTTGTCTGCGGCCAGTCGTCGCCCAGCCTCCTCCACGATGCGCAGCGCCTGGCCGAGATCGACATATTCGTTGGTCAGGCGCAGGCGGCCAGCGTCGCTGCTGGCTAGGTCCAGCACGTCGCCGATCAGACCGGCCAGATGTTGGGCGCTGCCATGAATCCGCTCGATGTCGCGGTGAATTTGTGGAGGCAGCGGCGTGCTCTGTTCGTCACTTTCCTGCAACAGAATGGCGCTGGTGCCGACAATCAGATTGAGCGGCGTGCGCAGCTCGTGGCTGACGGTGGAGAGGAAGCGGCTCTTCATGCGATTGGCTTCCTCCGCCAGACGCCGACCTTCGGTGGCCTCGCGGTACAACTGGGCGGTATTGAACGCCGCCGCCATCTGTTGCACGATGGCGCCGTACAACGTCAAATGGGTGCTGGCGAAGGCCACATAACCGCGTTGGCCGCGTGGCCCGACCAGTGGCAGCAGCGCCAGGCTGAAGGGTGCATCCGCGTTGCGGATCGGCGGCGGCGGAAACTCAACATTGCGAAAACGGATTTCGGAGTCGTCGGTCGTCGTAATGGCACGCAGCCTGCTCCACTCAGGGATGGCGCCTGGCGGCGCGTCAGCTTCAGCCTCGAATTCGGCGAGCCAGGCGTCATGCACCTGCATGGCAGGCAGATGCTGCGCCAGCGCTGCAAAGATCTCTCCAGCGTCAAGCGCCGTCAGCAGGCGAGCGGTGAGCAGCCCGATGCGATCCTGCATCCAGCGGGTGTCCACAGCAAAGCGACGATGCTGCTGCCACATCGACGCGCTGATGAGGGCGCGCCCACGATCTAGCAGTATCTCGGCGCGGGTCTGGAGCGCCGGCGCCGTCAACAGTTGGGCAGACGCACGGCGCAGGAGCGTGAGTGCAGGCTGCCAGATTTGGGCGTCGTCGCCGTTGGCGATTGTCTGTTCAAGCAATTTCTGCAACACCACCTCGAACAGTCCGCCATCCGGTTGCATGACGTCAGCGCGAAACGCTGCCAGCAGTTCGCCGCAATACATCGTTGCGTGCTCGGCGTGCAAGGTCTGCGCTTCAGTCAACACGGCCGCACTCATGGCTTGCACTGTTGCCTCCCACGTGGGCGGTGTGGCTCCGACAGTTTCGTGCTGTGCAGGGGCAATGGGTGCTGCGGGCCACTCCGGCTTCACCTGGCAACCGCAGGATGCACGCGTCACCAAACGGGTGCGCACCTCAATGAGGTCGGGGCGATCGGCGTCGCGTCGCATCTCTGCGAGCAGGCGCTCCACGGCCTGGACGCCCATCTGGAAGAGCGGAAGATGTACGCTGGTTAGCGGTGGCGTCTGGACAGCGCTTTCCAGGCGGTCATCGAAGCCGATCACGGCGACATCATCCGGGATGCGGCGGCCAGCGGTGCGCAGTGTCTGCATCGCCCCCAACGCCGATTCATCGTTGCTGGCGAGCAAGGCGGTAAAGGGGGCGCCTGTGGCGAGAATTTGGTGCATCGCTGCCTGGCCACCGGTGTAGGTGTGGCGTCCATAAGCAACGAGGCGGGCATC
>DMDA01000082.1:69231-69871 GCA_003451595.1 Chloroflexota bacterium | reverse complement strand
GTGTGCTGCCGCCGTGCGGATGCCGCGATAGAGTGGGTCGAGATAGCTGAGCGGAGTCGCCGTCCAGTAGAATTGCCAGCCAGCCAGCACGCCGATGGTTGGTCGCCGTGGAAGTTCGCGTTGCGTCATGATCTGTTACCGCCCTGACTTCGAATGCAGCCGCCGAAAAAAACAACGTCGAACCTGCCTGGCTCGACGTTGCGCGTTTTTCTGGTGTACACCGACTGAAGTTGCGATGACGCACGGATCACCTGATCCGCCCACGACTTTAGCGCTTCCAGGTGAGCGTCATGGAGGCGCCGAGCGGCAGGTCGTTCAGATCAACCTTGGCGGCTTCGCCATCGGGTTTCAAACGTGCACGTTCGATGACTAGCGCCGCCAACTCTGGGTCGAAGTTGGTGTCTTCGCGATCGATTGCTACTTCACCCGGAAACTGGTGATAGATGTGGATTGCAGTGTCTTTGGCATGTGTGGTGCGGCGGTCGATAACAATGTCGAGCCGATAGATATGCTGCCACGCCCAACTCTTGCTGCGATTCCAGAAGCGGAAGGGAATCCTGATTTCCAGTGCTTCGTCGGTGACGATCAGCCGTCGGGTTGCCAACAACAGATCACCATAAAGGAAGAAAATACCCCAGGC
>DMDA01000082.1:64614-68952 GCA_003451595.1 Chloroflexota bacterium | reverse complement strand
CAAGCTGGTCTGTAATGCAGTTGTTTGTAATGCATCAGCCATGATCGTTGCTCCTCAAATGAGTAACGAATGCAGGAGGGAAAGTAAATTTACTGTATCACAGTATAGATCACAGTATAGCGGGAAGGCGGGAAAGCAAACAAATTCCCAGCAAGGCGCCGCACACAAATGGGCCGCTCTAGCCACTGACTTTAGCCACTGACAAGCCGGTAACCTCGCCCCCGGATCGTGGTCAGAAAGATGGGCGAGGTCGGGTCCGGTTCGATTTTTTGGCGCAGACGGCTGATGAGCTTCTCGATGCGTGCGTCGTCGACTTCGTCGATGTAGCTTTCGCCCCACACATGGGTGACGATCTGGTATTTATCCACGATCTTGTCGAGGTTCTGAAAGAGCAACTGAATGAGCTTGTATTCGAGCGCCGTTAGCGTCTCGACAGGGACGCCACCGACCAGCACCTGTCCGCTGGCGGTGTCCACCCACAAGGAGGTTGCCGCCGCTGGCGCGGCTGGCGTCGCCTGACGCTGTACAAATTCCGCCAGCAAACGACAGAAGAACTGGGGCCGCCCTTCAACGCGGTGCAGTAGATGACGGCGCAGCAGCTCGTCAAGCACGACCCGGTCGGGCGTGTGATCGGCGACGGCAAGCCCGGTCAGCTCGCTCTGCTCCGCCGGGGTCAGCTCCTCCCAGATTTTGCGGCACTCACGCGCCAGGTAATCATCCTCCAAGAGGGAAGCAGCCAGGGTGCGGTGAAAACGCCAGCGCTCCATCGGTTCGTTAGGGGGCGGCGTCGCCGTCTCCAGTGCCTGTTGCAACACCCGGCAGATGCCTTCAGCCATGCGCGGGTGACCACCGCTCCATTGGTAGATGAAGTCGATATCGGCGCTGGTGAAAGGCGCCTCGAAGGCGGTCATGAAGCGACGCACCTGTAGTTCGGTGTCAGAGCGCGTCAACGGCGCCAGGTGCCAGGTGCGATGACTGAACAACTCGGCAAACTCGCCATGCCGCCCATCCTGATTGAGCACGGTCAAGGGGCGTCCGCTGGCCGTGACAAAGACCAACTGGCTGCTGTGGCGATCTTGCACCGCGCGCAGATTCAGGAAGACGCGGGCATCGATCAGCTTGAAGGGATCGTCGAACTCGTCGAACAACAGCACTAGCTTGTACGGGGTCGCTTCGATGGCGCTCGTCAGGCCGCGACTGAAACTCAGCGGCACCTGGAAGTCGCTGGAGGGGGCAACCAGCATGTCGTAAGCGTTGACTAATTCTGGCAATGCCGCCAGTTTGGGGCTTGCCTCTTGCAGGCATCGTAAAATCAGCTCGCTAAAGCCCTGTTCGGTCATATCGAGGATGCGGTTGCAGTCGATATAGACCGGCAGAAACTCCTGCGCTGCCTCGCCCAACTCTTGCACCCACACGTCCTGTTGCGCCAGCAGCCGCAGCAACGCCGACTTACCGACATTGCTCATGCCGACAATCTCTACGCACTGCATGACATAGAGATGGCGCAGGATATTTTCGACATCGTGGCGACGCATGTAGCCGCCGCCGTTGAGCAGGCGTAAGGTGAGAGGCATAGAATCGATTCCGGTGTGTCACGGCAAAACGACAAAGCTGATTATTTATGCCGCAAGGCAGTGATTTCACCAAATGCTTGCCACTCGCAACTCACCCATCGCCACTCATCCCGCTATCGATTCATCGACGTATCGAATGCATCGCGCAGCCCATCGCCCATAAACGTGAATCCCAACATCGTGATCGCAATCGCCAGCGTAGGGAAGACGCCAAGATGCCAGTAGACACGCATGTACGAGAGTGCGTTGCCCACCATTTTGCCCCAACTGGGGATGGGGTCATTGATGCCCAACCCCAGGAAGGAAAGCCCAGCTTCCGCAAATATGGCGACCGGGATGCCGATGGTGATCGCCACGATCAGCGGCGCCATCGCATTGGGCAGCAGATGGCGCGTAGCGATGCGCGTGCTGGTGGCGCCCAGCGTACGCGCCGCCAGCACAAAGTCGCGTTCGCGCAGAGAGAGCAGCTGGGCGCGCAGTAATCGGCATGCGTCGAGCCAAGCCACAATGCCCAATGCCAGGATCACATTGAACAGGCCGCCGCCAAAGACCGAGATCAAGAGCAACGCCAGCATCAACGCCGGCACCGCTGTGAAGACCTCGACCAGGCGCATGATGATATAGTCGACCGGCCCGCCCATCAGGCCAGCCGCCAGCCCCATTGGAATACCGATGAGCAGCGCAATGGCCATGACGCCCAGCCCGACGGATAACGAGATACGCGTGCCGTAGATGATGCGCGAGTAGACGTCGCGGCCGACCTCGTCGGTGCCCATCCAGTGTTGAGCGCTGGGGAATTGCAGCGCCATGGTGGGGTTGGCGGCGTCGTAAGGATAGGGCGCGATCCAGTCGGCAAAAATGGCGGCGAAGACCAACAGTACGACAATGATCATGCCGACGATCGCCAGCCGATTGCGCGCAAAGCGGCGCGCGGCATCGCCCAACAAGGTGCGCTGCCTGGGGAGTGTCTGTATATTTTGACCAGAGATCAAGGTCGAAGTGCTCATGTCTTGCTCTTCCCCAACCGCACACGCGGGTCGACGATGACATACAGGATATCGGTGATCAAATAGACCAGCGACCAGACGACTGCGACCAGTAGCAGCAGCGCCATGATCATCGGGTAGTCGCGCCCTAGGATGCTGGTTACAAAGAACTTGCCCAG
Source organism: Chloroflexota bacterium (assembly GCA_003451595.1). Taxonomy (GTDB): domain Bacteria; phylum Chloroflexota; class Anaerolineae; order Caldilineales; family Caldilineaceae; genus Caldilinea. Next base: position 66,213 of record DMDA01000082.1, on the reverse strand, counting down.
CCCTGGCACGCGAAAGATGCTCTCGATAAAAATTGTCCCTGTGATGAGATTGGGAATCTGTGGCGCCAGAATGGTGAGCAGTGGGATCATGGCATTGCGCAACGTATGGCGCGTCATAATCTGCTGATCGGATAACCCTTTGGCGCGCGCAGTGCGAATGTAATCTGAACGCGCAACCTCCAGGATACTGGTGCGTGTGTAGCGGGCGGTCAGCGCCATCGGCGCCAGCGCCAGCGCCGCCACCGGCATAATGTAGTGATACCATTGCCCCCAGCCGCCGGTGGGCAGCCACTTAAGTTGTACGGCAAACAGGAGCACAAGCCACACCGCCACGACAAAGTTTGGCACTGTCAGCCCCAATGTTGAGGTTGTCGAGGTGGCGTAATCGATCCAGGTGTTCTGGCGCGCGGCGGCAAGCGTGCCCAGCAGCAACCCCAGCGGCAGCGCCACCAGCAAAGCGATCATCCCCAACGACGCGCTCACCGGCCATGTGCGCCCGATCAGACCCGTCACCGTTTCGGTGGGGCTTTGGAAGGGCACGCCAAAGTCACCGCGCAGCGCGTTGCCCATGTAAAGCAGATATTGTTCCACGAGTGGTCGATCCAGCCCATACTTGCGCAGATAGTTGGCCTTTGCTTCCGGGGAAAGCGGCACCTTGTCTTCGTTGTAAGGCCCGCCGGGGATGGCGTGCATCAGCAGAAAGATAACCACACTGACAATGAAGAAAACGATCAGAATGCCGCCCAGACGGCCAAGCAGATATCGCGCCATGAAGATATCTCCAGGTCTTCACTCCCCAATCGCACGCGATTGGGGAGTGAACCTTGTGCGAGTAGGCTAGTCGGGGGCCTGTCGATAGTTGCTGACTTCGTTCGTGATGTACACTCCCGATAGCAGGTTGCTATAGGTGGAGAAGCCAGGCCAGTGCCAGGCGGCCACGCCGTTGTTGTCTGGTTCCAACGCCGGCCCCTTGATGAAGGGTTTGATCAGATCGCCCGGCGTCTGATGATAGGTGAAGATAAACGCGGCGTCATCGACCAAAATCTTCTCGGCTTCCTGGAACATCTTGATGCGCTCTGCCGGATCGCCAGTGAAGCTGCTCGCCTCCTTGACCAGTTTGTCGTACTCAGCATTGCTCCATGGATGGCGACCGCCAGTGAGGAAGACGCCCAGCATGTTGCTTGGGTCGAGGAAGTCCATCCCGTAGGAGATCAACGTGAATTGTACGTCAGTTGGCTTGGCGTTCAGTTCGTCCATGTACGCCTTGAAGTCCATGTTGCTGACTTCCACGTCGATGCCCAGATTTTCCTTCAGCGCCGAGGCATAGGCCTGTGCTACGGCGGTTGGCGCCGGGCCTTCGGCGCGCAGCTTGAGCGTCAGTTTGGGGAAGCCTTCGCCATTCGGGTAACCAGCCTCAGCCAGCAGTTGCTTCGCCTTTTCAATATCAAGCGGGTACGTGTCCTTGAACGCCGCAGAGTTGGAAGCCGGGAAGCCTGGCGCCAGGAAGGAATAGGCAGGGATGCCCTGACGCTTCAAGATGTTGGCAACGATGGCGTCGCGATCCAGCACATGCGCAAAAGCCTGCCGCACCTGCAGATT
>DMDA01000082.1:63373-64376 GCA_003451595.1 Chloroflexota bacterium | reverse complement strand
GTGCCGCCGCCATTGACAAAGTCGATCTCATTGGCTTCGTAGGCAGGCAACAATTGCGACGGCTGACCAATATTGACGATGACGACCTTCTCGATATAGGGGATGTTGTTGCCTTTGTAGTCGGGGTTGATCTCGTAGACAACGCGCTGGTCCTTGGTCCACTCAGTCAGTTTATACGGACCAGAGGAGACCGAAGTCGCCGGGTCAGAGTTGTAGAAGCCGCCATGCTCTTCCAGCGCTTTCTTCTGCATCGTCGCCGAATAGAGCATCATTGCCGGCAAGTAAGGCGCAGGCGACTCCGTCGTGATTTCCAGCGTGTTGGCATCGGCGGCGCGCACACCGATCTCCTCGACCGGGACTTCACCGTTGACTGCCTGCGTCCAGTTCTTGATCACTCCCTGATAATACCAGGAGAAATCCCAGGCGTGTTCAGGATCGGCGCCATAGCGCAGTGTGGCGACATAGTCGTCGGCAGTGACCGGCGTGCCGTCGTTCCACATCAGCGCCGGATCGAGCTTGAATGTCCAGACCAGCCCGCTGTCATCGACCGACCATTCGGTGGCGGCGCCAGGGATCACCTGGAAATTCTTGTCCAGGCGCACCAGCGGGTCGGACATGAGGTCACTCAGGGCGTCAGCGCGTTCATAGACTGCCTGGAAGAAATCGACGGTTGTGAAGGTCTTCCAGCCGCTATACGGGTAGATCAGCACCTGCTGATCGAGCGGGGCGGCGTCGGCCGGCAGTTCCTTGCCGAGCGCGTTCACGACCGGGGCGCCTGGTGCAGCAGCTTGCGAAGCGCCATCGCTGGCGGCAGGTGCTGCTGGCGCCGGTGCACACGCCTGCAGCAACAGCGCCATGAGCAGCAACAGCACCGTCCAGGCTGCGCTGCGTGAGAAAGTGGGAGCGAGTCTCCGTTTCACGTTCGTTCTCCTTGACTTGATTCGATTGGTGGGTCAGAACACATCGATTGCTACAAGTGAGGATGCTTGTGGGCGCATTCTAG
>DMDA01000082.1:60519-63118 GCA_003451595.1 Chloroflexota bacterium | reverse complement strand
CGCTGCGACTTGCCCAAAACACGCCGTAGCCCCCCTCCCTGCGCGTTGACGCAACCGGTTCATCGTGTTACACTGCCCGCAAGTAAGCAGGCAGCCATCGGTGCGCGTAAGCGCAGCTCAGGCAACCGTGACGCCATCCGGCAAAGGACCTACCCATGACCGAACTATCACGCATCTGCCCACAGTGCGGCAAGAGTTTCGCGTTGGAAGCGCGCCACTGCAGCCACTGCGGCTATGACATGGATGCGACTCTGCCTGCGGTGCAGAATGCTCTGCCCGCGCTCGTCGGCAAGGCGGCTGTGCCACTCCTGGCTGGCGCCGCTAGTCTAGCGCTCAGCATGGGCTGGAAACTCGTACAAGGCATGCTTACGCGCCCGGCCCGTCCTGTCAGTCAGCCGATTCAGGTGCGAAGCGCATCGCCAGCGCCAGGCCGCATGAAAATTCGCATCACAACCGCATGGGCTGTCGGCGATTCCAATGGCAACTGGCGCGAAGGACGTTCAGAACAGACAATCGAGATTGAATGAGGCGGGCGCGCGAATTCTGCGAAGTTTTTGAGTCAGAGCCACGCTAATCCAGTGGAGTGATCTCGCCCAGGATGGGCGGTGGTTGGCGGCGGAGCACATCCACTAGCGCCAGGGCGGTCGCTGGCACTTCCCGCAACTCTGACCAGGCAAGCGACCGGATGCTGTAGACGCGCTGATCCGCAGGCACGCCGACGACGCGCACGCCGAGGCTCTCACACAAGAACAGGGCGCGGGGCAGATGAAACTGCTGCGTGACCACGATCGCCTCCTCAATTCGATAGATCTCACTGGCTCGATAGCACGAATCATAGGTGCGCAGACCGCCGTAATCCAGCTGGATGTCTGTCGCTGGCACCCCTAATTCGATGGCGCGCGCCCGCATGGCGCCCGGCTCGTCATAATCAGCGCCGCGTGCACCGCTCATCACCAGCTTGTCGACCTTGCCCGCCTGATAGAGCGCCACCGCCGTATCAACGCGATCGCGCAGCATGGCGCTCAAGCGACCACTTGGATAGACCCGCGCCCCCAACACCAGCGCAACGCGCGCAGCAGGCGCCTCTTCCGGGGTAAAGATCGACGGGGCGTAGCGCCAATCCACCCAGGCGCGCCATACGAAGGGCGCCGCAAGGACAGCGGCGACCAGCGTCGTCGCAACGACAATCAAACGCCAGCGTCGCGTGAGTCGATTCATAGCTCCACCATGCTGGCGCTGCGACAGTTTTTCTGTGAGGTTGCTGACCATTGCCATAAGCGCTTAACGACCACGCCCGCTTTGTCAGTTCCCTTTACTTGACACGCTTTGGCTCACGTTTCATACTACCCGCCATGCACAACGACGAAATGGCGTTCGGTATGCCCACACCTGAAGATTTTACAGATTCGCCACCCATGCCAGCGTCGCCTGCGCCCGCATCAGTGGTGCGTCCCTTGCCCCTGACCGACCACGAAGTGCAACTTTGGGACGTCGATGTTACGCCAATGCACGCTGGCAGCGACGCGAGCGATGAGGCCGCGCCGCGCATTCCCGACCAGCTTGACGATGTCCTGGTGGCGACGCTGATGGAACGGCGCTGGCAGGTCATCCCTGGCAATACCGTGACCCTACCGGTGACAGTGCTCAATAACAGCACGCACCGGCTGACAGTGCGCGCCCATCTTGAAGGTTGGCTAGATGATCGCTGGCTCGTCGATCCGTATGTGCAGACAACAATCCCGCCGGGCGAACGACGCATCCTGGAGTTGACCGTAGCGCCGCCGCGTCAGCCACAAGCTGAGGCCGGTGACTATCAGGTGGCAGTGGTGGTCAGGGCGCTGGAAACGATGGCGCATCTGGTGCGCATCGGCTTGGTGTTGACGCTGTTGCCCTTCGACCGTGTACAGCTTGAACTGGCAGACGCCGCCGCACCGTCTGCGGCCTGGTGGCGACGCAGGTTGTTGCTGCCACTACAGATCGTCAACGCCGGCAATCATCCGCTCGTCCTGCATCTCGAAGGCGCCACCTCGCCTCGGCTCGGCGCCATTGCCTTTGGCGGGAGTGAGGTCGCCGCTCGCTCCACAGTAGAGTTGCGACCTGGGCAGCGTGTGCGCGTGCCGGTGCAACTGACTGTGAAGCGGCTGCCACTGTTGGCGCTGCATAGTCGTGTGCTTCCCTTTGTGGTGACGGCGCAGGACGCGACAGGCAAGGCGCTTGAGCAAGTGCGCGGCGCCATCGCGGTGCGCCCCATCATCGGTGCATGGCAGATGGCCTCCTTCGCCGGGGTGGCAGGCGCCGGCGTAGCTGCTGTGAGCCTGCTCTTACTTGCCGGTGTGTTGTTTTTGCGTGCGGGCACGACAGCCTCGCCGGTTGCCTCCTCACCACCGCCAGTCCCCGCGGTGATTATCGTCACGTTGAACCAGCCAGTGGCCGCGCCGAGCGCGCCGATAGTTGTCACCCCGTCATTGGCAACGGCATTGCAGAGTCAACCCGATCCTGCGCTGCCGCTTGTGTTGCCTGACCAGGTGACAGCGCCTGGCAGTGGTGGGCCGGCGCGTGTGTTAGCGCCAGTTGAGGCTGCACCGATCACAGCCGCACC
>DMDA01000082.1:59517-60279 GCA_003451595.1 Chloroflexota bacterium | reverse complement strand
CACAGCCGCACCAACGTCTGCCATGACCAACGCGACTACTGCGAGAGGCGCGCCCATGACATACGCCCAGATGTTTCAAGCTGTCGGCGCACAGTATGACCTGGATTGGCGGATGCTGGCGGCGCAGGCGTACATTGAGAGCAGCTTTGATGCGCTTGCCCTTAGTCAAGCGGGCGCAATGGGGCTGATGCAGGTGTTGCCTACCACCTGGCGCGAATGGGCGCCCGCAGTCGGCGCCAGCGATCCCTTCGATAGCTACAGCAATGTGCAAGTGGCCGCCATCTATCTGGATTACCTGCGCACACAACTGGCGCAGCAGGGGCATCCTGAAAAAGAATGGATGTTGGTGGCCTACAACTGGGGGCTGGATCGCGTTAGCGACTTTTTGGCAAATGGCGGCGGCTGGCAGGATTTGCCTGACGCGCGTCGCAAGTATGCCGAAGATATCCTGCGCGTCGCCCAAACATTGCCTTGATCTGCGACATAGAGACAGAGTAGAGACAGAGTAGAGACAAATCTGATAGATAGCACAATCAAACATCGTACATCCGATATCTTCCCGGAAGCTCAGAGCTTCCGGGAAGATGAGCAAAGTCTATTTGTGTTGTCTATGAGAGCGTGTTTGTAAAGTCAGCCGATTTGTCGCCGCGATGCAGAGAAACGCGGAGAAAAGCGCCGCAGACCCCTTCTGTTTTCCTTTGCGAACCTCTGCGCCGCTGCGTCTCTGCGTCAACCTTGACCCTTTTACGCAATCTCTCAGAG
>DMDA01000082.1:19756-59384 GCA_003451595.1 Chloroflexota bacterium | reverse complement strand
CAGTGATGACGAAGCGCCACAGGAGCCGAACGAGCCGCCGACAACGATGAACCTGATTACGATCAGCGCGGGCGGCGTCGCCAAGCGCACGCCGCGTCACTTCTATGGGCGACAGCGACGCGGCGGCATGGGCGTTTTTGACCTCGACGCGCCGGAAAATGACGCGCCGGCTTTCCTCGTGTTGGCCGAGGCGGACGCCGGACTGATTGTGCTCACGAACCAGGGGCGCGCCTTCCGCGTGCCTGTCGCCGATATTGTTGAGCGAGAGGTGCGCGGCCGGGGGGAGGCGCTGACGGCGCGCTTCCCACTGCGCGCCGAGGAACAGTTGGCCGTTGTTACGCCCGATGCCAACGGCGCCTTCCTTGTCCTTGTCACGGTGCGCGGCCACGTGCGGCGGATTGCACGTCAATATCTGGGTGGAGGGTTGCAGCCTGGCACGGTGCTGAGCGACCCGCGCGAGGGGGGCGCACCGGCAGCAGCATGCTGGAGCAGCGGCAGCGACGAGCTATTCATTATCACTCACAGAGGTCAGGCGATCCGCTTTGCCGAGCGACTGGTGCCGGTGCGGGGCTGTCTTGGGCTGCGCGTGGAGCCGGGAGACCGCGTGGTCGGTGTGGCAGCTGCGCCGACTACTGGCGGCGTCTTCATTTTGGGTCAAGATGGCAAAGGGACGGTGCGTTTGCTGAGCGGGTTTGCCGCCAATAAGGCGCCGGGCGCGGGCGGTAAGGTCGCCATGAAGGCGGATGCCATTGTCGGGGTCGTTGCTGTCGACGACCGCAGCGACATCTTTGCCATCTCGCGACTTGGCAAGATCATTCGTTTCGCCGCACATGAAGTGCCGGCGAAAGAGGGAGTCGTGCAGGGCGTGAACTGCATGAATCTGCGCGCCGATGAGTGCGTGGCCGTGACCGCCGTCTCTATCCCAGTCCCCACTCCCCCGACCGCCTGACAGGCGCACATTCACTGGTTCAGGGCAAAGTGCGCCTTGCAGGGTATTGCCTCCAGCGTGATAAGCCGGCGTATCACGCTGGGGAGCGATGACTTGTGGACTTGCGTCTTCACCTTGCAACGCCTAGCGGCCTGACTGACCTCAAGGTTAGCTGTTCATCTTCCCGGAAGCTCCAAGGCTTCCAGGAAGATTGTGAACAAACAGTGTGACGTTACAACCCAGAAATCAATAACGCCCCATAACTACTTTTTGTATATTTTACACTATGGGTTCGATGGAACCTCTGCTATACTAAAATAGTTTGTTGTTCTGGCAAACGGAGATCGAATGGATAGATGGTCGCGATTGCCAAAAGGAGAAAGCGATGCCTGAGACACAAGGCGTAAATTACGATTCACTAGAAAAATACCGCCGCAATGTCGGCAAAGCACAAGTCGCCGACTTGATGGCGAAGATGACCGGCGCCAACGTTGACCTTGTGAGTTACGACGAGGTCGCAAAGCGTATCAGAGCGCGCCAGCAGATTGAGATGGGCACACAAATGGTGCCACTGAGTAAAATTGTCGGAAGTGTGGGGCGCTATCGTGATTTCACGCGCACTTTTCTGCCACGCGCGGGCGTGAACCCGGAGCGGTGGGCGCGTATCGACGCCGTGATGCACTCGATGGAGGGCTTTCCACCAATTGAGGTGTACAAAATTGGCGACGTCTATTTCGTGCGCGATGGCAATCACCGCGTCAGCGTGGCGCGCGCCAATGGCCTGACCCACATCGAAGCCTATGTCACGGAGATACCGACCGACGTGCCGTTGCACATGGAGGACTTCGAGCGCGATCAATGGCTGATCAAGATTGAACGCACGGAGTTTCTGAAAGAGACGCAACTTGATGTCATTCGTCCCGGTCACGGCATCGAACTGACTGAACCTGGTCGTTACCAGATTTTGCTGCGCCACATCCAGGTGCATCAATACCTGCGCAATCTCGATCTGGAGCGCGAGGGCAGCGATCATCGGCTGACTTGGGAAGAAGCAGTAGCAAGCTGGTACGACAACGTCTATCTGCCGATGGTCGAGGCCATCCGCAGCCACGATCTAATGAGCAGCTTTCCCAAACGTACAGAGGCCGACCTCTATCTCTGGATTGCATTCCACCGCGAGCAGCTTGCCACAAGTTATGGGCTGGCGCCGCTCTCACCGGACGCCGCCGTTGCCACCTTCGCCGAGGTGCATAGCGAGCGCCCTTGGGAGCAGGCAGTGCGCACGCTCAAATTCGAGTGGCATCGCGTTTTGGGCGACCTGGACAAACCGCTTGGCATGTCGGAGGAGGAGTTCATCGAATCGCGCGCACGCCACGCGGCAGGGGAGCGCACGCTGGCCGAAGCCGAAAACGAAGAGCAGGTGCAACAAGAGCAATTCGGGCTGGCGGTTGAGGAGCGCGAACTGGCGCCGGTCGATTCCGCTACGGACCTATTCAACATCGCTGCCTGACGCTACCCCTGCGCGCGACGCGCTTTGGCAGTCATAGCGATAGCTGACAGGGAATGGCCTCGACGGTGTGTTGACCTTCGCATCTCGCGCCTGTCATCAGTGCAGGCGCTTCGTCTGCTGCTGGACATCCCCCTTCCGTCCAGGCAGCCTGCGCACGCTTTTTTTGACCTTCTCGATTCAAGCTGTGTGTGGTAGCATTACGCCAAAATCCATCGGACAAGTAAGGAATTATTAGCCAATGTTGCGTGTCAAAATTGTCTGTACGATTGGCCCGGCCAGTCGCGAGCTCCCGATTCTGCGCAGGATCGCTGCCGCCGGCATGAATGTGGCGCGGCTCAACATGAGCCACGGCACACATGAATATCACGCTGAAACGATCGAGCGCATCCGTATCGTTTCGGAACAGCTGCAGAAACCGATTGCCATTCTCGCCGACTTGCAAGGGCCGAAATTGCGCACCGGTAAGATGCGCGAGGGAGGAGTGCCGTTGGTCAAGGACGAAGAATTGATCCTGACCACCGACGACATCATCGGCGAGCCGGGGCGCGTGCCCATTCAGTACAAAGACCTGCCCAAAGCCGTCAAGCCGGGCGAACGCATCCTGCTCGACGACGGCATGTTGGAGCTAGAGGTCATCGAGACTAGCGCCACCGAGATTCGCACGCGCGTCGTCCTCACAGGCGTGCTACAAAGCAACAAGGGCATGAACCTGCCCGATGCTTCCCTGGACATTCCAGCGCTGACCCCGAAAGATATCGAGGATGTCAAATTTGCCCTTGACCATCAGGTCGATTGGGTGGCGCTCAGCTTTGTACGCAAGGCGCATGAAGTGCTGGAGTTAAAGGCGATCATCCAGAATCATGCAGCGTTTGGTCGCGTCACCCCGGTCATTGCCAAGATCGAAAAACCCGACGCGGTGAAAAACATCGACGCCATCATTGAGGCTGCCGACGGCATCATGGTGGCGCGCGGCGATCTGGGCATCGAGACCAACCCGGAGACGGTGCCCGGCGTCCAAAAAGTGCTGATCAACAAATGCTTGATGGCGGCAAAGCCAGTCATCACAGCCACGCAGATGCTGGATTCGATGATTCGCAACCCGCGCCCGACGCGCGCCGAAGCCAGCGACGTGGCCAACGCCGTGCTCGACGGCACTGATGCGATCATGCTTTCCGGTGAAACCGCGTCCGGGCAGTTCCCGGTCGAGGCGGTGGCGACGATGGCGAAGATCGCCGAGGAGGCTGAACGGCTACGCGTGAGTCTCGGTCAAAAGATCAAATATAGTGAGCCGCGCGTCTTCTCCGCGTCGGGCGCCATTTGCCACGCGGCAGTTTACACGGCAGCCGAGACCAAGGCCAAGGCGATCATTGCACCGACGGTCAGCGGCGCGACGGCCAAGCTGATGGCGAGTTTTCGTCCTGAGGTGCCGCTCATCGCCGTTACACCCAGCCCGATGGTGCAGCGCCAGCTTGCGCTCTATTGGGGCACCTATCCACTCTTGACCAAACGGCTCAGCAACACCGACGAAGTTGTCACCGACGCGATCAACCTGGCGCACGCCAAAGGCTACATCGGTGAAGGCGACACAGTGGTGCTGACAGCGGGCGTCGTCGGCAATGTGCGCAGCGCCACCAATCTGATGATGGTGCGGCGCATCGATCGCGTGTTGGTGCGCGGCACGGGCATCGGCGGTCGCGAAGTGGCCGGCACCTTGATGACGATCAAGCCGCCCATTCAGAACCCGGAAGAGATCATTGTTGGCCCGCAGCACATCATCTTCGCCGAACGCATCGACCGCTCATGCATCAACCTCTTGCGGCGCAGCGGCGGCCTTGTCACCACGCAAGGTGGGATGGACAGTCCTGGCGCCGTTGCGGCCATCGAGTTGGGCATTCCGGCCATCATCGGCGCCGAAGGCAATCTCAATGAGCTGGTGGATGGCATCCACGTCATCCTCGACGCCAACACCGGGCAATTGAGCGAATGGAGTAAATAGCAGGCGCGAGGGAGAGGCTGCATGCACGGCTGACGTTTCCCACTTCAAACCGGAAAGAGCGTCCGCCTCATCGCCTCTCCCACACCTTCTCAATTTTGCTACACCTTGTCTGGCGCCTCGTTGCCCGCTTCTACAATGGCGCGACGCACATCGACCAACGGCAGCAAAATCAAGCCGGCGACGAAGAAGACGCCCACCGCCAGCACCGCAGCGCGATAGCTGCCCGTGAACTGGATCGCCAGCCCAAAGAAGAGCGGCCCTAGCCAGCTGGTGCCGCGCTCGCTGATCTCGTAGAGGCTGAAGTACTCCGTTTCCTGACCTTTGGGGATCATCTGCGAAAAGAGCGAGCGGCTCAACGCCTGGCTCCCACCCAACACCATCGCAATGACGGCGCCAAGCAGGAAGAACTGGCGTCCTGTCTCCAGTAAGGGCGAATAGGCATAGATGGTGACGCCTGTCCAAATCAGCAAACTCACAATGATCGCGCGCTTGGCGCCAATCCAGCGCGCCAGATAGCCGAAGAACAGGGCGCCAAAAAAGGCGACAAACTGCACCATCAGGAAGAGCGGCGGCAATTCGTCGGCGCCCATGCCCAACTCTTCGCTGCCAAATTGTGCGCTCAGCGCAATGATCGTCTGAATGCCATCGTTGTAGAGCAGATATGCCACCAGGAACAGCAGTGTTTGCGAGTAGCGCGGCAACCTGCGCAACGTCTGACTCAGTTGCTTGAAGCCAATCGTCAGATAGCGTTCACCCGCCGGCAACCGGCGCTGTGGTTGCCGACTTTGCAAACGCGCCAGAGGAAACAGCGTGAACAGCGCCCACCACAGACCCGCCGACGCCAGGCTAATGCGCACCGCCGTGGTTGTATCGACGCCAAAGCGATCGTGCAGGGCGAAGAAGACCAGATTCAACGCCAGCAGCAACCCGCCGCCCAGGTAACCCATCGCCCAGCCGACGGATGACACCTTGTCGCGTTCATTGGGATCGGCGATTTCGGGCAGAAAAGCATTGTAACAAACCATCGCCGCGCCAAAACTCAGGTTGGCGATGAGGAAGAGGATGCCACCTAACAGGTAATTGTCGCCATTCAAGAAGTAAAGGCCGATGGTGGCAAAAGCGCCGGTGTAGGCAAAGATCGCCATCAGCCGCTTCTTCAGATGGGTGTAGTCGACAATTGCCCCCATGATCGGCAGGAAGAAGACCTGTAACAGCACCGATAGCGACACCATGTAGGGGAAAAAAGCATCGGCGCGCACGGTGATGCCCAATGGATAGACGAAGCCCTCGCTATCCGCCGCCGCACGCGTCACCGATGTCAGATACGGCCCGAGAAAGACCGAAACCACCGTTGTCGAAAAGGCCGAATTTGCCCAATCGTAGAAATACCAGCCGACTTGCTCGCGCGTGCCAAACCAGGAACGGCGCGGTTGCGATGTTGTTGTGGCAGCCATACCTTATGCTTTTCTGGTTGATCATGGCTGGAAGCGCAGGTGACTGACTTTCGGTGGAAGGGTATTGCAAGCCTGCGCTTCCGGCTGGCGAGATTTGGTGCGGGACAGGTTGATTGCGCTATGCAGGCACCGGGAAGGCGCTCATCATCGCCATGACATCCATCTGCACTTGTTCCTGCAGGTCCATATTGGTTGGATCTTTGGCGATCATTGCGATCCAGCGCCCCACCTGTGCAAATTCCGCTGCGCCAAGGCCGCGTGTCGTGCCGGCTGGTGTGCCGAGACGAATGCCGCTCGTCGTCAATGCTGGCTTCTTGTCGAAGGGGATCATGTTCTTGTTGCAGTGGATGCCAGCGTGGTCGAGCGCCTTCTCCACCAGTTTGCCCGTGATCTCATTGCCGTGACGGTCGGCGCCCAACACGCTGAGATCGACCAGCATCAGGTGATTGTCGGTGCCGCCGCTGACAATGCGCAGCCCCTCGGCTTGCAACGTCTGCGCCAACACTTGTGCGTTGTCGAGCACGCGCTGCTGATAGGCGACGAAATCTGGGCGCAGCGCCTCGCCAAAGGCCACCGCTTTTGAGGCGATGACGTGCATCAGCGGGCCGCCTTGCGTGCCGGGAAAGACCGCCTTGTCGATCTCCTTTGCCAGCTCGGCGCGGCAAAGGATCAAACCGCCGCGCGGCCCGCGCAATGTCTTATGCGTTGTAGTCGTCACGACATCGCAGTAGGGCACGGGGTCGGGATGCAGTTTCGCCGCCACCAACCCGGCGATGTGCGCCATGTCCATCATCAAGCGCGCACCCACCTTGTCGGCAATCGCGCGCAGGCGGGCGAAGTCCCAGAAACGCGGATAGGCGCTGGCGCCAGCGACGAGCAACTTCGGCTGGTGCACTAACGCCAGCTGCTCCACTTCGTCATAGTCGATGCGTTCGGTCTGTGGATCGACGCCGTAGTGCTGAAAGTTGTACAGTTTGCCTGAACTGTTGAGATGGAAGCCATGCGTCAGGTGGCCGCCGTGATCGAGCTTCAAGCCCAGCACCGCATCACCCGGCTTGAGCAGCGCGTAGTAGACGGCTTCATTCGCCTGTGCGCCAGAGTGCGGCTGGACGTTGGCATGGTCGGCGCCAAAGAGTTGCTTCGCCCGCGCAATCGCCAGGTTCTCGGCGATATCCACCGCATCGCAGCCGCCGTAGTAGCGTTTTCCAGGGTAGCCTTCAGCATATTTGTTGGTCAGGACGCTGCCCAATGCCGCCAACACCGCTGCTGAAACATAGTTCTCGCTGGCAATCAGTTCGATGCCGTTCGCCTGGCGTTGGCGCTCCATCTCGATGGCGGCGTACAGCTCCGGATCAGCGTGCGCCAGTTGTGTGCGCGGGTCGGGCATATCGACCCAGTCGGGCAGGGTGGCGACCGGGGAAGGTGACAAAATACTCATCGTAATGACTCCTCAAGCAAGAATGCACAGTTGACAGACAAGACGCCTGTGCGTGTTGTCCGATAATTACCTAGCGAGGGCGGGGGCAACATAACACGCTTTCAGCGATTCGTCAACGCGTAGAGTGGATTGCCAACAGCCTGTCCGCCATCCACCATGATCGTGGCGCCGGTGGTGAAGCTCGCCGCCGGTGAGGCCAGATAGAGCGCAATGCCTGCGATCTCTTCCGGTTCGGCCATCCGCTGTTGCGGGATGCCCGCCAGCACCGCCGCATTCATCGCTGCATTTGACCAGATCGCAGCACTGAACTTGGTCTTGACAAAACCGGGCGCAATGGCGTTGACCTGGATGTTGAGCGGCGCCAGCTCCGCTGCCAGCACCTCGGTCAGCATGATGACACCGGCTTTGGTGACGCAGTAGACGCCCATGCCTGGCTGCGGAATCTTGCCTGCAATCGACGCCAGGTTGATCACCTTGCCGCCGCCCCGCGCCTGCATGACTGGCACGCAGGCCTTGATCATGCGCAGATAGCCCTTGACGTTGACGTCGAATGTTTTGTCCCAGTGGCTCTCTTCCGCCGTCAACAGCGGGCCGAAGTGTGGGTTTGTCGCTGCGTTGTTGACAAGAATATCGACGCCGCCGTAGGTGGCGACGGAGGTTTCCACCAGCGCCGCCACTGCCGCCGCGTCGCCTGTATGCGCCGCCACCGCCAGCGCGGCGCCGCCCTGTGCTTGAATCTGCGCGGCCACTGCGTCCACATTCTCCTGCTTGCGGCTGGCAAGCACGACGCGCGCGCCTGCTTCTGCCAGCGCCACTGCGATCGCTGCGCCGATCCCACGCGATGCTCCCGTCACAATCGCAACCTTGCCAGTCAAATCAAACCGTGAAGTCAAGCGAAGACTCCTTTCTCACACCCAATCGCCAATCTCCACGCCGAAACTGGAGATTATTCGCCTCGAAACACCGGCGCTCGTTTCTGCAAGAAGGCCATCACGCCTTCCTTGTGATCTTGCGTGGCGATGGCGTGCGCCTGGAGTTCAGCCTCATAGTCGATGGCGGCATCGAGTGAGCTGTGCATAGACGCATTGAGCGCCTGTTTGGTCCAGCCCAACGCCTTGCTGGGACGACTCGCCAGCGCTTGCGCTCGCTCCAGCGTTTTGTGCATCAAGAATGAGGCGGTCACTACTTCATTACACAGGCCCAGCTGCAAACAATCGGGCGCGGAGATGCGTTCCGCCTCGATGCAGAATTGCAGGGCGCGGCTGTACCCCACCATGCGCGCCATGAACCAGGTGGAGCCGGCGTCTGGCACCAGCCCGATGTTGGAGAACGCCTGCAAGAGATAGCCATCATCGGCCATGATGCGCAGGTCGCACGCCAGCGCCAGCGACGCGCCGGCCCCGGCGGCGCCGCCGTTAATGGCGCCGATAATGATCTTGGGCATCGTCACCATGCGCAGGATCAGCGGCTTGTAGTAAGTCTTGATCGCTTCACGCACGTTGGCGGCGTCGACGGCGCCCGTGAAGATGCTGAGGTCTTGACCGGCGCTGAAGGTCGGGCCTTCTCCTGTCAGCACGATGGCGCGCACCGATGCGTCCTCTTCGGCATGGCGAAAGGCGTCGTTCAACTCCGTCAACATCTCCGGTGTGAAGGCGTTGCGCCGTTCGACCCGATTCATGCGGATTACGGCGACAGCGCCCTCCGTTGCATACAGTACAGTGTTGTAGGTAGTCATTATTCCTCGCAAATGTCGTCAAAATCTCTTTACGGCGCCCCAATGCTGCCCCTGATCAGGCTAGATGGGTTGATTGTAGGGATGTCATTGATTGCGTATTCTCTCTTTGTCGCTCCTGCTGCTGCACGATGCGTAAAGGTTGTCTCATTATAGCAGCACTGCGAGTTATACAATGTTCATTGCGCCGTGTGTTTGCTCAAGAGAGCCATCGATGTCGGTCAACCGCCGCGATTGCACAACACCCGCAGTAGTTGACCGACATCGATGATTGCTCAGTTGAACACACTGGGCGATGTCAATATCGCCCAGTGTTGAAGAAAGACTTGGCGCTACCGCGTCACAACTGGGAGGTAGAGGCTGCGCGCTACTGGCGTCTCGTTCGCAATCACGATCCCCCCCTGGTTGAGCGCATCGGCGACGTCAGCGTAGACGAAAGTTCCGGCGGTGTCCAACCTGACCTTGAAGCGCTCGCCGGTTGCCAGCAAGCCGCTGTCCCACGCGCTGGGGTGACGTGCGCCGTGTTCTGTCAGGTCGAGGTTGACAAACTCCACAACGCTGCCGGGCGGCACGACCAGCGTCGCCGGTTCGAAGCCACTGGCGGTCATGTAGACCGTATGTGTGGCGGCGTCGGCCACCAATGGCGCCAGCGCAACATCCATTGCCAGTGCCCCTGTCGCAACGTCGATGTCGGCGGTGCGATAGGGCTGGTAGCCATTCTGCACCACATTGAGACGGTAGGCGCCGGCAGGCGCCACAAAGCTGTAGCTGCCATCGGCGCCTGTGGCCGTCGGGTTTGGTTGGCCAAGTACAGCCGGCGCCACCAGTTCGTATATTCTCTGCGCTCCGTCCGCCAGTTGCGCCGCCAATGCCGTCACGACTGCACTTGCCAGCGGTTGCATGGTTGTCTGACTGCGCACGACGGCCGTCGGCAGCGGTTGCACACTGACGCCGTAACGCTGCTGTGTGGCGCCCGCACCGGTGACCAGTTGCAGCTCCGCAATTGCGTCGGCATTCGCGGTCGTCACCCCTGGGTTGTAGGTGAAACTGCCCGTGTAACGCCCGTCGCCGTCGGGGTCGGTCAGGGAAGAGATTAGAATTTCCTCGGAGGTGATCTTGTAGAATTGATTGAGTGCACCGCCACAGCTATCCACACCGACAGTGTAGGTCTCACCACTGCGCAGGAACGCACCAGTCTGCGTGGCGCCAAAGGAGTAACCCAGCGTTGGCATAGCGATCGTGCGCCCCTGACTGTCGGTGAAGGTGACGCTCATCGGGTCGTAGGGCAGCGATGTGTCGACCAGGATCCCGGTCGCCTGCCCAGAAGCCACATCACGTGGGGAGACGATCTCAACCTGCGCCGCATTCACACCGGGTTGTGCATAGCGGGCGCTGACCCGGTGCAGGCCATTGGGCAGCGTCACTGTGTAGCTGAAGTCGCCATTGGCGTCGCTGGTGACCGTGGCTACCTGTTGCAAACCGATGAGAATGGCGATGATGCGGTTTGGCTCGGCGCGGCCGTGCAGAGTTTGCTCGGCGCGGCAGGTGGCGGCGCGCCCGGTGATGACGCGATCCATCACTGCGTCGTCGGTGTAGTCCATGAATGCGCCGATGATGGGCGAGCTAAGCAGACCGCGTGCAACGGCGCTGCTCTGGTTGTTGCTTGTATCGACGTCGCCGCTCATCTGTGCGGTGACGGTGGCTGGGGAATCCAAAGCGGCGCCGGCGGCGCTCACGGTGCAGGTGATGCAGCCATACCAACCGAGGACAATGGCGCCGCCCTGGCCGGGCGCCAGTGGGTCAAGCGTAAATTGTAGTTTATCGAAGTTGAACGAAATGCTCTCACTGCGGATGCTTGGCGCCTGGAGCATCGCAAGCTCGGCTCCGCGCAACTGCTGAGGAATCTGGAACTCCAGCAGTGCGTTCTGCGCTGTCGTCGCGCCGCGATTGCTGTACTCGATCTTGAACAACTGTATCTCGAAGTTGCCGAGTTGATCGACGGTTGCCCCTTGCACAAGCCCGACCTGTGCAACGCTCCGCTCCGTGCGTGCGCTCAACGCCACTTCCAGATCAGGCCCGGCGCCCGCCGCGCCTGCTGGCCAGTAGAGATAGTCCTCCGTCTCGCCGGTGCGGAAGGGCTGCGGATAGCCGCGACCATCGCCGTAGCTCAGCGCGCCTGCGGTCAGCGTCTTGTTCGACGGGCGTTCGCTCAAGGTGATGCGCACCCACATCGACTGATCGGTGATCGGCGGTGGGATCAACCCGGTGGGGACGTTGAGGGTGTGCAACCCAGCGCCGAGGCCCACCACATTCACCGGAGCGTCGATGACGATGTGCTCCACCGCCGGTTGCCCGGCGCACTGCGTGGCATCTTCCCAGTCGCCGTCACGGTTGCTGTCCAGCCAGATGTTGATGTAGCCAGGCGTCCCCAGTTGCTGGAAGTAGACCACCGCCGCCGGGCTGATGAAGACCTGCACGGGCAGGTTCGTCATCGCACAACCGCTCAAGTTCCAGAGCGCCAGGTTCGTCCCGTCGTCAGCGCGATCGTTGTCTGGATCGGCGGCGAGGGGCACGATGTTGTTGAGTGGGTCTTGATCCGGGCCAAGATCGGCTTCTGCTTCCAGGCTGACGCGCTTGCCCAGATGGAAGGGGCGCGGGGCGCGGTGTAGCGGACCTTCGGGCAGCCCGGTCGTCGGGTCGAAGACGGTGGGATAGCGCGCCGCTACGCCGCCAAACGCCGCCATCGCTACGCCAGCATGGTTGCTGCTGTCGGGCGCGTCGCCAAGGTCGTTGGTGCGCAGCGGCAGCGGGATCGGCGGCAGCTCACCGTGCAGTTGCGGGTATAGCTGTGCGTCCGGGCAGACGTCGTTGGCGTCGGGCAGCATGCAGAAGGAAAGGCGCGCTTCGTTGTGCAGGTCGTCAGCCAGGGTGAGGCCGGCGTCTTGCGCCAGGTTTAGCTCGAAAGCGGCGGGCGTGACGGCATTCGGCGGCAGCGTCACACGCCCCAAGAAGCGCGGCGCACTGGCGGTGGCGCCTGTCACTGCGCCAGTGGGTGGCAGTTGGAAGACGCCCAGTGCAACTGTAAACGGGTGACTGTTGGTGATTGTGTAGCGCACCGTTGCGTGTGTCAGTTCGTCCAGGTCAACCGCGTCGGTGATTGGCTCCGGCTCGAAGTCGAGATGATTTTCGTCGTAGTTGATGCACTTCGCGGTGAAGTCGTCTGTTGCCGTCAAAATAGCGCCATCGCCCTGCTTGCGCGCCTGCGCCGTGTTGGTGAAAGTCATCGTCTGTTGATTGGCCGCGCATAGTGCCAGCACGCGCACCTGGAAGGTCAACACCACTTCGGCGTCAGGAGCGATGGCGCCGGCCCATTTCACGATCTGTTGCGGCGGGTTGCCGCCTTGCGGGGGGCGCACGTCCAGCGCCGCTTGCAGTGGCATCGCCCCATTGGTCGGGCTTTCGACCCTGACGTATTCAATGTTGCCATTCAGAATTGTTGGATAGACGATCAGCGGATACGGCAGCTCATCGCGAATCTGCGCCTGAACGGGCTGACTGCCGCCGATGTGTTTCAGCCGAATTTCGTAGGTCACGTAGTCAATCCACTCGGTTGGCTCCACCGTCGTGATGACGCGCTTCTGCAACTGCAACGTCCCATCCTCGCCAGCAGGCGCCGGTTTCTGATAGATGTCTTCGGTTTCACCGAATTGATAGCCGCTTGGTGCATCGGCGGGGTGCGGGCCGCGACCGTCGGGCAGGCCGGGGCCGTCACCGGTGAAGGGAGGCTGAACCGCAGGCGCCTCACTCAGCGTAAAGCGCATCCAGTGTGGCAAACCTTCAGCCGTGTTGAGGAGTTTCTCGGTGTTGATCAGGAAATCGCGCGACCCGCCAGCGGTAATGGCGGTCATGTCCACCACATAGTTCTGCACGATCCACTCGTAGCCAGCTTGCGCCGGTTCGGTTTCCGTCGCCTGGCAAGGATGGATGTCAGCCCAGTCGCCATCGCGGTTGCCATCCAACCAGACGTTCAGATACATGAAGTTGCGCGTGGCGGCGGCGGCTTTGCTGATGCGCACTTCGAGCGTGGTGCGCTGGCAATCGAAGAACTTGACTTGACGGTTGCGCCACCCATCGTCGCCGCGATCTTTGTCGGCAACATCGCCGATCACGCCGCTGGCGTTGCGCAAGATGTTGTTCGGCCCATCCTGATCTGGTCCTTGATCGGCCTCCACCTCGCGCGACAGCGCCTCACCCAGCCAGCCTTCCAGCGTCTGATTGGCATGGCGCGGACCGGCAACCTGACCCGTTGGTACATCCCACACCGTTGGGAAGTTGCCCGGTACGGTTCCAGCCAGATACGCTGTGTTGCTGACGCCATGATGGTTGCTACTGTCGGGGGCGTCGCCCAGGTCAGGGCGCGGCCCTTCTTCGGCTGGGAGCGTGTAGGTGACGACCAGGCGCGGAGCGATGGCGCCTTCGCGCGTATCCGCACGCACGCCACCCGTTCCTGTCGTCACCCCGCGCAGGGCAATGCCGTAGTTGGGCTGCGCGCCCGCAAGCCATGCCTGCACCTGTGCGGTGATCACCCAGTCGACATCGCCAACGGCGGGTGCATTCTGCGTGAAGGGAGCGCCGCCCCACGTGATGGCAGGTTTGTTATTCCAGGTGAGCGTTCCTTCATCCCAGACGCCTTCGACGCGTCCTAACTCAATGTCGAGCGGATTAGCGGAGGCGTTGACATGCAAGCGCAGAAGGGCGCTGTTGATCACCGCATCAGCCGGGATTGCCGCCAGATCGAACAGCACTAGGTTGTGATCGAAACTGCCGCCAGGTCGGGAGTTGAGTACAAAATAGGGCGTACCGCCGCCGGTGAAGGTGGGAACGCTCTGTACGGCGCCCGCGTCTTCGACGGCGAGCAATTCCACCGTGACCGCCAGCGGCGCGGCAGGTGCAGCGCGTGCGGGAAGGGCCGATGTCATGAGCGCCAGCGAGATGCACAGCATCAGGACGATGCAGAGCAGCCGCGTTTGTCCGGCGGCGCTGCGATGCAGCGAACGTGCAAGCTGTGTTGACGCCTTGCATTGTTCTGCTGCCAAAAACAGATGTTGAGAATGCGTGGACATGGTTTTCTCCTCTGTG
This sequence comes from Chloroflexota bacterium, assembly GCA_003451595.1. Lineage (GTDB taxonomy): Bacteria > Chloroflexota > Anaerolineae > Caldilineales > Caldilineaceae > Caldilinea. Next base: position 45,187 of record DMDA01000082.1, on the reverse strand, counting down.
GTCAATTATCGAACGACACGGCGATGCTCGTCAGCCGGAGCGAGGTGGTCGGATGCCACCAGTATGAGCCGACAGCGAGGTCATGCGCTTGCTATGGCTGGCGATGAACGCGTCACAATTGCGTCACGATAGGTTCGCATTGCATCCATTGCCTGACCAGGGGAGATTGCTGTTGCTGCTTGCTTGCGCGATCCGCCTGCGCATGGCATTCTGCACAGATACAGCGATCTGCATCCTGCCGAAGCACTATCCGTCTTACTGGCGATTCTGTTTACTGGCGATTCTGTACGCCCAATCCATCTGAAAGTCCAGTCATGTCATCGAATCCAAGTGTAGAGATCAGCGACGTAGCCGCAACGGCCCGCCGCCTGCGTGAGCAAATCGACCGTGTGATCGTCGGCAAGGACGCCGTCATTGAATTACTGCTGGTTGCCCTCTTTTGTGATGGTCATGTGTTGTTGGAGGATGTGCCGGGCATCGGCAAGACAATGCTGGCGAAGACGCTGGCGCGGTCGCTAGGCTGCACCTTCAGCCGCATCCAGTTCACGCCCGATCTGCTGCCCTCCGACATCACCGGCGTCAACGTGTTCAATCAAAAGCTGGGCGACTTCGAATATCGCGGCGGCCCGATCCTGGCCGAAGTGGTGCTGGCCGATGAGATCAACCGCGCCGGCCCGCGCACGCAGTCCGCCTTGCTCGAAGCGATGGAAGAACGTCAGGTCACCGTCGACGGTGTGACGCGCCCGCTTGCCTATCCGTTCCTGGTGTTGGCGACGCAGAACCCGGTGGAGCTGGAGGGCACCTTTCCGCTGCCCGAAGCACAGCTTGACCGCTTTCTGCTGCGCGTGGCGATGGGCTATCCCAGCCGCGAAGATGAGCGCATGATCCTTCGTCGCTTCCGCACCAGCAATCCGCTGTGGGAAATAGAGCCGCTGATCGGCGCCGCCGAGGTGCGCCAACTCTCCGCCCGTTGCCGCCAGGTTGCCTGTCATGCGGTGGTGGAAGATTACCTGCTCGACTTGGTGCACGCCTCGCGCATCGACCCGGCAGTCGAGCTGGGCGTCAGCCCGCGCGGGGCGCTAGCCTGGCTGCGCGCAGCACAGGCGCTGGCGGCCATACGAGGGCGTGAGTTTGTCACCCCCGACGATTTGCAGACGTTGGCGCAGCCCGTGCTGGCGCATCGTCTCATTCTCAGCCCGGAGAGCCGGCTACGCGGCCAGAAGGCCGATAACGTGATCAAGCGCTTGCTCGACCAGACGCCGGTGCCGGTCGAAGAGACCTGGAGCGTGCGCGCGTGAAGCCCTGGGCATGGGCGCTGTTGGGGCTGGCGCTGCTGGCTGTAGTATTGCGCAGCGCGCCTTTACTGCTGCTGACGCTTCTGCTGGCCTTGATCGCTGGCGCTGCGCTGCTCTGGTGGCGTGTGTGTCTGGTCGGTGTGAGCTATCGCCGTCGTTTCTCCCAACTGCGCCTTTTTCATGGTGACGAGGCAACGCTCGATATTGAGCTGATCAATGCCAAGCCGCTGCCGCTGGCCTGGCTGCGCGCTGAGGACGAACTGCCCAGAGCGCTGACCATCCAACCGGCGCGACTCTCTCACAGCCACCGCCCAGGCCGAGTGCGACTGATCAACCTGGTCTCGTTGCGCTGGTATGAACGCGTCACCCGTCACTATCGCGTGCAGGGGGTGCAGCGCGGGGCATGGGCCTTTGGCCCAGCGCGGCTGCTCTCCGGCGATATGTTCGGCTTTGCGGTGCGCGAAGTCGAGGTTGCGGCGATCGACACGTTGCTCGTCTATCCACGCGTCGTGCCGCTAACCGCGCTGGGGCTGCCAGCGGATCGCCCCTTCGGCGAGTTCCGCGCCATGCGCCAGCTTGCGGAAGACCCGCTGCGGCTCAACGGTGCGCGTGATTATGTCTCTGGCGACAGCATGCGCTATGTTCACTGGAAGGCAACGGCGCGGCGCGGCAGCTTGCAAACCAAGACCTTCGACGCGTCGGCCAATCGCCCCCTGGCGCTCTTTCTCAATATCAACACGCATGAACATGCCTGGGAAGGCTACGATCCTGACTTGCAGGAATATGCCATCACGACGTCGGCGTCGCTGGCGCACTGGGCGTGGGAGCAGGGGCAGGCGGTTGGACTATTTGCCAACACCATCACGCAACCCGGCGCGCAGGTCGTCCGGATTCGTCCGGCGGGACATCGCGACCAGTTGACGCTGATCTTCGAGGCGCTGGCGCGCCTGGTGCCCTTTGGCCGCTGGCCGCTGGAGGAGACGCTGCGTTACGAAGGGGTGCATCTTCCCTACGGCACGACAATCGTCGTGGTGACGGCGTTGCTGACCGAGTCGCTGCGCCGCACGCTGCTGTATCTACATGACCGGGGCTTTGCGCTGGCGTTGATTACACTGGGGGCAGCGTGCGACGCGCCGCCAATTCCAGGCGTGCGCACCTATCCCGTTGGCGGGCATGCGGCCTGGGCAAACATTGCCGCCATCACTTTGACCGGAAGTGAGAGAAATTGACGCCTTATTGGCCTGACTCTGCCATCGAGCGCCGGCGGCTCATAGCCGCCGCTACTGGTAGGGGTTTACGTGGAGTGGTTGAGTCAACGGCAGCGCCGTTGACTCAACCACAGAGTCGTTATTTTTTCGCCGCTTCGCGGACACCGGCCAGGTCTTGCAGCAGCCGCCAGTTAGCAAGCCGCTCCGCTTTGGCCGCCAGCAACATGGGGCTGGGGTTGCCTGCAGCGTCGAAGTGCTTGGCGAAGCGCCCCTCCCCGCGCGCAAAGTCGATGAAGGTGAAGGGTTCCTTCGTCTTTGGATTGACGTACCAGTCTTCCTGCACGGCCGGGTTGCCCTTCAGATCAAGCCGTTCGCGGAAGGTGTCGCCCTTGCGCGGGTCATAGATCAGCAGCGGAAAGGCGCGACTATCGACGGCGGCGCGGGCGCGTTGGCTGGCCTCGTGGTCGCCGACGCCATGTTCCGGCTGGCAGGTGGTGTAGACGCTGACCAGCGCCGGGCCAGGATAAGCATTCGCTTCCAGAACGGCGCGGTAGAAGTGATTCATATGGGCGGCGGTTGTCTGCGCCACGTAGACGTTGGGGTGCATCATGGCGATGTTGGCGATCTCTTTGCGCGCCTCACTTTTGCCCATCTCCGCCTTGCCGAACGGACTCATCTTGGTGCCCTGGCCCTGGAAGGTGCCAGTGGAGGATTGACCACCGGTGTTGGAATAAACCTGGGTGTCCAGCACCAGCACCTTGATGTTCATGCCGCTCGCCAACATGCGGCTGAGGCTGGCGAAGCCGATGTCAAGCATGGCGCCGTCACCGCCGATGACCCACAATTTTTTGTCCTCCCAGCCCATCTGATCCCAACGCGCGCGCACGCCCATGGCGTCGGTCGGCCCGTTCTCAAAGAGCGAGTTGGTCCACGACACGGCCCACGGGTTGTAGGGATAGGTGCTGGCGTAGACGGTCGAACAACCGGTCGAATTGACAATGCCGATGTTCTCGCGACCAACTGCAAACGCGGTGGCGGCCATCCACATGCGCAGCGCGGTGGCCTCACCGCAGCCCGCACACGAACCGGCGCCGCCGACGTAGAGCAGGCTGCGATCCGCCAGCATCATATCGACCAGCACGCGGTCCGAGATGAAGCGATCGGGCGTGGGCGGCAGCTTGCGGAAGAAGTCGAAGGCGTGGCGATACTTGGGGATGGTGTCTTCTTCCTTTTCGATCATCCGCAGCGCGTTGTAGCCAAGGTCAGCGCAGACCTGCACGCACTCGGCGCAGCCTTTGCACTTGGTCGGATCGATAAAGATGCCGAACTTGCCGCCCGAACCGGGTTCCTTCTTCTCCGGCACGTTGTAAAACTTGGTGGTGATGGCCCACTGCTGGGAGAGCCACGCGCGTTCATCTTCCGGCGTTTCGGCGAGCGCCAGCTCCAGCACATCAGGCATGACGACCTTGCCCAGGATGGCGGTGTCCGGGCACTCGGTGACGCATGTCATGCAGCCCACACATTTGGCCTGATCATACTCGGGAATCTGCGGCGCGATGTAGGAGAAGTCGCGCAACACGCCCGTGCCCGCCGGCACCAGCGAACGCGCCACGCCGATATCGGCGGGCAGATCGTCATCCGCCCCGGCGTTGTAAGCGCCGATGACCCGCTCGTTGAAATCTTCGACGTAACCTTCCAGATCGATCTCGAAGATCGTGTTTTCGATGCCAACGGCGTGCGTTTCCTTGCTGGCGCCGGCCTCCTTGATCAAGACCCCCAGGCCTTCGGCGTCACCGGCGCGCGAGTGAATTTTGGGCGGGGGCGCAGCGAACTCTTCATCGATGAGAAAGAGGGGAGATAGTGTAGACATAATCGATTTCTCCTTTGGTTGAATACGCAGTCAACTGCGGATGGGGAGTTGCGCCAGATCGGTGACCGACAGGATGCCGACGGGGCGGCTGTGGCCATTTTCGGGCTGCACCACAACCAGCCGATGGATGCGGTTTTCGATCAGCTTGTTGACGGCGTCGGCCAGTGGCTCGGTGGGGGTCGTTGTGATCACGTTGCGCGTCATGATGTGTTCGGGCAGGATATCGGGCAGCGTTGTGAACTCGCGGTTGCTGGCTTCCGCTTTGACCAGGTCGGTGGCGCTGACCAGCCCCTCCAGGTAGCCTTGTTTGTCCACGACGACGACGGCGCTGATCTGTTGGTCAGCCATCGCCTTGACCACTCTGGGGAGGGGCGTATCGGCGTGGCAGGCGACGACGCCGCTGTGCATGACATCGCGCACCAGGCGGCCATTGGTCTCGACCGTGATCTTTTCTTCCTGTTCGATGATGGCGCGCGGGATTTCCTGCACTTCGCTGTAACCGCGACGCACCGCCATCAGGTTGTCCTGCACGACCTGTTCGCTGCGCTTACCAAAGTACTTGCGCAGACTCTTTTCCACGCCCGCCATCAACTCTTCCTGGCTTAGGTGGCGCGCCTGGAGGAAGGGCGTTGCCTTGAGGAAGACGCCGAGCAGCACAATACCTTGCATGCGCACCTGCAGGTCAGGCTCCGAAGCGACTTCACGCGCAATCGCCGCCGCGTCGAGATAGAGCACGCGAATGTTGTTGCGTCGGATGATGCGCCGCGCGTATTCGGGAATGTTCGCCCACACTTCGCGTGGGTCGCGCTGCCGCGCCTGGACAAAGGTGACGCCGCCTGGCTGCAAGCCCTTGAGCGGGTTGCCCAGGTTGAAGGCGTTGACATCATTGAGCGGCACAAAGTCAACGTAGTTTAGTTCGCAGTGGGTGCGAATCGGTTCGGCGGCGGCAGTGAGATAGTACGTTGTGGGCAGTCCCTTCTTTTCCGAGCCATATTTTGGATATGCCTGGACGTAGAGGTCGAACAGGTCGCCAACGATCGTGGCGATGATCTTGTTCGTCGTGACTGAACCGTAGCCGCCGACCGAGTGCCCGCGCATCGAGAAGGCTGTCTTGGGGCGTACATCGGGGTCGAAGTCGCTTGTCAATGCCAGTTCATGCTTGATGCCCAACACGAAGTAGCGTCGCCCGCCGTCCACCATGTTCTTCGCAACGGCAATGAAATCTCCTGGTCGCACATCGCGACTGCCCAGCCCCGCCGAACCCGAATAGATGACCGGCAGGCGGTGGACGCGCGGATAGCCCGGAGCGTCGTTGAGCGCATCGGCAAACGCCGCTTTGATCTCGGCGGTGAGCGGATTGCTCTGGCCCATCGGATTGTCCATGCGCTCGATCACGGTGAAGGCGCGCAGATGTTTGAGCGCTTCCACCAGTTCGGCGCTAGGGAAAGGTCGGAACACGGTGACATGCAGCACGCCGATCTTCAAGCCGGTCTGTTCACGAAGATAGTCGCAGGTGACAGCGGCGGTCTCTGCCATGCTGCCCATGCAGACGATGGCGTACTCGGCGTCCTCCATGCGGTACGGCTCAACCATGCCGTAACGTCGTCCGGTCAGCCGTGCATACTCATCCATCGCATGTTGGAGCGCCGGCTTGACGCGGTCGTAGAAGTAGCGCTGCGCAATCTTGCCCTTCATGTAGCTGTCCTGGTTCTGCACGACGCCGGACATGACGGGCTGGTGCGGGTCCATCAAGTTGCGTAGCTTCAATTTTGGATCGCCGATATATTCCTTCATCAGCTCCGGTTCGGGCAGCAAGACATTCTCGATCGTGTGCGTCGTTAGAAAGCCGTCCTGGGCATTCAAGAAGGGCGTTTCGCTATCCTCGGCGGCGCGTCGGCAGATCAGCGCCAGGTCGGCGGCGCCTTGAGCGTTGCGCGCCATCACCATGCCCCAGCCTGTGTCGGCAACGCCCATGATGTCGTCGTGGCCTGCGTGCACGTTGAGGCTGTGGCTGGTCAGCGCCCGCGCACCGATATGAAAGACGACAGGTAGCCGTTTGCCAGAGATGACATAAAGCACCTCTTTCATCAAGATCAGCCCCTGCCCGGAGGTGAAATTGGTCACGCGCCCGCCAGCCAAGGCGAAGCCCTCCGCCGCCGATGCCGAAGAGTGTTCGCTTTCCGGCTCCATGAAGACGAGATGATCGCCCCATAGATTGGTCTGACCGTTTGCAACGGCTTGGGCATAATTGCCGCCCATCACCGTAGAGGAGGTGATGGGGTACGCACACGCGCCCTGTGTGATGTGAGTTTCCACCCAGCTTACCGCGCCGCTGCCATCCGTGGTCGTCGGTATGCCAGGATAAGGCGCCGGTTTGGCTCCTTCTCCATTTTGCTTCATTGTTTGGTTCCTCCGATACTGCTACACCTATCCAAAGTTACATTGTTGGCGGGGGGGAGGACGCCGCAGCGAGTTGTCGGCGTATGACACGGTATAAACCACAGGTTCGCTCCGTGGGGAGTATTTGTTGCGCAGGACAACCGCGCTGCGCATTATACAGCATTGTTCTGCAGTTGTGTAACGATGAAAAAAGCGCGCGGGGTCTGCTATTGGTCGTCTGTTCGACCATCCAAGCCGTGCATCCCGACCTGTCCCGATGTTGGCATGAAAGCATACATGCGATTACACTGGCGACATCATCAGCTTGCCTGGAAAGGAGTTCGTCTTGACTGCTGCCCCTGCTGCGTCGGCGCGGCTGACCTGGCTATTGGCTGTGCTGCTGGCGACAATGCGCGTGGCATGGTTGTGGCCGTGGCTACTGGCGCTCGGTGCATGGATGGCGCCTTCCTACTTGCTGCCCGTGTTGCCAATGTGGTCGCTCCTGGCTCTGCTCCTCGGCGGGCGCGTGGTGGCGCGGCTTGCGGCCGCGCATGCCCCAAACCTCCGCCAGGCGCGGATATGGATCGCCGTACTCAGTCCGCCGATCCTCCTGTTGCTCATCTGGTGGCAGTACGGCCAGCCGCTGGCGATCTGGGATGTGCGCTGGCTGCAAGTTGCTACGGGAACCCCCGCACTCTGGGCGCGTGAGATGGCGCCTGCGGTGCTGGCCTTCTTTGTCGCGGCGTGGCTCTGGCTGCGCGGGGTGCTGGACGCGGGCAAGCCCACCGACCATGAGATGATCACCGGTGCGTTTGTCACCGGCAGCGTTGCCTTTGCCGCGCTGCTGGTGGGCAGCCGGCTGGCAAACGCACCGGTGGCGCCAGGCGCGCAGTGGTGGCTGATCGCATTTGTAGCGACGGGGATGGCGGGGCTGGCGCTGGCCAGTGTGGAGCGCTCGCTCTATGCTGGGGGTGCAGGCGCCAGCGTGCGGTTGCGGCTGAATCGTTACTGGCTGGTCAGCGTGGCCTTTGTGATAGCCGGCGTGATCTTGCTGGCGCTGGTGGCGAGCGCTCTGATTGCACCGGAAACGGTGGCGCAACTTCTAGGTTTGTTGTCGCCGGTTGTTGATATACTGTCGCAAGTGCTCCTGGCTGTGCTGTACGCCGCTGTATATGTGCTCTTCTGGGTGCTCTCCCCGCTAATCGAGTGGTTGCGCCGTCTGATTGCCAGCCTGCAAGCGCCCGAAGCTTTTACGCAAAGCGCTGAGTTTCAGCCACTCTCGCCATTGTTCCTGGATCAGGCTTCGGGGCCATCCGCTGACTTGGTGGAGCCGCTGCGTTGGGGCGTGATCGTGGCGGTGATCGTGGCGGCGGCGATTATCTTTGCGCTGGCGTTGCGTCTGTTCAACCTGGCGGCGACGCCGGAGGTGGATGAGACGCGCGAGTCGATCTTGTCGCGTGCGCTGCTCAACGCGCAACTGCGGGCGCTATGGGCGCGACTGAGGCAGTCGCCGCGCTCTGCTGCTGGTGCAACTTTCCTGCCGCTTGATGATGAAGCCCCAGCGCGACGGCGGATTCGAGCGCACTATCAAAACTTCCTTGCCGCTATGGCTGCGCGCAGGCAGCCGCGTCCCCCGGGCGCCACCCCGCAAGCGTATGCAGCAGAGCTTACCGAACTCACAGCAGAGCAGGAACTGGCGCTGCACGCACTGACCACCGCCTATGTTGCTGTGCGCTACGGTGACGCATTGCCAGATGCCGCAATGCTCGCACAGGCTCAAGTAGAATGGAGCATCAAGGATGAGACAACTGGTGGATAACAGCATTCTCACATGCGGGCGCGATGTGGCTTCGACTAGACTTTTTCCGTCGCATCCTCATCTTGTCCCCGGTGCGCTTCGTCCTCGAACGGTGGAATATCCAACATCTTGCGCCAGATGTAGATGCTGAACAATTTGATCGTCGCCAGCAGCGGTGGCGCCAGGATCGCGCCCAGCACGCCAGCGAAGGAGATGCCCATCAGCACGCCCAGCAGGATCAACACTGGATGCAACGCCAGCGTACGGCCATGAATGCGAGGCAGAATGACAGTGCCTTGAATCTGCTGAATGCCAAAGAGCACACCGGCCACCAGCAGTGTGTAGAGCCAGGGTTGTAGACCTGCCGCCGGTTCGGGTTGAAAGAAAACCAATGCCACGATGATCACCATCGAAAGATACTGACCAAGCACCGGCGCCAGTTCGAGTACACCCGCTAGAATGCCCAGCGCCAACGGATTGTCGACGCGCAGCGCAAAAAGGGCTGCACTCACCAGCACACCCATGATCAACGCCAGCAGCACCTGGCCGCGAAAGTAAGTGTTCCAGGTGTTCTGAAAATCCTCAATCAGAATGGCGGCGTCGGCGCCGTAGCCGCTTTGTTGCGCTGTCTTCTGCAAGAAGGTAAAGACGCGTGGGCCATCCAGCAACAGGTAAATCGAGAGCACTACCGTGACGATGCCGCGTGTTAGCGTCACCAGTGCAGTCTGCGCCACGCCTGTCACCAGAGAGCTGCCCTGGCCGATGAATTCGCTCGCCTGGCTGACCAACGACTCATAGAATTGTGGGAGCACTTGGCTGGCCTGAACTGGGGGAAGTTGCAGGCGAAAGCGCCCTAACTGGAGGGTGGTGTTGGTGAGTCTGGCAAGGAGTTGCTCGACAAACACGGTGATGCCGCGCACCGTCTCCAGGACGTTGTTGATCAAACCGCCTATCTGCGTCTGCACCAGCGCACCGACCAACAGCCCCACAACGCCAATGACCAGTATGAAGAAGATGTAGGTCAAGAGTACGGCAACGCCGCGTGGCAGCCGCACCCAACGTTGCAAAAACGCCAGGATTGGATGCAGGATGAAGGCCAGCAAGGCCGCCAGCACGAACATCTGGACGAACTCGAAAAAGCGCCAGAATGCCAGCGCTCCCAACACCAGGAACGCCACGGCGGCAATCGTCTTGACCGTGCGCGGCCAGGGCGGTGACGTCAAGGCAGCGGCTGGCGCGTGTTCACTCAGTGATTGTTCACTCAGTGGTTGCTCGCTCATTTGGACGCCCCTAGAGTTTCTTGAGATTTGCCAGCGAGACCAGCAACTTCTTGATGCCGACGCCGGGGAAGGCGACCGTCACCTGTTCGTCGCCATCGCGCGTGGCTTCGCTCTCGATGACGGTGCCGATGCCAAAGGTGGCGTGCTGCACGCTGTCACGGCGTTTGAATTTGAGCGCACCGCCGGACGCAACCGGTTTGTTGGCGGGTCGCGCCTTGGCGCCTGGCGACCAGTACGTCGAACCAGATGGCGACGACGCCTTAGCGCGGGATTGGTCAGACGCCGAGGGTGTTGGCGAAGGTGTTGGCGGCGCTGACTTTGAGCGGCCTGTCCAGTAGCCACCGGTTTGGCTGCGACTTTGCCCGCGTGCGTTGTCGCCATCCCAACTGGTGACGCGCTGGTAACTGCCCTCGCGGCGGCGCTGGCGATCGACCATCCCCGCCAGCAAATCGGGCGGAATGTCATCGAGGAAGCGGCTGGGTTGTTGCACAGCGCTGTCACCCCACAGACTGCGGCGGAAGCAGTGCACCAGGTAGAGGCGTTTCTTGGCGCGCGTCACCCCGACATAAGTCAGGCGCCGCTCCTCGGCCATGTCTTCCGGGTCGCCGCTTTCCAGGCTGCGGCTGTGCGGCAGGATGCCCTCCTCCATGCCGACGATGAAGACGACAGGGTATTCCAGCCCTTTGGCTGTGTGCAGCGTGAGCAGCGTCACCGCGCCCGCGTTTTCGTCGATCTGGTCGCTGTCGCTCACCAGGCTGACTTCTTCCAGGAAGAGGCCGAGTGGACTCTGGCCCGGCTCCAGCGCAGGCATTCCTTGGGTGTACTGGGCGGCGACGCTGCGCAATTCCTGCAGGTTGGCAAAGCGGTCTTCGCCCTCGTCCGTGCCATCACGCAGGGTGGCGATGTAGCCCGCCTCCGCCAACACCGCGTCGAGCAGGTCGGCGACGCTGGCGTATTGACCGTTGCGCTCGGCTGCTCTCCAACTGTCGAGCAGGCTGGCAAACTCGATCAGCGCGTTCTGGGCGCGGGCGTTGAGCGGGGGGGCTTTGTACGCGGCCGGTGAAAGCGTGTGTCCAAGCTGTAATGCCATGCGTTGCGGGCCGTGATGCAATATCTGCAACGCCTCGCTTGAGGTGACGCCGACTTCAGCCGCCCAGAGCCGCAGCGCTTCCATTGTCTTGGCGCCGATGCCGCGTGGCGGCTCGTTGATAATGCGCTCCAGTGAGACAGTGTCCGCCGGGTTATGCAACACACGCAGATAGGCGAGCGCATCCTTGATCTCTTTGCGTTCGTAGAAGCGCGTGGCGCCGATCAGTTTGTACTTGATCTGACGCATCACAAAGGCTTCTTCGAGCGCGCGGCTCTGGGCGTTGGTGCGATAGGTGACGGCGAAATCGCCCGGCTGGAAGGCTTTGGTCGCCAACAACTTCTCAATCTCGTCGGCGACGAACGCGGCTTCCTCGACCTCGTTGTACGCTTCGTAGACCATGACCGGCACGCCCTGGCCGTTTTGGGTGTGCAGGCGCTTGGGGGTGCGGTTGGGGTTCTGGCTGATCAGGGCATTGGCGACATCCAGGATGGTTTGGGTGCTGCGATAGTTTTGCTCCAGCAGAATCTCGATGTGGTCGGGGTAATCTCGGCGGAAGAGCTGCACGTTGCGATAATCGGCGCCGCGGAAGCGATAGATCGACTGATCTTCATCGCCCACGACAAAGAGGTTGCGCTGATTGGTTGGCGCGCCTGCCAGCAGTCGCAATAGCTCGTATTGCGCCGAGTTGGTGTCCTGGAATTCATCAACCAGCAGATAGGGCCACTTGCGTTGATACTTGACGCGCACGTCGAGGTTGTCGCGCAGCAAAAGCACCGTGTGCAGCAATAGATCATCGAAGTCCAGTGCATTATTGGCGCGCAGGGCTTCCTGATAGCTGCGATAGACGCGCCCAGCGATCTCCTCAAAATAGGAGGCGCTGCGATACTCTTCGGGCGCCACCAGGTCGTTCTTGCTCTTGCTGATATGGGCGTGGATCGCCTTGGGTGGATAGCGTTTTTCGTCCAGATTCAGATCGCGCATCACGGCGCGCACCAGCGCCACCTGATCGGCGCTGTCGTAGATGACCCAATTGGGCTGGAAACCGAACGCCGCCGTCTCCACGCGCAGGATGCGGGCGCAGATGCTGTGAAAGGTGCCGATCGTCAACCCCCCCAGTCGGGTGGATTGACCGGCGGGCGGCGCACCGTACAACTCCTGCAGGATCAGCGCCACCCGCTCACGCATCTCGCCAGCAGCCTTGTTGGTGAACGTGACTGCCGCGATGGTCCACGGCGCAATGCCCTTCTCTTCGATCATGTAGGCAATGCGCCGCGTCAGCACACGCGTCTTGCCAGAGCCAGGTCCCGCCAGCACCAGCACCGGTCCTGTCACCGTTTCGACAGCACGCTTCTGTGGTTCGTTGAGGTTGTCAGTAATCTTGGACATAGTGTGCTTCTGGAGAGATTCAGGGATGAAGCGATTGGTCGTCACTGCAAACAAAATCGCTCAATCCCCCAATCGCTCAATCCCCCAATCGCTCAATCTCTATTCTTCCCCGCGCAACAGGCGCAAATAGCTATCATACCGCGCTTCGGCGATCTCGCCACGTGCGACCGCCGCGCGCACGGCGCACTCCGGTTCATGGTCGTGGGTGCAGCCGGGATAGCGACAGTCATGTAGATAAGCCGTCATTTCGCGAAAGTAAAAAGACAGATTGGCGGCGTCGATCTCGTACAGCCCCAGCTCGCGGATGCCCGGCGTGTCAGCCACATAGGAAGCGGCGCCAAAGGGCAGGCGATAGAGCTGGGCCGCGCGCGTGGTGTGACGCCCCTTATCCATAAAGTCGCGTAGATCGCCCTCGCGCAAATGCAGCGCCGGGTGCACAGCGTTGATCAGGCTGCTCTTGCCTACGCCGCTTGGGCCGGTCACAACAGTGATGCGATCGGTCAGTAGCTCGCGCAACGCGTCGATGCCGGTGTGCATTTTGGCGCTGGTGTAGAGCACCGCATAGCCGATGCGTTCGTACAGGCCGAAGCGTGCGCGTGCGGCTTCTTCGCCCGTCAATTCGATTTTGTTGACGCAGATGATCGCAGGCAGCTCGTTGGCCTCGGCGATGACCAGAAAACGGTCGAGCATCCGTAGGTGCGGTTCTGGTCTGGCAGCGGCAAAGACCACCAATGCCTGATCCGGGTTGGCAAGGATGACATCCTCCGCTGGGTGCGCCTCGCCAGGGTGCTGGCGGCTGAGGACGCGCCCCCGCGGCTCAACGCGTTCGATCAACCCCTTCCGATCACCCTCCGGGAGCACCCACACGCGATCCCCGACGGCGACTAGCGTGTCGCGTCCTCGCTCCAGCAGCAGGCGCCCACGCACTTCGCAGACGCGTTCACGCCCGACGCCATCCACTTCGCTGGCGGCTGTGGTCTCGACATCGTAATGATGGCCGCGCGCGCGGATCACAACGCCCTGCACCAAATGCGCGGAGGCAGGCTTGGGCTTGGCTTTCTTATTGCGCCGCGCCTCAGGGGGTTGCTCGAAGCGTTCGGCGTATTCCTGGTAATCGTGGCTGCGTTTGGGTGACACGCATCGCTCCTGGGCACATTGACTCGCACTACTCCCGTTGCAGGAGTTCCAACAGCCGCGCCTCCAGGTAGTTGTAACCGGTGGCGCGGATTTCCAGAGGCAGGCCGAGATAGGTCGCCGCCGCCTTGGCTTGTTCCAGCAACGTTGGATCAGGCTTCTGCACTAGATAGACCAGGCGTTTGTAGGCGCCGAAATAGTCCCCCCGAAGTTGCGGATAGCGATCCAGCCCCATGCTTTTCAGAATGAGGGTGTGGAACTGGCGCACCATGAAGTCGGTCACAAAGTAGGTGCCCGGCTCCTCGTCCAGCAACTGTTGGAAGAGAGCGCCCCCGTACCACTCATAGCAATGGGGGCCGGCGATGCGTTCCACTCCCAGTCGGTCGAGCATGGCATCGAGTGCGCCGCCGGTGCCACAGTCGCCGTAGACAACCAATAGCCTGTCATAACGGTCGCGCAGTTCAACGATGCGCTTCTCAACGGCCGGCGCGATGCGCGCTGGGATCATATGGAAGGTGGCCGGCACGGCGACCACATCCACCGTCCAGCCATGTCGTGCCTTAAGCGCCAGCACCTCGCGCGCCAACGCACCGCAGATGATGAGACAGGTAGCCATTGAGATTGGAGATTAGGAGATTTGGAGAGTTCATCGGTGGCGACAACCAATTTCCAATCTCTGATTCTCTCTTTACCCCCTTCGCATTCTTCGCTCACGCCGACCGCCACCGGCCGCTTCACCTTCTGGCTTTGGCTCGCGGTTTGCCATGATCCAGTTCAAGCAGTTCTCGTCGTTGCCGGTCATCACATCCGCTGCCATGATGGCGGTCTTGATGTGCTCCTCGATGGGGTTGGTGATTGCCGATGTCAGCCCGGCGCCAATTGCCATCGCCAGGAACGTGCCGTTGAGCGGGCCGCGATTGGGCAAACCAAAGGAGACATTGCTGGCGCCACAACAGGTGTTGACCTTCAATTCATCACGGCAGCGGCGCACGATCTCGAAGACCTGGCGCCCGGCGTAGCGCATGGCGCCGATCGGCATCACCAGCGGGTCGATCAGCACATCCTCGCGGGGGATGCCGTGATCCATCGCGCGCTCAATGATTTTCTTCGCCACCGCCAATCGCACTTCTGGATTTTCTGAAATGCCGGTTTCATCATTGGAGATGCCGATCACTGCTGCCCCGTACTTTTTGATGAGCGGCAGCACTGCCTCCAGGCGCTCCTCTTCACCGGTCACGGAATTGACCAGCGCCTTGCCCTGATAGACTGCCAGCCCGCTCTCCAACGCCTTCACAATCGATGAATCGATCGAGAGTGGTACATCCGTGATCGATTGGACGAGTTTGATTGCTTCAGCCAGAATCGCCGGCTCATCGGCGAGCGGGATGCCAGCATTGACATCGAGCATGTGTGCACCTGCTGCGACCTGAGCATGGGCATCGCTGATGACGCGCGAGAAATCGCCCGCTGCCATCTCTGCTGCCAACTTCTTCCGTCCGGTTGGGTTGATGCGCTCGCCGATAATCACAAACGGCAGATCGGGACCGATGCGCACTTCCTTTGTTCGAGAACTGACAATCGTTTCCATGCAGAACTCCTTGCTGGTTGGTTTGGGCGCTATCTGGTTCATGGAGATTAACAAATTGATTCGGTAATCGTAGATTCTCTCGTTGATGCGGTTCGCAACCGCATTTTCCTGTCCGATGAGAACGTGCGGCTCAGAGCGGCGCCCACATCGATTGCAAGGTTATTTTGTTCATCCTCATCAACCAGATCGTTCAAGTTGTCACCGCCGCCAGTGGTGACAGTGACATCATTGTAGCAAAACTGCCCTTACATACGAAGTTGACCACACGCAGCGGAAGTCGTACTATGACAACACTGCGATCTTGATTATCGAAACGGATTTCCACTTATGTACGACAGGCCAATTCCTGAACAAATCGTCTACGTCGCTCGCCGCATGTTCGAGCGGCGGTTGACCGACATGGCAGGCGGCAATATCAGTGCGCGCGCCGGTGATGCCATTTACATCACGCCGCGCTACGCTGGCAGCAAACAGCACTGGCAACTGTCCACCGAGGACATCCTGTGTGGCGCGTTGACCGGCGAGGAGCTCCTCCGGCAGCCGCGTTTTTCGCGCGAAGGCAAAGCGCATCTCGCCATCTATCGCGAATTCCCTGATGTAGGCGCCGTGATTCACGCGCATCCTTTTCACGTGCTGCCCTTTTGCGTCGCCGGGCGTGCTATCGAGCCGGTGATAGAAGCTACGCAGAAGTTCGGCGTGACGCCCGTTGTGCCCTTTGCCCCGGCGCACAGCGCCGACCTGGCGCAGCACGTCGTCGACGGCCTACGTGGGCGTGAGGCCAGCATCCGCAAGCAAGCGGCGGCGGTGCTGCTCCCCAAGCATGGCATCATTGTCGCCGGGCTAGACCTGTGGGCGGCCATCGACGCATTGGAGCGCATCGACTGGAACGCATGGTGCATCCTCAGCCAGGGGATGTTCCCGCCGGCGCCGATCCCCTACAACGTGGAGTAATGCCATGTTCCTGACCCTCACCGCCAACGCTGCGCTGGATCGCGTCATCTTCATCGAGGAGTTTGTGCCCGGCACGACGATGCGGGCGCCGCGTTTCATCGAATGCGCGGGTGGCAAAGGGTTTGATGTCTCGGTGGCGCTACGCGGCTTAGGGCAGCCGACGACTGCGATCGGCTTTGTGGCGGGCTATTACGGCCAGCTGCTGGTCGAGGTGCTGCACCGGTATGGCATTGACTGCGACCCGATCTGGCTGCCGGGTGAAACGCGTCTGGCCAATGTGATCGTAGAGACGGCGCGCGCCCGCCACAGTCATGTCATGATCGGCGCCCTGCCGGTCTCTGCGGCTGGGCTGGAGACGCTGCTGACGCGTTTTCAGGCGCACCTGCCGGCGGCGACCTGGGTGGTGGCAGCCGGATCATTGCCGCCGGGGATGCCTGTCACCTTTTACCACACTGCCGTGACGCTGGCGCATGCCGCTGGCAAGCCGGTATTGATCGACGCAACGGGCGCGCCACTGCTCGCTGCTTTGGGCGCCCGCCCCGATGTCGTCAAGCTAAATCAAGACGAATTTGTTGACACCTTTGGGCTATCCAGCGGCGACCTGGCTGCCCTGGCTGTTGCGGCGCGGCAGGTGCGTCAGGAATATGCGCTGCCGGCGCTTGTCCTCACCTGTGGGCGCGACGGCATCCTGGTTGTCACCCCGAAGGAGGTTGTGCAGGCGCAGGCGCCGGTGCAGCGTGCGGTCAATGCCGCTGGCGCCGGCGACGCCGCTTCGGCGGCGCTGGTGTGGCGTCGCGCACAGGGCAATAATTGGTCAGAGACGTTGCGCTGGGCTGCCGCAGTGAGCGCTGCGTCAGTCGGCACGGAAGCGACGGCCGAAGTGCGGCTGGCTGATGTCGAGCTTTTGTTGTCTGACGTGCGCTTGATCGTGCACGACGCAACGGCCTGAGCCATCTCTTACGCATCTACTTTGGTGGGTAGGGACGCGTGTCCCGAAAAAAGTGACATTTGCAGGACAACAACAAGTTGCATATGCAGCGTTGATCTGGTAAACTTACTTACAATTCGTACTGCAGTGGACTGTGTGCCAAAAAAACGCCACAAGTGACATTGCAGCAGTCTGATGAGCCGGCAGTATAAGAATTGGTTGCCTTCGCTGGACTCCGCAGCGCACTGGCCCGGTCACCATCAGAACCCCCTTTCTTCCACGCTGCCTGTTGTGACAGGCAGGAAGAACCACTTCGAGCATCCGGCGCGCAACCACTTGCCGGATGCTCTTTTTCTTTCTGCACTCCGGAGTCGCTGAGACATGGCAGCATCCAAGACAATTGCACTCATCGGCGCTGGCGTGACTAGGCTGGCGGCTAGCTGCAGTGCTCAGATGCACGGCGCTCAGACACACATCTTCGAAGTTCACGATCTTCCGGGTGGTCTGTGTACAGCGTGGGCGCCGATCAGGTGGTTCATTTCACCGTTTTGACGCGGCAGCAGATGCCTTTTATACTGCTGCGTTAATCACGCCAGCGAGACGTTCATTGTTGTGCTGCGCGCGCTCTTATCTCTACTCTTCAGTTTTGCTCAGATAAACCCATTCTACTGCTTTGTCCCGCACGGCGTGCAAGCACAGGAATTGCCCCCTGCGAAGAGTCAATTTTTTAGGCCAGGAGGAGCTATCATGCACAAGAGATTGAGAATCGTGGCGGTTATCTTGCTATTTGTTTCGTTTTTGGTGTCGGGGCAGAGCGTTGGCTATGCTGTGCCAACCGCGCAAGTTGCAACGCCTGCCATCAAACTGCGCGCTGGCACGATCACCCCCGGCATCCAGGAGACGTTGCCAGGGATGGAGGGGTTGACGATCGCCGGGTACGCGCCGGGGCAGGTGGGCTATTACATTGTTCAGTTCAAGGGCGCGGTGCAGCAAGGTTGGCCCGCTCAACTAACCGCTGTCGGCGCGCAGGTGCTGGAGTATCTTCCTGATTTTGCCTTCAAGGTGCGCATGACGCCCGAACAGGCGGCGCAGATTCAAGCGCTGCCTGCTGTGCATTGGGTTGGTTTATTCCAGCCAGCTTACAAATTGGCCCCCGATCTGGCGATGAGCGCTCAGCAGCTCTACCGTGTGCGCATCGAGAACGGCGCCGACGCGCAGGCTGCTGCGCAGGCGGTCGCCGCAACCGGCGCCCAGCTCCTGGCGCAAGATGGCAACGCCTTGACCATTGCCGCCACCTCCGTGCAACTTGGCGCCGTCGCCCGCGTGCTGGACGTCGCGTGGATCGACAACTTTGTGTTGTATGAGAAGCACAACGAGACCGGCGCCGGCGTCATCGTCGGGACGAATGTGGCGAACGCGCTTGGTTACGACGGCTCGACGCAGATCGCAGCGGTGGCGGACACCGGGCTGGGCGGCGGCACGGCGGCAACGGCGCATGTCGATGTCCCGGCGGCGCGCATCGTCAATATTTATAACTGGCCAGGCGCTGCGGGCGGCTGTTTCCAGACCATCACTGACGACGGCGCCATCGATGTTGACAGTGGGCATGGCACACACGTGGCGCTCTCGGTGGTGGGCGACGGTGGGCCAAATGGCATCGGCAAGGGTGGTGCGCCGGCTGCGCGGCTTGTCTTCCAGGCTACGGAGAACTATGTGACGGTCTCCAACATTTGTCGTATTCTCTATGGCTACACCAATGGCTACTATCTGACCGGTCTCCCCAGCGATCTCAATCAGCTCTATCAGCAAGCGTACAACGCCGGGGCGCGCATCCACTCCAACTCGTGGGGATCGTCGCAGGCGGGCGTCTACACGGCCAACAGTGCGCAAAGCGATCAGTTTGTTTGGAACAATCGCGATATGGTGATCACCTTCTCGGCGGGCAATGCTGGCGCCGACGCCAACGTCGACGGTGTGGTGGATAATGACTCCATCGGCTCGCCAGCGACTGCCAAGAATGTCATTACCGTTGGCGCCAGTGAAAACGCCCGCACCGACAACTTCCCATGTGATGCCAGCCTGACCTATACGTCGAGCGATGCCTATCAGTCGGGGCAGACCTGCGCCAGCATGGGTGGAGTGAATTATCTGGGGACGGCAGGGCAGCGTTGGGGCTTTACGGCTGCGCCACTCAACAACGATCTGACCGCTGGCAACGCCGAGCAGATGGCGCCTTTCTCTAGTCGCGGCCCCACGGATGACGGACGCATCAAGCCTGACATCGTAGCGCCCGGCGCTTGGATTCTCTCCGGCTACTCCGATCTGTATCAACAAGGCTATGATGCCAGCGCTAACCCGCGCACCGGGACCTTCCAATCCGACGGCTGGGGGCTGCCACTCACAAATGGCTACAAGTATTTTGGCGGCACGTCGATGTCGAACCCGATTGCAGCGGGCGGCGCCACGTTGGTGCGGGACTTTTACCAGAAAGCCTATGGACTCAACGCCAGCGCGGCGCTGGTCAAGGCGACGTTGATCAACACGGCGGTTGATCTACTCGATGAGAACAACGATGGCGTCAATGACAATGACTTCCCGATCCCGAATGTGCATGAGGGGTGGGGGCGCATCAATCTGGCGGCGGCCACCGACGGCACGCAGCAGTACGTCGACAATGCCACAGGCCTCATCACCGGCGGCAGCGCCGTGTATCAGTACAACATTAATGCCGCTGGTCCCTTCAAGGTGACGCTGGTTTGGAGTGATTATCCTTCCACAGAAACGGCGGCGGTGAACCTGGTGAACGATCTTGATCTGACCGTTACTTCGCCGACAGGTGTGGTCTATCGCGGCAATGTCTTTGCCGGCGGCTGGTCGCAGAGCGGCGGCGTCCCTGACCGCGTCAACAATGTCGAGAATGTCTACGTGCAGGCTGGTGGCGTCGGTGTGTGGACGGTGCAAGTGAGCGGCTTCAATGTGCCCAACGGGCCGCAACCCTTTGCCCTGGTCGTCAATGGCGAATTTGGCGCGGCGCCACCGCCAACCAATACCGCCACCCCCACCAATACGCCGCCGCCAACGCAAACCCCCACGCCGGTCAATACGCCGACCAGCACCCCAACGAGCACACCAACGTCGACGCCTACCAACACGCCGACGCCTGGCGCCGCCAATGCCATCTATGTCAGTTCCACGACGGATGGCAACGTTGGTTTTGCCTTTAGCGACGAGGACATTCTCCGGTTCGATCCCAATACGAATTCATGGACACTCTACTTCGACGGCTCTGATGTGGGACTTGGCGCCAACAGCAGCCAGGATGTGGACGCGTTTGATCTGCTTGATGACGGCAGCATCCTGCTGAGTATCGCTGGCGACACCTCGATCCCGAACGTAGGCAGTATCGATGATGCTGACATTGTGCGCTTCACGCCCACTTCGCTGGGACAGAATACAGCAGGTGCATTCTCCTGGTATTTCGATGGCTCCGATGTCGGCTTGACGACGACCGATGAGGACATCGACGCCTTTGACGTACTGGAGGATGGGCGCATCGTCATCAGCACACTGGGTAATGTTAGCGTCACCGGCGCGTCCGGTGTGGACGAAGATCTGCTGGTCTTTACGCCGACGAGTCTGGGCGCTACGACTAGCGGCACGTGGGCGGTCTATTTCGATGGTTCGGATGTCGGTCTGGCGACGAGTAGCAGTGAAGATGTCAACGGCGTCTGGGTCGATGGCGCCACCGGTCAGGTGTATCTCTCTGCATTGGGGGCATTTGCCGTCACCGGCGTCTCTGGCGATGGCGCCGACATCTTTGTGTGCACGCCAGGCAGCCTCGGCGCCACGACAAGCTGCACCTTCACGCTCTTCTGGGATGGTTCCGTGAATAGCTTTGCCGGCGAGGTGACGGATGGTGTTGCGCTGACTGCCGCCAGCTACGGCGCCAGTGTTGCTTCACTCAACGCGGGGCTGCCGCAGGATGATCCAACCGCAGGCGCCACCTTCGACGATTATGACGATATGGCCGACCAGGATGTCGAAGCTGTGACGCCGCAACTCTATCTGCCGGTGGTGACGAATCGGTAATATCAAAGCGGCCGTCCAGGAAGCCTGTTTGCTGTTCTGATAGACAACACAAATAGACTTTGCTCATCTTCCCGGAAGCTCTGAGCTTCCGGGAAGATATCGGATGTACGGTGTTTGATTGTGCTATCTATGAGAAGCGCAGGTTGCTCACCTTGCCGGAAGCTCTGAGCCTCCGGCAAGGTCGCCACCAAACGCGCAAAGTCTGCTTGAGCATCCCTCCCGATGGCCTCTCTGCGCTCATTGCGTCAGAGGCCGTGTTGAGGGTAGAGCGCGCCTATTCTGTCGTCGCAAATGGCGCAAGGTGGCGAGCAAAATGCCGTTGTAGCGCAGCGCGATATTCGTCAGGGTATGCGGCCAGCAATGCGCGCAGTGCTGCACCGTGTTCGTTCAGAATCGAGCCAAAGGTTACATGCAGAAGCTGACGTGTATCGAATTGATCGAGCAGCGCGGGCAATTCCGTGTCAGGCAGTGCGTCTCCCGAAGGTACATTATCGGGTCGGCAGTCGAGATAGTAACTCTTCTTGTCATGTTCGTAATGGGTGCGTCCTGTCGCCAACACCTTGCGGAAAAGGACAGGCTCGCGTAAGGCAGCGATGCGCAGCGCTTCCAGATAGCTGGTGCCGGCGGTCTTGACATGTACATGCGCGCCAGCATGGCGCGCAAGGATTGGATAGAGCGTGAACTTGTCTGAGCCGGTGTGAATGCTTAGTTTGTAGCGAGCGAGGGTGCGCATGACCGCCACGTGACGGACCAGTTCCGTCTCGAACTCCGACAGATCGCCCATGTAATCGACGCCTTTTTGGAACTTGCCGACGAAGCGTGGCGCCAGGCTCACGACCGGCGCGTCGCGGCGTAATAGTTCGTTGGCAATAAAGTAGTGCTCGTGCACCGAGGTGGGGGTGTCTGTTTCATCCACCGACATCTCCAGGTCGAACGGTTGCCCTGCAAACGCCGCACGCAACGTTGCAGTGATCGCCAGTGTATGCGTGATCGCACGCGCGTATTTGGCCAAGGCTCGCAGTAAGGTCGCCTCGTCGAACTGCAACGCCGTGCCGCCCAGGTTGATGGCGTGATCACAATACTCAGCGCGCAGCGCGGCGTAGGTCGTCCCCAATACTTCCCAGGGCAGGGCAGCACATTTGGCGCGCAGCGTCGCCACGTCGTTTGTTTGCGCAGTATTATCGACATAATCGCTGGGGTCGATAGTGAAAAAGGTGTAGCCGGCAGCGACGAAGGGCGCCACGTGCGCCGGCTCCTTGATGTGGTCGGCGTCGGCGCCCCAGGGCTGGCGCCAATCCTCGGCAAAGATACTCCAGATCGCAGCTACCATCACGGCCTCGGGAGTGCGCTGCAGACGGTCATTCTCGCGCACCGACTGTTGGGCAAAGATGGGCGCAATTTTTTCGGTCGGGTCGGCGGCGCGCAATGCGGCGATGTGCCCCGGTGTTGCCAGCCCAATACGGTCGCCAAAGCCAAAGGAGAGCCTGGCGCCTAACGGCTGCGGCGTGAGCCAGGGTAGGCGCGCCTGCAGCGCCCGCGCGTTGGCGGGCGTCAGCGGGCAGACCAGGTCGTCACCGCGCTGTTCACCGCTGAAGCCAGCGTGCTGCCCGCGCACGATAAGCCGCCGTTCCCCGGTCGGCGCCACGTCTGCCAGGAAAAAGGTTGCGCCGTCCTGTGTGATGCCGTGTGGTGCGTTGGGGTGGACATGGGTGTACATGCTCGGTCTCGCTTCTACTCTCTGTTGTTGCTGTTTGGGTTGATCGCCGCCGGCGCTTGCGTCCGGATGTCGCTCCTATTGTATCCTATCTTCTCGCATCCTGGCCGATACAAGGGAGCTACGATAGCGCCAATGCAACGATGGCTGCCACTGGCAGCCATCGTTCAGAAAATGCTGAATTGTGTAGATGATAGATCAGGTTGACCTGGGGCCGGTCAAAGGCAGCGACGATTTTGCGTGATAGCGTGTCAAGTAGTGCTTACGATGCACCGGCACGCACAATTTCAGGATTCTGGTAATCCGTTCACCTTAGCGCGCTGCTGGCTCAACGAGCAGCGGACGGAATTTGTAGCCATAGATGATCTGGCCTTCGTCGCCCTCTTCACGCAATTTGCGCGTCACCATTTCCACGCGCATCCCAATTTTCACATCGCTGGCATCGACGTCCGTCAATTGCGCTGTGACCATTGGCCCTTCATCTAATTGGATGAGCGCCACGGTGTAGGGCTTCTGATCTTCATAGCCCTGCGGCACATTGTACATGGTAGTAAAGCTGAAAATCACGCCGTGCCCACTCAGCACAGTCGCTGCGCTGCCAGGTCGTTGACCCGCCAGATGCCCAATCATCAGTCATCTCCTACCATCGCCGCTGATTGCGCTGCCGCTGGCGTCATCAACGCAGCAAAATCAAAGACCGGCGCCATTGTGATTGCCGTCGTCTGCATCGGCCTGTGGCAGTGCGGACATATCTCGCGCGGCGGAAATACGGCTCGCTCGCAATGCTGACAAACACCGCCCTGTAAACTATAGCGCTGCTTCTTTGTGCGCCACATATTCGGAATAGCCATACTCGTTCCACCTCGACTTTGGGTCATTCACTCTAAATCTGTTCTGCTCACTGTGTGTCGCAAATCAGTATGTGACACACGGATATTGTATGGCGGTCAGCGTAACCTTTTAGGACTCTCAATTCCTATCCAACCGGCGCTGGGGCAATGCTGATAGCTTTTGGCAGTGATTCTGAGGCGTATTGTAAGGAATTTTGCTAATGTTTGTGTGGCTTTTGTGCAGAGAAAGCCGCCAGTTCCAGTTACTGGCGGCTCTGGAAAGATCGTCAAAACGTTGGGCACGGATCGTCAAATGTACAGATTTCTGCGATCAGGCGCCCAAAATGTGCGTCACGATGGTGGCGCCACTACCGCCGATGTTTTGCGCCATGGCCAGCCGTGCATTGGGAACTTGATTGGCGCCGGCAACGCCCGTCAACTGCTGCACACATTCCACGATCTGGTAGACGCCGGTGGCGCCGACAGGATGACCGCGACTCTTCAAGCCGCCCATTGTGCTGATCGGTAGGCGCCCGCCGATGCTGATCTCATCATCCTGCGCCATGCGCCACCCCTCGCCGCGCCGCGCAAAGCCGTTTGCCTCCAGGCTGAGCGCGGTCATGATGGTGAAGGCGTCGTGCAACTCAAAGAGGTCAAGCTCGTCCAATGTTACACCCGCCTGACGGAGCGCTTTTTGGCTGCTGACTTGCGCCGCCTCCAGGAAGAGCGGGTCGCGGCGATCGTGTACAGCCAGCGTGTCATTGGCGCTGGCACTGCCCAGAATGCGCACGCTGCCACGATGATGTCCGGTGGTAAAGCGATGCGCCCATTCTGTCGGCGCCAGGATAAGGGCGGCTGCACCGTCGCAAACCGGGCTGCTGTCCATGATGTTGATCGGCGTAGCAATCACCGGTGCTTTTACATAATCATTTAACGTGATAGCTTCCTGGAACATGGCGTTGGGATTGTTGGCGCCGTTGCGATGGGCATTGATGCTGAAGCCCGCAAACGCGTCCAGTGGCACGTCATATTCGTACATATAACGTTGCATGATTAGGGCATTCAGGCCAACGAAACTGACGCCGTGCAGCGCTTCGTATTCGGCGTCGGCGGCAGTGGCCAGCCCGGCGGTTGTGTCCTTGCCGACGGTGTCGGTCATCTTCTCCAGCCCGGCGACAATGACAATGTCGTGGAAGCCAGAGGCGACCGCCATGGCGCCGACGCGCAATGCCGCAGCGCCGCTGGCGCAGGCTGCCTCGACCTTTGCCGCTTCGATGCCGTGCAACCCACAGAAATCGGCCACTAACGTGCCGAGGTGTTCCTGGTCGAGCAGGCTGCCGCTGAGCATGTTGCCGACAAAGAGCGCGTCGGCGCGTTCGACGTTGGCATCAGCCAGCGCGTTGGAAATGGCCTGGTAGGCTAATTGCCGCGCCGACCTGTCCCAGAGTTCCCCCACCGGCGTTTGCCCAATGCCAATGATCGAAACAGAGCGCATAGAACCTCCTCACAGATTCAGAAAAACGCTGCTTCGCCTGCAGATGCGATTTCGAGCACAGCGTAGCTGCGTTGTGCATTACGATTCCACTAACGTAGATTATAGCGGTGATGGCGGCTTGAGGATGTAATCGACTTGCCTTTATGCGCCGCTTGTGGGAGAGCGCCAGCGACGGCGCCATGCCTCGATGCGGGAACGCGTGGTGACCCAATCGACATGGGTGAAACTTTTCATGCCAATCGACTGGGCAGCGGCGACGTTTTCTGCGGAGTCGTCGATGTAGAGTACATGATCGGCGGGAACGGCCAGCAATTCTTGTGCCAGCGCGAAGATTTCGGGGTCGGGCTTCAAGAGGGCGACTTCGTTGCTCATGATCACCAGCTCAAAATGGCTCAA
>DMDA01000082.1:19043-19544 GCA_003451595.1 Chloroflexota bacterium | reverse complement strand
TCCACCTGAAGTGTATCGGCGTAGGCGAGTGCATCGTCATCGCGTGCCAGGCCAGCGCAAAAGGCGGTCGCAAATTCCGTCAACGCAATGGCGGCGCCAAAGCGCTGATTTAGCATGCTGCACACCTGGTCCGGCTGGAGTTGACCCAACCCGAACGCCGGGCCGATGTCGGCATAGGCGTTGTCCAGTGTAGCCGGTGACACGCCAAAGGTGGCGGCAACAGCGGCCAGGGTCCTGGCATGGTCATATTTCACCAGTACATTGCCGATATCGAAGATGATGGCGTGCATGAAGGTTATCCGTACAGCGCGATGGCGAGAACAATCAAGAATCCAGTCAATCCTATCATCCCAATGAAGAGCGCAACAAAGAAACGCCGTCGGAAGCGACGGTAACGCACTGGCGGCAAGGCGTCAATTGGCGCGGCGTCGATGTTGGCCTGCAATCGTGGTGTTGGGCGCTGCATGACTGAGTCCGATCTCTGTAGTCCGATCTCTGTAG
>DMDA01000082.1:18336-18784 GCA_003451595.1 Chloroflexota bacterium | reverse complement strand
TTTACTGTTGCCCACAGCTGTCGTGTCTACTACTATAGTTGTGGCAAAAGGGGGCGTCAACCGACGAATCGTCTACGCTCCGTATTGCAAAGGCTGCGTGTTTGCAAGAATTTCTTGCTGTCGTGTATGCTTGAAAAAAGATTTTGACTTCACCGACTCAGGGTGATCGGCACTGGCGCCGGTCGCACTGAGGCCTCCGAGTCGCCGCTGACTCACCTTCCAATAAGCGATAGCCGATAGAGAGCAAACTGTGCCAGTCTTAGCACTTTCCCTGGTTTCACTCTTTGTGGCAGCGCCACTGTTTTGGCTGCTCAAGCCGCATCGTTCCACTGCGTTCGCCTGGTTGGCGGCGCTCCTTCCTGCGACCATTACACTCTGGCAGGTGCTGCAACTTCCTGCAATTGCCGGCGGCGCTGTGCTTACGGAGCAGATTCTGTGGGCGCCGACG
>DMDA01000082.1:17638-18077 GCA_003451595.1 Chloroflexota bacterium | reverse complement strand
GCATGATGCGCGACAAGGACTCTTCTATTTGCTGCTCTATGCCTTCATGGGCAGCATGTTGGGGCTGGTGTGGTCGGACGATCTATTGACGCTCTTTGTCTTTTGGGAAGGGACAAGCATTACCAGCTACCTGCTGATTGCCTTCAAGAGCGACTACAAAGGTGCAGTCGATGGCGCACGCCGCGCGTTGATCGTGACAACGGCGGGCGGGTTGGCGATGTTGGCCGGGATGATCGTGTTGGGGTTGCATGTTGGCTCGTTCAACATCAGCACGATTCTGGCAACGCCNNGATTCTGTGGGCGCCGACGTTGGGATTGGAGATTGCGCTGCGGTTGGATGGGCTAGCGGTCTTCTTTGGATTGGTTGTCACGGGCATCGGCGCCTTCATCGCCTTTTACACCGCCTACTATTTCGGGCATGATGCGCGACAAGGACTCT
>DMDA01000082.1:4837-17457 GCA_003451595.1 Chloroflexota bacterium | reverse complement strand
GCCAGCGCTTACCTGCATTCGGCGACGATGGTCAAGGCGGGCGTCTTCTTGCTGGCGCGTCTGCACCCAGCCTTTAGCGAGTTGCCCATGTGGTTCTGGACGCTCTTCCTGGTCGGTGGCGTCACAATGGTGTTGGGCGGCGTCAGTTCGATTCGCTACACCGATATGAAGGCGCTGTTGGCCTACGCGACGGTGGCGATTCTTGGCACGCTGGTTATGTTGTTGGCTTTTCGTGAGAAATATGCCTACGAAGCCTTTGTGGTGATCGTGGCGGCGCATGCGCTCTATAAGGCGCCGCTCTTTCTCAGCGCTGGCATCATCGATCATGCCTATGGCACGCGTGACTTGCGCAAGCTGGCCGGGTTGGCGCGGCGCGTGCCGCTAGTCATGGCGACGATGGCGTTAGCCGCCTTGTCGATGGCTGGTGTGCCGCCCACCATGGGCTTTCTCGCCAAAGAGCTGATGCTGGAAAACTTCTATCAGCTGTACGAACATGGTGATTTGCTGGTTGGCGGCGTGAGTTTCTTGGCAGCAGCACTGGCGGCGCTTTTCATGGCAGGCGCTATTCTTACCTTGCTCTGGGAGGCATTCTTCCGGCGCCAATCGGATGAGGAGGCGGCGCCTCTGCACCATGCGCCTGCGTTCTGGTTTGTGGCGCCGGCGCTGCTTTTGACAGTGCTGGGGGCGGTCGGCGCGCTCTTCACAGGATGGTACGAAAACCTGCTCTTTGCGCCGGCGATTGCCGCCATCTCTGGAGAGAGTGTGACCTTGGGCTTCAAACTCTGGCACGGCTGGACGCCGGTCTTTGTTGCCAGCCTGGCGATCCTGGCATTGGGCATAGGCGTCTTCCTGGCGCGCAACGTTCTCCGACGCGCGTTCGCTGGCGTCCCTGCCCGCGTCAGTTCCCTGGCCGTATACGACGCCTTGATCGATCTGATCTATCGCTTTGCCTTCCGGCTGACGACCCTGATTCAGGGCAGCCCGATGGCGCCACAGTTGAGCGTGACGCTGCTAGCGGGTGTGGCGGTCATGGCCTACGCCCTCTTCTTCACCAACGCCGAGACCAGTGTGGTGCTCGACTCGCTGGAGATTCCCAGCGTCACTGAATGGGTTTTCTTTGCGCTGGCGATCTTCGGCGCACTGACGACTGTACACGCTCGCTCCCGCTTGAGCGCCATCATCGCTATCGGCGTTGTCGGCGTGACGGTGACGCTCTTCTTTGTGGTCTTCGGCGCCCCCGATCTGGCCCTGACACAGCTGCTGATCGAGGTGTTGACGGTGATCCTGCTGGTGCTGGTCTTCTTCCGTGTACGCCCTGACCCACAGTTTGGCCGCGACAATCGGACGCCTCTGCGCGTGTTCATGGCGTTTGCAATGGGCTTCTTTGGGTTTGCGGTCGTGATGATCAACCACTTGAGTCAGGTGGGTGAGAGCATCAGCCCCTATTTCATCGAGAACTCGCTGCCCTTTGGCAAAGGCGCCAACGTTGTGAACGTGATCCTGGTCGATTTTCGCGGTTACGACACGATGGGCGAGATCACCGTGCTGGGAGTGGCGGCGTTGGGCGGATATGCGCTGTTGCGTAGCCCGCAGTTGCACGCCCTGCGCCAACGTATCAATGCTGTACGCAACAGCCGGACGCCTGCACCAGAGCAGAAAGTGGTAGAAACCGGCCATGACTGAAATCTATCTACGCCTTGTTGACCTGATCCTGACGCCTGTCATCATGTTGATTGCCATCATGCTCTTCTTGCGCGGCCATGATTTGCCAGGCGGTGGCTTTATCGCAGGGTTGGTCTTCGCTGCTGCCATCGAGCTGACCATCCTGGCGCGTGGCGCCGAAGCGACGCGTGAACGGTATGGACCATGGATGACGCCCTTGATTGGCGTCGGCCTCAGCCTGGCAGTGATAGCAGGCTTGATCGGTGTCTACGGCGGCGGCTTTTTTCATGGCATGTGGATTGAGTTCTATGTTGGCGGCGACAAGCTGAAACTGGGGACGCCGCAGCTGTTCGATCTAGGCGTCATGCTGGTGGTGATCGGCATGGCGATTACGTACCTGCTGCGGTTGAGCGAAGCGGCTGAAGCGGCGGCGCGCCCGTTGCCAACCAAAGAGGGAGGTCAATCGTGACCGCGTTTATGTTGGCGTTACTGGTGGGGGTGCTCTTTGCTTGTGGTGCGTACATGATCATGTTGCGTGGACAGATCAAACTGGTGCTAGGGCTGGGGTTGATTACTCATGCCGTCAACTTGGCGCTCTTCGGCACCGGGGCATTGAAGCGTGGTGCACCGCCTATCGTGCCAGAAGCAGGCGCTACAGCAGCGATGGCGAGTCAGTTCGCCGATCCTTTGCCGCAGGCGCTGATTTTGACCGCCATCGTCATCAGCTTTGGCGTGACGGCGTTCATTGTTGTGTTGATCTATCGCCGCGACGCATTGACCGGCAGCGACCTGGCGCCAGGTGAACTGGCGACGGTGATCAACACCGCTGATCCCTTCGCTGGGTTCGATCCGCGCGCAACGTTGCCCGAAGCTGCCGATGACTACGACATCCTGCAATATGAACTGGACGAGGTCTACAACCGTCCTGAGGCGGAGGTAGTGTACGAATGACACTCCATCCCACGGTTCTAGCGCTGCCAGTGGCGATCCCGCTGATCTTTGGCGCGTTGGGTTTGCTTTTCCAGTCGGTGCGTCCAACCCGGCGGGTGCGCATTCAACAGACATTCACCGGTATTGGGCTTGGCGCCAATCTGGTGTTGGCTCTGATCTTTCTTGTTTTTACGCTCAGTGGCGGGCGGATGGCTTACCAGATGGGGTTGTGGCCGGCGCCTTTCGGCATCAGCGTCTACCTGGATGCGCTTACTGCGATTATGCTGACGATGGTGGGGTTGCTCAGCGTGGTGATCTTCCCCTTTGCGTTGGCTACAATGGATGTCGAGCGCGCCCGGGCAGGGTTCTTCCCCTTGATGCTTTTTCTCTTGATGGGCGCTAACGGCGCGTTCATCACGGGTGACCTTTTCAACCTCTATGTCTTCTATGAAGTGTTGTTGATGTCCAGTTTTGTCATGTTGACCCTGGGTGGCACGCCGAGCCAGATCAACGGTGGCATTCGTTACGTGGTGCTCAATCTGATGGGGTCGATGATGCTGCTATTAGCGGCGGGGATCACCTATGGTACGTTGGGCACGCTCAACATGGCGCATATCGCCGTGCGCATGGGGCAGGCGCCCTATCTCGTGCAGGCAGTGATCGCCGGTCTGCTGCTGATTGCTTTTGGCGCTAAGGCGGCTACTTTTCCGCTCTTCTTCTGGTTGCCGAGCAGCTATCACACACCGCATCCGGTCGTAACAGCCATCTTCAGCGGTGTACTGACCAAGATCGGAATGTACTCCCTGTTCCGCACCTTCCCGCTCTTCTTCCCGTGGCTATTGAATGATTGGCAGCCCATGTTGATGACGGTGGCCGGTCTCACGATGGTGATCGGGGTGCTTGGCGCGTTTGCACAGCCGACGATCCGCCGCCTGCTGAGTTTCCACATCATCAGCCAGATTGGCTACATGGTGATGGGGCTGGCTGTGGCGATGACGCCCAACGAATTTGGTGTAGGCTTTGGGTTGGCGCTGGCGATCCTCTTTTTGATGCACAACCAGTTGGTGAAGACGGCGCTGTTGCTGGGTGGCGCCGCCGTAGAGTTGGAAATGGGCACCGGCAAGCTGAACGAACTCGGTGGGCTGGTCAAGAAGATGCCCGTGCAGGCGACGCTTTTTCTGATTGCAGCATTTTCGCTGGCCGGCTTCCCCCCTACCAGCGGCTTTATTGGCAAGCTAGGCTTGCTCGAAGTCACCTTTTCGGCGGGGCAATGGGTGATTGCAGCGGTGAGCGTCGTGGTGAGCCTGCTCACGACGATGAGTATGATTCGTTTGTGGCAGTATGTTTTTTGGGGCAAGCCACACCGCACGCAGCCGAACCGCAGTGGGCGAGCGCCACACAACGCCATGTTGATGACAACTGGCCCAGTGGCGATTCTGGTCGCCCTCAGCCTTCTGATCGGCGTGGCGGCGCAGCCAGCACTCGACATGGTGCAGGTTGCCGCCAGTCAGGCTATCGATCGGGTGGGCTATGTCCAGGTTGTCAACCCTGAGTTGACAGCGACGGATTTGCAGAGTCTGCAGGAGCTACCCGCCGCCAACGCATGGCGCACCGCAGAAAGCGCGGGAGGATAAATGCCATGATTGCACGCAACGTCTTTTACGTGAATCTCTTGCTGGCGGTGTTGTGGGCGGCGCTGCAGGCCGATTTGAGCGTCACCACGGTCGGCATCGGCTTTGTGTTTGGTTTCCTGCTGCTGTCGGTTATCCATCGTGGGTACGGCGCCGCCATGCTGGGGGCAGTCGGCTATATCCTGTTTCTGGTGCAGGCCATCATCCTCAGCAGCGTCCAGGTGGCCCGCTATGTGATTTCGCCCAGGCTCAGGCTCGACCAAGGCATTGTCGCCATCCCGCTGACGGCGCGCACTGACCTGGAGATTGCCATCCTTGCCAGCTCGATCACGCTGACGCCTGGCACAATCAGCGTCGATGTTGGACGTGACGCCGCCGGGCAGCGTGTGCTCTACGTTCATAATTTGGTCATGGGTGACGCCGATGAGGTGCGCAAGACCATCAAGCAGGACTTTGAGCGGCGTATTCTGCGCGTGACGCGCGGAGGAGCAACAGCATGACAATGGAGAACTGGATCGACATCACACTGGTCATCCTGGCTGTGTCGCTGATGATCTGCTTTGTACGGCTGTATATCGGTCCCAATCCACCCAATCGCGCGGTGGCTTTCGATACGATCGCCATCCATGCCGTGGGCATCTTTGCACTGATCGCCATGCGCAGCGGAGCACCAGAATTGCTCGACGCTGCCATTGTCACTGCCGTGCTGGGCTTTGTCGGCACGATGATGTTTGCTCGCTACATTGAAAAATCGAACGTACAGGATTGGGAGTCGGACAAGGAGTAGCTGGGCATGACGACGGTAGAATTAATCATTGCATTCCTCATCCTGGCAGGCGCCCTCTTCATGCTTATTGGTGCTCTCGGCATTGTCCGCTTCCCAGATGTGCTTTCGCGCATGCACGCCGCTGGCATGGCGACAACGGTCGGGATCAGCGCTATCCTGCTGGGCGCCGGTTTTTTCTTCCGCGATGAGTTTCTCTTTTACCGCATGCTTGTGTTGATTCTTCTGCTCTTTGCTACATCGCCAATCTCGACAACCGCCTTAACGCGCGCCGTCTACAACAACGAGCCGATTCTGCGACGACAGCTCAAACATGACGAGATGGCCGTGACCGTGCTCGACGAATCAATGCTCGACGAATCAAAGATCAGCGAAACAAAGGTCGACGAATCAGCCAACGGGGCAACGAGCGCCAACCCGGCGCGTATGCCGACGCCTACGTAACCCGCACCACATGCCGCCGACTAAGTGTCTCTATATCGATCAACGTTTTCGAGAAGCCGCGTCGCCATCGGGACGCGGCGTTTCAATTTTACAGGAGTGAACTAATGACCTTCGACTTCGATCATCCGGTAGAACGCCGCGGCACGGACAGCGGCAAGTGGGGCTGGTTTGGCGAGGATGTGTTGCCGATGTGGGTGGCCGACATGGATTTTGTGTCGCCGCAGCCGATCATCGACGCACTGTTGCGTCGCGTCCAACACGGCGTCTTTGGTTACGGCATGGATTCTACAGCGCTCAAACAGACACTCGTGGCGCGCATGGCGCAACGCTACGGCTGGGCAATCCAGCCTGAGGACATCGTGATGCTGCCCGGGCTGGTCAGCGGCCTCAATATTGTCAGCCGCGCGGTTGGCGAACCCGGCGACGGTGTGCTGATCAACACGCCCGTCTATGGCCCCTTCTTGACTGCGCCGGTCAATCAACAACGCACCCTGCAATCGGCGCCCCTGCACGCCATGCAAGCCGGACGGCATCTGCATTACGAGCTAAACATGCCAGGTTTGGCAGCGGCCATTGCACCCCACACTCGCCTTTTTCTGCTCTGCAACCCGCACAACCCGGTCGGGCGCGCCTTCACGCGCACTGAGCTTGCCACGCTCGCTGATTTTTGCGAACAGCACAATCTGGTGATTTGTTCTGATGAAATTCATTGCGATTTGTTGTTAGGGGGGACGCAGCACATCCCTATTGCTAGCCTGGCGCCGGAAGTCGCCCAGCGCACGATCACGCTGATGGCGCCGAGTAAAACCTTCAACGTGCCTGGCCTGGGCGCCAGCTTTGCGATCATCCAAAATCCAGCACTGCGCAAGCAGTTTGAGGCGGCAATGGCAGGCATCGTGCCGCATGTCAACATCCTGGGGATGGTGGCGGCGGAGGCAGCCTATGCCGAGTGCGATGACTGGCTGCAGGCGTTGCAGGCTTACCTGACGGCGAATCGCGACTTTGCCGTGCGTTACGTTGAGGAACACATGCCTGGCGTGATCACGACCATCCCCGAAGCCACCTACCTGCTCTGGTTGGATCTGCGCGCGACCGGGCTGGGTGAGAAGCCAGCGGATCGGTTACTCAAGGAAGCCAAACTAGCGGTCAATGAGGGCAGTTGGTTCGGCGCCGGTGGTGAGGGCTTCATTCGACTCAACTTTGGTTGCCCGCGCAGCATCCTGAAGGAAGGGCTGGAGCGCATCCGTGCGCTGGTCGCAGCCGCTGCAAACTAACGCTTGACAGGCGGGCGGTGACAGCGTAAGCTGTTGTCAACGTATCAGCGCTGCCTCTGGGTGTGGACCCAGGCTACCAGGAGGTGCGTCGCCGCCCGCTATGAGCACAACCTCAAGACAATCATCATCGCAAACCGCAAGATACCTGCCGACCTACCGAGAGCGCGAGCTTGCGGTTTGTTGCGACTATGCCAGACAGGGCAAGTCACTGTGTTTCGTCGGCATTGCCGGCAGCGGCAAATCGAACATTGTCAAGGCGCTGACGCAGGATCGTGCACTCAAAGTGCGCTACCTGGGTGACGAGGTGGATACGGTGCACTTCGCCGCCATCGATGCCAATACCTGGCAGGGTACACCACAACATCTGTGGGAGATGGTGTTGAGTGCGCTCATCGACGCCATCAAGACGTTGCCTCAACCGGTTTTTGATGCCAAGATCATGTATCTATCAGAAGACGAGAAGATGCGGCGTCGCCTGCAGAGGACGATCGACCATATCTGTCAGCATCTTGACCAGCGTCTGATGATCATTCTGGACGATTTCGACAACGTCCTGGCGCAAGGGCCGCTGTCCATGCTTGAGCAATTCAACCTGTTTCGGAGCGCTGGCAATCGCGAACGCTTATCGTACCTGGTGTTTACCAAACGACTGCCACATGTATTGGGACGGCGCTTCGATTTTGAGACGCGCTGCAAGTTTTACGACCTCTTCCGCAATGACATCTTTGCCCTGGAACTTTACACCCGCGCCGACGCCAGCCAGATGGTGCATCACCTCAACCGCCAACAGGCAGAGCCATTGCCACACGGCGTGATAGGCACCATCTTGTGGTTGGGCGGTGGCCATGCGCGGCTGCTCAAGGTCGTCTTCGACAGTTGGGTGAAACAGACGCCGCCGGCCAGCAATCAGATCGACTATTTTGTGGCGCAGGCGGATGTCCAGCAAGAGTGCCGCCGTGTGTTGCTGGGGTTGCATCCCCAGGAACGTGATGCCGCCCTCCGTCTGGCGCGGGGACAACGTCGCGGTGATGATGACGACACACTCGATCATCTGCGGCGGCGCGGACTGCTGCTCGATATTGCTCAGGGCAGGTGGTTCAGCCCGCTGTGGGCAGAGTATTTGCGCAGTGTTGCAACTGTCTGAAGGAGCAAAACGATGTGGGTATGGGCCATTTACATCGCATTGACGCTCGTTCTACTCTGGGCGCTCTATAAGCTGGTGCAGACGCGCGCAGTCACGGTGATTGAAGTGCCACAGGAAGAACGGGTGGTGCTCTATCGCTTTGGTCTGTTCTCGCGACTTGCTGGGCCAGGGCTTGTGACGCTGGCTGGCTATGAACGCGAAAAACAACGGATCAATTTTCGCAGCGAATTTGGCGAATATCGCACCAACACCTATTACTTCATCAACGGCATCCCCTTCAACTACACGATCAGCTTCTGGCGACGGTACGACTTGCTGACAGCCGCCAATGGCGATAAGGCGCGGCTGGCGGAGTTGGTGCAATATACCGACGCCGAGCGCCGTCGCCTACTCGTCACCAAACTGCACGAGGCGCTCTACACGTGCGTGCAGGTTATTCAGCAAAAGTATCCGGTGCCCGATAAGGCGTCAGTTGCCGCCAAACTCCTGCCAATTTTGCCGGGGATGCCGGGTTGCGATGAATTGCTGACGCTGGTGAAAGCCGAGTTGCAGCGCACATTGCCCACCGTTGGCGTGATCATGGACACGCTGCACCCCCTTTCGATCACCAATGTCCATGTGACGCCAGAGGTGATCGACAGCTTTGGACGTGGACGTAGCCTGGCGATGCTGCGCGAGCAATTGCCCGATGTGTCGCCTGAAGTTTTGCTACAAGCCTTTTCTGCCATTGAGGGACTGGACATGCACACCGTGCGGTTGTATATGAATGGCGGCGTCGTGCGCGAGGTCAAAGTCGATGGCGAGAATATTGAAGGCTACAAAGTGGCGCCCGATTCTGACGAATCGGCTGCGCGTCGTGAGCAGCCTACTCGCCCAGAGCGCATACCGCCGCCAATGGCGCCCGACGAAGATGAACGTCTGAGCAAGGCTGATTTGAGCGTGCTAAAACGCTTGCCGCCTGTCAGCGTGGAACGCGCGGCGTCGTGAAGTATGATTCTGTGGACGCCTATCGGACCAACGGGTAATCGATCTTGGCAGGCGGCGAGCCGTCCTTCGCAGCTCACCCCTGATTTCATATCACTTCTGAGGAGTCAACAATGTTAGTCGTGCATGTCGATGTCCACGTCAAGCCGGAGTCCATCGACGCCTTTATCGCCGCCACGCTGGAGAACGCGCGCAACAGCGTGCAGGAGCCGGGCATCGCCCGTTTCGACGTCATCCAGGATCAGGCTGATCCGGCGCATTTCGTGTTGGTCGAGATCTATCGCACCGTCGAGGATACTGTGCGCCACAAGGAGACCGCCCATTACGTAGCTTGGCGCGATGCCGTGGCGCCCATGATGGCTGCACCGCGCACGAGCGTGAAGTACACGAATTTGTTCCCAGAAGACGCTGGCTGGTAGGACGCGCCGGCAAGGTTCAGAGCGACGACGCAATCATAGCCGCCGAAAGCAACATGCGGGTGCGTGCAGCACCATCTGGCCCGTAGAGGAAATTCAGACTCAGCATGTAAAGCGTGTGCAGCAACAACGCCGTGTTGTACTCACGCATCCCTGGGCCGGTGAAGTCGCTGCCCAGAGCGCGCAGGTGTGAGATAACCGCCAGCACCTTAGCTGCAGGGTCATCTGTGGACACCGTGATGGGCTGAGCGAGACTCGTCTGCTGCAACAGCGTCGCCTCGACATGTTGGCAGCTGGTCAGATTTGCGATCCCGGCCAGGTTGAACTTGATCACACACTCCAATTCCACCAGATCACGCAGGATGTGCCCCGCTCCGGTGCGATAGAAGTCGATCAGCCAGGTGCGATTGTCCCGCGTCACCAGAATGTTGTGCTCGTTCAGGTCGCCATGGGTGGTGGCAAGCCAGGCGGGCAGGTAGACTGCATATTGATTGGCCTCAAGCCAGCGTTTGGGATTGCGAAACTCGCCATCGACGCCGGGGAATGTCAGCGATGGCGCCTCGATCTCAGGGTAGACGCGCGCCATCCCCTGCCAGATTTCATCCCAGGTGTGAATATGCAACCCTCTCTGGTACAGCTCAATCAGGTTGCGCGTGCGGCGCGGTTGCTCACGATTCTCATACCAGCGGCTGCAGGTGTGCTGGATCAGGTTGTCGAGCGTATGCTGTAGATCGGCGACGCTGGCATGCGGGTAGTAGTCGGCCAGCGACGTCACCTCGCCCAGCTCAGCACCAATCAGGCTGTAGATAATTGCACCCATCACACGTCCGGAGACATAGCCGAGCTGTGTAGTGGCCTGATAGTTCACGAAGCGCTCAATGTAGTCGTGGAAGTTGTGATGCTCGGCCTCGATCTTGTCGCGCTTGCCAAATTTGACGATCACAGCTGCACCGCGTTTGGCGCCGTAGATCGGCTCCGCCTTGACTACGCCGGCGCCGCTTTGTCCAGCGCGGATTGGCTGCAGGAACAGCTCTGTGGCGCCGGGAAAGAGGCGGCGCAGCAGGTCGCTGAGTTCATTAGCGAGTTCGGCGGGAGACTCACGCTGCGCCCACTCAAAGCGATTCCACAGCGCGGCCAGCGGCAGCCCGGCTTCGACTTCGATGGTGAGGGTGTCCGCGCGTTGCTTGTCTTGCTGGGCAGCGGCGATGGCGCCTAGCAGTTCGGTAGGGTTGAAGTTGGCTTTGGCAAGAAAATCGACTACATGGAAGTCGCGAAAGGCGGCGCGTTGGCGCGCCATATCGCCATAGGCGCTCAGGACAACGGCGCTGATGACCTGATCCAGCTTGTATTTTGCTAACATCTGCAAGAAGTGCATCCCCTGGCTGTCTTGGGGGTCGCCGACAAGCAGGCTGATGTCAATGATGGCAACGGTAAAAAAGTGGGTCTGGATCAGCGCCTCGGCCTCAACTAGGGAGGCGGCGGCATGAAAGGTCTGGACATGCGGGGCGACGACTTCGCGCACTGTCTCCACCCACAGCGGATCGTCTTCTAGCAGCAAAACGTGGGCGTGGTGCATCGGACAACCTCCTTTACAGGGTTACACTCAAGACAGGCAACCGGCAGACAAAGGTGGCGCCGGTGTCGGGAGCGCCTTCATGCAGCATCACATCGCCGCCGTGACGGCGCATGATGGCGCGGCAGACAAATAAGCCCTGACCGCGCCGCGTGTGTGACGTGCTGCCGGTGCGTGTGCTGAAGCCTGGCTCGAAGATGCGCTGGCGGTTCGCAACGGGCACGCCTGGCCCGGTGTCTGTGATATAGAGTAGCACTGCGCCCGCCTCTTCGCGTTGCAGTCGTACTGTGAGGAAACCGCCCTCTGGCATCGCCTCGCAGGCATTTTCGAGCAGCGAAAAGATTGCTTCCTGGAGCAGTGCTGCGTCACCCTCGACCAGGATCGCGGACTGGGGGGGCTGCCAATGCACGGCGACGCCGTCACTGCGGTCGAGTCGATCCAGCGCCTGGGCAACAACCTGGCGTAGATCAAGCGGCGCCAGCGTCACCTCTTTGAGGCGGGCAACGTGCGCCAGCGCTGGCAGCAGGTCGTTGATCTGCTGCCAGCGCTTCTCGACGTGCGCCAAGTGCCGCTCGATCTCCATCGCCTTGGTGGTATCCGCCGGAGCGTCTGACGAATCGGTGACGAGCACACGCGTGGCGGCAATGTGCGTTGGCACATCGCCGGCGTGACCCAGGCGATGCACCAGCGCCTGCGCCACCTCGGCCAGCTCGGTGGAACGCATCCACTCGATTTCGCGGCGTAGCGCACGTTCCTCGCGGATTTTCTCTTCCAACGCCGTGTTAGTGCGCTGGAGCAGTTGCAGATTGTGAACAGCGATCGCCACCTGGTCGGCAAAGGTGACAAGCAGCTTGCGATCTTCGGCGTCGAGCATAGCGCCATGTTCGCTGGCAAAGGCCAGCAACAGCACACCCAAACGCTGATTGGCGGCGGTGAGTGGCAGAAACGCCTGTGTCAGACGCGAATCGGTGACATACTGTTCGCCATCCCACAGCGAGCGGACCGCCGGGTGCGCGTCGTCCGCCATGAGGATGAGCGAGGCGGTTGTATCGCGCAGATGCGTCGCGGCAACCCCCGCATGTTGCTGGTAGACGAGACGCCGACCAGCGGTGTCGAGCAAATAGAGGACGGCCAGGTCGCTGCCAACCGCATCAACGACGATCTGCAGTACGCGCTCCAGGTTCGATTGGATCGTGCTGGCGCTCAGCACGGCGCGCCCGATCTCGCGGAAGGCGGTGCGCAGGGTGACATCCTCGATGGCGCCTGCCGCATGGCGGAGAAAGCGCAACAGTTCGGGCAGTTCGGGGGGCAGCCCGTGCAGGTCCGGTTCAGAGAAATAGTGATCGACTGTCACCAACCCGATTGGTCGGCGCTCTGGCGTCAGGCGCGCCACTAGGCGGCGATCGTTGGGAGCGCCGCGCAATGCATAGTCGCTGCTCCGGAAGGTCTGCACCTCGACGCGTTCGTTATCGCTCAGGTCGATCTCATGCGGCACGATTTCGGCGATATCGCTTTGCACCAACAGCAATTTGCCGCGCCCCTCCCACGCCCGGTAGATGCCAACATTGGACAGGCCAAAGCCGCGTTGGAGGCCTTGCAGCAGGATCGCGTAGGCGCTTTCCAGATCATCCGATGCGTAGATTGATTGGACGATGGCCTCGAGCAGGCTGGTGCGCTGGCGCGGCGTCTGCGCCAGCCGGACAGAAAGATAGCCGATCGCCTCTTGCCAGCGCCCGCTCATGCGCAAGAGGTGGCCGACATGCACCGCCGAAAAGTGG
>DMDA01000082.1:0-4539 GCA_003451595.1 Chloroflexota bacterium | reverse complement strand
CGGCGGTAGCCTTTAATGGCTTCATGGCAGCGCGCCACCAGCAGGGGGATAAGATAGCGGTCGCCGCCGGCCCAATGGTCGACGCGTTCCAGCGCGTGGTGGGAAACCGGTGCGCCATAGGCGTCGAAATTCGCGCGGGCGAGGGCGATAGTCTGGCCGTTGGTAAGCTGGCTCTGGAAAATGGGGTGAGCGATGTTGAAGGGCGAGGTGACGCCCAGTGACAAATTCGCCAGCGCCATGCCGCCGGTGACGACGACATCGAGCAAGTAACGCTGGTCGGGGAGTCGCTCCATGAACGCTGTGCGCAGGACGCCAAGCAGCTGCTGAATCAGATCGTGGGGCAGCGCCTGCAGGTGGTCGATCATCAGCACCAGGTGGTTTTGTTGCCGCGCCGTGCACGTTTCCAGAAAGCGCTGGAAGTCGCGAGCGCGCGCCAGGTCATCCAGCATCTGATCGTCCATCTCAAGACAGTGATCATTCTGGATCGTCTTGCAGATCAGGCGCACCAGGCTCTGATAGAACTCGGCTTCGTTGTCGGTGCGCACCTGCCAGAGATTGATGATGATCGGCGTGAACAGGCGCCGTTGTGCACCGACGGCGGCGACATCTTCGAGCAACCGCGTCTTTTCACTGTGCGAGGGGCCAAGGACGACGATGTAGTTATGCTGGCGCAGCAACTGCACCATCGTTTCGATGCGATCCAACTGGCGCAGCCGTCGTCGTTTGTGTGGACTGGAGAAGCCAGTGTAGTCGACAAAGTCCCAGCGTTCGAT
Source organism: Chloroflexota bacterium (assembly GCA_003451595.1). GTDB lineage: Bacteria > Chloroflexota > Anaerolineae > Caldilineales > Caldilineaceae > Caldilinea. The sequence goes on along the minus strand of DMDA01000082.1, from coordinate 3,766 downwards.
CACGTGCTTGTGTTCCTGCCCGATGATGGAAAATTATTACGACGGTCGCTCGATCCCCTCGCGGCGAATTTTGTTCAGGAGATGGGCCAGATTGAAATTCCTGGCGAGCATCGCTGGAAAGATGGGGATGGAGAAGCGATAGTGGCGGCCTTGCTTGGTGAATGTCCCGGCCAACTCCAGATTGCGACACGCGCGCTCCAGTTCATCCAGCCGCACGTCGATCTGCTGCGCCAGCAGCGCCGCCTCGATGTCTTGCAGGTCGAACGGCTCAACGGCTTCACCCATCTTCAGCACCAACGAAAAAACGATCGCTTTCTCCCGGTGTGTTGTGTTGTCCAGAAACGTGTTGAGAACGAAGGCGCGGAAGTTCTCGTCGTCGTAGATGCCGAGCAAATCTTCGGGCGCCAGGCGGCGGCTGTCGGTCTGGTCGAGACGGTCGATGAGATAGCTGCAGTAGAACTGAATCAGATGCGGCTGGCCGGCCGTCTCGGCGAAGATGCGATCCACCACGTCGTTTTCGCGCTCGACGCGCACGCGCAGATTGAGCAATGGCCCCAGGATCATCCTGCCCGCCTCGTCGCGACTGAACTCCTTGAGGCGCAGCGGTTTGGCAAAATTGAAGAGCGGCGATTGCAGGCGCGTTGATTGCTCCAACAGGTCGCGAAAGCCGGCAATGATGAAGCGGCAATGACCCTCGTTGCTGGCTGTGCGCAGGACATTGAGCAGCGGTTCGTTGTTGAGGTCGGCGTTGAGCAAAACATCGAATTCGTCGAGCAACAACACAAGCTGTCCCTCATAGCGGCGCGCCATGCGGCGTAGAAAATCTGGGAAGAAGATCGGAAACTGCCGATTTTCCAGCCGCATCAGATCGTGAGGGTAATAGTGGCGGATGACCTCGCGCATCAGCTCGTCGGGTGTGCGCAACGTGCTGCAATCCATGAAAAAGATGCGCCGGGCGGCGTCCTCGTTGTCGTTTTCCTGCGCCCGCTCGCGCAGTCTCCGTTCTGCTTCGCGCAGCAGCGAGGTCTTGCCGATGCGGCGGATGCCCATCACGGCAAAGTTGGTGTCGCCGCTGTAGAGCAAGCGCCGCACCTCCGACTCGCGGCCAAAGAAGCGCGACCCGGTGACCGGCTTGTTGATCTCGTAGGGAGATAGCAGCACCAGGCTCATCTGGCTGACGACGTGGTCGAGCAGCTCCGCCAGGGCGCGTCGCGATTCCATGATCTCTTGCTCGTCGGCAGCGTCTAGCACGGCGGCTGGAATATGGTTGAGTTTGATGTAGCGGCGCATCGCCTCGCCGTCGCCCTCCACTACGATCAGGGGATGGCGTTCGGTCAGGTTGCGCACGCGCAGCACTTCGTCGACGATCTCGGCGGCAGCGACGTCGTCTGGCTCGGCCAGGTCGGTCGCCTTGACCAGGATCAGCGGCGTGCGGTCGGAAAAGCGCAGTTTGAGGGCAGAGAGATCGACTTCGTAGAGGTCGAGACCCAGAATGCTCTCGTGCTGGCGCGTGCGGGCGTCCAGGCGCTGTTCCAGGAAAGTGAGGAAGGGCGGTAGTTCGCGTCGCCAGGCGCTATGACTCCCGCTCATACTTGACACCTCCTTTCACGCGCACCAGATCATATGTGAGCAACAGGCGCACGCACGCCGGCGTCAGACGCACGGGGATGCCAGCCTCGGCTGCGCGCGTGGTCAACTCTTCGCAATCGATGAGCGCAGCGTTCTCTGGCAGCAATGCGTAGAGCCGCGCCGCCAGTCGCGCCGAACGCGGCGTGCCCACCGGCAGACGTCCGTGCCGTCCACTCTTGATCGCCCATGTCCGATAGAGTTCACCATCGTTGATCTCGGCGCGCGCCATGGTGCGGTGCACTGCCGTCACCGTCTCCCACCATGCCATCAGTTCATCGGCATCCATGCCTTGTTGATAGACGTCGAGCAGCCAATCGGCGACCTGTAGCCGCATCTCACCGTTTTCCAGCAACAGACGGCCATCCACGGTGACGGTGGGGCGCTCCACGACCAGGTCGCAGTGAATCGACGCCGTGATATTCCCGCCAAGCTCGCTGTTGCTGCCCAGGGCAATGTGGATGGTGCCGGCTTTCTTCTCGTCGTACGCTTCGACGCCGAGCAGATTGCCGATCAGCGGATTGACGCCAAAGCCGATTTCGGCCAGGCGCGACCAGTTGGGGTCGCCATCCAGACGCGCCGGGTCCAGCTGCGTGGCAAAGAGGTGGCGCGTGGCGACGCCCCCGGTCGGCGTCCACTCCACTAGACGACCATGTTCGAAGTGCAGCACGGTTGAGTCGGCGCCAGCCAGCACCATGCCCGGCAGCGAGCCGTTGATGGCGATGGCGCCGTCGCCGTCTGTGGGTAGAATGAAGGTTTCGCCTGGCGGCAGATTGGCCCAGCGCCCTTCATCCACCACACCGTCGCTGATGGCAGGTGGACTTTCCCACCCAGGCAGCGTCACGACCAGCCGGTGTGTGGCGCCCAGATGGTCGGTGGAGACGATCTCCAGGCGGCGTCCCATCACCAGCGGTAATGCCAGGTTGCTGCACCAGCGATGCACCAGATCGTAGTCGACGGCGGCAGCGTCCAGGGTGGCGAGGGTGAGGCCAGGAGCGTGGAGCGTGCGCGTAAAGGGGGTCAGGCTGGTTTGTAGCACGGCGCCGCGAAAAAACAAGAAGGCTGGGCCATCGGCCAGGCAGCTCAGCACACCGTCTGCAACGCGGATAGCTTCGTGCAGTGGTGTGGGCAGGTCGTCACCCTGTCGATGCGCTGCCTGTTGGCTGCGCGGGACATAGATGCACGTGGCGTGGATTGCGCGGGCCTGCGCCTGGCGCATCACCAGTTCGGCCAGGTCAAGCGCCGCAGGGTCGGCTACAATCAGCAGGTTTTTGTGTTCACGTAGCCGTAGACTGCGCGTGAGCAAATTCAGGGCGGCGGATTGCAATAACTCGGCGTCAGGCATCGATCCTATCCCTGGGGCAAGGGCTGGCAACGGTCGGCGTGCGGTGCAGGCCACGCAAAATTTACGGTTGCAAGCTTCGGCGCCCGCTAGAAATAGCGGACAACCTATAGTGTACTGGAGGGATAACTGCGCGTCAACTGTGAGAGATCACGTCGGTCTATGTGCTGATCACCCATTTCCCGGCTGTGTTATAGTAAACATGCAGCGGATGTGGGTTGTACACGGCGCCTGCACTGAAGTTGGGCGTGACAAAGAGGAGCGCATTCGGCTTTTCATTTGTCGGGCAGCCACAGACGCAAGCACAAAGTCCACATGAGCAGGAATGGCAAGCATCGTTTTGACATGATTGTTACTTCATTCAGTCAGTGTCAAGGCAATGCAGGCAGACGATGAGATTTCTGTACTTTATTTCATTGAATCCCTTCGTTGTTCCTCACCACTCTGAAACGTGAAGTCTCCTGAAAAATTGTAGGGTTTGTCCAAAGCACTTCCGAGAAGAGAACTATCGATCACACTACGCTCCTTGCCGAGCGTGGTGGTGCTACTCACGCTCCTGCACCACAGGCAAATGCAACCGAAACGCTGGCGGTGGTGCAGCCTGATCATCGAGATAGAGATGCAGTAGCGTCATCGACCACGGCGCAAACTCATGCGTGACCACGCCGTCGCTGGCGGCGACAGATGCTGGCGGCTCGGTGAGGGCGCTGGTGGGATCGCTGCTGCCGTTGTAGATGACACTCTGCGCCGTAGGCGACGCGGCTTGCCCGATATACGCTGCACCGTTGGTCACTCCCC
>DMDA01000081.1:62291-62520 GCA_003451595.1 Chloroflexota bacterium | reverse complement strand
AGATGTGTATAAGAGACAGAGTGGGCTGCGCGCTACGCGTGGTTCAAGTCATGGGACAAGGTGATGGATTGGCACTACCCTGACCATCACTGGTTTGTCGGCGGCGAGACCAACATCACGCTCAACGCGCTTGACCGCCACGCCGACGGCGCTAACCGCAACAAAGTGGCGCTGATCTGGATCGCCGAGGATGGCAGCGAGCGCAAGCTGACCTATTACGAGCTGCGGC
>DMDA01000081.1:61774-62001 GCA_003451595.1 Chloroflexota bacterium | reverse complement strand
ATCCACTCCGTTGTCTACGCCGGCATGGGCGTCGGTGCGCTGCGCGACCGCATCATCGATGCTGGCGCTAAAGTGGTGATCGCTGGCGATATGGGCATGCGTCGCGGCAAGGGCGTCGATCTGCGCAGTATCGTCGACCAGGCAATTGAAGACCTGCCTCTGCGTCACGTCGTCTGGTTTCAGCGCGGCGTCAAGGCGGAGTTGGGACCGCGCGATATCGACTTTGA
>DMDA01000081.1:52102-61473 GCA_003451595.1 Chloroflexota bacterium | reverse complement strand
ATCCTCTACACCTCCGGCTCCACCGGCAAACCCAAAGGCGTTGTCCATGTGCACGGCGGTTACATGGTGGGCACTGGCTATCACCTGCGCAATTTTTATGATGTGAAGGACAACGATGTCTTCTGGGCTACCTCCGACATCGGCTGGGTGGTGGGTCATTCCTACATTGTCTACGCGCCGCTGGTCGAAGGCGTGACCTCTGTCTTCCGCGAAGGTGCGCCGGACTGGCCCCATCCAGGTGTCTTTTGGGAATGTGTGGAGAAGTACGGCGTCAACGTCATGTTCACGGCGCCGACGGCGGTGCGCATGTTCATGAAGTTTGGGCCAGAGCATGTGAACAAGTACGACCTCTCGACATTGCGGCTGATCGCAGTGGCGGGCGAACCGCTCAACCCGGAGGCGATGCGCTGGGCGCACAAACATCTGCTCGGCGATGGGCAGCGTGGCTTTGTGGCAGACAACTGGTGGCAGACCGAGCTGGGTGGGCCAGCCATCGCCACGCCGATCGTCAAGCACGCCAAGCCAGGTGCGGCGGGATTGCCGCTGCCCGGCGTCGAAGCGGAAGTCGTTGACACTGACGGCAACGCCGTGCCGAAGGGCAAAGGCGGGTTGCTGGCGCTCAAGCGTCCTTTCCCGCACATGATGCGCACCGTCTGGGGCAGTCATCATCGCTATGAGCAATACTGGAATGAGATTCCCGGCTGCTACGCCGCCGGCGACGTAGCAAGCTGGGACGAAGAGGGCTACATCTCTGTGCTCGGACGCAGCGACGACGTGCTCAACGTAGCCGGTCATCGCATCGGCACGGCGGATGTGGAATCGGCTATGATCACCCATCCTGCTGTAGCCGAGTCGGCAGTGATCGGCATCCCCGATCCGATCAAAGGCGAGGCGATCAAGGCGTTCGTGGTGCTGCGCATCGGCGAAGAGCCGAACGAAGAAATGCGGCAGAGCATCATCGATCACGTGCGCCGCGAGCTGGGGCCGATTGCGACACCCAGTCAGGTGGCGTTTACCGAGAAATTGCCAAAAACCCGCAGCGGCAAGATCGTCCGGCGTCTGCTCAAGGCGCAAGAAATGGGCAAGGACCCGGGCGACCTGAGCACGCTGGAGGATTGAAGTGTTGTTGGTTTCACCGTTTTTCTCATGCGTTTCAAATTCTGATCAAGGAGGAACTCATCTATGACGAAAACGAAAGATGCGCCAAAACCGGCGACCGGTAAGGGCGGTGGCGGCGGCGGCAAAAAGCAGACATGGTCCGCAGAGAAGGCAAAGGCGTATTGGCGACGCAACTTGACCCTCATCGGCATCTTGCTGGCAATCTGGTTCTTGGTGTCGTATGTGTTTGGCATTTTGTTAGCCAATATCTTGTACGGTGTGCCCATCGGCCAGATTCCCGCCAGTTTCTGGTTTGCGCAGCAGGGCGCCATCATTATCTTCGTGATCCTGATCTTCGTCTATTGCTGGATCATGGATCGCGTGGACAAAGAATTCGACGTGAACGAATAAGCCGCAAAGGAGAAGCGAATCATGAGTCAAGTACAACTCTGGACGTACATTGTCGTCGGCATCACCTTTGCCATGTACATCTGGATCGGCTACAGCAACCGCGTGCGTGACACCAAAGGCTTTTACGTCGCCGGGCAGGGCGTGCCTGCCATTGCCAATGGCGCCGCCACCGCCGCCGACTGGATGTCCGCAGCTTCGTTCATCTCGATGGCTGGTCTCATCTCGACGATGGGTTATGACGGCGCCATCTATCTGCTGGGCTGGACAGGCGGCTACGTGCTGTTGGCGCTGCTGCTGGCGCCCTATCTACGCAAGTTCGGCAAGTACACAGTGCCCGACTTTGTGGGCGACCGCTACTACTCGCAGACAGCGCGCCTGATCGCTGCCATCGCCACCGTGATCATCTCGTTGACTTACGTGGCGGGTCAGATGCGCGGCGTCGGCATCGTCTTCAGTCGCTTCGTGGGGCTGCCGATCGAGTGGGGCGTCGTGCTGGGGATGGCGGTGGTGGCCTTCTTTGCGCTGTTGGGCGGCATGAAGGGCATCACCTGGACGCAAGTGGCGCAGTATGTGGTGTTGATCGTCGCCTACTTGATCCCCGCCATTGCTATCGGCATGCTGCTCACCGGCAACCCGATCCCGCAGCTTTCCTTCACCTTCAGCGACATTATTCCGCGCCTCAATGCCGTGCAGGTCGATCTGGGCTTCAAGGAGTATACGCAGCCCTTCCAGAGCAAGACGCAGCTCGACGTGCTTGCAGTGACGATTGCGTTGATGGTCGGCACCGCCGGTTTGCCGCATGTGATCACCCGCTTCTACACCGTGCCGTCGGTGCGCGCGGCGCGCTATTCCGCTGGCTGGGCGCTGCTCTTCATCGCGCTGCTCTACACGACAGCGCCGGCGATTGCTGCCTTCGCCCGCTACAATCTGATCGACACGCTGCAGAACGCCACCGTCGCCAACGTAATCGAGGGTGAGAAGCAGAATATCTATGAACTGCAGTACCCGGACGGAACACCGGTGAGTTGGGCGACAAGCTGGCAGAAGACGGGTCTGCTCGCCTTTTACGACAAAAACGGCGACGGCAAGATCGAGATGCACCCTGGCGCCGCTTTTGAGGGCAAAAACTTCAAGGCGCCCACCGACAGCACCAATGAGGTCTACTTCGACAACGACATCATCGTGCTTGCCAACCCCGAGATCGCACAACTGGCGCCGATTGTGATCGCGCTGGTGGCGGCGGGTGGTCTGGCGGCAGCGCTCTCGACGGCGTCCGGCTTGCTGCTGGCGATGTCGAGCGCAGCATCGCATGACATCTACTATCGCATTTTGCGCCCCAACGCCACCGAACGGCAACGGATGATCATGGGGCGCAGCATGATCCTGGTGGCGATTCTGCTGGCGGGTTACTTTGGCATCAACCCGCCCGGCTTTGTCAGCCAGGTGGTGGCGATGGCCTTCGGTCTGGCCGCTGCCAGCAATTTCCCGGCGATCCTGCTCGGCATCTTCGACAAGCGCGCCAACTCCGCCGGCGCCATCTGGGGCATGGCGGTCGGGTTGGGCTTCACGCTGGTCATGATTCTGCTGATGAAGTCGAACGTGATCTTCGGCACGCCGGCGCCGATCATCAAGGACTTCATGGGCATCAGCGCCGAAGGCATCGGCACGGTCGGGATGATCTTCAACTTCGCTTTAGCACTGATCATCTCACGCGTCACCGCCGCGCCGCCGCCGGAAATTCAGGAACTGGTCGAGTCGGTGCGCATCCCGCGCGGCGCCCAGGTCGTCGAAGGCGCACATTGAACCCTGTCACCCTGTTGTGAAGCAAAGAACTTCCAGGAAGCTATCGAGCTTCCTGGAAGTTTGTTCATCATGGTCGCACCAATCCAGAGCCTATGGAATCGCTGGCCTTTATCGAGCAAATTCCGCCCTTCGACCAATTGGAGCCGGCCGATCTGACGCTGGTGCGCCAGGCGTTGCAGCGCGTCGAATGCGAGGCAGGCGTTGTGCTGCTCACGCAGGGCGGCGCGCCCAGCGCTTATCTGAACATTGTGCGCAGTGGCGCCGTTGCACTGCGCACCAACGGACAAACACATCATCTGCTGGAAACGGGCGACATGTTCGGTTTTCCCTCGCTGCTGAGCCAGGAGGCGCCGCTGGCCGACGCCGTGACTACCGAACCCTCCGTGATCTATCGCATCCCAGAGACGCTCTTTCGCACGCTACTGGAACGCCCACCCTTTGCCCAGTATTTTCTGCGCGGACTCAGCGATCGCTTGCGCACCGCCGCCGCCGATCAGCCTCTGAGTGAACAAGGGCTGGGTATGGCGGTAAAGCACTTGATTGCACGCGAACCAATCTTCGTGGCGCCGGATGCAACGGTGCAAGAAGCGGCGCAGTTGATGTCCGAAGCCAATGTCAGCTCCGTGCTGGTAGCCGCCGACCCGCCCGGCATCGTGACCGACCGCGATCTGCGACGCCGCGTGCTGGCGGTCGGTCGCGGCCCAGAGACGCCAGTCAGTGCCGCCATGACGCGCCCTCTGATGCAGATCGACGCCGATACGCCTGTGCATGGCGCCATGATGCGCATGCTGGAAGCCCAGATTCATCACCTGGCGTTGACGCAGGAAGGCCAGATCGTCGGGCTGGTGTCGTCCACCGACCTCTTGCGTTTCCAATCACAGAACCCGCTCTACCTGCAGCGCCAGCTCCGTGCGCTCGACGACCCGGCGGAACTGGCGCGCTACAGTAGCGAAGTCAACAAGACGGTGGAGATGCTACAGCGCGGCGGGTTGGCCGCACCCCAGATCGGGCGCATCGTTGCGACCCTGAATGACACCTTGATCGCGCGTCTGCTACAGCAGGCAGAAGCCAGATTGGGGCCGCCGCCAATGCCCTACGCCTGGATCGTCTTTGGCTCTGAGGGGCGCGCCGAGCAGATGGTGCTGACCGACCAGGACAACGCGCTCGTCTATGCCGAAGCCTCGCCCACCGCACAAAGCTATTTTGATGACCTGGCCGTCTTCGTCGTAGAGCAGCTGATCGCTGCTGGCTTCCCACCCTGTCCCGGCGGCTACATGGCGACCAACTGGTGCAAACCCCTGGACGAATGGCTGGCTATCTTCGCCGGTTGGATCGACCGCCCCGAACCCCAGGCGTTGATGGAAGCGGGGATTTTTTTCGATTTTCGACGCGTGCACGGTGCGTTGTCACTGGAACCGCTCGAACAGCAAATGTTGGCAGCACAGCGTAACGGCATTTTTCTGGCGTATATGGCGCGGGCCGCCAACGCGTTTGCGCCGCCGCTGGGTTTCTTCAATCGGCTGCGCAGCGAAGAAGGGTACATCGATCTCAAGAAAGGTGGGATCGCACCGGTGGTTGGGATGGCGCGCGCATTGGCGTTGGCGGCAGGCTCACGCGAGCGCTCCACCACCGAGCGCCTGGCTGCGGCAGTGCAAGGCGGCGTCTTGAGCAGCGAGGGCGCCGACAATCTGAACGGCGCGTTCGAGTTCTTTTTGCACCTACGCCTGCGCACACAACTGGCGGCGATCCATTCTGGCCAGATGCCCGACAACCGCGTACTTGTTAAGTCGCTAACCACGCGCGAACAGCGCCTGCTCAAAGACGCGTTTATGATGGTGCGCGAAATGCAGGATGCCGTCACGTCGCAGTTGCAGGGCGGCGGCCTGCGCTAGATGCTGTCACCTTCCCGGAAGCTCTGGGGCTTCCGGGAAGATTGTAGATTCGATTCAAGGGGAGAATATGGCGTGAACAAGATTCATCGACTTGTCTTTGGCGGGATCATCGGCTTGCTGGCAGGCTTTAGCTTTCACCTGGCAGTGCTGCCCTTCGTAGCGGAGAGCATCTTTCCCCACGCGCTCGGCGATGTCTACGCGTCGATGAATCCGGCGACCTTCTGGCTGCTTGCGCTCTGGATGGCCGCCGGCGCAGCGGCGGCGTGGATAGGCGGCGCGCAACGCGGTGGGCTGATCTTTGGCGCCGGTGGTCTACTGGCGGGCGCGCTCTTTGGCCTGAACATGGTCGCCAGTAGTGACAACGGGGCGGCGCTCGTGGTCTGCGCGCTGGCCGGCGCAATGTATGGGCTAGGCGCAGGCCTGCTTGTCGGCGGTGGTTTTGGCCCCGTGACAGAGAGCTGAAAGGAGGCAGGTGTGCCATCTGGCGTTCGCAATCAATGGCTGGTCGTGATCTTTGCCTTAGGGTGCCTGTTGTTCAGCTTTCCCTTGCTGGCGCTATTCAATCACGCTGACCTTCTCTTTGGCGTTCCCCTCAGTGTGCTGTACGTGTTTGCGGCCTGGCTGCTCATCATCGGCTTGACCTTTCTGAGCCATGAGCAGCGTAACTGACAGGAGCAGCTTCCGCAATGATCGGCGGCGTGATGATCGCGGTTGCCCTGGCTTATCTGGGCGTGCTCTTTGCCATCGCCTACTACGGCGATCGGCGCGCCGCGTGCGGACGCAGCATCATTAACAATCCCTACGTCTACGCGCTATCGATGGGCGTCTATTGCACAGCATGGACCTACTACGGCAGCGTCGGGCGGGCGGCGGGCAGTGGTCTCAGCTTTTTGCCGATCTATATCGGGCCGACGCTGATCGCGGTGCTGTGGTGGTTTGTGCTGCGCAAGATGGTGCGCATCAGCCGCATCAACCGTATCACCACCATCGCCGACTTCATGGCGTCGCGCTATGGCAAGAGCACGAGTCTGGGCGGCCTGGTGACCGTGATTGCCGTCATCGGCATTGTCCCTTATATTTCGCTACAACTCGACGCGGTCTCCGCCAGTTTCATGCTGCTATGGCGCCATCCGCAGGCGACGGGCGTCCCAGCCATCACACCTGGCGGCCTGGATACGGCGTTGTGGGTGACGCTAGGCATGGCTGCGTTTGCCGTGCTCTTTGGCACCCGCCATCTCGATGTGACCGAACATCACGAGGGGCTGGTGGCAGCGATTGCCTTCGAATCGATTGTCAAGCTGACGGCGTTTCTGGCGGTTGGTTTCTTTGTCACGTTCGTTCTCTTTGAGGGGCCTGGCGATCTCTTTGGCCAGGCGCAGCAAGAACCAGCACTGATGCAGCTGCTGACCTTCAGCGACGCCATGCTTGATTATGGCGAATGGGCGTGGCTGACCGGCCTCTCGATGCTGGCAATCCTCTTTCTGCCGCGCCAGTTTCAAATGGCTGTGCTGGAGAACATGGATGAACAGCACATCCGCAAGGCGAGCTGGCTCTTTCCACTCTACTTACTGGTGATCAATATCTTCGTCTTGCCGATCGCACTGGCCGGGCTGATCACCTTTCAGGGGCAGCCGCTGGACGCCGATCTATACGTGCTTGGGCTGCCGCTGATGGCTGGCAGCGAGTTGCTGGCGCTTTTTGTCTTCATCGGTGGGCTGTCCGCGGCAACCAGCATGGTCATCGTTGATACGGTGGCGCTCAGCACGATGGTCTCCAATGACCTGATGATGCCCCTCCTGCTGCAATTGCGCATCCTACGCCCTGGTGAACGTGGTGACTATGGCGGCGTGCTGCTGGCCATCCGGCGCGTAGCGATTGTGGCGATCATGTTGATGGGATATGTCTATTTTCGGGTCACCGACACCACGGCCTCGCTTGTCTCGATTGGTCTGATTTCGTTTGCCGCCGTCGCCCAATTCGCCCCGGCCTTTTTGGGCGGCATCTACTGGAAAGGCGGCACGCGCGCTGGCGCACTGATCGGGTTGATTGCCGGTTTCCTGGTATGGGCATACACCTTGCCCCTCGCTGCGCTCCACAGCATCAGCGGTGCGCCGGACGCGTTTTTGCTGAACGGGCCTTGGGGCATCGCCTGGCTCAGACCCTACAATCTCTTTGGATTGACCGGCATGGATCCGGTGGCGCACGCGCTTTTCTGGAGTCTGTTCGTCAACGTCGCCGCCTATGTCGGCGTGTCGCTCTTTACCCAACCGACCGTGCTAGAGCAAGGTCAGGCGGCGCGCTTTGTCGACGTCTTCGATTACGCCTCCAACAGTGACGCCGTCTTTCTGTGGCGCGGCACAGCGACAGTAGAGGCGCTGCGCTCGCTGCTCGAACGTTTTCTGGGCGCCGCGCGCACGGAGCGGCTGCTGGATGACTACGCCCATCGTCGCGGTATGGACTGGGCGGCAACGCAACAGGCGGACGCCGAGCTTGTGCAACACGCCGAGCGGATGTTGGCGGGCGCCATGGGCGCAGCATCGGCGCGCGTGGCAATTGCGTCGGTGGTGCAGGAAGAACGCCTGTCAATGGATGAGGTGCTACGCATCCTCGACGAGACTTCGCAAGTGCGTGCCTACAGTCGCCAACTCGAAAGCCGCACACAGCAACTTGAGCAGAAAAGCCGCGAACTGGAAGCCGCCACGAAGGAGCTACGCGCTGCCAATGAACGCCTGCAGGAACTCGACCGACTGAAGGACGACTTCATCTCCACAGTCACGCACGAACTGCGCACGCCCCTGACCTCGATCCGCGCCTTTTCGGAAATCCTGTACGACAACCCGACCATCGACGTCGAACGCCGGACGCGCTTTCTGGAGATCATCCTCAAAGAAAGCGAACGACTGACGCGTTTGATCAATCAGGTGCTCGATCTCGCCAAGCTAGAGTCGGGCGCAGCAGAGTGGAGCACCACCGAAGTCAACATGGCGAACCTGATTGGCGAAGCCGTCACGGCGTCTAGCGGCATGGCGGCGGAGAAGGGCGTGCAAATCTCGACGCAAGTGGAGAACGAGCCGCCACTCCTGGTGTGGGCGGATCGCGACCGCATTATGCAGGTGATGCTGAACCTGCTCTCCAACGCCGTGAAATTCTGTCCTGCGGAGGGCGGCCGCGTGTCGGTCGAAGCTGCACGTCAAGGACAATGGCTGGTGGTGCGCGTTGCGGACAACGGCCAGGGCATCACTCGCGAGGATCAGAAGGTGATCTTCGACAAGTTCCGTCAGGGTGGCGACCCACGGCGCGGAAGACCACAGGGCACAGGGCTGGGATTGCCGATCAGTGCACAGATCATCGATCACTTTGGCGGTAAGCTGTGGGTGGAGAGTACGCCGGGCGAGGGCGCAACCTTTGTGTTCACCCTCCCATTGCCTGTAGACGATAAGCAATGAACAAGGAGAGGTCGCAATGCCGGGTAAGGTGTTGATTGTGGATGACGAAGCCAATATTGTCATCTCGCTGGAATTTTTGATGGAACAGGCCGGTTATACAGTAGCTGTGGCGCGCACCGGCGAGGAAGCCATCGAAAAAATCGACAGCTTTCATCCCGATCTGGTGCTGCTCGACGTTATGCTGCCCGGCATCAATGGGTTCGACATCCTGCAGCGCATCCGCCAGCACTTTGCACCGCATGAAATAGCAGTCGTCATGTTGACCGCGAAAGGGCGCGAAGTGGAGGTGACCAAGGGGCTGGCGCTGGGCGCCAATGCGTACATCACCAAGCCCTTCTCGACGCGGGATTTGCTTGCTGAGGTGCGGCGCTACCTGGAACCAGGCGAAGAACATGAGACGCTCACAAATTAGCACGCTCATTGCGCTGGTCGCCCTGAGCAGCCTAGCATTAGGGCTGGCGGCTGGCTGGCTGGCAGCATGGCTGGCCACACACGCGGGCATTTCCCTGCTTTTCTGGTTTGGCTCACTCATTATCCTGATCATCATTGCATTCGCGCTGCGCCTGATGCACCGCTTTACACGCGCCTTTCTGCGCGATGTGCGCCGTCTGAGCGAGGCTGGCCGCCTGGTGCTGAACGCCAATCCCACCTATCGCATCCCGCCGGAGGGACACCCCGACGTCCAGGAGCTTACCCAGGTCTTCAACCAGTTGGGTGATCG
>DMDA01000081.1:45559-51890 GCA_003451595.1 Chloroflexota bacterium | reverse complement strand
GGGTGATCGCCTCGTTGCCTTGCAGCAAGCGCGCGCCGACGCCATCCAACAGGCGCGCGCCGACCTGGAAGAGGAGCGCACGCTGCTGGCGACGCTGATGGCGGAGTTGACCGAGGGCGTCGTCGTTTGTAATCTGGATGGGCAGATTCTGCTCTACAACCGCAGCGCGCATCGCCTGCTCGACGCCAGTACGCAGACGGAACACGGCGCCTTTGTGGGGCTGGGACGCTCGATCTTTGCCATGCTGGATCGCAACACCATCGCTTATGCCGTGGAGCAAGTGCAAAATCGCCACCTGCGCCGCAGCGACAACGCAACTCCCCCCGTCACCAACTTCATGACCACAGCAGCCAACGGACGGTTGCTGCGGGCGCGCCTGGCGTCATTCTCAGCGCCAGATGGCGAGCTGCGCGGCTACATCCTCACCGTCCAAGACATCAGCGAAGGGATCGAGCGCAGTCAACGCCGCGATACTTTGCTGCAGACGCTTACCGAAAAGCTACGCGCAGCCGTTGGCGCCATCCGCGCAGCCATCGAAACGGTGGAGAGTTACCCAGAAATGTCGATGGCTCAGCGCCAGCGCTTTCAACAGGTCATCCACGACGAAGCGACCGCTCTGAGCGCACAGATCGACGACACGCTGCGCATGTACGCCAGCGACCTGCGCGCCCAATGGCAACTGGAGGAAATCGCCGCCGCCGACTTGATCTGGGCGGTGCAACACCATCTGCGCCAACACTGCGCCGTCACAATGACCGGCCAGACAGCCGATAACAGCCTGTGGCTCAAAATCGACAGCTACACGCTGATGCAGGGCATTGCGCAACTGGTGAGTAGCCTGCAGACGGAGTTTGGGATTGCAGAAGTCGCACTTGCGCTCAACGCTGTCGAACGTTATGCGGCGTTGGATATCCTCTGGCCCGCACACGGTATTCCGCCTGCCCGTTGGCGCGAGTGGTCCGAACGCGCCTTCATCACCGACGACAGCGACGGCATGACGACGCTACGCGAAGTAGCCGACCGGCACGGCGGCGAAGTCTGGTTCCAGATGCATGCCTCTGGTGAACAAGCCTACTTCCGCTTGCTATTGCCTCGCGCCAGCGGCGCGGGCAGAACGCTCACAGGCAGCAGCACCGTCCACAGTCGGGCAGCCATTCCCAGCCGCCCCGAATACTACGACTTCGATCTCTTCCACCAACCCGGCCAATCCGCCGAGCTGGATGATCGCCCATTGACGACCCTGGTGTACACCGTCTTCGACACCGAAACAACCGGGCTGACGCCAGGGCTAGACGAGATCATCTCCATCGGCGCGCTGCGCATCGTCAACAATCGTCTGCTGCGCCAGGAGGTGTTCGAGCAACTGATCAACCCACAACGCCCCATCCCGGCGACCGCAACAGCGATTCACGGCATTACCGACGACATGGTTCACAGACAACCGGTCATCGAAAGTGTTTTGCCGCGTTTTCATGCCTTCGTGGAAGACACCGTATTGGTCGGCCACAATCTGGCCTTCGATATGCGTATGTTGCGCGAAAAAGAGCAGAGCACCGGAGTTTGCTTTGTTAACCCAATCTTGGATACACTGTTGCTATCGGCTCTGCTTCATCCGGAGGAAGACCAACACAGTCTCGAAGCAATTGCGCAACGGCTCGGCGTCGAGGCGATGGGACGTCACACAGCATTGGGCGATGCAATCGTGACTGGTGAAATTTTTCTCCGCATGATTCCGCTACTTCAGGAGCGCGGGATTCACACCCTGCGCCAGGCCCGCGATGCGGCGCAGCAGACCTATTTTGCGCGACTGGAGTATTGACTTAACAAAGGACGGATTCATGCCTGCAAAGATTCTGGTTGCCGACGACGACGTCATGTTGCAGCGTCTGATCAGCAACACGCTCAAACTGGAACATCACGAAGTCATCGTGGCTGATAATGGACCGCAGGCCCTCGAGATGGCGCGCACCCAGAAACCCGATCTACTCATTTTGGATGTCATGATGCCGGGATTGAATGGCTTCGACGTTTGCACTGCATTGCGCCAGGACCCGGCCACCACAACCCTGCCCGTGATCATGCTCAGCGGCCTGGGGCAAGTCCAGGAAAAGATCATGGGCTTAAAAGCCGGCGCCGACGAGTACGTAACCAAACCCATCGACCCACGCGAGTTGTTGACGCGCGTCGAGATGCTGCTGGCGCGCCACCGTGTTTTACGGCAAAGCACAGCAGTCAAAGCCGGACGTGTCTACAGCGTGATTGGCGCCAAGGGTGGCGTAGGCGTCACCACGCTGGCAATCAATCTTGCGGCGCACCTGGCGGGACAGGGAAAAGCTGTCATCCTGCTCGAATTTCGCCCCGACTTTGGCACGGTGGCTGTACAACTCAACCTGCGTCCAGAACTTTCGCTGGCAGCGTTACGCGAGTTGGAGCCGATCGCCATTACCGAACAGGTAACCACCAGGCTATTACAGCCGACGTCATTCAATATACACGTACTGTGCGGCCCGCAGAGAGCTGCCGACTTTGGCCCCTTCACTGCCGGCCACGCTGGCGCGCTGTTGTCCCGGCTGACGGCGCTGGCTGATTACGTGATCGTCGATCTTCCTCCCGCCGCCGATGAAGCCACTGCTGCGATCCTCTCCAGCAGCGACCAGATCGTCGTCGTCCTGGAGCCGGAGATCAGCTGTGTGGCAGCGGCGGTGCAGCGCGTCGCGCAGATCAACAGCTATGGCAACACCCTGGAAACGCGCCTGGTCGCCATCAACCGGCAGGGCACAATGCTGCTTTCGGTGCGCGAGATAGAGAACCGACTCAATCGCACCCTCACCAGCATGATCCCGCCTGCCACCGACGTGATCGGCGTCGCCGTCCAGTACGGCACTCCACTCGTCGTCATGCAACCCTCCCATGTATTTTCCGAGCATGTTCAGGAGATTGCCGAACTTCTGCAGCGCGTGAAGAATGCAACGCCGTGAGGGCGCCACCACAGAACCTGAATCCAGACAAAACTCGCACTTGCTATGGTGCTTGATGCGACCTCACTCTGCTTGCAGATACCAACCTAGAGAACGATAGGAGTATAACGATGACCCAAACGAAGGTGGCCGGCGTCAAAATCGTTGGCCCAATCTCGCCTGCGGTGGATGAAGTGCTCACACCCGATGCACTTGCCTTCGTGGCAACGCTGCATCGCACGTTCAACCCGCGCCGCGTCGAATTGCTGGCCGCGCGCAAAGAACGGCAAAAACGGTTCGACGCTGGCGAAATCCCTGGATTCCTGCCGGAGACGGCAGCGATCCGCGCGTCGAACTGGCAGGTTGCGCCGGCGCCGGCTGATCTGAACGATCGCCGCGTCGAGATCACCGGCCCCACTGAACGCAAAATGATGATCAACGCGCTCAACTCTGGCGCCAAGGTCTTTATGGGCGACTTCGAGGACGCGCTGTCGCCTACATGGGAGAACGTCATCCAGGGACAGATCAATTGCAGTGACGCCATCCGGCGCACGATTTCCTTTGCCAATCCCGATGGCAAGCGCTACACGCTCAACGAAACCGTCGCCACGCTGCTTGTCCGCCCGCGCGGCTGGCACCTGATCGAGAAACATGTTCTGGTCGATGATGAACCCATTGCCGCCAGCCTCTTCGATTTCGGGTTGTACATGTTCCGCAATGCCCAAGAACTCCTGGCGCGCGGCAGCGGGCCGTACTTCTACCTGCCCAAGTTGGAAAGCCATCTCGAGGCGCGGCTGTGGAACGATGTCTTCGTGGCTGCGCAGGATGCGCTCGGCGTCCCACAAGGCTCCATCCGCGCCACCGTGCTGATCGAGACTATTCTCGGCGCGCTAGAAATGGAGGAGATTCTCTACGAGATTCGCGACCATGCCGCCGGTCTAAACGCTGGCCGATGGGATTATATTTTCAGCGTCATCAAGAAATTTGCGAAGAACGAACGCCAAATCCTGCCTGACCGTGCGCAGGTGACCATGACGGTGCCCTTCATGCGCGCCTACACTGAGCGGTTGGTGCATGTCTGTCACAAACACGGCGCCCACGCCATCGGCGGCATGGCAGCCTTCATCCCGAATCGTCGCGACCCCATCGTCACCGAGAACGCGCTGCGCAAAGTGCGAGAGGATAAACTGCGTGAGTTTGGCGATGGCTGCGACGGCACCTGGGTGGCGCATCCTGATCTGGTGCCGACCGTCCTGGAGGTCGCGAATGCCTATTTAGGCGAGAAACCCAACCAAAAGGAACGAATGCGTGAAGATGTCCAGGTGACGGACAGCCAGATCACAGACATCAACGTGCCAGGCGGCGCCATCACCGATGCCGGACTGCGGCTCAACATCAGTGTGGCGCTACAGTACATGAACGCCTGGCTGCTTGGCAACGGCGCCGCCGCCATCAACAACCTGATGGAAGACGCCGCCACAGCTGAAATCTCGCGGTCGCAAATCTGGCAATGGATTCACCACGGCGCGGCGCTTGATGACGGCCGCCCGGTGACGCGCGAACTCTACGCCCGCATCCGCGATGAGGAACTCGCCAAATTGGGCGGTCCTGGTGCGGAGCGCTACAAGGATGCCGCCGAAATCCTCGACAAGTTGTGTCTGAGCGACGAGTTCATCGAGTTTCTGACACTGATCGCCTACGAATATCTGGACTGATGCGTTCACCGCACCTTCCTGGAAGCGGCGCGCCTCCAGGAAGGTGTCTACTCCACTGCTCACTCAGCCAGCGCCCAATCGTGTTCGACGACGCTGTAAAGCCGCTCATAGAGGGTGCGTTGCGCCACCATCAGCACGACCTCCCGGTTCAATTTATGGCTGGTTTCGCCGCCGTTCAAACTACCAACTGCCACCCAATAGCGCTCGCCCACACGCACCAACACCAGCTTGGCATGGATGCCGCCCGCCGTCGGATTGCCGGTGCGAGCTTCAAGATTCAGCCCTTCCGCTGCCGCTATGGCGCGCACATAGTCAACCGTTGCCTGGTTGCTACGTAACTCCTCTGGATCGTCGAAATAACTATCCAGCAGCAGCCGTACGCGCGCACCGCGCCGCGCAGCCGCAATCACAGCTTCGAGACGTGGATTGGGATCAGCAATCGGGTTGCTGGCGCTTTCTCCCCAATATTTGTCCTCGTACATCTGCATCAGCGTGATCTCATCACCGGCGCCGGCGGCGGCGAAGAGCGCCTGCATGCCCGCGTCCGGGCGCAACGCATTCTCTGGCGCGCTGATCACGGCGTATTCGGCTTCACCTGCCACGCGGACAACCTCCGCAAAAGGAGAGGCCGCCACTTCATAGCGCTGAGGCTCGGGCAGCACAAAGTCGGCAGGCGGCGCACCGTATTTGGGGTCGGCGGCATCGTATGGATGCAAATCAGCAAAGACTGCAGGGCGCCAATCGCGCGCAAACAGATCGCGCAACGCTGCACTTACACCCGGTGCGTCGGTGAACAGATAGAAGCCGCGCCGTCCGCCGACCGGCTGCTCACCTGGTAGGGGCATGGCATCCAGCGTTGGATTCTCTGTACCCACAAAGACGTGCTGTGCATCGACAATGCCGTACTTGGCGTGAGTAAAGCGATAGCGCCGCTTGTAGCCCGCAGGCGCATCGTCCGCCAGCGCCAGATAGCGCACCTCACCGCCTGCGTTTGCAATCTGGGTGACGCACCATTTTTGCGTATTCGTGATACCACCGGGCGGAGCGCCATCGAGTAGCAGCCGCACCCGCACGCCGCGCCGCAGCACATCGACCAACAGCTGCGCCAACGCAGGATGCTCAAAAGTATAGAGACTCAAGTCAATACTTTGCGTGGCCTGATTTAACGTCTCAGCCAGCGGAGTGTAGAGACCCTCTGGCCCGATGGCGACCGCCCACGTCGCTGCCTCGACGCCCGTAGCCGGCCAGAGGCCATCAGTGCGTGTCCAGCCACCCCAACCAGGTTGCCGCACACGCCGTCCCCAGGCCAGGTCAGCCAGATCGCCCGCCCAATCTTGCGCCGTGTCACTGTCTATGGGCAGTCCGGTGAACGGATCGAGCTTGCGCTGCCAGACCTGGCCGCTGGTGGTCGCCAGGCCACGTGTGTAGAGTGTCGCCGGCGCGCCGTGCCAGCCTGTTGGCTGTCGTGTCGTATTGCCGTACAGCAAAGTGTCCACGGCCGCACCGGCGGCATCAGCTAGAGTGATGGCGCCGCCGGTGTTGACAAGCGACAAGGCGGCGTCTAACAGTTGCGCCCCAGGAGAGGCTGTTCTCCACGTACAGCCAGCCGGCTCGCCAAACGAACGATAGAAGCTATCCGCATTGGCCGTGCACCAGAGC
>DMDA01000081.1:44594-45301 GCA_003451595.1 Chloroflexota bacterium | reverse complement strand
CCAGCCAGCGCCTGTGCGCCTGCTCCCATATTCCACAACAGAATTGCTTCGTCCGGTTCATAGCTGAGGGCGCTGTCGATATACGCGGCGGCGATCACGACCTGCGAAGGCGGCGGACCCTGCACAAGCGGCAGAAACAACGCATCCGGGGCAGGCGTGGGCGGCGACTCCTGCGCAGTGACTACGCGACCAGAGAGCGCGGCAAACATAACAATCAGGCACAGGCGCATCAGGCCAGGCCAGCTGGCGCGGCGAATCGGGGACATAGTCACCTCGGCTGTAGATGGAGCGTGCAGAGCATTCTGCGTCCACAGCCTACCCGCCGGGCGCTCAGGTGAGATCGGCCGAATGTTCAATCATCGGATGGCGCACATGATGGAAGTCGTTGTTGCGCACTTCGCTCCCTGCGAAAACATAAAAAAGACCGACGCGACGCGTCGGTCTTTTTGTTTCACGTGAAACAGTCGGTAGTCGGTCTATAGGTAATCACGCAATTTGCGGCTGCGGCTGGGATGGCGCAACCGGCTCAACGCCTGCGCCTCGATCTGACGGATGCGCTCGCGCGTGACACCAAACTTCTTGCCGACCTCTTCCAACGTATAGCAGTATCCATCGACCAGACCAAAACGCAACTGCAAAATGCGCACCTCACGCGGGGTCAGGCTCTGGAAGATTTCGTCGATCACTTCACGCAGCAACTGCTGCCC
>DMDA01000081.1:43640-44343 GCA_003451595.1 Chloroflexota bacterium | reverse complement strand
GCATGATGTGCTCCACTTTGCGCGGCGACACCCCCAACTCGTCGGCGATCTCCTCAGTTGTCGGATCACGGCCCAACTCCTGCACCAGTTGACGGCTCGTGCGCGTCAGCCGATTGATCTGTTCGTACATGTGCACCGGCACGCGAATCGTGCGCCCCTGGTCAGCAATCGCACGCGTGACAGCCTGGCGAATCCACCAGGTTGCATAGGTGCTGAACTTGTAACCGCGCCGATAGTCAAACTTCTTGACCGCCCGGATCAGACCGATGTTGCCCTCCTGAATCAGATCCAGAAACGGCACGCCGCGCCCGACATATTTCTTGGCAACGCTCACAACCAGGCGACTGTTGGCCTTGATCAGATGCTCCTGTGCAGCCTGACCATCGCGCACATACCAGAGCAGCCGCTCGCGCTCCTCCCAGTCATCGAGTCCGTCAGAGAGCTTCTTGCGCGAATCTCGCCCGCGCTCCATACGTTTGGCGAGATCAACCTCCTCTTCAGCGGTGAGCAGCGGCACGCGGCCGATCTCTTTCAGGTATAGGCTGATCGAGTCGTCAATCTCGATCTGGCTCAGGTCAAAGTCCTCTTCTTCAATCTCGACCGCCTCGATTTCGGCGTCGCTGATATCACCCAAGACATCCGGTTCTTCTTCGCGCGCCTGCCCCACTTCGATGCCCTGCTCGAAGAGCGAAGCGAAAATGTC
>DMDA01000081.1:40160-43436 GCA_003451595.1 Chloroflexota bacterium | reverse complement strand
GGCGTCTCCACCTCATCTGTCGCATCGAGTTCGTCGACCGCCTCTGGTGTTTCAAGCTCATGTTCCAGCTCGGCGTCAAATTCACCAGCGAAGTCAACGCTGAAATCGTCCTCGAACGCTACACGCATGGATTTCTGTTTTGCCATGAATAATCTCCTCGCTCAATCCACTCCAATTGAGCCATACTATCTAAATAGTATGACGCACAATCGGAAACCGATCTATAGCATTTCCTACAAAGCGGACGCCTCAAGACGCGCCGCCATGCCATACAGCTACACTACCCAACGACTTCCTTCATATCCCAGACGCCTGCACGTCGCGCAAATGCGCTGCCGCACACTACGCACGCAACGCGGTCTTCGGCGCGCTGCTCCAGCGGTTCGGCGCCGCACACCGGGCAGCGCAATAACTGCGCCAGCGTGTGCGCAGTTGCGCGTGCACCGCTTGCTGGCGCGCTAACTCTCAAGAAAACGCTTGGCGCCAATGGGAACGTTCCCCCAACAGCAAAGAGCCAGCTATCCACCTTCGCCAGCATTGCGGCGTCGATGCGCCCCTTGAGTGCGCCTAGTCGAAAGTGCGAGACGGCATACCGCCGCTGTACGGTCAAGCCAGCGGCCTCCATCTGCCGCGCCATCCATGCAGGATGAAAGTCATAGTTGAGCTGCACAAATTCGACCGGCTCTTCACGCAGCGGCGACCAGGCTTGACGACGCAATAGCCAGCGCGCCAGCGCTTTCAAATTGCGCTTGTTGGCATATTCAATCACGCCAACGCTGTGTCGATGCATCACGCGGCGCAATTGCTGCAATGCCGCCGGCACATCCGCCAGGTGGTGCATCACGCGCACCATCACCAACGAATCCAGGACGCCACTGGCAAGCGGCAAGGCGTAGAGATTGCCCGCAACAAAAACAAAACGCCGATCATGTCCACGCTCGCGCACCGCTTCCTGAAGCAGTGTGCGGCTATAGTCGAATAGGATGACCTGTTCGTAGCCGGCGTAAAGGTCGGCCAAACGCCCAAAGCCGGCGCCAATTTCAGCAATGCGCCCACCATGCGCCGGCAGCAGCCGCTGGATCGCCAGACGCTCGGCGGCGTCTTCGTATTGCCGTCCTTGCCCCACCCAAAAATCAGCCCGGTACTGACTACCTTCATAGTCAATGACCGGGATGTCCATACTCATTTGCGGCCGGACAGAATCTGTCACAAACCCCGCCTGTCCATTGGCGTCGCCGGTTTTCTAGGTCAATGTTTCACGTGAAACAACCGGCTGACAATCTGCTCAAAAAAAGAGTGGGAGTTGCATCTCCCACCGGTGACTTTCAATGTTGGCGATTATAGCAGGGTTTCAAGGCAGATTCAACAACCAAATTAAGACAAATCCGCACGGAGAATTGCAAATCTCAGCGTCACGTCATCGCTGTCGGCTCAGATACCAGGTGATCGTGCCTAACACCAGCAACATCCCCATGCCCTGCCAGAGCGACGTCAGATGCTCACCCAACAGCAGCACCCCCATGCTGAGCGTCGCCACCAGTCGCCATCCCATCAGGCTGCTCACCATCGGCGCGCCCAGGCGACGAATCGCGGCGATCTGTAGTCCATTGGCGAGCACTACGACCAGCAACGAATAGGCGATGAAGACGGCCCAATCCTGGGCGCCGATGGTGCGCCAGCGCCCCCAGTCCTCACCCCAGAACAGGCTGAGACTGAGGGCGCTGATTTGAATCAGAACGGTCTGAAAGGCGAGCACAGCGACGCCCGACGCTGCCGTGTGTGCAGTGCGTCGCACCAGGATCATGTACAATGCCAGGAATAGGCTGCTGGCCAACGCCAGTCCAATCCCAATCCAGTCGGTTGCGGTCAGTGTGATGGTCATGCCGGTGGCGCCAATGTCGCTCATCATCAGCAGCGCGCCCAGTGTGATCAGTGACAGGGCGGGCCACGTGAAGCGCGGGGGGCGCGCCTTGAACATGATGCGGCTGAGCAGCACAACAAGAAATGGCGTCAGCAAACCAATCAATTGGATGTAGATCGCCAGAGTATAGCGCTGCGAGAGGATGTTGGTGACCGAACGCAACACCGTGACGACGCCAAAAACCCATAAAACTGGCGAAGCATATATCCGCCAGCCGTGGCGCGGCAAGATAGCAACACACAACCAAACCGTCAAAGGCAGGCCACCGATTACCAGCACCGACATGCTCGGCAGTCCGCTCACCGTCTGCAGGTAACGACCAAGCACAGGATAGACACCCCAACCGGTGTGCGCCGCTAACGCCACTACATACCACCCCCACACCATGATGGCCGTAGACAGTGCATTCTTTCCAGCCGGTTGCCTGAAGTGAGCTTGCATGTCGCTATGGTATCATCAAGTTGCAACATCACATGGATGCCCAAGAGCGCAGCAGACAAAAAGATAGACGAAAGGATAGATGATGGAAATTGCAGGGAAGACCTTTCTGATTACCGGCGGCGGCTCCGGCCTAGGCGCCGCTACGGCACAGCTGCTGGTCGATCGCGGCGGCGAGGTCGTATTGGTGGATGTGAACGATGCAGCAGGCGAGCAAATGGTCGCCACGTTGGGAGATCGCGCTCGCTTTGCCCGCGCCGACGTTGCCAGCGAAGCCGATGTCAAGAGCGCCATTGCGCTTGCCGTCGATGTGTTTGGCGGCTTGCATGGCGTCGTGAACTGTGCGGGGATCGCCATCGCCGAGAAGGTGTTGGGCAAACGCGGCGTGCACGACCTGGGTGCGTTCACGCGCGTCGTTCAGGTCAACCTGATCGGCACCTTCAATGTGATTCGGCTGGCAGTGGAAGTGATCGCGCAGAATGCACCCGGTGCAAGCGGGGAACGCGGTGTCATTATCAACACTGCGTCGGTGGCTGCTTTTGATGGGCAGATCGGCCAGGCGGCATATGCCGCCTCCAAGGGTGGGGTTGTAGCAATGACTTTGCCGTTGGCACGCGACCTGGCGCCACTGGGCATCCGCGTGATGACGATTGCGCCTGGCATCTTCGCCACCCCCATGCTGGCGGGGCTGCCAGAAGCGGCGCAGGCATCGTTGGCGCAGCAGGTGCCCTTCCCGTCGCGCCTGGGCCATCCCACCGAATACGCGGCGTTAGCAGCCCACATCATTGAGAATCAAATGCTCAACGGTGAAGTAATTCGGCTGGATGGGGCAATTCGGATGGGGCCAAAATAGCGACAGCAAAAAGCTCACACCGTAAAAAAAGCCCGCCGTGGTGTGCGGCGGGCGCAGAAGTAAC
>DMDA01000081.1:38524-39925 GCA_003451595.1 Chloroflexota bacterium | reverse complement strand
GACGCAATTGGGAGTTTCTCGTTGATATAGTCTGGATCGTTGGCGCAACGCGTGCGCAGACACTCGCGCAGTGCGTCGGTGCGATGCACTTCACCTGTTTCTGGATCGACCCAGTCAACATCCTCGGTATTATGATAATCGGCAAAGCGCGCGCGGCACTCGTCACAGAGTTGATCGCGCAAATAAAGGCGGAAGCTCTGTCCGCTTTTCTCCCACCACTCATAGTCAATGTGAAACTTCGTGTCGACGGTAGGTCGAAAGCGATTCAGCCGTTCCGTCAGAGCATTGGAAACCATAGCAACATTTCTCCTACGTCAGGGCAAACAGGCCGTTGCCGACGTCGCGGAACCGCCGATTGCTTAACAGCGCATAGAAAACCGGGCCTGGGGGCGTGCGCAAGACCATATTGACTGCGCTATAGACGCTCTTGGCATGCACCGTGCCCTGCGGGTTTAACTTGATCAACTCTGGTGTGACCTGGGCGACAACCTGAGCGACCTCGATCCCGCGTTGCCGCACGATCTGCGCCAGCTGGTCTAGATCTCCCAAATTCTGCTCGGCAACGATCATCGTCTCGTCATATTCGCAAGCAACCTGCATTTTGTTCATCTCGAAGATCAAAGCGGCGTTGTCGAGATCGGCCTGGGCAAAACGCGCCCATTCACGTTTGAGGCGTCGCGTGCGGAAATCGATCACCACCTCGTTGGCTTTCGTTGTGCGCTCGATCGTGATATACGCACCGGTCGGGATTTGATGCTCTTCCATCCACTTGGACAGGCCGGCGACGTAGCGCCCTTCGTGGACAACCCATCCGTCGTAGCGTGCGCCCCAACGCCCGTCGACCAACGTCACCGTTGAGACGCCGCGACTGGCCTGCGGGAAGAAGCTGCGCGTGCGCCCGCTGAGCGGCAGCGTACCGTGGCGGCGATGTGGATAGATCAACATCAAACTGGTGGAAGGGACGATGGAGGGTATTTCGGTGCTGAGGCTGCTCTCGCCCCATTCATCATCCAATTCCCACTCAAGCTGGAGCATCTCCACACTGAGCACTGCCCGATTGTAGGACGACGGACGATATTGCAACAAGAGGGGTGGGGACTGCACTTCGGGCGGCTGCATCCGCCGCAAGAACCAAAGCACGCCGCCGCCATCATTGAGACGTGCAAAGCGCTCATCTTTGCCAAGCGCATGGTTGAGACTGGTAATGCGCATTGGCTCGCTGACATTGCGATCCAGTTCAACCTCAGCCAGCAACTGCGCCGCCGACATCGGCGCACCCTGCATTTCAAGCATCGCCTCGGCGATGTTGAGATGCCCAACATGCACCTCAGCCAACATATCCGCCAGCAGCCACTTGCCATCGACCGTCACAAAGGCGCTGCTACGCTCGCCTTCTTCCAG
>DMDA01000081.1:33703-38298 GCA_003451595.1 Chloroflexota bacterium | reverse complement strand
TGATTGAGGCGATGGGCGCTCTGCAGGGCGGCGGCAAATTCGCGCGGCTTCTGTTTGCTGTCAAATTGAACTTTGATGACCTCGAAGTCGCCATGCTCAGGATTTTGTCCGGGACGCACCTCGATCACGTCGCCGACAGCAAACTCCAACGCCGGGAACACGACGCGCTGCCCGACGGTGTAGCGGTTCTTAGGGGCATACATAACGCCCTTGCCAAGCTCCGCTTCGATGCGCGCATTTTCACGCCTCAGGTATTCCTGAATCAGCGCGATCGCCAGCTCGCTCAGCTGCATTGGCCTCTGATTATCCAGAAGCAACTGGTATAAAAACTCGATGTCATCTGCGGTGACCTCAAATTGATCCCGCCAGAAAGCTGCTGTTTGAGTTGGGCGTTGCAGCACGCTTTCCTCCTATTGCTGAATAAAGAACGGTCCTCTTGAATAACAGGCAGTGTTTACAGCACACAGACATCGCCCATGCGACGCGCGATGCAGCACCGCAAAGTGGCAGTGTACCATCAACCGCCCCCTTGAAACAAATGATTGGGGCGATATTTCTGTCAAACTATAGGGAAAGGCGCCGGTCTTTCCTGCATTTTGTCAAGTTGTCGATTTTCCAACGATCTTCTACAATCGATGCAGTTGTCGCACACAAACCACTATTTCCAGTGAATGGGAAGGATGCCCATGAGAACGATTGCCATGATTCTAGCTGGCGGCGAAGGTACGCGGCTCACCGTCCTCTCGGAAGAGCGGGCAAAACCGGCCGTCCCCTTTGCAGGGAAATTTCGCATTATCGATTTTACAATCAGCAATTGCGTCAACAGCGGCATCTATACCGTCGGCGTGCTGACGCAATATCGCCCGCACAGCCTCAACGATCACATCGGTATTGGTAAGCCTTGGGACCTAGATCGGAGTCGTGGCGGCGTGCGCCTGCTCCAGCCATACCAGGCGCGGCGCGGCCAGAACTGGTACGCCGGCACCGCCGACGCCATCTACCAGAACCTGAATTATATTCGCGAGAACCGCGCCGATAATGTCCTGATCCTGTCAGGCGATCACATCTACAAGATGGACTATCGCCCCATGATCGACTACCACCTGGCCAAAGGCGCCGATCTGACGATTGGCGTCATGCCAGTGCCGTTGGAAGAGACGCACCGCTTCGGCATCATGCAGGTCGATGAGGAACAACGCATTATCCAATTCTACGAAAAACCCAAAGACCGCGACAAAGGCAACCTGGCGTCGATGGGCATCTACGTCTTCAATGCCAATATCCTCGAACGCTATCTGAGTGAAGGACGCCCGGAGAAGCCACGCAACGACTTTGGCAAGGACGTCATCCCCGCCATGATCAGCGCTGGCGAGAAAGTCTTCGCCTATCGTTTCGAGGGCTATTGGGTCGATGTCGGCACGATCGACTCGTACTGGGCGACCAGTCTGGAGTTGTTGGGGCCAACGCCAGCGCTCAATCTCTACAGCGACAAATGGCCAGTGCTCACCAAATCCGAGGAGCGTCCACCCGTCAAAGTGGGACCGCAAGCCAAGATTCTCAACAGTATGGTCTCGAATGGCTGCGTCATTCGCGGCATGGTGGTCAATAGTGTGCTCAGCCCCGGCGTCTATGTCAGCCCCGGCGCGGTTGTGCAGGACAGCGTTGTGATGAATGACACCTGGATCGGCCCTGGCGCCCGGCTAGATCGCGTCGTCGTCGACAAGAAGGTGGTCGTGGGCGCGGGCGCCGTGGTCGGCGTCGGCAACCTGGAGACGGTCAACGAACAGATGCCCGACCGCCTCTTTGCTGGCATTACAGTGGTCGGCAAGCATGCCTACATACCGGACGGCGCTCAGATTGGCCGCAACGTGCTCATCAACAGCGGACGGGACGAAGCCGACTTTCCTCCCGACAAGATTGTAGCCGACGGCAAGACGATATAGGAGAAGATGGATATGGCAAGCGCCTTCGCAATGATCATGGCCGGCGGTTTCAGCGAGCATCTCAGCGTCCTCACTGAGACGCGCGCCGAAGCAGCCGTACCCTTTGGCGGCAAGTTTCGCATTATTGACTTCCCGCTCAGCAACTGCGTCAACAGCGGCATCTTCAACGTCGCCGTGCTTACCCAATACAAACCACGTAGCCTCAACGATCACATCGGCATCGGCAAACCATGGGATCTCGACCGTGCCCAGGGCGGCGTGCGGCTGCTACAACCCTATCAAGGTGGGCCTTACGGTGACTGGCAGAAGGGCACCGCCGACGCCGTTCGCCGCAATCTCGACTTCGTGCTCCAACAAGATGAAGAGCACGTGCTCATCCTCGCTGGCGATCACATCTACCTGATGGATTACCAGCCGATGCTGCGCGAACATGTGCAGAGCGGCGCTGACCTTACGGTGGCTGTGCGCCGCGTCAACCCCCACGAGACGCATCGCTACGGCATCGTGACGCTCGGCGCCGACGAGCGAATTGTCAATTTCAAAGAAAAGCCGCGCCGTGCGCGCGAAACATTGGCCTCAATGGGCATCTATGTTTTCCGCAAGGATTTGCTGGTTGAGACGCTCCAGGCGCATGACTATCTCGATTTCGGCAAGGATGTCGTACCGGCCATGATCGCTGAAGGCAGGCTGGTGCGCGCCCACGCCTTCCCCGGCTACTGGGCCGATGTCGGCAACGTCCAGGCTTATTGGGAAGCCAACATGAGTCTGCTGGCGGAAGACCCAGCACTCAACCTCTACGACCCGGATTGGGTGGTGCACACTCGCAGCGAGGATCGCGCCCCAGCCAAGTTCGGCGCCAACGCCCAGACCGGCGGCAGCCTGATTTCCAACGGCTGCTGGATCGAAGGCACTGTCGAGCGCAGCATCCTCTCGCCCGGTGTGCGAATCGCCGAAGGCGCCATCGTGCGCGACAGCGTCGTTCTGGCCGATACCGTGATTGAGACGGGCGCCATCATCGACCGTTGCGTCATCGACAAACGCGTCGTGATCGGCGCTGGTGCTCACGTTGGCGATGGCGACGACAACACGGCCAACAAGGCGATGCCCGAAGTGCTCAACACCGGTTTGACCATGGTGGGCGAAAAGTCAGTCATCCCCGAAGGATTGGTGATCGGTCGGAACGTCGTTATCCACCCAGAAAGCACCGAGAAGACCTTTGGCAAGAAGAAGAAGATCGCCAGCGGTTCGGATATTGGCGTGAATTTGCGATAGAGCAACGGGAGGTGAAGAGAGTGGGAGATTGAGAGGTTACATGCCTAGACACAATCTCCCACTCTCTTCATCTCCCAATCCCTCTCTGGGCGCCACGCAACAACTGTTGTTCCACCTCCAAGAGGCGCTTTTGTTGTTGGCCAATCGTTACCCAGCATAGACTCAAACCAGACCGCTACTCCGAGCGCACCGCAATTGCCGGCGGGATGGCGCCGATCTTCCACGCCGGGTAGACGCCAGCCAGCAGCGCCGCCAGCAACGCCACCAGAAACGCTCGCACAAATTCTGCCGGGTCAAGCAACATCTCCAGCGTCCAGCCGAAGGAGCGCAGATTGATGATGTAGATCAGGATCACCGCCAGCAGATAACCGGTGGGCATTGCCAGCAGACCCGCCACTGCGCCGATCAACCCCGTTTCCAGCAGAGAGAGACGCCATAATTGCCGTCGCGTCATCCCCGTGGCGCGTAGCACGCCGATCTCACGGCTGCGCTCGAACTGCAAACTCATCAACGTGCTCAGGATGCCGATGAAGGCAACGATGGTTGCCAGCAGTTGCAACGCCACCGTGATCGTAAAGGTGCGATCGAAGACAACCAGCGCGTTCTCGCGTGTGCCACGATTGGAACGCACCAACAATTCCTGCTCACCTGCCAGCGCCGCACGCAATTCCTGAACCTTTGCATCGACATCGACGCCCGGCGCCACGAAGAGCGCAATTGCGGAAATGCGGTCATCGTCATACCATTGGCGGTAGACGGCGTCATCGATAAAAACCACGGAACGCACGTCAAAATCGACAGTGACGCCTGCAATCGGAAATGCTCGCTCGCCACGATCGGTCTGGATGCGCAGTGAGTCGCCCACGCGCAACCCCAGCCGGTTCGCCATTGGCTCATTGACCAGGACGCCGCCGGCGCGCACCGCCTGCCACGTTTGCTGCCAGTCGCCGACAGCGCTGCGATAGCGACGGTTGGGGCCAGAAAGGTCTTGACTCAACGCCACCAACCGGATCGGCACGATCTGATTATTGGCGCCGACGCTTGCCACAACATCAACGCCGCGCGTGGTGGCGGCGCCGTCAATGCCGGGAAAGCTCGTCAGCCGCTCTAGCAGCGCTGGGTCGAGCGTCGTTTCGACAGTGTTGGAGACGAGACTGGGCGGCGAGACAAAAATATCTGCCTGCAGCACGTCGTCCAGCCAGAGCACAACCGTCTGACGGAAGCTGCCGATCATCACGCCCACGCCGATGATGACGCTGACGGCAACCATCAGCGCCGCCACGGCGACGGCGATGCGGCTGAGCGAGCGAATGATTGTACGCGGCGCCATCCGCAACAACACGCCACGCCTGCGCATCAACCACGCCACACCGGTCATGC
>DMDA01000081.1:32969-33488 GCA_003451595.1 Chloroflexota bacterium | reverse complement strand
CCAGACAACCAACGCCGGCCAGCGAGAGCCAGGGCAACACACGCCGTGTGCGCTCCTCGATATTGCTGCGTTTGAGTGCCCCGGCTGGCGGCACGCTTGTCGCCTCCCAGGCCGGAAAGGCGGCGCCGATAGCTGCAGCAGCCAGCCCGATCGCGGCGCCTTTGATCAGCGTGAAGACAGGAATCTCAATCTCACGCACGGCGACAACAAAGAACAGATCATTGACGGTCTGTGTCACCAACTGTACGGCGCCGCGACCGAGGAACACGCCCAGCGCCAGTCCCAGCAGCGTGCCGAGCGCACCCAACAGCATTGCCTCCAACAAAATCATGCCGAAAATTTCCCCGCGCGTCATGCCCAGCGCGCGCAGGCTGCCCAGCACTGGTCGCCGCTGCACGACGCTGAAGGTGACGGTGTTATAGATCAGAAACATACCGACCACCAGCGCCAACAGACTCAACGCCGTCAAATTGAGCTGAAACGCGGCCGTCATCTCGTTGACGGCGCCGGTGCGAGCGG
>DMDA01000081.1:32285-32746 GCA_003451595.1 Chloroflexota bacterium | reverse complement strand
GGCACGATCAGGTCGATGCGGTCGATCCGCCCCACTTTGCCAAGCACCTCCTGCGCCGTGGCGATGTCGGTCGCCAGCAGACCATCGAGCGCACGGCGGCTAAGATCATCGGAAGGCGCAAGCAGCCCGGCAATGGTCAGGTCAATGCGGTCGCTGCCGTAGCGCACAGTGAGCGTGTCACCGACTGCCAGCCCATAGCGCGCCGCCACCTCGGTGCTGAGCAGCACCGTGTCAGGTTGCACCATCAGCTCACTGAGATAGCTCGCTGCCGGCCCCTGCGTCTGATCGCCAGGGCCAAGATAGCTGCGGAAGGGCGCCTCGGCAAAGGGATCGACGCCAAGTAGGCGCATTGGCTGACCGTCCAGTGCGTCGGCGACGACGTAGCTCTCGACCACCGGCGCGCTCAGGCGATAGGCAGCTTCGGTGCGCAAACGGGCGTAGACCCGCTCATCCAATCCGCT
>DMDA01000081.1:30919-32062 GCA_003451595.1 Chloroflexota bacterium | reverse complement strand
CCGCCACACTTGGTCGCTCACTAGCTTGCCATGGTCGAGATGCAGCACGCGGTCGGCGCGGCGGGCAACTTCGGGCGCGTGCGTTGCCATGAAAAGCGTCTTGCCGGCATCGCGCGTCAGTTCGAGCAGCAGCGCCAACACCGTATCGCCAGTATCTTCATCCAGATTACCGGTTGGCTCGTCGGCCAGAATAAGCAGCGGGTCATGCGCCAGCGCGCGGGCAATGGCGACGCGCTGCTGCTCACCGCCGCTCAACTTGTCGGGAAAGGTGGCAAGCCGGGCGCCCAACCCGACGCGTTCCAAGAGCATTTGGGCGCGAGGACGGGCGTTGCGGGTCAAGCCGTTTAGTTCGAGCGGCAACGTCACATTCTCGAGCACAGTCAAGGTCGGGATCAGGTTGAAGAATTGAAAGATGATGCCGATGTGACGGCGACGAAAGAGCGTGCGCTCCTGCTCACCTAGCGTTGTCAGGCGCACGGCGTTGGGGCCGTCATAGATCACTACGTCACCCCGACTGGGTGCATCGATGCCAGAGATCAGGTTGAGCAAGGTGCTCTTGCCACTGCCCGACTTGCCCAGCAGGCAGACAAACTCACCGGCGTAGAATTCGCGGTCAAGCGCATCGAGCACAGGGCGACTCACCGCGCCTTCGGTATAGACTTTGGTCAGCCCCTCTAGTCGGATCAGTGGAGAACGCGCCCCGTTGGCATTGCGCGTTTGCTGGCTGGTTTGTCGTTCAATCGTCATCGCCGTCATGATGCAACAAGCTCCTTGCGCAAAAGGTTTGTTCCATTTTGCACAAGGAACCCAATGCAGGTCTGTCGGATTGCTGACAAAGCCAGGTTGTGTGTCGGGCGGGCAGTCAGCGACCTGCGCCCACCATTGGCTACGCCAGCCTGCCAACTACGACGCAGCCAGGCGCGGTGAACTACCTTTGCGCAATGCCAGGAACTGCAGGAACAGCCAGGCGCTGACCCCACAAAGCGCAATCACACCAACCATTGGCAGCGCCGTGCCGTTGGCGAGCACACCGACCAGCGCCCCCGCCAGCGCGCCTGCTGCAAACTGCGTGGCGCCAAGCAGCGCCGATGCACTACCTGCGCGCCGGCCATAGGGCGCCAACGCCAGCGCCATGGCATTGGG
>DMDA01000081.1:29451-30656 GCA_003451595.1 Chloroflexota bacterium | reverse complement strand
CGCTGAGGGCGACGACCAGCAACTGCGTGCTCGTGTAGTAGGTCAGCAGCCAGCGATTGAGTTGCGATGCGGCAATTAAGCCAAAGGCATTGGCGCCAAAGAACAAACCGAACTGCGCGGGGGGCACACCATTTAGCTCAATGAAGACAAAGGGCGAGCCGGAAATATAAGCGAACATTGCTGCCGAAGCCAGACCACCCGCCAGCGCAAAGCCCATATAACGCGCATCTGCCAGCAGACCGCCATAACTGCGCAACGCGCTGCCCAGGCCAGTTGTCGTGCGTCGTGCGTGCGGCAGCGACTCTTCCAACCATAGCCAGACCATGACAAAACAGAGCACGCCAAAAGCAGCCAGCACCAGGAAGATCGAGCGCCAGCCAAAAAGCACCAGCAGTTGCCCACCGATCAGCGGCGCAGTGATCGGCGCAATGCCCATCACCAGCACCAGGAAGGAAAACATACGCGCCGACTCGCGCTCGTCAAACAGGTCGCGCACAACCGAGCGACCGATCACCACGCCGGCTGAACTACCCAGCGCCTGCAAGAAGCGCAAGCCCAACAGCCAGCCCACCGACGGCGCAAAGATCACGCCAAGACTCACCGCCGTGTACATCGCACAGCCAAAGAGCAGCGGTGCGCGGCGGCCCATCCGATCCGAGATCGGGCCGTAGAAGAGCTGCCCCAACGCCAAACCGATGAAGAAGGCGGCAAGCGTCTGTTGGATCGCCGCCGTCGTCGTGCCAAACTCCCCGGCAATTGTGGGAAGGGCAGGCAGGTACATGTCAATCGAGAGTGGCCCGAAGGCAGCCAGCGTCCCTAGGATTAGAGCAAGTTTGGCGTAGGAGGGTTGTGCACGGGCAATCGTCGTCATAGGGTGACCGATCCAGCGATGATGGTTAGTTAATGGTGTGGTGTTCAGCTTTGCGTCTGGGCGTATTCGTCCAACTGGCGCAGTTCTGCCTGATAGATACGGCGCATGAATGCGGGCATAGTCAACCCTTGCAGCCAGCCCCCCAAACCGCGTGGCTGCTGCCACTCCGTAGCAATCGTCACAGAGCAGCGATTGGCCGCGACTGGCGTCACCGTGAAGGTGGTGAGCAGGTCGGTGTCCAGATCGGCCTCGGTCAACACGCGCCCCGGCTCCGGTTCGGCGACGCGCATCCGAAACGCGCGACGGCTGCCCAAGACATTCATCTCGGCCTGGA
>DMDA01000081.1:0-29228 GCA_003451595.1 Chloroflexota bacterium | reverse complement strand
GCGTAGACCTTTTCCGCCGGCGCCTGAACCTCACCGGTGACGGCGACAGTGTTGCGTTTTGCCATGACTCCTCCTATGCGGCAGTTTGCTCATGTTGTCACGTCGGGGCGCTGTCGTGAGCGCCATTCCCGCTGCAGAATGGCATAGTAATATTCACTTGTCCAGGCGCCTTTCAGCCAGAAGTTTTCGATAAAATGTGCCTCGCGGCGCATCCCCACCCGTTCCAGCAAACGCGCCGAACGCACATTATTGACGTCGCAAATTGCGATCACACGGTGATAGTCGAGATCGTCGAAGAGATAGCTCAGCACACGCATGACAGCTTCGAAGCCATAGCCCTGCCGCTGCGCCGCTCGATCCAGTGTGAAACCGATCTCGACCTGTTGGGGTGCGTTGTCGAGAAAGTGCAAAGCACAGTCGCCGATCAGCTGGCGGTCGGCTTTGCGCTCGATGGCGAGTTGATACCAACTACCTGGCTCACCCAGAGGCTGATGCATCATCTCCTCAATGAAGCGCATGCCTGCCTGCCTGGAGAACGGCGCCTCCCAACCCTGGTAGCGGGCATTTTCAGGGTCGGAGCGATAGGCGACAAAGGCTTCCAGATCGCCAACCTGGAAAGGACGGAGCACCAAACGTGTTGTTTCGAGTCTAAGCATGCTTTCCCCAAACCATTATCGCGGTGCGAACCAAAAGCCATCGCGAGCAAAACCGCTTTGGGTCAACGTTGCGAAACACACGTTTCCTCTCCGCTCCCTGCAAGACCAGATAAAGGCGTGTTAGCTGGCGAGCTGGCGAATGCCGTCGCGCAGCTGCTGCATATCGCGCATCGGTGGCGCACCAAAGAGGCTTTTGTACTCGCGGCTGAAGTGCGACGCGTCGTCATAGCCGACGCGATACGCGGCGCTGGCAGCGTCAAGATGTTCGCCCAACATCAGCCGTCTCGCCTCTTGCAAGCGCAACCGCTTCTGAAACTGCAGCGGACTCATCGCTGTGACCGCCTTGAAATGATGATGGAAGCTCGACACGCTCATGCCCAACTCCTGCGCCACGCGTTCGATAGATGGCGGCTGGTCGATCTCCTTGCGGAACCACTCAATGGCGCGAGCAATGTGATGGGCGACGCCATCCTGCACGACGATATAGCGCAGGCGATCGCATTGCTCGCCGGTCAGCAAGCGGTAGATGATCTCACGCGTGATCAGCGGCGCCAGGAAGTGTGCTTCGTCAGGCGAATCGGCCACCCGCACCAACCGCACCACCGCGTCGAGCAACTCGCTGTCCAGTGGGCTGACGTTGATGGCGCGCACGCTGGCGCGCTGCGACAGGACGGTGCGCCCTGCCTCGATCATGACTGAACTGACGAGCAAAGGATCAAGTTTGAGGCGTAGGCTCAGGTAGGGGCGCTCCGGTGATGCTTCGAGCACGTGTGCCACGACGGGCAAATTGGCAGTGACGATCAGGTAGTGTGCGGCGTCGTAGAGATAGCGTTCGCGCCCGAGAAATATCTCTTTACTACCCTGGGCAATCACACAAAACACCGGGTCATAGACGCTGTGCAGCGGCTCGCCCGGCGCCGAGGAGCGATGCAACGAAAGCCCCGGCAGCGGTTCAGCCGTTCCATCAGTGCGGACGATGCGCTTGATGCGTTCGATCAGCTCTTGTTGACCCAACTGCAATCTGGCAACCTCAGCCGATGACGCTTGCTCGACGCGGCTCGAATCATTCATATTTACTGCACTCACCTTCCACATATCCTTATGCAAGATTTGCAGGACTGTACAAGGACGCCGAGGGCTTATTGTAACTATTCAGGTGTGACGCACTGGTCAGAAGTGTGTGACCGCTACTGACCTCTCGGTTGGCTGCCATCTTCCCGGAAGTTCCAATGCGTTTGGGAAGATGGCGAGCGATAAATCGTGACAATCCTGAAATCAACAACTGATGCTCTGACCGGTGAGCGGGTCTCACGCTTCGCTACAGTAGTCTCAGTCCGTGTGTTGGCGTCACAAATTGAAGCGAATGTTCAACACGTCGCCATCCTGCACCACGTATTCCTTGCCTTCGAGACGGAATTTGCCCTGTTTCTTGACCTCGACCAGGCTGCCTGCGGCGATCAATTCGTCATAGCTGACCGTTTCGGCGCGAATGAAGCCCTTGCGCAGGTCACTGTGAATGACGCCAGCCGCCTCCGGCGCTGTCGTCCCCACGGCGATCGTCCATGCGCGCACCTCGTCTTCGCCGACCGTGAAGAAACTCTGCAAGCCCAGCATGTTGTAGCAGAAGCGAATGGCGCGGCTCAACCCCGGCTCGTCGATGCCAAAATCGGCGAGGAACTCGGCGGCGTCTTCCGGCGCCATCTGCGCAATCTCAGCCTCCAGCCGACCGCGCAATAAAAAGGTGCGGTCGTCGAGCAGGTCGGCGAAGTCGGCCTCGCTGGCGTCATCGCCGGCATTGATGACGCGCAGCATGGGCTTGAGCGAGAGCAACCCAAAGCCGCCCAATAGTTTGCGCTCGGCCTCGCTCAGCTCCACATCACGCAGCGGCTTTTCTTCATCCAGCGCCGCCATGAGCCGCTGCAGGAGCAATTCCTCGACCGCCATCTGTTTGCGCTCCTCAGGCGTTCCCCGGTTCTTCTGCCCGCTCAGACGCTCAAGACGGCGATCGAGGATGGTCATGTCGTTGAGGATCAATTCGCTCTCCATGGTCACGAGGTCGCGCGCCGGATTGATAGTTTCGTCGGGATGCGGCACATTCGCATCCTCGAACGCGCGCACGACCAGGAGCAAGGCATCATTGGCGGCCATGGCGTTGAGCAGCGGGCCGGCGATCCCTGCCTTGGCCGCGCCCTTGCCAAACCCGGCAATGT
The DNA here is from genome assembly GCA_003451595.1 of Chloroflexota bacterium. Classification (GTDB taxonomy): domain Bacteria; phylum Chloroflexota; class Anaerolineae; order Caldilineales; family Caldilineaceae; genus Caldilinea. Next base: position 26,362 of record DMDA01000081.1, on the reverse strand, counting down.
CGTTATAGGTGACCTGGGCGTAGGTCGTCTTCTTGGGCTTGAACATGGCCGACAGCCGATCGACGCGCGGGTCGGGCACGTCGACTACCGCCGTGTGGACTTCGACCTGGCCGCTAGAAAAAGCCGCAGTCGCCGTATCGCTGCGAGTAAGGGCGTTGAAGATGGTTGTTTTGCCGCTGTTGGGCAAGCCAATAATTCCGATTTGCATGGCTGGATTCCTCGTCGTGCGTTTTTGTGTACGGTACTCGCAAACGCGCGTTATGACAAAAATCGAGAAACCTTGTGATGCAAGACACGCCGCATTTACATTCGGCGGCGCCAAATTCTCTACATCGACGACAATGTTTGCAGAATCATACAAGGATGTTGGAGAAATCGCCTACCACCCCACTCCGTAACCCGCTAGAATCAAAGCAGGACGAGGAACACAGCGCGTAGATCGATGGTCGATCTACGCGTAGCTCAGCGAAACAGGAGGTTTACCATGGTTCCTGAAATTCAGTTGATGATGCGGGTCGAGCGCGCCGCTGAGCTGCAGCGGCGCCCCAGCCCGGAAGATCGCGGCGATTACGCCCTCTTTGAATTGATCCGTCCGGCGGCGCGCGTGCAGTGGATCAAGCACAGCATCAGCCGCTTTGCGGTCGGCAATCAATCGATGAAAGCTCAAAAGCAAGGAGAACTTCAATGCAAATGCGCGTGCTAGGCAAGAATGGGTTGACCGTCTCGGCGCTCGGTCTGGGCTGTATGCGGATGAGCTTTGGCACTCCGCCCACCGACAAGCAGGAGATGATCTCATGCTCAAGGTGACTTTGAATAACGGCGTGGAAATGCCGATCTTGGGCTACGGGGTCTTTCAGATTCCCGATCTCGCAGAATGTGAACGTTGCGTGCTGGATGCGCTGGAGGTCGGCTATCGGCTGATCGACACCGCCGCGTCGTATGGCAATGAAGCGGCCGTCGGCGCTGCCATCAAGCGCAGCGGCGTGCCCCGCGAGGAGATTTTCGTGACAACCAAGCTCTGGCTTCAGGACACCGGCTACGAAAAGACCAAACGGGCGTTCGAGCGGTCGCTGCAACGGCTGCAACTGGACTACCTCGATCTCTATCTGATCCACCAGCCCTACGGCGATGTCCACGGCTCCTGGCGCGCCATGGAGGATCTGTACCGGGAGGGACGCATCCGCGCCATCGGCGTCAGCAACTTTTATCCCGACCGGGTGATGGACCTCATCATGTACAACGAAGTGGTTCCGGCAGTGAACCAGCTCGAATGTCATCCCTTCCATCAGCAGATGGAGACCCAGGCGTTCCTGCAGGAAAACAACGTGCAGATCGAATCGTGGGGGCCGTTTGCCGAAGGCAGAAACAACATCTTCCAAAACGACGTGCTGCGCTCGATTGGGGAGAAGCACCACAAAACTGTGGCGCAGGTCATTCTCCGTTGGCTGATCCAGCGCTGCGTGGTGGCGATCCCGAAATCGGTGCGCAGGGAGCGCATGGAGGAGAACTTCAACGTGTTCAATTTTGAGCTGGATGCCGAGGACATGGCAGCCATCGCAACGCTGGACACGAAGACCAGCGCGTTCTTCGACCATCGGGACCCGGCCGTTGTAAAGCGGCTGTACGAACTGAAACGGTCTACGTAAGGCTTTGCATGGCAGAGTCACAGGCGGCTGAATATTCAGGCGCATCTCAAGGAGCAAGAAATGTCTGAACCAAAGCAACCTTCACGTGCACAGCAGTTGGTGGGCGATTTTGCACCCAAGCTGGCGGAATTGACCGATGAAGTGTTGTTTGGCGATGTGTGGGCGCGGCCGGAGCTTTCCCCCCGCGACCGCAGCCTGGTGACCGTGGCCGCGCTGATCGCCAACGGCAACACCGAGCAGCTCTCCGGCCACCTGCTCCGAGCCAGGGAGAACGGTCTCACGGAAAGCGAGCTGGCCGAGGTCATCATTCACCTGGCCTTCTATGCCGGTTGGCCCCGGGCGATGTCGGCCGTCCGGGTGGCGCGCGAGGTCTTCAACCGATAAGGATCATCTCACCATGAGTAATAACATTCAAGGGAAAGTCACTGTGATCACAGGGGCAAGCAGCGGGCTGGGCGAAGCGACCGCCCGCCTGCTGGCTGCAGAGGGAGCGTGCGTTGTGTTGGGGGCACGGCGCGCAGAGCGCATCCAGGCGTTGGCGGAGGAGCTGGTTGCTAACGGCGGCAAGGCACTCGCCATCCCAACCGACGTCACCGACTATGACCAGGTAAAACGGCTGGTTGACGCCGCCGTGCAAACCTATGGGCGGATCGACGTCATGATCAACAACGCCGGCATCATGCCCCACTCGCCTCTGGAGCGGCTCAAGATCGATGACTGGAATCGGATGATCGACGTGAACATCAAAGGCGTGCTCTACGGCATCGCCGCTGCATTGCCGTACATGCAGCAACAGAAATCTGGCCACATCATCAATGTCTCGTCGGTGGCGGGACACAAGGTGCGCCCAGGTGCGGTGGTCTACGCCGCCACCAAGACGGCGGTGCGCGTGATCTCGGAAGGGCTGCGCATGGAAGTCAAGCCCTACAATATTCGCACCACCGTCATCTCACCCGGCGCCGTCGCCACAGAACTGCCGGAAAGCGTAACCGAGCCGGATGTGGCGGAGAACGTGCGACGCCTCTATGCAGAATTTGCCATTCCCGCCGACTCTTTCGCCCGGATGGTGGCCTTTGCCATCAGCCAGCCGGAGGAAGTGGATGTGGATGAGATTCTGTTCCGCCCCACACGCCAGGAGCTGTAGCGCCAATGCCTCCGTCATCGGTCAAGTTTGGAGGATTAGACAAAAATACTGGAGAAATAGCATACCTTGTCGTGGAGCAACCCGCTAGAATCCAGTATGAAACGAGAATCAAGTTCGCTGCTCATCAGCTGAACAGCGAACGGTTTGGGAAAGGAGGAGCCCCATGCAAATGCGCGTGCTAGGTAAGAGCGGCTTGCAGGTTTCGGCCCTGGGCCTGGGCTGTATGCGGATGAGCTTCGGCGACACGCCCACCGACAAACAGGAGATGATCGAGCTGATCCACGCGGCGGTCGACCGGGGCATCACCTTCTTCGACACGGCGGAGGTCTACGGCCCCTTCACCAACGAAGAGCTGGTGGGCGAGGCCCTGGAGCCCTTCAAGGGGCAGGTGGTGATCGCGACCAAGTTCGGCTTCAAGCATGGCCCCAACGGTCCACACCCGACGGTGGGGCTGGACAGCCGGCCGGAGCAGATCAAGCGGGTGGCCGAGGCCTCCCTCAAGCGGCTGCGGGTGGAGGCCATCGACCTCTTCTACCAGCACCGTCCCGACCCGAATGTGCCCATGGAAGATGTGGCCGGCGCGGTGCAGGACTTGATCCGGGAAGGCAAGGTCAAGCATTTTGGCCTCTCCGAAGCCAACGCGGAGCAGATCCGCCGGGCCCATGCAGTGCAGCCGGTGACGGCCCTGCAAAGCGAGTACTCCATCTGGTGGCGGGCCATCGAAGAGAACGGCGTGCTTGCCACCTGCGAGGAGCTGGGCATCGGCCTGGTACCCTACAGCCCCTTGGGCCGCGGCTACCTGACCGGCAAGATCGACGAAAACACCACCTTTGCGCCCAACGACATCCGCAGCCGTAACCCCCGCTTCACCAAAGAAGCCATCCGGGCCAACCGGGTGGTGGTGGAATTGCTGGAGCGCATCGGCAAGGAAAAGGACGCCACGCCGGCCCAGATTGCCCTGGCCTGGCTCCTGGCCCAGAAGCCCTGGATCGTGCCCATCCCCGGCACCCGCAAGCTGGAACGGCTGGAGGAGAACCTGGGCGCGTTGAATGTGCAGTTGACGGCACAAGACCTGGATGAGATCCGCGAGGCGATGAGTCAGATCCAGGTGGTGGGCGACCGGTATTGATCATCCGTCAGCAAAAAGGGGTTCATCACCGCCGAGACAGAGAGGGCGCTGAGTTTCCGCCGCGCCCTCTACGGTGTTCTTGCAGTGGAATCGTTGCTCAATCAGGAAAAGGATCATGGTTTTGCAGGAAGCCTATACCCTATCTAATGGTGTGAACATTCCGAAAGTAGGGCTCGGAACATGGCGCATCGCGGACGCAGATGCGGTGCAGGTCGTGAAAGACGCCGTGGGAATCGGCTACCGTCATATTGATACAGCCCAGGCATACCAAAATGAGCGCGGAGTGGGTGAAGGGATCAGAACTTGTGGGGTGAAGCGGGAAGAGCTATTCGTCACCACGAAGTTGGCGGCCGAAATTAAATCGTACAAGGAAGCCGTCGACGCCATTGACCGGTCGTTGAAGACGTTAGGGCTCGACTATATTGATCTGATGCTCATTCACAGCCCTAAGCCCTGGCGCGAGTTCCACAAAGACGAACACTACTTTGAGGGAAATCGGGAAGCCTGGCGTGCGCTGGAAGAAGCATATGGGGCCGGCAAACTCCGAGCCATCGGCCTTTCCAACTTTGAACATGTGGATATCGACAACATCCTCGAAGCTTGCACCGTGAGCCCCATGGTCAATCAGATTCTGGCCCATATCGGCAATACGCCGTTTGAGTTGATCCAGTATTCCCAGGAGAAAGGCATGGTGGTGGAAGCCTATTCTCCGTTTGGCCATGGACAATTTCTAAAGCACCCTCCGCAACAGGTGGTCCAAATTGCACAGAAATATGGTGTTACTGTTTCGCAACTGGCCATCCGCTATCTGTTGCAGTTAGATCTCCTTCCATTGCCCAGGTCCCAGAGTCCGGCCCACATGCAACAGAACGCGGATGTGAATTTTGTCATTGGGGATGAGGATATGACACTGCTCAAAGGGATCGAGTTCAAGGAGTATGGCGAAGCCAGCATATTCCCGGTGTTCGGGGGAAAGCTTGAGTAAAGGGCTCAAGCATTTTGTGGAAAGGATCCAATCACGATGAACCTTTCATTTGAGAACCAGGTTGCCCTTGTCACTGGCGCAGGTTCAGGCATGGGGCTGGCGACGGCCAAAGCCTTTGCAGAAGCAGGCGCTGCAGTGGTGCTGGCAGACATTCACGAAGAGGCCGTTCGCGCGGCAGCCCAAGAACTGGCTGCCTCCGGTCACCAGACGCTCGCCATTCGCTGCGACGTCGCCGACGAGGCGGAAGTAGCGGCCATGATCGACCAGACAGTCTCCACTTTCGGGCGCCTGGACGCAGCATTCAACAACGCTGGCATCATGACTCCTGCCGTCGAGACCGCTGATGCCAGCGGCGACGATTTCGAGCGGCTCATCGCGATCAACCTTCGGGGCGTCTGGAATTGCATGAAGTATGAGTTGCGCCAGATGCGTAAGCAGGGCAGCGGGGCCATCGTCAACAACTCTTCCATCGGTGGCTTGATCGGCATCCCTGGCCGGGCCATCTACCATGCCACCAAGCACGGCGTAATTGGTCTCACCAAGAGCGCGGCACTGGAATATGCATCTCAAGGAATCCGGATCAATGCCGTATGCCCAGGAACCATCGAGACACCAATGGTGGCAGAGATGATGGTGAAGGAATCGATCAGAAGGGAAGATTTTCTACGTGACCTGCCTATCGGCCGGCTTGGTCGGCCAGAGGAGATCGCGGCTGCAGTGCTTTGGCTATGCAGCTCAGGCGCCAGCTTCGTGATCGGCCACGCGCTCGTGGTGGATGGGGGATACACGGCACGATGAGTGAAACAAACATTGCCAGGCGCTGTTGTCGAATCATCATGTCCATTTTCGCGATGATCGTGGTTGCTGCCTGCGCGCCTCTGGCGACGCCCGCATCGACGCCGGAGGCTACTACGCCGACAGAGTCCACCCCAACCGTTGAATCAACTCCACCGCTGGCGCCTATGGCCTCGCCGGCAGCGTCGCCAACACCGGCCGCGACAGTGGAGATAGTGGAGACAACGGCGGAAGCGACGGAAGGAGAAACGCCTATGCCCACAACCGGACAGTCGGCCATCTCCGAAACACCGATCCGAGTGATCATCGGCGACACGGTGCTCACCGCACGGCTGTGGGACAACCCTACCGCACGCGACCTGATCGCCCAGCTTCCGCTGACCTTAACCTTCAGCGACTATGGGCGCCAGGAGAAACTCGCAAGGTTGCCCCAAAGGTTGACCATGGAGGGCGTGCCCGCCGGCGATGATCCGCTGCCGGGCGAGATCGGCTACTACGCGCCGGCAGGCGTCATTGTCTTCTATTACACGGATGTGGGCTACTTCAACGGCATCGTGCGGCTCGGCCAGTTCGACGGCGGCGAAGATGTGATCAACGCCCTCATCAGCCAGAGCAGCGACTTCGTCGCAACGATTGAACTTGCGAACTGATTCTTGAGGCTTGTGGACCATGGCAAAAATCTTCATCACCGGCTCGGCGGACGGCCTGGGCCAACTGGCGGCCCAGGCCCTGGTCGCCCAGGGACACGAAGTCGTCCTTCACGCACGCAACCCGGACCGGGTCCAGGACGCCCTTGGTCGGACACCGGGCGCCGTGGGCGCCATCCCGGGCGATCTGTCCAGCGTGGAAGAAATCAAGCATGTGGCCGAGGCGGCCAACCGGTGGGGCACCTTTGATGCGGTGATCCACAATGCCGGCATCTACCGCTCTCCCTCGCGGGAGGTCTTCGTGGTCAACGCCCTGGCGCCCTATCTGCTCACCTGCCTGATACAACGGCCCAAGCGCCTGATCTACCTGAGTTCCGACATGCATCTGCAAGGACGTGCCAACCTTGAAGAGCTCGCCAGGGACCAAAGCCGGGTCAGCTATTCCGATTCGAAGCTGTACGTCACCATGCTCTGCATGGCCGTGGCCCGCAAATGGCGGGACGTCTACGCCAACGCCGTGGATCCGGGCTGGGTGCCCACCAGGATGGGCGGCCCCGGCGCGCCGGATGACCTGCAGAAGGGCTACGAGACCCAGGTGTGGCTGGCGGTCAGCGACGATCCTGCCGCAAAAGTGAGCGGCAAGTACTTCTACCACCAGCAGGAGCGGGCCTACAATCCCCAGGCCGGCGACGTCCCCCTGCAGGAGCGATTTCTGGATATTTGCAGAGAGAGCACGGGTGTGAGCTTTCCCGCATAGGGCGCGTTGACCAGACGAAAGGGCAACCGGCTCTTCGTAGCGGCTCCCAGCCGCCCGTTCTCGGCAGCCCATGACGTTTGGGATTGACGGAGCAAGCGCAATCCGTAGCACCGATGGTAACGCCAGAGGTGCGGGCAACAACGCTCAAGCTCATTCCACACACAACACAAGCGACCATCAAGGAGGATTGAAATGAACTACGTCAAACTCGGCAACACCGGTCTGGACGTCTCCCCCATCTGCCTGGGCTGCATGAGCTTCGGCAAGGCGGAGGGATGGGTCCACAACCCCTGGGCGCTGAACGAGGAGGAGAGCCGGACCATCATCAAGCGCGCGCTGGAGCTGGGCGTCAACTTCTTCGACACGGCCAACGTCTATGCCCGGGGCGTTAGCGAGGAGATTTTAGGAAGGGCGATCAGGGACTTTGCCAATCGCGACGAGGTGGTCATCGCCACCAAAGTGCGTGGGCGCATGCACGATGGTCCCAACGGCGAAGGGCTTTCCCGCAAGGCCATCCTGAGCGAGATCGACAAGAGCTTGAAGCGGCTGGGGATGGACTACGTGGACCTGTACATTATCCATCGCTGGGACTACAACACTCCGATTGAAGAGACCATGGAAGCACTGCACGATGTGGTCAGGGCTGGCAAGGCGCGCTACATTGGCGCTTCGGCGATGTGGGCCTGGCAGTTCCAGAAAGCGCTGTACGTGGCCGAAAAGCACGGCTGGACGCGCTTCGTCTCCATGCAGAACCACTACAACCTCATCTACCGGGAAGAGGAGCGGGAGATGATGCCCCTGTGCCGGGCTGAAGGGATCGCCTCTACGCCCTACAGCCCGCTGGCCTCGGGCCGGTTGGCGCGCGATTGGTCGGAAACCACAACGCGCTATGAAACCGACCCGATCGCGAAGCGCAAGTACGACGCCACCGCAGAAGCCGACCGCCTGGTGGTCGAGCGGCTGGCCGAGGTCGCCCAGAAGCGGGGCGTCGCACGTGGACAGATCGCCCTGGCTTGGCTCCTGCATAAAAAGCCAGTCGTCGCGCCCGTCATCGGCGCCACCAAGGTGTCACACATCGAAACCGCGGTCGAGGCGACGTCCATCCAGTTGACCGCTGAGGAGATCGCGTTCATGGAAGAACCTTATCTGCCCCACCCGATCGTCGGACACGAGTGACCGATGAAAGCAGGTCATCGCCTTCGGCGTGACGCGGCAGATGGAGAAAACGCACCACATGAATTTCCTATTGTGATGGACGGGTGGTTCTTCCCCCGGTCGCCGCTAACCATGCTCGCCGCCGGAGAGCAGGCCCATGTGCCGCTGATGATTGGCTGGAACTCCGAAGAGATGAACTATCGGGCGCTGCTCGGCGAACAGGCGCCGACGCCGGAAAACTACGCCGCAGTGGTGCGGGCGCTCTACGGCGAGCAGGCTGATGAGGTGCTCAGACTCTACCCCGGTGAGACGCCGGAGCAAGTCGAACAGTCTGCCACCGACCTGGCCGGCGACCGCTTTCTGGTCTACAGCACGTGGAAATGGGCGGACGAACATCGCAAAGCCAACTGCCCGGTCTATCGCTACTACTACGCCCATCCGCGACCGCCGATGGTTGCGGAGATGGACAACGTCGTAGCCGGGCTGGCCGGTGGCGTGATCCGCGACCCGGACGCGGCCGCCCAAGCCATCGCCATACCTCCGGCTAAGGGCGCCGTGCACTCTGCCGACATCGAGTATGCGATGGGCAACCTGGCGACCAATCGGGTTTATGCCTGGACGGCAGAGGATGAGCAGGTCTCGGCATTGATGCAAGGCTATTACGCCAACTTCATCAAGAGCGGCAATCCCAACGGCGCAGGACTTCCCCCGTGGCCGCGCCTGGATGAAGGCGAGGAGGAGCAGTACATGGTCTGGGACGTGCATCCCCACGTCAGGGTGGAGCGGAACCGGGCGCGCTATGCGTTCCATGACCGGTTCTATCAGAGCCTCTCATCTGCTGTATCATGAGGATTCACAAAATGATCTGGTAATCGATGTTGCTACCTTCCATGCACGGAGCGTCCTCTCCCGTAGGTCATCGCCTCCGGCGTGACAGCGTGGCAGACAGGAAACGTCCGGCTGGAAGCCGAACCTACGACACAGACAACAACGCGCAACTCATCAAACACAAAAGGAGGTCGTGATGCGCTGGGAAGAACTGACAGGCGATCGCTTTGTGGAAGCGGTCAAAGAATGTGAAGGGGTATGCTTGATCGCGCTTTCAGTGATCGAGCGACATGGTCATCATCTGGCTCTGGGAACCGATATGTACGAGGGACGCGGCATGTTGGAGCGGGTGGCAAAACAGGAGCCTGTGATCCTCTTCCCTGATTATTATTTCACACAAATTCCCGAAGCGCGTCATTTGGCTGGGACGATCAGCATTGATGGGGATTTGATGATTCGTTTACTGGACAATGTCTGTCGTGAGATCGCCCGCAACGGGTTGAAAAAGATTGTCCTCGTGAACACGCATGGCGGCAATTTTGGCCTCACGATGTTTTACAACATGCTGCAACTTTATCAACCCAAAGATTATGTGGTCTATCTCGTGCAGCCATTTACCTTTATGGAGCAAGTTGAAACGCCATGGCCGCCTGAAGAGGATGACCATGCCGGGCCAGGGGAAACCAGCATGATGTTGGCCCTACGCCCCGATCTGGTGCACATGGAGGTCCTGAAAGACGACGGGGAGGGGAAAGCGCTCAATCGGCTACAACATCTGAGCGAAGCGCATGTGCAAACAGGCATCTGGTGGTATGCCGATCACCCCACCCATTATGCGGGCAATGCGAAATACGCAACCGCTGAGGCGGGTGAAAAGATTCTTGACGCCGTTGCTACAGGGATTGTCAAAGCAGTGCGCGCCATCAAGGCTGATACAGAAGCCAAACGTCTGCAGGATGCGTTCTTCGCGGCGTCAAGTCAGCCAGGGGTTGGTCTTTGAGCAGCAACGTTCGCGGCGTCGGCTTTCTCGTGGTGGCGCTCTTCACGATTTCGCTCCAGACCGTTGCAGCGAAATGGCTCAGTGGCGCCTATCCGGTTTTGCAGATCGTCACCCTGCGCAGCCTGGTCGCCCTGCCCTTCACCGTGCTACTCTATCGGTATGAAGGCAAACGCGGGCTGCCCACCACCAATCGGCGCAGGCTCGAAATCACGCGCGGTCTCTTTCTCTTCCTCTCCTACACCACTTTCATGATGGGGCTGGCGGCGCTGCCGCTGGCGGAGACCGCCGCGATTCGCAATTCGGGACCACTGATGATCACCCTGCTCTCGGTCGTGGTGCTAGGCGAAACCGTGGGGCCGCGGCGCTGGCTGGCGCTGCTCGTCGGCTTTGCCGGCGTGCTGCTGATCGTCAGACCCGGCGCTGCTACGTTCAATTTGGGTTCCATCTTCGTACTGATCTCGGTGCTCTTCTATGCGCTGACGGCGATGGTCACGAACAAGTTGCGCCACACCGATAGCAGCGCAACAATGGCTTTTTACGGCACGCTCGTCTACCTGGCAGCGGCGGCTGTGCTGGCGCCGTTGGCCGCCCTGATCGGCGAGACGCCCGACGATCATCCCAGCCTGGCGTTTCTGTTTCGTCAATGGGTCACGCCGACGCCCGTGGATTTCGCCATCATGGCCGGGATGGGTGTCGTGTGGGCAGCCTGGATGTACTTCCTGGCGCGCGCCTACAGCCTGGCGCAGGCATCGGTCGCCGCGCCCTTTGAATACCTGGCTCTGCCCATTGACGCCATGTGGGGCTTCCTGATCTGGGGCGAAGTCCCGACCTGGTTGACCTGGGTTGGCGCTGCGCTGACGATCGTGAGCGGGTTATATGTTTTGTATCGAGAGCGGAAGTAGCAAACCTCAAAGGAGACAAGATTCATGGATATCCACACCCTACGCCGCTATATCGCCGCGCGCGACGCCATCAGCATTTTGGAAATCGTCGATGTGACCACCGGCGTCCGCTCTGTCCTGAGAGAATTCGATTACGTCATCGAGGCGCCCAACTGGACGCGCGATGGCCGCTTGCTAGTCTACAACAGCGGCGGGCGCCTCTACACCTATGAACTCGCCACCGGTGCGGTGACGCAAGTCGACACGGGCTTTGCCATCGACTGCAACAACGACCACGTCCTTTCGCCGGATAACGCGCAGATTGCCATCAGCCATTTCACCTACGAAGATGCATTGTCGAGAATCTACATCGTGCCCTTCCACGGCGGCGATCCGGTGCTGGTGACGGAAAACGGCCCTAGCTATCTGCATGGCTGGTCGCCCGATGGCAGCACACTGGCGTATTGCGCCGAACGCAACGGCGACTATGACATCTACACCATTTCCGTCAACGGTGGCCCGGAGACACAACTGACGAACTCGCCCGGATTGGACGATGGTCCCGAATACTCCCCCGATGGCCGCTACATCTGGTTCAACTCCGTGCGCAGTGGGCTGATGCAAATCTGGCGCATGGACGCCGACGGCGCCAACCCGGTGCGCATGTTCCAGGAGGAGGCCAACTGCTGGTTTCCGCACGTGTCGCCGGATGGTCAGTGGGTGGTCTATCTGGCGTATGACAAAGATGAAGTTGCGCCGGGCGATCATCCGGCCAACAAGCACGTGGAGTTACGCCTGGCCCCCGCTGCCGGCGGCGCCCCGCGCATCATCGCTCAGTTGTTCGGCGGGCAGGGGACAATCAACGTGAATTCGTGGGCGCCCGACAGCCGCACGCTGGCGTTCGTTTCGTATCGGCTCAAAACATAAGCCGCCAACGTCGCCTGGTGGAAATCTCGCTGCAACCAAGCTCGACATCGCTCGCAAATGGGGCGGCGTGAGATATGTCGGCCCTGCAAAGCAGGATGCAACGTTTCCGCTTTGTCGGCGTCACGCGACCCCAAACTCAGCCAACCGCTGTGCTGACGCACCCAACATTGCGCTGCGCGCGCCTGGCGAGCTGCCACCTGCGTACAGCCGATAGGCGCCAGGCTGCACAGCGGAGCGCCCGCGATCATCGACCGTGGCGAGCATATCCGGCGTCACGACCAGGTCGAGCGTGCGTGTTTCGCCAGCCGCCAGGTGCACGCGCTGGAAGCCCACCAGCGTGTACAACGGATCGCCCGGCGCCGGTTCGACCTTGCTCACGTAGAGTTGCACCACCTCATCGCCCGCCATCTCCCCTGCGTTGGTGAGCGTCACCTGCACGGGCAACGACGCGCCAGCCTGGATCGTCGCTGGCAGGTGCAGGTCGCTGTAGGTGAAGTGCGTGTAGCTCAGGCCAAAGCCGAAGGGGAACTGCGGTTCGGCGGTGGCGTAGCGATAGGTGCGCCCGGTCATAGCGTACTCCTCGAAGGGCGGCACCTGGTCGAGCGAATACGGGAAGGTGAGCGGCAGCTTGCCGCCCGGCGCCACGTCGCCAAAGAGCACGTCGGCGACGGCGCGCCCGCCCTCTTGCCCCGGATACCAGACGTAGAGGATCGCCTCCGCCAAATCAGCCACGTCGCCCAGCGCAATGGCGCTGCCGGCGGTGAGCACCAGCACCACACGCGCGCCATTTGCCTTGAGCTGGCGCAGGAATTCCACCTGCACCGTCGGCAGCCCGATCTCGGTGCGGTCGCCGTTGACGGGCGACTCGATGGCGTCGCCCTCCTCGCCCTCCATCTGCGGCGACAGCCCCATGCACGCAATCACCACGTCGGATTGCGACGCCGACGCCATCGCCCACGGGCTGGGGCTGGCTGGAACGTGCAGCAACAGCGTGCCGGGGCGATATTCGAGCCGCACGCCTTCCGGCACGCGCGCCACAATGCCCTCGATCAGCGTGGTCAGCGATTCGGACAAGCCGTAGTAGTTGCCCATCAACACCTCGGCGTTGGCGGCGGTCGGCCCGATCACGTAGAGGCTGCGCAGATCGCGCAGCGGCAGAATGGCATTGTCGTTCTTGAGCAGCACGATCGACTTGACCGCGGCTTCGTAGGCAAGCTGGCGGTGGGCCTCACAATTGATGACGCTCTCCGGGATGCTGGCATACGGCACCTGCTCCGGTGGATCGAACATGCCGAGCTTGAAACGCGTTGTGTAGATGCGCGTCACGGCGCGGTCGATGTCGCTTTCGTCGAGCAGCCCGCGCGCCAGCGCCTCATCGAGAAACTCGAAGGTCTGCCCACACTCCAGGTCGCAGCCGCGCTTGATCGCCAGCGCTGCACTTTCCGCCGGGTCACTGGTGACGCCGTGCGTCGTGTGCAGATCGTTGAGCGCCCAGCAGTCGGAGACGACGTGCCCCTGGAAGCCCCACTCCCCGCGCAGGATGTCGACGAGCAGCAGCTGGCTGGCGCAACACGCTTCACCGTTGGTGCGGTTGTAGGCGCCCATGACCGCCTCGACCTTCGCTTCGATCACCAGTTTCTTGAAGGCGGGCAGATAGGTGGTGTAGAGATCGCGAAGTGAGACGCGCGCGTCGAACTCGTGGCGCTTGCTCTCTGGCCCGCTGTGGACGGCGAAATGCTTGGCGCACGCCGCCGCCTTGAGATAGCGCGGGTCATCGCCTTGCAAGCCGCGCACGAACGCTGCGCCCATCTCGCCGGTCAGGAAGGGGTCTTCGCCCCACGTTTCCTGGCCGCGCCCCCAGCGCGGGTCGCGGAAGATGTTGATGTTGGGCGACCAGAAGGTCAACCCCTGGTAGTGGCCGGTCTCGCCATAGCGGCGCAAGGTGGCGTGATATTTGGCGCGCCCTTCATCGGCGATGGCGGAGGCGACGCGCCGGATCAGGTCGCGATCCCACGTCGCCGCCATGCCGATGGCTTGCGGAAAGATGGTGGCGCGGCCGTTGCGAGCAATGCCATGCAGCGCCTCGCCCCACCAGTTGTAGGCGGGGATGCCCAGGCGCGGGATCGCTGGCGCGTTGAAGAGAAGCTGCCCGAGCTTTTCCTCCGTCGTCATACGCCCGACCAGGTCGGCGACGCGGGCGGAAACTGGCTGCGTCGAGTCGAGATAGAGTGGTGCGTCGGCTGCGTTCATCTTGTTGCCTCGCATAGCTGTGCGCTAATCCTCCGGGTTATCGTAAAAGCCATCATGCTTCATGCCGGCTTTCAACACGACGACTGTCACCGCTTCGTCATCGACGCGATAGATCAGCCGATAGTGATCAAGCCGGATTTTGTAACGCCCGGCCAGGCTGCCGCGCAGTTCTCTGGCATGGTCTGGCCGTGGATTGAACGCCAGCTTTGCGATTTCGCGCTTGACTCGTTGGCGCATGTGGCCCGGCCCGTTCTTGAGCCGTTTGAACACCTCCAAATGACGGTGCTTCAAGTCCGAAATCGGCGCCATCTGTGGGACTGGGTGCATAGTTGCCTCCAAAATAGCCAAATCATGTCCATTTGAAGGCTGTTATATCATCCTCACCACAGCGAAATATACATCCAGCAATGATTAGCACGCTTCAGTTCAGGCTAACTCTACCTCAGTTTGGCAGAAATAATGCTGACGCTGCGCCAGCACCCGCTTGTCGCCGGTCACCGCGAACGCGCCGCTCAGCGGCAGATGCTGCGACGAATTGCCGACCATCACCTGCACGGTTGCGGGTTCGACGGCCAGTTGCATCGCCGCATCGTAATAGGCGAGGCGCTCGACCGGCAGCGTGAAGACCACGCGCTTGCGTTCGCCCGGCTGCAGCGACACGCGCTGGAAGCCGCGCAATTCCTTGACCGGACGGGTGACGCTGGCGCCGTCGGTGCGCGTGTAGAGCTGCACCACCTCGTCGCCGGCGCGCGCCCCGGTGTTGACCACCTCGACGCTGATCTGCACCTCGCCGTCGGCGCCAACGCTCTCCGGCGTCACGTGCAGGTTCTCGAAGGCAAAGTTGGTGTAGCTCAGCCCGAAGCCGAAGGGGAAGAGCGGTGCGTTGCTCTCATCCACATACGGGCCATAGAAGAACGAGCGTGCACCCGACGGACGGTGGGCGTAGAAAATTGGGACCTGCCCGACATGGCGCGGGAAGGTGATCGGCAGCTTGCCGCTCGGATTCACGTCGCCGAAGAGCACTTCCGCCAGCGCCGGCGCGCCCTCGGCGCCCGGCAGCCACGCCTGCACGACGGCCGGCGCCGCGTCCACCAACTGCGGGATGGCGTAGGGGCGCCCCGTCACCAGCACGAGCACGACCGGCGTCCCCGTTGCCAGGATTGCCTCGACCAGCGCCTGCTGCACGCCGGGCAGGACAAGATGTGCGCTGTCGCGGAACTCGCCGGATGTGCATTCCGGGGTGAGGCCAGCCTTATCGCCGACGATGACGATGGCGACCTCCGCCTTGCGCGCGGCGTCGATAGCGGCGGCAAAGCCTTCGGTCGAAGGGCTGTTGATATCGCAGCCTTTGGCGTAATGCACCTGCGTCTGTGAAGAGACCGCGCCGTGAATGGCGGTCAGCGGGCTGATCATGTCGGCGTAGTCATCAACCAGTTTGATCGACGCCGGCAGCGGATGCTCGGAAAAGCCCATGCCGTGCAGCGCGATCAGCGTCTCGATGTGCGCCGGGTAGGAGTAGTCGCCCAGCAGGTTGCGCGTGGTGTCGGCATTGGGGCCGATCACAGCGATGGCGGACAGGTCCTTGCGCAGCGGCAGGAGATCGCCTTCGTTCTTGAGCAGCACCATCGACTTGCGCGCAATCTCGCGCGCCAGCCTGCGCTGCGCTGGCGTGTCGAAGACGGCGGGCACGGCGTCCGGATCGACGTAGGGGTGCTCGAAGAGACCAAAGGCGAACTTCAGCGTCAACATGCGGCGCACCGAGCGGTCGATCAACGCCAGCGGAATCTCGCCCGCCTTGACTGCGTCCACCAATGCCTGACCGTAGGCGTCGATGCTGGGCAGCTCGAGGTCCATGCCCGCCTCCAACGCCAGCCGCGCCGCGTCGGCTTTGTCGCGCGCCAGCTTGTGATAGTTCTGCAGTTGGTTGATCGCCATGTAGTCGGAGACGACCAGCCCGTCGAAGCCCCACTCGTCGCGCAGGATTTCGGTCATCAGGTGGTGGGAGCTGCTGCACGGCTCGCCGTCGATCTCGTGATAGGCGGGCATGATTGTTGCCAACTTTGCCGCGCGCACCGCCGTCTCGAAAGGCGCCAGGTAGACCTCGCGCAGCTCGCGCGGGGTAATGTGCGCTGGCGCCCAGTTCAGCCCGCCCTCCGATGCGCTGTAGCCGACGAAGTGCTTGGCGGTCGCCATCACGCCGTCCGTCCACTCCTCGCCTTGCAAGCCGCGGATGTACGCCGCGCCCATCACCGAAGTCAGGTACGGGTCTTCGCCGAAGGTTTCCTCGGTGCGCCCCCAGCGCGGGTCGCGGGCGATGTCGATCACCGGCGCCAGACCGTGATGCACGCCGACCGCACGCATCTGCTGGCGGATCACGCGCGTCATCGCCTCGACCAGCTCCGGCTCCCACGTGCTGGCGACGCCAATGATCTGCGAGAAGTTGGTGGCGCCATTGGCGAGGAAGCCGCTGCAGCATTCGTCGTGGATCAGCGCCGGGATGCCCAGCCGCGTCTCTTCGATCAGGAACTTCTGAATGGCGTTTGCCAGTTTCGCCGTTTCGACGGGGCCAAGGCTGCTGCCGCCGGCCAGGCGCGTCACCTGTCCCAGCCCATGCGCCATGCGCGTCTGCGCCCATTCCCGGTTCAAGCCGTCGTCGCCGGCGATCTCATAAATCCACAGGCTGCCCAGTTGAGCGATCTTCTCCTCGACGGTCATGCGGCTAAGCAGGTCGTCGACGCGCTGTTCAATCGGCAGGCGCGCATCTTGATAGGGATGCGCTTTGGTGGTGGTTTGCATGGTTCTTTTGACCTCTTTGGTTTGAGAATTTGCGAGAATAGGAATCAGACTGCTCGCCCACCTTCCCGGAAGCTCGGCGCTTCCGGGAAGGTAATATTGCGTGGGGTGCGCAGCGTTGCCAGCCATCCGTTGATTCTGTTGATCCGTGTTCTACACCGACCGAGCACAGCGATCATCCGGCATCGGCATACAAATGACAGGCCACCTGCGCCCCCTCCACCTCGAAATCGGGCGGCGGCGTGGTGCGGCAGATATCCATCACGCGCGGACAGCGACCGGCGAAGCGGCAGCCCTGGCGCAGATATTCGTCCTGTTCAGTGTCGGCGAGGCGAATCTCTTCTTTCCAGCGGCGCGTGGTGTCAGCCTCTGGAATCGACGCGCGCAGCAGTTGCGTGTACGGATGCTTGGGCGCCATCAGCACCTGTTCCACCGTGCCCATCTCCACGATGTCGCCACGGAACATGATGGCGATGCGATCGCAGACGTAGTAGGCGGTCGCCAGGTCATGGGTAATGTAGAGCACGCTCACGCCCAACTCATCGCGCAGCTTCTTGAAGAGGTTGACGATCGACATACGCAGTGAGGCGTCGACCATCGAGACCGGTTCGTCGGCGATGATGAGCTGCGGGTCGGTGAGCAGCGCGCGCGCAATCGAGATGCGCTGAAGCTGCCCGCCAGAGAACTCGCTGGGATATTTGCCTGCCAGGTCTTCGTAGCTCAAGCCGACGAGTCGCAGTTTGGCGTCGATGCGCGCAATCGCCTCCTGTTTGGTCTTCGCCAGCTTGTAATTTTCGATGGTCTCGAAGAAATAGCGTTCGACCTGGCGCAGCGGGTTGAAGGTGCTGAAGGGGTCCTGAAAGATCGCCTGGATGCCTTCGGTGAACCAAACCTTTTCGTTCTTGGCTTCCTTCTTGCCGCTGTGGATGATGGCGCCGGAAGTGGCGTGCTCGAAGCCCATGATGATGCGCGCCGTCGTCGTTTTGCCGCAGCCGCTTTCCCCCGCCAGGGCGAAGATTTCCGCCGGCTTGATATAGAACGACACGTTGTCAACCGCCGTGATCTTGACGCGCGAGAGGACGCTGCCCAGGGTGAAGGTCTTGGTCAAGTTTTCGACTTCAAGCAGCTTTTCCATGCTCGCCCTCCCCTACCAGCCAGCAGGCGACACGGTGCTTGGGTTCGACCTGCGTAAAGCCGGGCATCTCTTGTTTGCAAATGTCTTTGGCGTGCGGGCAGCGCGGATGGAAAGGACAGCCGCTGGGCAGATTCGCCAGCGACGGCGGGCTGCCGGGCACGCTCTCGCGCGGCGTCTTGTCGCCAAACTTGGGCAGTGAGTTGATCAGATACTGCGTATACGGGTGCGCCGGTGCGCCAAAAATCTTGTCGGTGGGCGCCTCCTCGACGATCTTGCCGGCGTACATGATGCCGATGCGGTCGGCGATGTTAGCGTGCACGCCCATGTCGTGCGTCACCAGGACGATCGTGTTTTGGAGCTTGCGCTGCACATCCTTGAGCAACTGCACGACGCCGCGCTGCACCACCACGTCGAGCGCCGTCGTTGGCTCGTCGCCGATGATGATGCGCGGCTTGAGCAGCGTCGCCAACGCAATCGTCACGCGCTGGCGCATCCCGCCGGAAAGCTGATGGGGGTAGGCGTCCAGAATCTTGATCGGCAGCCCTAACTCTGTCAGATGTTCCCTGGCAAGGTCAAAGGCTTCGGTCTTCGAGCCGGCGCTGATGTGGCTTTCGATGAAGTCGCGATAGGTGTCTTTAATGCGGGCGACCGGATTGAAGACGCTCATCGAACCTTGCGGCACATAGGCGATATATTCTAGCCGCAGCTTGCGCTTCTCTTCCGGCGTGAGCGTGGCAACATCCACCTCCTCGCCGGCAATGCGATAGGTGACCCGCCCGGACATCACGCGCAACGGCGGCTCGACTGCCGCCGCCAGCGCCTTGAGCAGCGTCGTCTTGCCACAGCCGCTCTCGCCAGCGATGCCGTAGATTTCATCCTCCTGGATCGCCAGATCAACTTCGTTGACGGCTTTGAGAATCTTTTGCTTTCCGTAGACATCAAGCACGTAATAGGCGTGCAGCGCCTCGGTGCGGAGAATTGTGTTGTCCATGATCGTTACGCTGCCCCCACGCGCTGCACGCGTCTGCGTGGATCGAGATATTCACTGATGCTGACCGACAGCCAATAGAGGGCGATGAAGAGCAGGATCGACAGCGTGATCGGCGTCAACACCCACCACCAGCGCCCCAACAACACAGCCTGATAGTTGATCGCCCAGTAGAGCATCGTGCCCAGCGTCGGGATCGAGAGGTCGAGCAGGCCAAGAATTGCGAGCGTGATTTCCAGACCAATTGCCCAGGCCATGTTGTTGATCAACGTTGAGAAGATCAGCGGCGTGGAGTAGGGCATGTACTCGTTGATCACCAGGCGCAAAGTGCCTGTGCCAGAAAGCACCGCCGTCTTGGTAAAGTCACGCTCGCGCAGGCTCAAAATCTGCGAGCGGATCAGACGAGCATCCCACGCCCAACCAAAGATCGCCAGCAGCAGACCCAGGCTCACCACGTTCATGCTGTTGCGGATCAACATCGCCAGCAGCACGATCATCAGAAAGAGCGGGATGACGAGCAGACTGTCGCTGACAAACATCAACACGCGATCCGACTTGCCGCCGAGATAACCGGCAACCATCCCCACCGTGACCGCAATCACACGCGAGACCAGGCCAGCGATCAAGGCGATGGTCAGCGAGTTGCGCACGGCAAAGGTCGCCATCCAGAAAATGTCCTGGCCATTGGAATCGGTGCCCAGCCAATGTTCGGCGGAGGGACGCATGTCGCGCGGCACTTCCCCCCACAGTGTCGGGTCGTAGGGCGAGAAATAGGAGAGGCCCGCAAAGACGAGCATCATCACCAAAATCCAGAAGCCCCAGAAGAAGCGATAATCTCGCAATAAATCTCTAAATACTTTCACGCTATCTGCACTCCTTGTCGAGCGAATATCTGTGACGTGTTTCGTGATGCGTGGTGCGTGTTTTGCGTTGCGTGACGGGTGTTGCTTCACGTTACACGCACCACGTTACACGCACGACGTAACACGCGCCACGCATCACGAATATCTAATGCGCGGGTCGAAGAGTGGGTAGATCAGGTCAACGATCAGCACAGCAGTCGTGATGGCAAAGATCGAGAAGATCGTGATGCCCATGATCAGGTTGTAATCGCCGTTGATGATGGCGCGATAGAGCAGCGTTCCCAGCCCCGGATAGGAAAAGACGATCTCGGTGATCAGGGCGCCGCTGAAAATCAACCCCAATGACAGCGCCAACCCCGTGATCTGTGGCAGCAGGGCGTTGCGGAACACATAACGCGAGACGATCTTGCGTTCAGTGACGCCGCTCAGCCGCGCGTACTGCACATAGCTCTCGCCGACGACGCTCTGCACCACGAGTTTCATGGTTTGGAACCAGACCGCCATGCCCAGGATTGCGATCGAAAGCGCCGGCAGGAACGAGTGCCACAGTACGCTCTGGATGAAGGCCCAATTCCAACCGGGTTGCATACCCAGCTTGGCGCCGCCGGAGACCGGGAACCAGCGCACGGCATAGGCAAAAAGCAACAGCAGCGCAAAGGCAAAGATATAGTAGGGCATCGGACGGATCACCATCGCCACGCCATCCAGCGCCTGCGACCAACGGCTGCCAGCGTAGTAGCCTGCGAACGCGCCGAGTACATTGCCGATGATCCAGGCCAGGATCGTTGTGGTCAACAACAGCCCAACTGTCCAGGGCAGGGCGGTGAGGATCAGCGTACTCACCGGTGTTGGAAACTGGAAAAACGACACGCCCAGGTCACCGCGCGCCAGGCGCTGCCAGAAGGCGATGTATTGATCAAACCAGCTGCCCTCCAACCCGTACATTTGGGTCAGATCGGTGATGATTTTATCCATGGCGCCGGGTTCCAGCGTCGCCCCGCGGGCGCGCAACTCACCGATCGTGCGCATGACCGGATCGTTGGGCAACAAACGCGGAATGATGAAGACCGCCGTGATCCCGAAAAAAATCACCAGGATATATTGGATGAAGCGTGGAATGAGATACCGTCGAAAGAACATGCCGCAGGTAACCTCCTCAAGTCAGGAGATTGGAGATTATGGGATTGAGAGATTAAGGGATTGTGTGATCAGATGACGCTCCTGAATCACTGAATCGCCCAAAATCCCCCAATCTCCAATCTCCAATCTCCGAATCTCTATACTTCTACTCTGCGCCCGTCGGCTGCAGGAACGGCGTCATGTACTTGAACGGGCCCCAGTGTGTGTAGGGCTGCGTGTAGGGGTTCTCTGCGCCGGGCCAGTTCGTCCAGTAGTATTCGTCCCAGGTCACGAAACCGACGTAGCCATAGGTCGGGATGCCCGGCATCTCGGCCACTGCGATCTTGAGACCCTCGATGCCGATGTCCACCGTCGCCTGATAGTCGGTCGGATCGGTGTTGCGCAGCTTCTCGATCACCGCGTCCATCTCAGGCGATGACCAGCGCGACGGATGTCCGTCTGTCGTGTCACCGAGCGGCTTTACATACTGCGAGTTGTAATGGTTGAGCACGCGGTAGAGATCAGGCCCGGCGCCCCAGGGTTCCTGTGCAGGCCAACTGCCAGAAACGTCGAAATCACCAGTTGGGCCTAAACTACCGGCAGCTTCGGAGGGATACTGGCTGGCGTCGATCCCGAAGCGTTTCCATGCCTGCGTTGCAGCTGCGCAGTTACGGAAATCGTGATTGACCGCAGCAGTGCCGCTCAGACAGGCGATCTTCCATGGCGTGCCGTCGGGCAGCAGCCACTTGCCATTGGCGTCTCTACTAAAGCCATTCTTGAGCAGCAGTTTCTCGGCAACATCGGGTGCGTACTTGTACCAGCCATAGCCAAAGAGTTTGCCAAGTTCCTCTGGGTCGGTTGGGACTTCATGGCCGCGGCTCTTTGCATATTCGACAATGCGCTGCGAGGCGTTCACGTCGAAGGGCTTGAAGGTCTCACCGTTGCCAATGTCCAGCGTGAACTCCTCCAGCCATGGGATCATCGGCTTGATGAAGTCTTCTGGATAGTTGGAGAGCGACGGAATGTGCACAGGGCTGAGCGCGCCGGTGCCATCCACGGCGATGCCCATGTAGTCAGCGATGTCGATCGCCAGCAAGAGCGCCCAACGCACGTCCTTGTTGTCGTAGGGCGCCTTCGCCGTGTTGAAGGTGATGCCCGTCTGCGCCGGGTCATTGTTCACGACGTAGGGCCAGTCGCGTCGATAGGCGCGGCAGGTGTCGCATTGCTGCAGCACGGCCTGAAGTCCATCCGAAGAGACGCCAAGCACGTCGGCCTGGTGCGTCAACTGCGCCAGAATCTTGGCGCCTTCGTCAGCAAAGTTCTGGAAGACAATATACTTGGGCTGCGGCTCGCCAAACATCATACCGGTCGGGCTTTTGTCCCAGTCGGCGCGTTTTTCCCAGATTGTCCAGAAGCCGGACGGATCAAAGCTGTGCAGTTTGTAGGGGCCGGTGCCGACAAACGGGTTGAACTCGAAATTCACCGGGTCTTCCACCGATTCCCAGATGTGCTTGGGCATGATCCAGGTGCTGCCCCAGCGATCGAGGAAAGTGGTGTGGAAACGAGAGTTGGGTTGCTTCAGCTCAAAGGTCACGGTGTAATCATCGGGCGCTGACACCGACTGCACATTCTCGACAAAGTAGCTGTTGGCGTTGAAACCGCTGTTCGACATGATCGTCTCGACCGTGAAGACTACGTCAGCCGAAGTGAACGGCTCCCCGTCCGACCAGGTGACGCCTTCCCGCAGCGGGATGCTAACCTGGGTAAAGTCGTCGTTATAGACCGGATCGCCCGCCGCCAGCCCAGGAATAATTTTACCGGTGGCGAAATCGACCGACCACAGCGGCTCATTCGCCAGGTTCTGCATGCCGCGATCACGCCACTTCCAGCCCACCCACTCGTTGAAGTTGCTGGGCGAGCCAACGCGACCGGTGAGGATGTCTGCGATCAACGTCTCATTGCGCGGGAGGTCACCCAGACCAGAACTCGGCTGCTCGGCGGCCGGTTGCGCCGCAGCCGGCGCCTCTGCGGCCGGCGCACCGGCTTCCGGTGCGGCGCCGCACGCCGACAGCATCAGGCTCGCCATCACCAGCAAGCCCACTAATACCATCCATTTGCGTCTCATGCTGTTCTCCTTTTTGCTTTTGACTGACTTGAACAAACCTACGAACCAGGATCGATGGCCCGGCACGACTGGCGCACCACCAGCCGCGTCGCGACTTTGTATTGCCGACTCTCGCAGGGTTGCCCCTGGATGAGTTTGAGCACAAGTTCCGCCGCCAGCGCCCCCATCTGCTCAATCGATTGATCGACGGTTGTCAGCGGTGGGTTGACGGAGAGGCTTTCCAGTGTGTTGTCGAAGCCGATCACGGAGAGGTCTTGGGGAATGCGCATCCCGCGCCGCGCAGCAGCATCATAGACGCCGAACGCGGTTTCGTCGCTCGACGCCATGATCGCGGTCGGCGGCGGGTCGAGCGCCAGCAACTGCTCCGCACACCCCGCGCCGGTTGTCCGCGTGTAGTCGCCAGTGACGAGCAACGCCGGATCGAAGGCAATGCCTGCCTGCGCCAGCCCGGCATGATAGCCTTCCAACCGACGCTTGGCGCTCTCCAGATCGGGCCGGCCGGCAATAAAGCCGATGCGCCGGTGCCCCAGGCTGACCAGATACGCCATCGCCTCCAACACACCCTGGTAGTTGGTGGCGATCACTGCCGGATATTCGGTCGTCGCCTGATACGGGTCGATTGCCACTAGCGGCAAGGCAGTGCGGTAAGTGGCGGCATTAGGTGTGACGACGATAATGCCGTCGGTGACGGTGCCGTTGAGCTGCGCCACCAGATGCACCTCCCAATCCGCCATCGAATATGGGTTGCGTCGCGCGCTGGCGTAGGCAAGCAGATCGTAGCCATGCGCCGATGTGACCTGGTTGACGCCACGGATCACCAGCGAAGTGAACGGATGCCACAGATCGGGCACAATCAGCCCGACGACGTTGGTGGTGCGGCTGCGCAGGCTGCGCGCGGCGATGCTGGACGCGTAACCCATTTCTTCGATCACGCGGCGCACAATGGCGGCCGTCTCCGGCGCGACATCGTCTTTGTCGTTGAGCACGCGCGACACCGTGGAGACTGACACGCCTGCCTGGCGCGCCACATCACGGATCGTCACACCACCATGGAGGTGTTGCATGATTGTAGACTCGATTGTCGATGACGGGATTTTTACCGATTCCGGTAACGATACCGGTATCGTTACCAGCATTGTAACAAAAACTACGTGATTGTCAATCCCCAATTTTCAGCGCGCATGGCCTTGCCCGCCGCACCAACCCATGATACGCTGACGCGCATGTCCACTGCCGACCGCATCCGTTGGAACGCGCGCTACCTTACCGGTGACGCACCGATTGCTACGCAGCCAAACCATTGGCTCGCCAGCCAGGTCGATGCACTAGATCACGTGGCTGCTGTGCGGCTGGCGCAGGGAGAGGCGCCAACGGCGCTCGACGTGGCTTGCGGTGCAGGCGGCACTGTGATCTGGCTGGCGCAGCGCGGTTGGTTGACGACCGGCGTGGACATCAGCGACGCCGCATTGTCGTTGGCCAGGCGCGCGGCGGCGCAGCAAGGCGTTGCCGAACGCACGACCTTCCTTGTGGTCGATCTCGACGAGTGGCGACCCGCACCGGCGGCATTCGATTGTGTGACCTGTTTTTACTTCTTGAATCGCGCCCTCTGGCCATGGCTGCAAGCAGCGGTGCGACCGGGCGGGCTACTGGCGCTGCAAACCCACCATCATGGCGTGCTCAAGGTGCGTCCTACCGCCAACCCGGAGTATCTGCTGGCGCCGGGCGAGTTGAAGGCGCTGATCGCCAGCTGGGGTTGGACGCTGCTAGCGACAAGCGACCCTGCGGCGGCAACAACAAGCGAAGCCGTGCTGGCACAACGCCCGCTTGTGTAAAATGGCAACCAATGGGCGCTGCGCAGTAGGCCACAGCTCCGTTGCCGCTCGCAACTCGCCCCTTACCACCGACGAAACGAGGAACCATGAAACACGATCTCGATCGCCTGATGACAGAACGCAATCTCGATGCCTTGCTGGTGCTGGGCAACTCAGCCGGCAACCCGGTGATGAACTATCTAACCGGCGGCGCTCATCTGGAACGCGCGCTGGTGCTCAAGCGGCGCGGCGGCCCTTTGACGCTGGTGCACGGCGGCATGGAACGCGACACTGCCGCCGCCACCGGGCTGCGCCTGGTCGACCGCGACGCCCAGTATAACCAGATGCGCTATCTGCAAGTGCATGAAGGCAATCGTCTGGCGGCTGATGTCGCCTATCTGTCGGATGTGATTCACAACGAACAACTTCACGGCCGGCTTGGCGTCTACGGCATGCTCGATGCCGGCGCAGGGATGCTACTGCTCAACCTGCTGCAAGATCGCCTCTCCGACACCGAGATCGTGGGCGAGTATGGCGAGTCGCTCTTTGCCCTTGCCCGCGAGACCAAAGACGCCGCCGAGATCGCGCAGATGGCGGAAGCCGGGCGGCTGACCGGACTGGTCGTTGGCGAGACGCAGGAGTTTGTACGCCATCACGCCGTGCGCGGCGACGCCATCCTCAAGAAGGACGGCGACCCGCTCACGATCGGCGATGTCAAGAGCTTCCTGCGTACACGGCTGCTGCACTACGGTCTGATGGAAGATGGCGACACGATCTTTGCACAGGGGCGCGAGGCTGGCGTCCCCCACAATCGAGGGACGGAGTCGGTGGCGTTGCGCTTGGGGCAGACGATTATCTTCGACATCTTCCCGCGCATCGGCAGCGGCTACTATCACGACATGACGCGCACCTGGTGTTTTGGCTACGCCACCGACGAAGTGTACGCCATCTACGAACAGGTCAAGGAAATTTTCGATCGTGCGATGGCGGCGGCGCGCGTTGGGCTGCCCTGCCGTGACCTGCAACAGATGACGCTGGACTACTTCGAAGCAAAGGGACACCCGACTGCCCGCACGCATCCTGGCGGACACGAGGGCTACGTCCACAGCCTGGGTCATGGCGTTGGGCTGGACGTGCACGAGGGGCCGAGCTTGAGCGTCGCCGCCGGCAACCACACGTTGTTAACGCCGGGGCACGTGGTCAGCATTGAGCCAGGGCTATATTACCCGGAACGCGGCTATGGCGTGCGCATCGAAGATACGATTGCTTTTCGGGCTGACAGCAGTGTGCTCAACCTGACGCAATTCCCGTATGATCTGATTGTGCCGATGGGGTGAGGCGTCACAGGAACTGCTCCTGATAGACGCGCCAGTGTTCGGAGAAG
>DMDA01000064.1:69859-87502 GCA_003451595.1 Chloroflexota bacterium | reverse complement strand
GTTCTGGTTGACGCATGGATGTTGGTGCGACGAAATGGCTGCTGGTGCGACGAAAGACACGCCGCTGCGAGCGGCGTCTACGGTGCAACGGCGGCG
Organism: Chloroflexota bacterium; assembly: GCA_003451595.1. Classification (GTDB taxonomy): domain Bacteria; phylum Chloroflexota; class Anaerolineae; order Caldilineales; family Caldilineaceae; genus Caldilinea. Next base: position 87,406 of record DMDA01000064.1, on the reverse strand, counting down.
TCTTGTAGGTGCGGCTCGCAGCCGCACGGTTCTGGTTGACGCATGGCTGTTGGTGCGACGAAATGGCTGCTGGTGCGACGAAAGACACGCCGCTGCGAGCGGCGTCTACGATTGCGGTGTAAATGATGACAAAGCGAATGGTGGCTTCCTACGGTTCCTGGCGCTCGCCGATCACGGCGGAGATGAAGGTGGACGCGCTACGCAAGCAGGGGATTCCGGTGGCCTATGTCGCCTACGCCGGCGAGGGTCATGGCTTCCGCCGCGCGGAGAATATCATTCACTCGCGGCAAGCTGAACTCTATTTCTACGCCCGCGTACTCGGCATGACACCTGCCGACGAACTGCCAGAGATCGACATCGAGAACCTGCCGCGTCGCAGCGGGGACGTCGGATGACGTCGCAGCGCCGCGTGCTCTTTCTGTTCCTGGACGGCGTCGGGCTGGGTGACGATGATCCGGCGGTCAATCCGCTGGCGGTGGACGCCTACCCGACGCTGGCGGCGCTGCTGGCTGGTCGCCGCCCGGTTGCTGCCACTGGACGCCTCTCCACCGCCCATGCCGAGTTGATCCCAACCGACGCCTGCCTGGGTGTAGCCGGTCGTCCGCAGAGCGCAACCGGCCAGGCGGCCATCCTTACCGGCATCAACGCGGCGCAACGTCTCGGTGAGCATTTTGGGCCGCGTCCCGACGCACGCGTGCGCACCATCCTGGACGAGGGCAGCATCTTTCACCGGCTCACCCTGGCGGGGCGCAGCGCCTATTTCTGCAATGCCTATCCGCAGGGCTATTTCGATGCAGTCCAGCGCGGAAGGCGATTGCTCAGCGCCGTGCCCTATGCAGCGACCGTCGCCGGCCAGGAGTTGCTGACCTACGCCGATCTGTGCGCCGGGCGTGCGCTGTCGGCGGACTTCACGGGCGAGGGCTGGCGCGGCGAGCTTGGCTATACTGATGCGCCGGTCTACACGCCGCAGGAAGCCGGGCGAGTGCTATGGCAACTCAGTCAGCCGCACGATTTTGTCTTTTTCGAGGTGTGGATGACCGATGTGCTCGGTCATGCGCGCAACCGTGATGGCGCAGTGGCGTTTCTGGCGCGCTTCGACGGCTTTCTTGCCGGGCTGCTCGCCGTCGCCGACCTGACGCAGACGCTGATCATCGTCGCCAGCGACCACGGCAACGTCGAGGATTGTCGCCACGGCAAGCACACGACCAACCCGGCGTTGACGCTGCTGCTCGGCGCCGACCGCCAGCGTTACGCCGCGCAAATCGTCGATCTGACCAGCTTCGCCCCCGTGATCACGGCGTTTCTGGGCGCTCCTGCACCAGGAACGTGACCGTCAGCAGCGAAACGGTGACGACCACCGCCGATGACCACGCCAGCGCCGCCACACCGTAGTTGACCAGTAGCCATGGCCCCGTGAAGCCCGCCACCGTTGCGCCGACCAGCGACACCGCCGCGCCCAGCGTCATGACCTGCCCACGCTGTACGGGCGCCTGTTCGCTCAGCAGCGGGAAGTGGCTGACGATATTGAACTCAAAAAAGCCGCGCGCTACGCCGATGATCAGCACTGCCGCCACCAGCCCGACATTGAGCACCGGCATCAGCAAATAACCGAGCAGCGAGCCAACAATGCCGATCAACACGCTGCGCTTCTTGCCGATGCGGTCGGTGAAGAGGCTGACCGAGACGCTCGCTGTTAGGTCGAACCAGCCGAGCACGAACGCCACCGCACCCAGCGCCGCCGCCTCCAGCCCGTACTGATCCGCCAGCCACGCACCGTGCGCGATCATCACCTGCATGGACGCAAAATAGCTGAGCGCGCCCGCCAGGATCGTGGCGTAGGTCGAGCGACGATTGCTGTCCACGACCACAACCGCCGCCACGCGTGCGCGCCAGGATGGACGAGCGGCGCCCGGTTCTGGCGGCGCTGGTCGCGTGCGCTGGATACCAGGCATGGCGCCGAAGACAAAGCTCATCGCCACCATGCCCGCTGCAAGCAGGAAGAAGGGGGTGCGCCAGCTCGTCGCCGCGATCAGGAAGCCGACCGCCGACAGCCCAAAGATGCCCGTGAGCGCCCAGGAATATTCGATCATGCCCAGCCCACGTGCGCGCAGGTTGTATGCCAGCCGGCTGCTGACGAATGCCTGCAAGTTGGGCACGAACGCCCCCATGCCCAGCCCCGACAAAATCATGGCGAGGGCGACCATCCACGGCGCGCTGCTCACGCCGATCAGCAGAAAGCCCGTTGCGCTCAGCAGCAGCGCACCGCGAATCACCACGCGGTAGCCGTGGCGGTCGGAGAGCGCGCCGCTGATCGGCGCAAAGATGCCCATTGCGCTGCGCAGCCCCACCAGCCGCCCCAGCTCGACCACGCTCATGCCCAGCCCGGCGGCGATCACGGGCAGAAAGGGGTTGAATATCTGTGCGCCAATGTCGACAAGCAGTTTCGCCGCCACGCTGGTGCCGATGAGACGGCGAAAGGAGAGCGTAGATTGTGATATTGGAGATCGCACGTTGATGCACGCCTTTGTGTGCCTGAAGCCAGCCCTTGTGATCTTCCGGCGTTTGTTGGTGGTGTAGAAATGTTCTATTGCGCCGTTATACCATGAGTCAAGCCGGGTGGGCAATGCAGATGCTGGGTTTCGCGGCGCAGTTACGTCGCGATTGGTGCGGCATTTTCGTCCCGATGCGCCTGGTTGGGCAAGAGGCGCCGTTGCCCAAGCTCGGTTAGCAGCTTGGTCAATGCTGCCGGCGATGTAAAATCCTGGGTGGCGTCAACTACGAGCAGGTGTGCGCGCTCGATCGTTGCCACCCAGTCGTCGACCTGATCTTGCAATTGCGCCAGGTGCGCGGCCGTAGCGATCTCTACGGTGCGACGACGGTGCAGAAAGCGGGCGCGCAGCACCTCCAATGGCGCTGTCAGGTAAATAAACAGATCGGGCGGCGGCTGCACGGATCGCACATAGCGATAGAAGCGTTCACATAATGCCTGTTCGTTGGTGCTGAGATAGCCGAGGGCGTGGAAGTGACGGGAAAAGACAAAGAAGTCTTCGTCCAATCCGCCATCGACCAGGCCGACGCCAGGCTGACGGCGGATTGTCTGTTCTTGCTCGGCGCGCAGCAGCAGGTAGTCGATCTGATTGGCGAGGGCATACCGCAGGCGTTGTGCACCACCCGCTTTGAGGTCGTCCGCCAGCGCTTGCTGAAAGGGGCGTTCGGCGTGCTGCTCCAACCCGGTGACAAAGGGTGCGGCGACGGACAGTGCTTTGACCAGCGTCGTCTTGCCTGCCGCCGTATTGCCGATGACGGCGATCAATTTGCCCAAGTCATTGCTCCTCCCGGCGATACGCACCGCTGGGTCATGCAGGCGCGCCTGTGCTACTGTGGTTGCTCCACCCGATAGAGCGCGTCCACGATGCGTTTCAGCAACTCCTCGACCAAACCGTGCATTGGCAGGGTGGCGGCCATGCCGTAGACCGGCGCCATGCCACCCTTTGCGGCTGGCTGCACCTTGACAGTTGCCACTGCCTCCGCCAGATCATCCAGGAAACGCTGCGCTACGCCTGGCTCGGTATGGCGCAGCGTGACGCAGAGATGAATCGCCGCCGGTCGGTGCAACCCGTTAAGGCTCCAGCCGCGCGCCGTCATGGCATCGAGCACGCGGTAGATGTCGAGGGTGCGCGAGGTGAACGCAATGACGAAGAGGGGGTCGCCCAGCACCACCAGGTCGGGCATGCGCTCGATGGTGCGACGGATATACTGCGCTGTGGCCAGAATGCTGGCGGCGGCAGCGCGATAGCCGCTTTCGCCCATACTGACCATGGCTGCCCAGCATGCAGCGCTTAATGCACCCGGACGACTGCCCGCCAGCGTGGGCGAAAAGTAGAGACCGCCCGGCCAGTTCGCCACGGCGTAGTACTGATTGCGGCGCAGCGCCTCGCCCCGATAAAGTACAACGGATGTGCCTTTGGCGGCATAGCCATATTTGTGCGTATCGGCGGACATCGAGGTGACGCCGGGCAGCCGAAAGTCGAAGTCGGGCGCGTCGTAGCCCAGCTCACGCGCAAAAGGCAGCACGAAGCCGCCCAGACAGGCATCGACATGCAGCCCGATGCCCTTTGTCTGAGCCAGCTCCGCCAGCGCTGGAATCGGATCGACGACGCCGTGCGGGAAGGAGGGCGCGGAGCCGACCAATGCCACTGTGTTGCGGTCGATGGCGGCGGCCATGTCTTCGACATCGGCGCGATAGTCGGCATCGACCGCCACGCGCACCAGTTCCATGTCGAACGATTGGGCGGCTTTGTCGAAAGCCGCGTGCGCCGTCGTCGGCGCCACAATGCGTGCGCGCGTGATGCCGCGCTCGCGCCGCCCGCGATCCCGGTAGCTGCGCATTGCCAGGAGAATGCTCTCGGTGCCGCCAGAAGTCACCGTGCCCACGATGGCATCCGGCGTGTTGGCGGCGCCCAGCAGATGCGCCGTCATGGCGACAATCTCCGCTTCATATTTCACCGTGCTGGGCCAGAGATCGAAGTGCAGCGGGTTGCTCTGCGAATTGAGGGCGTAGACGCGATTGAGAAAGTCGATGTGCTCAGAGTCGCCGTGATAGACGGCACCGGAGACGTAGCCAGCGCGCCAACGAGTCTGCTCTTCTTGTTGAAGCGTCGCCATCTCCGCCAGGATGTCGGCGCGGTCGCGCCCCTGTGCCGGCAACCGTGTGTAGGCCGGCAGCCGCCCACGATAGGGATGCAGCGCTGCGTCAAGATCGGTGACCAGTGCGTCGTACTGGCGGTCGAGTTGATGGCGCAGCGCGGGGACGCGCTGTAGCACGCCCTCGACAAAATGGGCGACGGAGGGCGGCAGCTTACTCAACAAGCCAGGGAGCCGTGACATTGCTCAGACCTCGCTTTCGTGACCGTGGTTCAGGCGGCGATAGATGGAATGTGTCCGGCGGTAAATGGCAACGAATTCGCCGAAGAGTTCGTCGTACAAGGCAGCCAACGCCGGACGTGGTTCGTAGCGATGGGCGACGGGTGTAAGCGCGGCCAGTTCGTCCAGGCGTAGATAGCCCAAACCGACTGCAGCCAGAAAGGCCGCGCCGCGCGTGTTGACGTGCAGCGGATCGGCAACTTGCAAGACTGGGCGCTGCAATACGTCGGCGTGAAGCTGACACCACAGGTCGGAACGCGCACCACCGCCGACCATGCGCACTTCCGTCAGGGGGCGGCGGATGAACTTTTCGACGTAGACCTGGAGCCACCGTGCATTGAGCGCCACACCCTCATAGACGCTACGCACCAGGTCATGGCGGGTGGTGCGCAGCGAGAGATTGTGCCAACCGCCGCGCACGGTATGATCATCCACTGGCGAGCGCTCGCCATTGAGCCAGGGCGTAAAGAGCACGCGGTTGCTGCCGGGCGGCGCTGCTGCTGCAGCAGCTTCGAGGCGGGCAAAGACATCCTCTGGCGGCGGATTGCGCATCAGTGCATCATCGGCGAAGAAGATGCGGTCGCGCAGGAAGTTCAACGCGGCGCCAGCAATCTCATGTTCGTTGATCAGCAGATAGCGCCCAGGCAGCGCAGAAGGCAGCGCCGCCATGTTGTGTAGAATATCGGTTCGCTTAAAGGGAACGTGGCAACTGAGCCAGGCGGAGGTGCCGATATAGCAGTGAGCCGCGAAGTCGGCGACCGCGCCGGAGCCAACCGCAGCCGTGTGGATGTCGGGCGCACCGGCCACCACCTTGACCTGCGTGCTCAGCCCCAGGTCGGCGGCGGCAGCGGGCGTCAAAGTCCCGACGACGTCGATCGAGCGCAACAGTTCGTCGGGCAACCTGGCGCGCTCGAGACCGGCCAGCCGCAGCAATTCATCGTCGTAGTGAATGTGGTCGATGGTGCGGTTGTCGGTGATCCAATGCAGGGTCATGGTCTCACCGGTGGAGACCATGCGCCCGGTCAACTTGTAGTTGATGTAGTCTTTGGGTTCGAGAAACTTCAGGGTGGCGGCATAGCGATCGGGTTCTTCCTGGCGCAGATAGAGGATATGAGCGATCGAGTCTTTGCCGGAATGACCGGGAATGCCGCCGGTCTTGCGCAGCCACGTCCACAGCTTGCGAGCACCGTAGCCGGCGAAGGTAGGAAAGCCGCCTGTGACCTGGCGAATGTGGCGAGCGCCGCGCGCATCCATCCAGATAATGGCATTGCCAACTGGCTTGCCATCGGCGCCAAGCGGTACGGTGCCGGACCACTGCGTCGTCACACCGATGCCGGTGACGCGGGCGGCGGCGCCATCCACCGTAGCGAGCACGCGCTGCGTCGCCGTGCAGATTGCCTCCCACCACACCGCTGGCGCTTGTTCAACGCCGCCATTGGGCAGGAAGATCAGCGGGGTTGGCGCACTGGCGCCAGCAAGCAGCTCACCCGTCGCCGTGTAGAGCGCAACCTTGGGGCCGGATGTGCCAAGATCGATGGCAAGGAGAAGCGGCGTGTTCGACATAGATGGCGAAATGCGATGGTGATGCTGGCGTTCAATGAAAGCAAGTGCGTTGATTTCGCCGGGATTGTATCACATTCCCAGTGAGGTGCACAGTGCAAAGCCCGTGTGACTGGTAGTTGGCGCGGGCGCAGAGACCGTCGGCTCCGATGTTGACAAAAGCGTGAGTGCAGAGGCGACCTGCAATCTTCACCGGCACGCTTTGACATCCGCTGCGCTTTTGCGTATGCTTGCAGTCATTGTGCGCCTGTAGCTCAGCGGACAAGAGCATCGGTCTTCGGAACCGAGTGTCGGGGGTTCGAATCCCTCCAGGCGTACTTTTCAGGAGGAGGAAAGGTGAGATCCAAAGCCGTTGCTTTCCATCGCTACACCGTGCTGGAAGAAATCTTCAATGCCTCGACGCACGGCGTCGGCGTAGTGCTGGGAGCAATTGGGTTGGCATTGCTGGTCGTCAAGACGCTGCAATCTAACAGTAGTGTGATCCTGGCCAGTGTTGTTGTCTATGGCATCAGCATCATTCTGCTCTTTTCTGCGTCCACCTTTTACCATGCCATCCCCCATGATGGCGCCAAGCGCGTGCTTCGCATCGTCGATCACTGCGCCATTTATCTGCTGATTGCTGGCACGTACACTCCATACACGTTGCTTGTGATCGGCGATCGCCTCGGCGCCGTCATTATGGCGATTGTCTGGTCGCTAGCGGTTGCAGGGATCATCTTCAAGATTTTCTTTGTTGGGCGTTTTCAGATAGTTTCGTTGCTCACCTATCTGGGCATGGGGTGGCTAGGGCTGCTCGCTGCTTTCGAGATCGCCAATAACTTGCCGCCCACCGGGATCGCGCTGTTGCTCGGCGGCGGCATTGCCTATTCCGTTGGCACTATCTTCTTTAGAGTGAAAGCAATCCCCTTCAACCATGCCATCTGGCACCTCTTCGTCCTCGCCGGGAGTATTTTGCATTTCCTGTCGGTCTATTACTTTGTGATCCCACTGGGTGATTAGGGAATTGAGAGGTGAGGGGATTGGAGATGGGGAGTGAAGGAGGGGCGTCTCTCTTTCTTCCTTGTCTTCTCCTCTTTGCCGTTCTCCTGTCTCCCCCTTCTCCTTGTAACCAACCCGTTGTCCGTGCATCTAACTCCCCAGGAGGCTACGGAATATGGACTTTCATTTCAACCTGAATGGCGCGGAACCGGGCGTGAATGGCTCGGAAGCGTCTGAACACGAGTATGATGTCGTCATCATTGGCGGCGGGCCAGCAGGGGCGACGGCAGCGATGTACACCGCGCGCGCGGAGCTGAAAACCGCCGTCATCGATAAGGGACTAACCGCTGGCGCGTTGGGCATTACAGCCAAGATCGCCAACTATCCGGGCGTCGTTGGCGAAATCAGCGGCGCTGAACTGCTGCAAAGGATGCGCGAACAGGCCGAATCTTTTGGCGCTCGCTTCATCCAGGATAAGGTGCAGGCGGTCGATCTGACGAGCACGCCGAAACTGATCTTTGGCAATGCCGGCACCTACAGCGCCCGCGCCGTGATCATTGCCACCGGTTCGATGGGACGTGGGCAGCGCGTCAAGGGCGAAGATGAGTTGCTGGGGCGCGGCGTCTCCTATTGCGCCACGTGTGACGCTGCCTTCTTCCAGGGGCAGACAGTCGCCGTTGCAGGCAACAACGATGAGGCCATCGAAGAGGCGCTCTTCCTGACGCGATTCGCCGAGCGCGTACACTTGCTGTCACCCACGCCAGACCTTAAAGCGCCAGCGCATATGGTGGAGGAGATCAGCCATCACCCCAAAGTAACGGTGCATCTCGGCACGGTGGTGCGGGAAGTAATCGGCAAGCACCATGTCGAGGGATTGCGCATTGCGCAGCGCGGGCAGGGAGAGACGCTGCTGCCAGTGACTGGCGCCTTCTTCTACGTGCAGGGCGCGCGCCCGATCACGGATTTCGTACAGGATCAGCTCGAGATTAGCGAAGGCGGCTGTCTGGTCGTTGACAAGGAGTTTCGCACCACACTGCCCGGCGTCTACGCTGTGGGCGATGTGTTGTGTAATCATGTCAAGCAGGCGGTGGTCGCCGCCGCCGAAGGCGCAATTGCGGCCATGGCGGTCGATAAGGAACTGCATGGTCGCAAGCAGTTGGCCGTTGATTGGTCGAAATAATCATCAACGCTTGTCAGGGTGCTCAACGTCTCTGGCAGGCGCCAGGCAAAACTCAGAGAAGCGAATCACGGAAAGGATGACCCAAAGATGAAAGCGCAAGTGACCTGGCAAGGTGGCATGAAGTTCGAGGCCGTCGCCGACAGTGGCCACCCCATTATTCTGGATGCCGCCCCCGATGTCGGTGGCGCTGATGAAGGCTCGCGTCCGATGGAGTTGATGGCGATGAGTCTGGCTGGCTGCACCGCGATGGACGTCATCTCAATTCTGCGCAAGAAGCGCCAGGATGTGACCGGCTTTGCGGTGAAGGTTGACGCCGAGCGCGCCGCGCAGCATCCGCACGTCTTCACTGCCATTGAGATTACCTACGTTCTGCGCGGACGCGGCATCGATCCGGCAGCGGTTGAGCGAGCGATACAGTTGTCCGAGGAGAAGTACTGTCCGGCGCAAGCAATGCTGCGCGCTGTGGCGCCGATCGCCCTCAAGTACGAGATTATCGAAGAAGCGTGACGGGAAGAAGCATGATCGTTGCCTGAATGCAGGCGTTCAGCAGTTTCAACAAATCATTCGGCGGTGCTATCATAGCGCCGCCGTTTCTTTTTCTGCACCTGATTCCACAGATTCTCCAGAGGAGGTGACGATCATGCTTGCCAGAGTGAATATCGTGGCTGCATTGCTGGTGGCGCTGCTGTTCGCAGCCTGCGGCGGCGCCACGCCTGCCAGTAACGCGCCTGGCGCCACAGATACACCCGCCAACACAGTTGTCCGTATCGGCTGGGGTGGCAGCCCCGACTCGCTTAACCCAGGCGTTGGCGTGCTCTCGGAAGCATACACGATCTATGGCCTGGTCTATGACGCCATGTTCGAATTGCAATTGGATGGCGCCTACAAACCCGAGCTGGCAGAGAGTTACACTGTTTCCGAAGACGGTCTAGTCTGGACTTTCAAGATTCGCGACGGCTTCACCTTCCATGATGGGCAGCCGCTGACCGCTGAGGACATTGCTTTTTCCTACAATTTCTATCAGTCGCACCCGGAATTCCCCTTCCTCAATGCCTACACCAGCTACTTCGCCAGCGTCGAAGCGCCCGACCCGCGCACGCTTGTACTTACTTTGACGCAAGCCATCCCCAATATGGAGAGCCAGCTTCTCTACCTTTTCGTGCTGCCCAAACATATCTGGGAGGAGCACGCTGGTGAAGACGCCGCCGACTTTGCCAATGCCGCCATGATCGGCAGCGGGCCGTTCAAGTTAGCCGAGTATCAGCAGAATCAGTTTGTCCGGCTCGAGGCGGTAAAGACCCATCCTCTCTATCCACCCAAAGTTGACGGTGTGGTCTTCCAAACCTTCGATAACCAGGATAGTTTGGTGCAGGCGCTGCGCACCGGTCAGGTGGATATGATCACGGAGATGCCGGCGACGGCGGTGGCTGGTTTGCGCAACGACCGCAACGTCACACTGGTCATCGGGCCACCCGCCGCACCGGACATTGCCGACATTATCTTCAACCAGGTGGCGCCTGAAAATTGCCCGCCCGACGATGGCGTCTGCTCCGGTCATCCGGCGCTACGCGACCGCGCGATGCGGCAGGCGCTGGCGCACGCCACCGACAAGCAGCAGATCATCGACGTGATCTTGCTGGGGCTGGGCAATCCCGGCCTGACGTTGGTGCCCGATAGCCTGGGCATCTGGTACAACGACACGTTGACGGACTATGCATTCGACCCGGTGAAAGCAAATCAGATTTTGGATGACGCCGGCTATCTCGACACGAATAACGACGGCGTCCGCGAGATGCCTGATGGCTCTCGCGATCTCACTTTTCGTCTCGCCTGGCCTTCCGACAGCACCGGCGCACCGCGCATGGCCGAGCTGCTCAACGGCATGTGGGCGCAGGTTGGCGTCAAGACTGAACTGCAGGCGCTCGACCCCGACGCGCTCACCGCAGTCTGCTGTCCAGCTTTCGACTACGATGTCATCCTGTGGGGCTGGGGTTCTGACCCTGACCCGGCCTTCCTGTTGGGTGTGATGACCACCGCCGAGATTCCCACGGGGTTGAGTGAGACCGGTTACTCGAACCCTGCCTACGACGCCCTCTTTGCTCAACAGGCCGTGACGCTCGACCGGGATAAGCGGCGAGAGATCATCTGGGAGATGCAGAAGATCGTTCATGACGATGTTGTATATATCATTCCATATTACGCCTCCAACGTGCAGGCGTTCCGCAACGATGGCTTTCGCGGCTGGATCACCGATGCGGGCAAGGTTGAACTCTCCGACCTGTCGTCGCTCAGCGTGATCGAACCGGTGCGCTAGGCGCGCAGAGCCTGCCGCGCCAGCAGGGTGGCGGCCACTTCTCGGTGTGGCTGCCATCTCTGCTGTGGCGACTACTACATCCCACACACTTGCACGTAGAAGGTATGTAGACGTCCACCGAGTGCTGGCCAGTTGTACCGTTCCAGCAGACGCCGCCGCGCTGTCATGCTCAGCGTTGTCTGTGCGACAGGGGCCGCAAGGACGGCGATGACCGCTGCCGCAAATTCCTCTGGTGACGCATCTGCCGGTACCAGCTGCGCCGCTCCCTCTGCCCCGTAGGCGGCCTGTTCACCCACTGCACTTGCCACCACCGGCACGCCTGATAGCAACGTCGTCGCCAGCCGTACACTGCATTTTGCCTGTTGCAGAATCGTTGGTTCTGCCGGAAATATCGCGCAGCCGATTTGGGGGTAGAGAGCGGCAAGCTGGGTGTGCTTCACATAGCCAAGCCACGCTACGTTGTTGGCTGCATCTGCTCCTGCCGACAGCATGACGCTTCGGAACGCATCCGTCAGGTCAGGACGGATCGGCGCGCCAGCCACCAGCAGCCGGGTGCGCGGTCGCTGTGCGTGCAGTGCACGCCAGAACGCGGCCAGCCATGCCGGCGACACCTCCACGAAGCGGCTGAAGAAAAGCACATCAGCGCCGCCCGGTCTCCACTGCACGCTGTCAGGCGCAGGCGGATCGATGCCGTTGGGCAGGTGCAGGATCGGAGCTGTCGGGTTCGCCTGACCGATTTGCGTCACCAGCCAGCGGCTGGCGGCAGTCAACCCGTCAGCATGGCGGATGCCCCATTCTTCCTGCCAGGCCAGGAAGCGCGCCAGCGGCCATGAGTACCGGTTCACCGGCGCCCATGCCTGCTCCCAATCGTCGGCGTCGAGCAGCAAGCGCGGCGATTGGTGGGTGCGGCGCTGCCACAACCACCACTGCACCAGCCCGGCATAGGCGCGCGGCTTGACGACATGGACAATGGCTGGTTTTAGCCGATCTATTTCATGTAGCAATCTAAAGAGTATCGAAGCCAGGCCGCCAGAGGTATGCACGTTGATCATCTCCACGCCGTTGTCCGTCCAGGTGCGTCCGGCGTCAACAGGTGTGTCCCAGGGAGGAATCAGGATCGTCGGCTGCCAGCCATACGCAGCCAGGACGCGCGCCAACGGCAAGGTGCGCGCCCAGATCGTGCTCTTCTGACCTAGCCCGAAGGGGGCGACGAAGCAGATACGACGATTCATGAGCGATGCAGCCTCACGCAGTCGTGATGGACAGCGGCCAGTCCGGCAAGCTGCACAGCGCCGCCTGCGCCGCCTCCTCAGCCGCTTGTGGGTAAGCCAGCCCGTAGCGGGCGGTCAACTGCGGTGCATACCAGCGATAGATGACGACTAGCGCCACGGCCTGCCCGATCCAGCTCTCGGTAGCCACAGTGGGAAGCAGTAGGGTTTTTTCGATAGCAGCGCGTTGGCTGACGCTCAGATACGTATTGAGATGTAACGTGCTCTCTGGAAAAGTAATGCCGTTGAGCGCCAGCATCAGCTCTAGCACAATATGGCGGAGCGCGTTCAGCAGGTCGGCGGCCAGCAGGTGTTCCTGGCGTTGCACCAGGTCGGGCAGACGCGCCAGCGTGCGCCAGAATTGCGCCAGTTGTATATCGACATGGACAGGATCGGCGGGTTGAAGTGCGTCGGGCCAGGTGGACTGTGTCATGGATGCCATTATACCGCACCCACGCATTCTGACGGGGGTAGGCGGTTCGCAACCGCATTTCCTCGCCGGGCGAGAGCGTGTGGCTGGGAAAGGAAGCCATCTTCGACTTGGCGACTGCGCGTCTCGGCGTGAGGTCAAATCGTGAACTACTGAAACGTTGCTGCGCACGTCCAGGAGACCCGCGCTGGCAAAGGGTAGCGGCGTCACAAGGTGGGTGTGGTATCCTTGCTATAATGGCGTCAGATTGGTTCAGTGCTGTGTAAATCGAGAATATCATGAGAGATGCAGAAAAATTCGCTGACTTGATCCGCTCTATAGAGGAAAACCTGCAACGTGGTGGCGACGACTGGGTGCCGCCGGACGATGGACGCCCGGTGCGTTCCAGGTCGTCACGCCCCAGCCGCTGGTGGCTGTTGCTGGTGATCCCATTCATCATCTTGCTGCTTTTCAATACCATCGTTGGCTTTCTGGCGAACCTGGTTTGGCATGCCAGCCTAGGTTACGAGTCAATCCTGTGGACGCGTGTGCTGGCGGCGCTGGGGTTGTTCATTGCCGGCTTTGGGTTGACCTGGCTCGTGCTTGCCATCAACTTCTGGATTGCGCGGCGCGTGGAGCCGCGCGGGCTGGCAATGTCGCCGCTGACGCAATTTGCCGAGGCGTTCGGCGTGCGCGCAGCGGTCATCATTGTGGGCGCCTTTACCTTTTTTGCCTTTCTCATGGGCGTCAACATTGCTGGCGAGTGGCCGCAGTTGTTGCTCTTTCTCAATCAGAGCAACTTTGGCGTCCTCGATCCTGTCTTCGGGCGCGATGTCAGCTTCTACGTTTTTTCGCTGCCGGTGCTGGAGATGATGCGCGGCTGGTTGCAGAGCGTGCTGATCGCGGCAATGGTGCTGGTTGTCTTGGTGAATGGCGTGACAGGGCTGCGCGGTTGGCAGGTGCGCACAGGCTTTCTGGTGCATCTAGGGGTGCTGGGGGCGCTCTTTCTGACGCTGCTGGGGCTTGGCTATCAGATCGATGCGGCGGAACTGGTCTATAGCGGGCGTGGCGCAGTCTTCGGCGCCGGCTACACCGATGTCAATGCGCAACTGCCGGCCTACAATCTGCTCACCATTGTCACGTTGGCGGCGGCGGTGTTGCTGATCGTCACGGCCTTCATGCGCCAGGCCTGGCGCGCAATCGTGGCCATATTGCTGATCTGGGTCGGGGTGGCGGTGATTGCCGGGTCGCTCTATCCTTCCTTTGTGCAACGGTTTCAGGTCAGCCCAAACGAGCTGACGCTGGAGCGCCCTTTCATCGAAGACAACATCGAGTTTACGCGCATGGCCTATGATCTGGCGGAGATCGATCTGCGCAGCTACGACGCCTCGCAGCAACTAACTCCGGCGGCGCTGTTAGCAGAACCGGCGACGGTGCGCAACGTGCGGCTGTGGGACTATCGCCCCTTGCTGCAAACCTACAATCAAGTGCAGGCGTTGCGTCAGTATTACGCCTTCAACGATGTGGATGTGGATCGCTACACCATTGACGGCGAGCGGCGCCAGGTCATGGTGGCGGCGCGCGAGCTGGTGCCGGAGCGGCTGTCCGAACAGGCGCAGACGTGGGTCAATCGCAAACTCGTCTACACGCACGGCTATGGCGTGGCGATGTCGCCTGTAGAGTTGGTGACGGCGGATGGGTTGCCGGAGTTCTACATCAAGGACTTGCCCCCGATCGGCAATATTGCCTTGACAGAGCCGCAGCTCTACTTTGGGGAGTTGACCAATGATTACGTCATCGGTCGCACCAACATGGAAGAATTTGACTTTCCCCAGGGCGACGGCAATGCTACGACGCGCTTCTCCGCTGACACTGGCATCGACATGAGCTTCTGGAATCGGTTGCTCTTTGCCGTGCGTTTTGGCGACATCAACCTGATCCTCAATCAAGACATTACCAGCGACAGTCAGCTATTGTGGCGACGCAACATCGTCGAGCGGGTGCAGCAACTGGCGCCCTTCCTGGAACTGGATCAAGACCCGTACATCGTTGTCGGGGAGGATGGCAAACTCTACTGGATACTCGACGCCTATGTGATGAGTTCGCGCTATCCCTACAGTGAGCCATACTTCGACCGCTTTAACTATATCCGCAACCCGGTTAAGATCGTCATCAACGCCTACGATGGCATGCCAACCTTTTATATAGTCGATGCAGAGGAACCGATCATCGCCGCCTATGCGCGCATCTTCCCAGCGTTGTTCCAACCGTTCGACGCGATGCCGGATTTCTTGAAGCAGCATATCCGCTACCCCACCGATCTTTTCGCCGTGCAGGCGGAGATGTATCGGATGTACCACATGACCAACGCCAATGACTTTTACAACCGCGAGGACGTGTGGGCATGGCCGGAAGAGGTCTTCTATAACGAGCCGCAGCGAATTGAGCCTTACTATGTCTTGATGCAGCTGCCCGATGCAACGGATAGTAGCCTCGACTTCATGCAAATTCTCCCCTACACGCCTGCCAATCGCGAGAATATGATCGCCTGGATGGCGGCGCAAAGCGACCCCGAAAAATACGGTGCGCGCGTGGTGTACAATTTTGGCAAGGATTCACTCTTCTTTGGTCCCAAGCAAATTGAGGCGCGCATCGATCAGGACCCCGTGATCAGCGCCCAACTGAGCCTGTGGAATCAGCAGGGCAGCAGCGTCATCCGCGGCAACCTGCTCGTGATCCCGCTGGGGGATAGCTTGCTCTACGTTGAACCGCTTTACTTGCAGGCGCAGAGCGGGCGCATCCCCGAATTGAAGCGCGTCATTCTGGCAACATCGGATCGGGTGGTGATGGCCGAGAACCTTGGGCTGGCGCTAGTGCGACTCTTTGGTGACGGCGTCGTGGCGCGCGCTGGCCTGTCCGATCTGGTAACAGCGGTTCCTGGCGCCGAGCGCACCGATGGGGCGACTGGCGGCCAGAACAGCACACCGTCGCCGACCGTGACTATCGACCTGGCTGGGGCCACTGTTGAACAATTGATTGTAGCCGCCAACGACCATTACAATGCGGCGCAGAACCATCTCCGTAACGGTGACTGGGCGGCGTATGGCGCCGAGATGGACGCCTTACAAGCGACTTTGACACAGCTCGTGCAATTGACGGGCGGGTTGCCCACGGAGGCCGCACCCACGGAGGCCGCACCCACACCGCTTGCACCTTAGGGGTGCGCAGGACTTACATTTTTTTTACCACTGGTTCATGTATGATTCATGCACACAGGATAATCTGACAGATGTAATTGAAGCAGTTAAAGCTAGGTGGGTGCGGCAGGTTTGCATCATCGTTACACCCACCCCATTCTGTGTGATCAAATCGAGGTGTGTATATGAGTGAACAAGATTTTATGCAGTCGTCATCATCTGAGCCACAAACAAAATCTTCAGCCACGCGTGCAGCAAAGCGACGTTGGCGACCCATGACTATGGCAGTGCTTGCCGTGGTCGGCGCTGGATTGATCGTTTTCGGCGCGCTGGCGGCGCCGCTGGCCTGGCAAACGCTGTCGGCCTCCGCCAACCCGATGCGCACAACCGTTGCGGCGCCTGCGCTCCAGCTTGACTCCAGCCTGAACGAGGATCAGAACGCGCTGGCGGCGTTGTACGACGCCGTGGCGCCATCAGTGGTCAACATCCAGGTGGAGAGCGTCGCCAGCTTGGGTGACCTGCCCCAGATTCCAGGTTTCCAACTGCCACAGGGTGATATGCCGCTGCAGCAGGGCGAAGGCTCCGGCTTCATCTACGACAATGAAGGACACATTGTCACCAACAACCATGTAGTGGAAGGCGCGCAAAAGGTTATTGTCAACTTTAACAATGGGATGTGGGCGCGCGCCGAAGTCGTGGCGACTGACCCGCAGGCTGACCTGGCTGTGATCAAGGTGACGCCGCCGCAGGGAATGGAGTGGCGGCCGCTGCCGCTGGCGGATGATAACAGCCTTGACGTTGGCCATATGGTCATCGCCATTGGCAATCCCTTTGGCCTGCAGGGCACGATGACGACGGGTATCGTCAGCGCGCTGGGGCGGGGTTTCCCGGTAGGCGCCTTTGGCAACAACCGTTATACGCTGCCCGACGTCATTCAGACTGATGCTGCGATCAATCCGGGCAACTCCGGTGGGCCATTGGTCAACCTGAAGGGTGAAGTTGTCGGCGTGAACTTTGCCATCGAGTCGCAGACGCGCCAGAACTCCGGTGTGGGCTTCACGATCCCGGTTTCGATTGTAAAGCGCGTCGTGCCGGCGCTGATCAAAGACGGCGCGTACAAGTATCCGTATCTGGGGTTGGAAGGCAGCACGATTACGGCGCGGTTGGCGGAGGCGCTTGACCTGCCCGATAACACACTGGGCGTCTATGTCTCGTCTGTCGTGCCCGGCGGCCCCTCAGAAAAGGGCGGCGTCAAAGGTGGTAGCCGCACCGTCACGACCGATAACGGCATGGAGGTGCGTCGAGGTGGCGATATTGTCACCGCCATTGATGATACGCCAGTCGTGCGCTTTGAGGACCTAGTTTCCTACCTGATTACGCAGGCTGAACCAGGCCAGACCGTCACGCTGACGATCCAGCGCGATGGCAAGGAGATCAAGGTCGATGTGACGCTGGGTGAACGACCGACGCAGACGGCGGCGGCGTCGCAGCGAGGCGAGAATGGCCAGATCAACGCACGCGCCGCCATCGCCATCGCTGAGGACGCCGTGCGCGGCGAGCTGACCGGTGAGATCACCGAGAAAGTGGCGACGCCAGACGCGCGCGATGGCAAGGATGTGTGGGTCGTGGAACTGAGCACAGCTAGGCAGTCCGCCACAGTGGTGGTCGATGCCCAGTCGGGTGATGTGCTGGATGTGACTGTCAAGTGACCGGCAAGT
>DMDA01000064.1:68284-69584 GCA_003451595.1 Chloroflexota bacterium | reverse complement strand
TTGCGCAGCGCCGTCGCGGCGAACAGTCCCCGCTACTGAAAGGGGCATCGATAGGCATTCACCACCGGCAGGTACAGGCTATTGGCGACAAGCGCAGGGCTGTTGCCACCCAACAACGGCACTGCGCTTTGATCGGTTGTGATGCGACGTTCATTTGTGCGCAGGTCAACGCGCCCGCTCAGGATGGTCTGCAGGGGGGGCGCCGCTCGCCAGTTCGCTACATCGTTGGCATAGCGCGTTGGGTCGATGCGCACCAGCGCCAGGCCATTGTTCGCTACAGAGGGCCATGGCGGCAGATTGCTGTAAGCCACCTCGTCGACAAACGCAAAGTTGACGCTGCCGTCGAGTTCGGGTTCGAGAGGCATCGCCAACGCCACGCGTTCGCTGGTGTTGCTCAGGCCACTTTCCAGTGGGCCGAAGATGCGCACCGTGGCGGGAATGTTGTGCGCCTGGCGAAAGAGATCGGGCGCCACTTCGCTGACGATGATGCGCTCGCCAGGCGCCAGCGTTACGGCTTCCGGGAAGATGAACATGTCGCTGTCCTTGCCGTTGCTTTTCTGGCCGACGAGCTTCCAGGGGATGGCCGGGTGTTCCGTGTTATAGAGTGGCGCCGCCACGCTGCCAACGTTGGCAATCACTACATACTCGCTGCCGCCGCTGGCTGGATCGACCATCAACTCCTCAAGTTGGACGGTGCTGATGCGGACGTCGCAGTTGGCAAAACCAATGGTTGGCGCACCCTCTTGTAGTGGAAAGCGAACAATGTTCACGGCATCGACATAACGTATAAACGAGACATTGCGAGGGGAAGCCCCAAAGCGCATCACCTCGACTCGTATCGGCGCTCCGCTTATGGGGTCGGGGCGAAACAGATAGACGGTGTCGCCAGCCTCGCTCAGCCCAAAAGGCCAGTCTTCGGCTGTGTCTGCCACCACATACAATCCGTAGCCGGTGATCAACGCCTCCTGGGGCAGGCGCACCCAATCACTTTGAGGGCGCGAATCGTCATCGGTCAGCCACCAGCCGGACAGATCAACGGGCGTCTCACTCAGGTTGCGGAGTTCGACCGCATCGACATTGGGCAGGTCGGCGTGGGCCAGCACCTCGTTGATCACGATGGTTGGCGCGTCTTGGGGTTGTGTGGATGGCGCCAGTGGCCTTGAGGCGGCAGTGCGAGGCGCCAACAAGCCGGCCAGTGTCACCAACAGGAGCAGGAAGGCGGGCAGTCGATGGCGATATGTGCTCATGATTTGCGTGGTTGGATGCCTTTCTCGTCGAAATAGACCGTCAGGAGCGCCGT
>DMDA01000064.1:65747-68060 GCA_003451595.1 Chloroflexota bacterium | reverse complement strand
TGCTCAAGTCCTCCAGCATCGCCTGTTCATTATTTGCCTGGATCAGTTCGATCTTCTCGTAATGGACAAGCTGCGAGGAGCCATAGCGCGCCAACAGCAGGCGGTCGAGGACGATGACAAAGCTGGCCAGCGCGCCGTTGATGATGAGCACGTCGTTGAAGGCGACGCGTGTAGCGACGAACAGAGCGTTGGCAAAGGGTAACATGATCGCCACATAGAGATAAGTCATCTCGCGCACCGGGATATTCACCGAACGGAAGCGCATGATCGTGAAGACGGCCAACAGCCCGAAGCTGAATCCCAGCGTCAACTGTACATCGCGTAGCAGGCTGGTAACCAGGTAGGCCATCACGCTAAAGGTGAAGAAGGTAAAGATATATTCCGGCCTGCTGCGGCGTGACGCTGCGTAGCCCAGACCAAACACACAGATCGCTGTTGCCAATGTCAACGCAAACCCGGGCAGCACCTCAGAGACAAGGTTCATGGTCGTCTATCCTTCAACAAAGGCGTGAAGTCGGCGCAGAAGCGGTTTGAAGCGATTCTGCTTGAGGTCAGGGTAAAACATTGCCATCGAGACGCAGAATTTGCTGATGTGCTCTGGATGAGCCTGCTGGCGGTGCAGTTCACGCGCCATCGGCGAATTCAATGAGAATTTGCGTTGCTTGATTTCGATAATCGCCAGGTCAGGAAACGCTATCACCCGTTCATCACGGCCAAACTCCAGCCCAATATCGATGGTGATGCGTTCCTGGCGTTCGAAGTCGGCAAGCGTCATACGGCGGAAACGGTTCCAAACTACTGGCCGTAGCGTGCGCGGGTCGAAAGTGATCGTGGGCGGCATCCAGGAGGTCTCCAGTTCGCGAAAATGGTCGATGGGGGTGGGGAGGGTAACGCGACTCTTGATTGTGCGTTCGCGATTGGTCTTTTCTTTGACCTCCAGGTAAATCAACCGACTGTCGAGATACCAGCGCCAACGCACCTTATGGCGTACACGCAGCCCGTTATGATGGGCGTGATACATGGCAAAGTCGGGAGTGTCGAAATAGGTTGTGTGATATCGCCCAGGGCGCACACCGTTAATCTCCAGGACGCGGTAGTTGTGCTGCACGCGCGTGATGATGTGCGCGAGTTGATGCATGCGCAACACAAATTTCACGTCGAGGCGGTCGAGCAAGGCGAGTCTCTGGATTTCGGCAAGCGAGATTGGCGCCATCTGTTCGACTGTGTCGACTACTTGCTGGAAGTAATCTGTCATTCCGACCCTGTACCCTTAAGTGGTGCAGTATAGAAATCGTGCGGCAGGCGTGCATCCACCAGGTCTGCACCGGTCAAATCGGCGCCAGTCAAATCAGCGCCGGTTAGATCGGCGCTACGCAAGATGGCGCCACGTAGGTTGGCATTGCGCAGATCGGCGCGACGCAAGATCGCATTTTCGAAGTCGGCATCCACCAACAAGGCGTTGACCAAAGTTGCCCGCTCCAGTTGTGCGCCGCTTAGGTTAGCTGCGCGTGCATCAACGCCGGTCAGGTTGGCTTCACGAAAATCTGCCTGACGCGCGTCAGCGCTGCGCAACACTGCTCGCACTAAATTCGCATAGCGAAAATCAGCGGCGTCAACAATAGCATTCGACAAATCTGCCTCTTGCAAGTTTGCATAACGCAATGATGCTTCAGAAAGTCTTGCCAGCAACAAAGTAGCCCTGCTCAGGTCGGCGTCATTCAGATTGGCGCGCGCCAGATTGACACGGTTGAGGTCGGCGCGCGCCAATCTGCGCCCGCTCAAGTCAACTTGTGCACAGAACGGTTGGCAGGCGATCGTGGGTTGCGGGTTAGCTGGATAGACCTGCCAGGCCAACCAGATCAAGGAAGCAGCCGCAATCAACGCAATGGCATAGAGCGCCAGGTTAGGCATGCGTATCATACGACGCGCTAATGTACCACAGCTTCCCAAAAGTGGCGATTATTGGTGACGTTGCAATACTCATAACGCTACAGTGACCGCTCGCCGATGACAGCCGCTGCCTGGTGCCGCTGTTGGCGTGACCGAATGATCACACGGTGACGTGCCGATAGCGGCGTGCCTGCTGCGAATTCGGACTCACGGCAGCAAGCGCCCAAGCCCCGGCGTTGGGTTAGCACGATGTGCCTGGCCATGTTGTTGACTATTGCGAACCTCACCAAAGCCTACGGCGCCCATCAAGTGCTCGCCAATGTCACCCTGACTATGCACCGGGGCGATAAGTGGGGGCTGGTCGGCGCCAACGGCGTGGGCAAATCGACAGCTCCAGCTTGCTCTGCTCATGGCCGCCCGCGC
>DMDA01000064.1:0-65432 GCA_003451595.1 Chloroflexota bacterium | reverse complement strand
GCCCGGTAACCGCCCCGGCGATCAGCGATGGCGGCTGTGACCTGTCATACCCTGCGCCCTGCGTCGAAACCGTATTGCCGCAGCACGTGACGCGCCACGACATCCTTGTGCACCTCGTCAGCCCCATCATAGATGCGCGCAGCGCGCTCGTGTCGCCACCAGAAGGCCAGCACGGTGTCGTCGGTGACGCCCAGTCCGCCGTGCACCTGGATCGCGCGATCCAGTACACGCTGGAGCACGTTCGCCACGAAGAATTTGATCGTTGAGATTTCGATGCGTGCAGCGGCCGCCCCGACTTTGTCGATCTTGGCGGCGGCGTCGAGCACCAGGAAGCGCGCCGCGTCGATCTCGGCGCGACTCTCCGCGATCCAATGCTGGATCACCTGCTGGCCGGCGATAGGGCGACCAGGCGCTAGTTCGCGGCTGACGGCATAGCGGCACATCAGGTCAAAGGCGCGCTCACAGATGCCGATCCAGCGCATGCAATGATGGATGCGACCGGGGCCGAGCCGCTCTTGCGCCAGCGCAAACCCTTCGCCTTCGCCGCCAAGTCGGTTGCTTTGCGGCACGCGGCAGCGTTCGAAGCGCACTTCGGCGTGACTCAGCCAGCCCGTCCCACGCTCGCCCATCATGGAGATATTGCGCACGATCGAGAAGCCAGGCGCGTCAAGCGGCACAATGATCTGGCTGGCGCGCTGGTGTGGTTTGGGCGCATCGGGATTGGTGACGGCCATCACGATGGTGAAGGCGGCGCCGTCAGCGGCAGTGGTGAACCACTTGTGGCCGTCGATCACATAGGCGTCGCCGTCGCGCCGTGCGGTCGTGCTCATCCACACCGGATTGGAGCCAGCGTGCTCTGGTTCGGTCATAGCGAAGCAACTGCGGATGGCGCCTGCCGCCAACGGGCGCAACCAGCGCTCCTGTTGCTCAGCTGTGCCGTGCGTATGCAGCAGCTCCATGTTGCCGATGTCGGGCGCGGCGCAGTTGAAGGTGTAGTGGCCGAGCGGACTGCGCCCCAACGCCTCGCTGACGCGCGCAAAGTCAGTCAGCGTCAGCCCCATCCCGCCGAAGTCGGGTGGCAGATGCGGCGCCCATAGCCCCATCGCCTTGACCTCCTGGCGTAGGGCGTCGAGGTGCGGCGCCACCGCATCGAAGCCCTCTTGCAGAAGGATCGGTTCGAGAGGGTAAAGGCGTTCCTGCACGAAGGTGGAGATAGCGTCAAGATAGTTCATTACGTAACCTCGTCAGCGCTGGCGAGCACCTCGCAACAGAGGGCTTCTCTGTTGCGTCATGCTGCATTTCTTCCCGTCACAATATTGCTGCGCTGCGCCTCCTCGCGGATCAGCGTCAACACGTGGCGGCGTAGCTCCGCAAAGCGTGGGTCGCTCTCTGTCTCCAACAGACGGCGCGGACGCGGCAGATCGACGATGACTTCAGCCTTAACGCGGCCTGGCCGCGCCGTCATTACGTAGATGCGGTCGGAGAGCAGGATCGCTTCCTCCACGTCGTGCGTGACGAAGAGCACGGTGGTGCGGTGTGCCTGCCAGACAGTGAGCAGGAGTTCCTGCATTTGTAGCCGCGTCTGCGCGTCGAGCGCGCCGAAGGGTTCATCCATCAAGAGCATGGCCGGTTTGTAGACCAGCGCCCGCGCAATCGCCACGCGCTGGCGCATTCCGCCAGAAAGCTGGTTGGGATAGGCGTGGGCAAAGCCGGTCAACCCCACCAACTCGATATGTTCGCGCACCAGTGCGTCTTGTTCGGCGCGTGACAGTTTGCTTTTCTTAAGTGAAAAGCGGATATTGTCTTCGACCGAGAGCCAGGGAAAGAGTGTGTAACTCTGAAAGACCATGCCACGATCGGCGCCCGGCCCAGTGATCTGGCATCCGTCGATCAGAATGTCGCCGGCGCTGATTGGCTCCAGCCCAGCGGCCATCATCAGCAGCGTCGACTTGCCGCAGCCAGAAGGTCCCACCAGCGAGACGAACTCGTTGTCGCCGACATCCAGCGACAAATCCTGCACCGCCACCACTTCAGCGTCGCGGCGATCCCCGAAAATTTTCCAAACATGCAGCGCCTGCAATTTCGGCGAAGTAATCATGCGCAATCACCAGGAGTTTTGATCCGCAGATTGCGCAGATTACGCAGAAAATCTTGTGAAACTCTCTGCGTAATCTGCGCAATCTGTGGTTCGATTGATGTTACCGGCTTTGCAGCGCCCACGGAAAGAGCCGGCGGTACGACCACTTGAACAGGTAGTCGGTGAGCAACCCCAACAGCCCGATGATCAGAATGCCGAGAATGATTTGGTCGGTCTCCAGGAAGCGCTGGGCGCGCATGATGCGGTAGCCCAGCCCCACGTTCGCCGCCACCAGTTCGGCCACGACCAGATACGTCCACGCCCAACCAACGGTGATGCGGAAGGTGTCCCAGATGCCGGGCATCGCCGCTGGCAGGATCACGCTGCGCAGAATCTCGCCGCGCGAAAGGCCGAAGGTGTAGCTCACCTGGATCATGTCGTGCGGCACTGTCTTGACATTGTCCATGATCAGCAATACTTGCTGAAAGAAGACGCCGATGAAGAGGATGGCGAACTTCTGCGTGTCGCCGACGCCCAGCCATAGGATCGTCAGCGGTACGAATGCAACTGCGGGCATATAGCGCACCAGATCGATGAATGGCTCCAGCAGCCCCTCGAAGAAGCGAAAATTGCCCATCAGCACACCGATTGGCAGCGCCAGCACCGTCGAGATCACCCAGCCGACCATGATGCGGTAGGTGCTGGCCCAGAGGTCCTGCCAGAGCACCCCGCTTGCTGCCTGATCTTGTAGCTCGGTCAAGACAGCGTTGGGGGTGGGGAGGAAGATAGGCGAGACCCACTGCAGCCAGGTCGCCGCTGCCCACGCAAAGAGAAAGAGCGCCACGAAGCCAACGCCTGCGCCAACGTACCAGCGGCGCGGGATGTCGGCGCGCAGGGCGAGAAGCCGCGTCTTCACCTGACGACGCGCCACTGCGTCGCCAGGTGATGGTTGACTGGCAGGCGGGGTGGTCATTCCGTCATCAAGTAGTTCGGATCGACCACGCTCGTCAGATCGATCGGCTGGTCAATCAGGCCAATGGCGAGCGCCACTGTTTGAACGTCGTTAAAGACAGCCGCAGCGTTGGCCTTGTCGAAGGCCAGAAACTGTTGATTCTCTGCCAGATCATAGAAGGCGACGCCTTCAAAGGCGGTCGTCAATTCTTCTGGGGCGCTGCCCACTGCTTTGGCAATGATGGCGCGGCCGGCTTCCGGGTTCTCGCGCAGGAAGGTCACGGCCTCATCCCACACCTTGAGCAGGTTGCGCATTACGTCGGGGTTCTCTTCGGCAAATTGAGTGCGCGCGGCCAGCACGTCGGAGATCAAGCCTGGCCGTTCCGCTGCAGTGTAGAGCGCCTGAATGTCGCTGTTCTGGTTAATTGCCTCGGAGATGTATGGCTCGTAGGTGACGGCGGCATCGACCTGCCCGGCGATCAGCGCTGCACCGGCGTCGGCAGCGGGCATGGGGGCCGCGACGATGTCCTCGATCTGCATGTTGTTTTCGGCAAGGGCGTAGTGCAATAGCAGGTCGCTGGTCGAACCTTCTTCATAGGCCACTGTCTTGCCGGCCAAGTCGTTGATCGATGCAATCGCCGAGGGCGCAATGATCGCATCCGCGGCGTTGGAGACATCTTCCAGCAGCACGATCTTGAGATCGACGCCATTGGCATAGAGTTTGAGCGCCGTGTGTGTTGCGACGTTGGCGACATCCATGTTGCCAGAAGCGAAGGCGGCGTTCACCTCAGTGTCAGTGACGAAGTCGATCAATTCGGCCTCAATGCCATATTTTGTAAAGATGCCCTGCTCCTGAGCGATCCACCACGGGCCGTAGCCGATCCACGGCTGAGTGCCAATGCGCACAGGGCGCAATGCAGTTGTCTCGGGCGCGGTGGCTGGCGTTGATACAGCGGCGCAACCGGTCAGGATCGAGAGCATGACAAGCAGCGATAGGATGACGATTGGACGTTTCATCAAGAGCCTCCTGTGGCAAGAGTGAGAATTGTCCAAGCAATTGTACTCAATGGCGCATACAAATACGAAACCCTTCTGTGGGTGGTTGGTGTTTATGGGTCATCATCTCCGGCGTGATATGGCAGTTGTCGCGCCGGAGATGACGACTTGCGATGCAAACTCTTGTCCCCCGCGCCTTGCAGTAGCCCCGGTGACAACAACAAGTTGTCAGCTACAATAGTTGTGGTATGCTGCCGCAAAACCGCCTGACGCGCGGCGCGGGACGGCGACATCAATCAATCTGTTCAACGTGTAGGAGAAGTGATTATGCGTACAGTCATGCTATTGCTGCTGGCGATACTGCTCATTGCGTCTGGTGGCAGCACCGCATTGGCGCAAAGCGACGCTGGCAACGATGTGGCTCCTGCCGCGTTCCTGACCATGAACCTGAAGGCGGGCTTTCCACTTGACCCATTCGTTGTCAGTCTGAACGGCGGCGGCAAGGTCGCTGCATCTACGCTCGACGCGGCATGTGTTGGTTTCATTCCGGCAGCGCCCAGCTTTACGGTGAATTGGGAAGGGGAAGTGGAAGCGTTCGACATTTTTTATTACAGCGACTTTGACCCGACGCTTGTAGTGCAACTCCCCGACGGCTCCTATCTCTGTAACGACGACGCCAGCGATAATCTGCTCGATCCGATGTTGACCATCGAGGCGCCTGCCGAGGGGACATACACCTTGTGGGTGGGCAGCTACGATGAAGGGCAGTTGATTCCTGGCTTGCTGGTCATCACTGCCAATCGCACGGTCAACGTCAATAATTTCGACCCGGGCGCATTGGTCAAACGCGGCCCAATTACTGCTGATGTGCAGCCGGCAGGCGTCATCGGCGCCGATAGTGTGCAGGCTGCATTGACCGGAGAGTCGGCTGGCGGCGATGCCGTCACCGCCTCACGCGCTGCCGGACGTACGATAACGCCCGATGTGGAGATTGCTGGCGGCGACACGCCGATCACGGCAACGCTGGTTGTCACCGGCGAGACGCCGATCTTCACCATTCTGAATGAGGATGACAACGGCACGGTGTGCAGCGGGCTTGTCAGCGGCGCCGCGCCGGAGTTCGTCTTCCATTACAGCGGCGCCAGCGACACCTTGCGTGTCTTCTTTGAGGGGTCAGCCGATGCATCGCTCGTCGTCGTCGGTGAAGAGATTGTGCTGTGCAGCGACGACTCGGCGGAGGGCGCAAATGGCAACCCGGTCATCGACATCCCCAACCCCAGCGGGCTGTATGGCGTGTGGGTAGGGCGCTTCGATCCGACAACACCGGTCACTGGCGCCCTGACGATTGCTGAGGACACCGCGCTGGCGCCAATGGAACTGACACCGATGGCGCCTTCGGCTGACGCTATGGCAACTCCGTGAGCGGCGCTTACCAATCATCTCCATGATCGAACGAATGAGGGAACAAGGACCTATGCAACGTGTGCTACTCACCATCACGGCGTTCCTGCTGCTCGTTGGATTCGTCGGCGCGCCGCAGGCCGCAATTGCCCAGGCTTCCAGCCCGTGGCAGGTCAATTACTTCAACAACCCGAACTGGGCTGGGGCGCCGGTTTATATGCAGTACGCAAATGCCGTCGCCTTCAACTGGGGCAGCGATATGCCGCCGGTTCCAGGCATGCCCGCGCAAAACTGGAGCGCTCGCCTGACGACTAATTCCTTTTTCTATGCCGGCAACTATATCTTTCAGGTTATCGCCGACGACGCTTTTGTGTTGTATGTGGATGGCGCCGTGATCTTCAACACGTTGGGGCTGAACATCCCCGGCAAGCCGATCAACGTGACGGCGCCGCTGAGCCAGGGGAACCATTTCATCCAGATCGACTATGTCCAGGCATCCGGCCCGGCGTATCTGTATATGAGCTGGTCGTTTGATAAGCAGCCGGCCCCACCTGCTCCAGCGCCTATCCCACAGCCATCGGGCGGACTGTTCCCACCGCCGTCGAGCGGCCCGGTCACGCAGTTTGGCGACTATAGCCGCTGCGCACAGCAGCAGATTCACCAGTCCAACTGCTTCCAGTCCAACGGCGCCTGGAATGCGCCGAACATGGGGTCGATCCAGATGGAGCCACAGATCGTCCTCTGGCAAAACTGCACTGCCGATCAATGGCAGACGCGGCAGCTCTATCAGAACATGCCACCGCAGAGCGCCAAGTGCTCGAAGACGGAAGCTGGCTGGTTCCCCGGCTAATTGGAGTTGTTTCATCACCTTTCAGGAAGCTCAAAGCCTCCTGGAAGGTTTTCGCGGAGAGAATCTCACGATGGCAGAGAAAGAAAAAGAGGAACGCGAACTCACCGGCTTGTATGCTGCTGTGCACTCAGGAATCTGGCTGATCGGTCTGGCAGTGCTCTTTTATACGGACAACTGGTTTCCTGGCATCTTGATCCTGGTGGCAATCAGCGGCATCGCGCAGGCGTTGCTGCAAATGCTGGCGAAGCGTGAGGAGGCCAGGGCGCAAGCTGCGCAGCAGGCGCGTGCGGCTGCACTTGCCGTGCCCGCGACCTGCCCCACCTGCGGCGCAGCCATCAACGCCAGCACGGTCGTATGGAGCGGCGTCACGACAGCGCACTGTCCGTATTGCAAGGCGGCGATCCCGCTCAAATAAGAGGGGCGAGTTGCGAGGAGCGAGTTAGGAAGGGCGGAAGGGTAATGTCAGGTTCTTGGCGGCAGCGATGAATGCTCGCACTTTGGCGTGATCTTTGCGCCCTGGCGCCCGTTCGACGCCACTGGCGACGTCGACGCCCCACGGCTTGACCTGCCGCACCGCGTCGGCGACATTCTCCGGCGTCAAGCCACCGGCCAGCAGCAGCCGGTCGACCCGCTGCGCAACTGCCGCTGCCAGCGACCAATCCGCCACTTGCCCGGCGCCGCCGTAAGCGTTCGGCGTGTACGCGTCCACCAGCAGTTGTGGCCCCGCCGCTGCGCCGAGCGAAGCAAACGCATCAATCGCCGCTAACGCCGTCTCCAGATTCGTTGGCCGCATCGCCTTGAAGCCGCGCCCTCTCAGCGCCGCCACCTCCGACGCTGATTCGTCGCCGTGAAGCTGCGCCAGATCGAGCTTGGTCTGGTCCAGCGTCGCCAGCACCTGCGCTGTCGACGCGTTGACAAACACGCCGACACAGCGTGGCGGCAGTGCAAACGCCTTGCGTACGCCCGCCACGATTGCGGTGATTGTCTCCGGCGCAACGTAGCGCGGCGACTTCGGGTACAGAATGAAGCCCAGCAAATCCGCGCCTGTCTCCGCCGCCACAAGCGCATCCTCCAAATTGGTCAACCCACAGATTTTGACAATCGTCATCTTCCCATCGCCTGATTTCTGTCATCCACAGATTACGCAGATTTCGCAGAGAAGATCACAAGTTATTCTGCGAAATCTGCGAAATCTGCGGATCAATTCTGGATTCTCGCAGCTTGTCCCTGGACAAGTTTCCTTGTTTCTTCCTGGATGCGCGTCCAGGCGCGCTGCACGTGCTCCATCTGCGTGTGCGTCTGGCCGATGCTCATGCGCAGTGTTAGCTTGCCGTCGAGCCTGGTGTGTGTGAAGAAGAGGTCGCCGCTGCGGTTGATGCGATCCATGATCTGCTGGTTGATCGCATCGCCGCCCTTGTGCCGGAAACAGACCAGGTTGAGCGGAACTGGCGCCGCCAACTCGAAATCATCGCTGGCGCGCACCCACTCGGCAAACTGTTGCGCCATCTGCACATGCTGCCGCACATGGAATTGCAACCCTTCGACGCCATAATGTCGTATCACAAACCACAGCTTGAGCGCACGGAAGCGGCGGCCCAAGGGAATCTGCCAGTCGCGATAGTCGATGACTGCACCAGTTTTGGTCGCTTCGTTGCGCAGATATTCGGGCAGGATGCTCAGCGTGTCGATCAGCGCCTTGCGGTCAGCCACGAAGAAGGCGTCACAGTCGAAGTTGGTGAACATCCATTTGTGCGGGTTGAAGCAGTAGGAGTCGGCGTGCTCCAGCCCGGCGTGAATCCAGCGAAATTCTGGACAGAGCGCGGCCGTGCCCGCCATCGCCGCATCGACGTGCAGCCAGAGTCGCTCGCGCTGGCAAATTTCGCCGATGGCAGGCAGGGGGTCGATGGCGTTGGAAGAGGTTGTGCCGACCGTAGCGCATACAAAGATGGGCGTCAAGCCGTCGGCGCGGTCGCGGGCGATCTGGTCGGCAAGGGCGTCGGGGCGCATGGCAAAGGTGGCGTCGACATCGATCAACCGCAGATTTTGGCGTCCCAGTCCCGCGATCATCATCGCTTTTTCGAGTGAAGAGTGCGTCTGGCTGGTGGCGTAGGCAACCAACTTGCCTGTGCCGCCGCTGCGATTAACCGTGAAGTTGGTCGCCCGTTCACGCGCCGCCAGCAATGCCGTGAGCGTGGCGCTCGACGCCGAATCCTGGATCACGCCGCCGCCGGTCGAGGTCGACATGAACTTCTCCGGCAGCGCCAGCATCTCAACCAACCAGTCCAGCATGTGCGTCTCGACCTCGGTGCACGCCGGGCTGGTCAGCCAGAGCATGCCCTGCACGCCCAATCCTGACGAGAGCAGATCGCCCAAGATGGCAGGACCTGAAGCGTTGGCAGGGAAATAGGCAAAGAAGTTGGGCGACTGCCAGTGTGTAACGCCCGGCAGAATGACGCGGTCGATGTCCGCCAGGATGTCGGCGAAGGCTTCGCCATGTGCGGGTGGGTGCGCCGGCAGCATGGCGCGGATATCCCCCGGCTGCACCTGCGACATCACCGGCAGCGACTCAACGCGTTGCTGATAGTCGGCGATCCAGTCGATCACCGCGTAGCCAAAGGTGCGGAACTCGTCGGGGGTCATGTGAAAGGAAGTAGACTCGCTCATCTGCCAGACTCACTTTTGTGACCAATTCTGCCTGCCTCAACGAATACCTTCACCTCAGCGCCACGTTTTGCTTGCGGCAGCTTGCAGAAGGTCTCTCCAACCAAAATGGCGTCGCAGCCCATTTCCGCCATGCGCCGCACATCCTCGACAGTGCGAATGCCGCTCTCACCGACCAGGATGCGATCCGGCGGGATCAGCTTGCGCAGGCGTCCGGTGGTCTCGATGTCCACCTCAAAAGTGCGCAGGTTGCGGTTGTTGACGCCAATGATGCGGGCGCCGCTTTTGAGCGCGCGTTCGGTCTCGGCTTCGTCGTGCACTTCGACGAGCGCCGCCATGCCCAGGCTCTCCGCCAGCTCGCGCAGGGTGCGCAGGTCTCTGTCGCCCAGCACGCCGACGATGAGCAAGATGGCGTCGGCGCCGGCCATGCGCGCCTCATAAACCTGATACTCGTGGTAAAGAAAATCTTTGCGCAGCACCGGAACCGGCTGGCCGATCTCACGCAGCCGCTCCTTGATGGCGGTCAGATATTCCAGCTTGCCCTGGAAGAAGCGGCTGTCGGTTAGACAGGAGATCGCCGCCGCACCGTTGCGCGCGTAGGTCTCGGCGATCAACTCCGGGTCCCAGTCGTGGGCGATCACGCCTTTGGATGGGCTGGCGCGTTTCACCTCGGCGATCAGGCTGGCGCCGGGCGTGGACGTCAGCGCGGCAGTGAAATCGAGTGCGGGTGGCGTCACGCGCACGAAGGCTTTGACCTGCGCCAGCGGCATGATCTCCATCTGTTTGGGCACTTCCTGCCGCTTCCATGCCATGATCTGATCGAGGACTTCGCCTTTGTGCTTGGCAATATCGAGTTTGGATGGTTTCATTGTGTTGCGTGTCTGTGTTGCGTGTCTGTGTTGCATGTCTGTGTTGCGTGTCTGTGTTGCGTGTCTGTGTTGCGTGTCTGTGTTGCGTGTCTGTGTTGCGTGTCTGCGTTGCGTGCTGCAATGGTCAGCTTGTCAGGTAGATGTTATCATAGGGCGTGATTTCGCAGGTAATGGAGCAGGGATGTTGGCGTGGGTTTTGCGCACTGCGCAGATGATGGGTGGCGTGCTGGCGGTGGTGTTGTGGCTGCTAGTGATGATGAGCCGCGTCAGCGCGCAGGCGCCTGTGATTACGCCCAACGATGTCGCCACGCCAACACCCGGCGCACCTCGCTTCCCCCTTGCGACGCCGACGGCCACGCCAGCCGCCGTCTTCTCGGCGCGGTCGATCCACCACGCCGATGATGCGCCTGTCACCTACATCGTGCAACCAGGAGACACACTCTTCAGCGTAGCGCTGGAGATGGGCATCGACCTGGAGGATGCACCTTGTGCGGTTGCGCCATCTTTCACTGTTGATCAGCCACTGGTGATTGGAGATGTGCTGACTGCACCACCGGCCAACATGCTCTGTCACGTGGTGCAGCCGGGCGAGACACTGACGACGATCGCCGCGCGCTATCTATTGCATCCTGATCAAATCCGCGCTGTGACGTGGAACCGTCTTTCTGCTGGCGATGATGCACCCCTGGCGCCGGGAACGCACGTGCGTATCCCCTTGTTGCTCCCCTCGTCAGCGGACGCCGTAACTGTTGGTAGCCTGGCTGACGCTGACTTCCTGGCGATCATGCTCAACTCGCCGATCAACACGTCGCCCTTTGTCGTCTTTGCGCAGCGCAGCGCCACGCGCAAGCCGACGCAGAGCGTGGCCGGGCCACTGCCGGCGGATTGGCCCTATGGGAGCGGTCACTTCACCTGGCCTGTCTATGGCTGGCTCAGCCAGAGCTATCGGTACGATCATCGCGCCATCGACATTGCCGCGCCCCAGGGTACGCCTGTCACGGCGGCGGATCGCGGCGTGGTGTTGCGCGCTGGCTGGAATAACCAGGGCTACGGGCAGTTCGTGATTATCGACCACAAGATCGACTATATGACGCTTTACGCACATCTGGATCGCGTGCTGGTGACAGAGGGTGAAGTCGTTGGACAGGGCCAGGTCATCGGCACAGTCGGTTCAACCGGCAACAGCACTGGCCCGCACCTTCACTTCGAGATTCGCGACTTTGGTCGATTGGCAAATCCACTGGAAATGCTGGTTGCCCCATGAAACAGGAGGAACGAGGAGATAGGCTGTTTCACGCCGCCCCTTTATTCACGGTGAGAGCGGACAGCAACCTCATGCAGCACCGCCATACTGATCAGCCCTACCACCATAAACGGCCCGACGATCTCCAGTCCCACGCGGTCAGCCAGCGCGCCAGCAATGCCGGGCAGCACGCCGATGCCAAAGCTGGCTGCCGCCACCTGGAACCCGATGGCGTTGTTGGCGTCGGCGTTGCCGAGGCGTAGCGGCGTAGCGGTCATCAGCAGAGGGAAGACGGGCGCCAGTGCAAAGCCGAGGATGAGCAAGCCGGCAAAGCCCACCCAGTTGACTGGATTCCACCAAAAGAGCGCTGCCGCCGCAATGCCGGTGACTGCCATGGCGCGGATGGTTGGAACTACGGCAAAGCGATTGGCGACGATGCCGAAGAAGACGCGGCCAACGGTGAAACTGCCCCAATACAGGCCTGTCATCAGTCCGGCGACTTCTGGTGCAACGCCGCGTGTCTCGGTAAAGATCGAGTAGCTCCAGTTGCCCGCTGTAACCTCGATGCCAGCGTAGAAGAAGAAGATGGCAATGTTGACCCAGACAATCGGTCGCGCCAGTGTGGCGCGTGTGCTGCGACGTGCGGCAGGGATTGGCGTTTCGCTCTCAGCGGCCTCCATGCGCCAATCGCCTGCGCGCAGAAAGACCACCAGGCCCATCGCCAGCTGGAGCAACGCCACGATAACGTAACCCCATCGCCAGGCGACGCCCAGACCGAAGAGCGCCGTCAACATGATCGGTGCGATTGTGGCGCCCAGACCAAAGCTGGCATGCAGCCAGTTCATCAGACGTGGGCTGCGCACGCGCATCGCAAAGAAGGTGTTCATGCCACCGTCGATCGCACCGCTGCCAACGCCGAAGACAAACGCGGCGGCGACCAACGCCAACCACTGCGGCGCCAACGCAATGCTGAGCAGCCCCATCGCGCGCACGACACTGCTACCCACCAGCAGCGTCGAGATGCCAAACCAGCGGATCAGCCGTCCCGTGTTGAAACTGGTGATCAGGAAGCCGATAGTTGCAGCCAGCAGCATCGTGCCCATCTGTGCATTTTGCACCGCAAAGTCCGCCATCATCGACGGCCAGGCAACGCCCAACATGCCATCGGGAAAGCCGAGCACCATAAACATCAGATAGGCGGCGACAATCACAACCAGCGGCGTCGTTGGGATGGCGCGCGTGCGCTTGTTTGTTTGCATGGGTGGAATCCAATCTTTAGTGGGTGACGCCGAAAAAATCGATCTGGTGGGCGATGTAGGTCAGTTCCCCGTCGTTGATCTGGGCGTGGCGCGTCGCAATCCACGCCGCAAAACGCGCCGGCGCCAGCGTGGGGGCATGGCGCAGGGCGCGCTCCATTGTGGCGACAATAAAGTGCAGGAAGTAGGCTTCGTCTGCAGGATAGCGCCCCTCGATCGGGTGCACTACCCAGTCCGAACTGCCAGCAGCGCGGATGTCAAAGCCGGTGGCGGGCAGCCGCGTAAAGAGGTGGCGACCGGTGCGGCTGTCGCCGGAAGGCCGCCCGTCCGTGATGCGCGCGTCCATCGTGCGATGGTAGGCAGCTTCGACAGCGTCGTCGAAGGCCGGGTCGATGGTCGGTTCGAGCAAGGTGGCGCCGTCGAAGTTGATCGTGAAGTAGAACAAGCCTTTGTCAGTCACCAGACCGCGCAACTGCGGCAACGCCGTCGGCAGATCGAGCAAGTCAAGGACAGCGTTGGCGATCAGCAGATCGCACTGTTGCGCTGCGCCGGCTGCCGTTACGCGGGTCGCGTATTCGAGCACGTTGGCAGGCGCAATTTCCAATTTCAGCCACGACGGTAGTTGCGTCAGCCGATCCTGCGCTGCCGCCAGCAGCGCAGGATCGGCGTCGAGCAACGTATAGTGGACACCGGGCGCGTCAGCGTCAAAGAGGCGCCAGGCGAGCAGCCGCTCGACCATTGTGCCAATGCCAGCGCCGATCTCCAGCACGCGCAGCGGGCGGCTCATGCCTGCCTGCCTGGCGCGTACCGCTTCCGCCAGCCTCTCCCAGACGGGGCGGTTCAGGGCGCGATCATCGACAGTGCGTTTGGCGGTGAGATAGCGGGTGAAGTCGTTGTACATAGATGTGCATTCTACCTGCAATGACGACGCAACGGAAAGCCAGAACCATGGTGGCGTCACGTTGGCAGCGGTAGCCCACGATCTGTTTCCTCAACTCGCAGTGCGCTCTGCCGCTCGTGCGCTCACGCCATCGCTGCGTGTCCACGAAACTGGCTGGTATACAGCGTATGGTAGAAGCCGCGTTGCGCCAACAGGTCGGTGTGCGTGCCGCGCTCGACGATCTCGCCATTGCGCAGCACCAAAATCTGGTCGGCGTTGCGGATTGTGCTCAGACGATGGGCAATGACAAAGCTGGTGCGACCGCGCATCAGGCGCAGCATGGCCTCCTGAATCTGCTGCTCGGTGCGGGTGTCGACGCTGCTCGTCGCCTCGTCCAGGATCAGGATGCGCGGGTCGGCCAGGATGGCGCGGGCAATGGCCAGCAACTGGCGCTGTCCCTGGCTCAAATTGCTGGCGCGTTCGGAGAGGAGCGTAGCGTAGCCGTGCGGTAGGCGGTGGATGAATTGTTCTGCATTCGCCAGGCGGGCGGCGGCGTGCACTTCGTCGTCGGTGGCGTCCAGCCGACCGTAGCGGATATTCTCCAGCACTGTGCCGGTGAACAGGTAGGTGTCTTGCAGCACGATGCCAAGCTGACGCCGCACTGCATAGCGGTTGAGCTTGCTAATGTCTACACCGTCGATCAAGATGCGCCCTGCGTCGATGTCGTAAAAGCGCGTTAGCAGGTTGACGATCGTGGTCTTGCCCGCGCCGGTTGGCCCCACCAGGGCGATGGTCTGACCTGGACGAGCGTGCAGACTGACCGCTTTGAGCACCGGCGCGTCGGGCGTGTAGGCAAAGCTTACCTGCTCGAAGATGACTTCACCCCTGACTGGCGCCAACGGCGCGGCGTCTTCCTGGCTTTCCGGCGGCTCGTCGATCAGTGCAAAGACGCGTTCCGCGCCAGCAATCGCGCCCTGAATCGTGTTGAATAGATTGGCGATCTCATTGAGCGGCCGCCCGAACTGGCGGCTGTAGTTGATGAAGCTCGCCAGTGTGCCGACCGTCGCCATGCCTTGGATGACCAGCCAGCCGCCAACGCCCCCCAGGATCGCCAGCCCCAGGTTGTTGACGAAGTTCGTCAGTGGCCCCATGAAACCGGCAAATATCTGTGCGCGTGTGGCGGCGCGGCGATAGGCCTGGTTGGCAGCGTCGAATTGCGCCAGGACCCTGGCTTCCTGGCCATAGGCCTTGACCACGCGCTGCCCACCGATCGTTTCTTCGATTAGCCCGTTGAGCGCGCCCAGTGTACTCTGTTGCGCGCGAAATGCCGTGCGTGTGCGTCCGGCCACCAACCGGGTCAGCAATGTCATCAACACTGGCGTTGTCAGGAGCGTGATGATCGCCAACAGCGGGTTGAGCCAGAGCATCATGGCGGCGATGGCAACCAGGCTTAGTAACCCAGAGATAAGTTGCGTCACACTTTCCGAGAGGACGTTGTTGATCATCTCCACGTCGTTGGTCAACCGGCTCATCAGGTCGCCGTGTGGTTGGTTGTCGAAGAAGCGCAACGGCAATTCCTGCAGATGGTCGAACAGATCCGTGCGGAGGTCGCGCACGGTGCGCTGCGCGGCGCCAGCCATGATGAAGGTCTGCGCCCAGGTCAGCAGCGCGCTCAGTGCATAAACGCCCAGCATTAGTGCACCGACACGCGCCAGCAGCGGCAGATCGCCCGGCGTCAGCGCTTCGTCGATGGCGCGACCGAGCAGGTACGGACCCAGCACTGTCAAACCTGTGTTCAGCACAACGATCACGGCAGTCGCCAGCAGCGCGCCGCGTTGCCGACGTAGATAGCGCCATAGGCGGAGCAGCGTGCCGCGCATATCTCTGGCCGGCTCAGCTTTGCCCATCAAGTGGCCAATCGGCGGGCCGCCGCGTCCCATGAGTGGCGGTATCTCGCGCGGTGCGCGCGCTGGCAAACTTTGACTCATTGCTTAAACTCTCCATTTGTCATGGTGCGCCCACAGCGTAGCGGCAATAAATGACCATACAGCACACACCGCTGATCA
The DNA here is from genome assembly GCA_003451595.1 of Chloroflexota bacterium. Lineage (GTDB taxonomy): Bacteria > Chloroflexota > Anaerolineae > Caldilineales > Caldilineaceae > Caldilinea. The sequence continues at coordinate 50,182 of DMDA01000064.1, read as the reverse complement.
CACACCGCGCAATAGCTGCGGCTCTAGCTGGGAGGCGTAGATTTCTCGATAGATCGGGCTGGTCGCCAGCAAGGTGCGGTGATCGCCGATCGCAGCAATCTGCCCGTCGTCGAGCACTATGATCTTGTCGGCGGTCAGTACTGAGCTGATGCGTTGCGCCACCATGAAGGTGGTTCGCCCCTGCCGCAGGCGCGCCAGTTCATCCTGGATGCGCGCCTCGGTTTCCACATCGACGGCGCTGGTGCTGTCGTCCAGGATCAAGATCGCCGGGTCGATCAGCAACGCCCGCGCAATGGCGAGCCGCTGCTTTTGCCCGCCCGATAGATTGACGCCGCGCTGGCCGACAACGGCGTCGTAACCGCCGGGCAGCGTCATGATGAAGTCATGCGCCTGCGCCACTTTGGCTGCCGCAATCACCGCAGCCTCGTCAGCTTCGGGGCAGCCGTAGCGGATATTGTCGCGGATCGTGCCGCTGAAGAGCACCGGCTCTTGTAGCGCCACACCGATCTGCCGACGCAAGCTGGCCTGCTCAAGGTCGCGTGCATCGCAGCCATCGATGGTGACGCACCCGCCGCTGACGTCATAGAAGCGCGGAATGAGGTTGATCAGGCTGGACTTGCCTGCACCGGTCGCGCCGAGCACGGCGACAGTTTCACCCGGTTCAGCAACAAAGTTGATCGCTTTGAGCACCGGCTCGTCTTCGTCGCCGTTATAAGTGAAGCGCACTTGCTCGAATGCAACGCGTCCACGCAACGCCGGTGTGGGCCGGGCGTCAGGGTGATCCTGCACCTGCGGCGCGCTCTCCAGCACCTCGCCGATGCGGGCGGCTGAAGCCTCGGCGCGCGCCACGCGCATCACCAACATGCTCACCATTGTCAACGCCATCAACGCCTGTGTCAGATAGTTGATAAAGGCGATCACCTGCCCCACCTGCAACTCGCCCGTCTGCACCTGCATGCCGCCAAACCAGAGCGCGGCCACGACGCCAGCGTTGAGCGTGAAGGTGACAAGCGGCATTGTCACCGCCATCGTGCGCACTGCGCGCAGGTTCTGTTGCATCAGGTCATCGTTGGCGCCGCCAAAGCGCGCTCGCTCATACGCCCCGCGCACAAATGCTTTGACCACGCGCACGCCCGCCAGGTTCTCCTGCATGACGATATTGAGCGCATCGAGCCGTTGTTGCACGCCTGCAAACAGCGGCAAGGTCTTGCGAATGATCCAGACCAGCAGAAGCAAGATGGCGGGCAGCAGCACCAGAAAGAGCAGCGCCAGACGTGGGCTGGTGATCACCGCCATCACCACGCTGCCCACCATCAACAGCGGCGCACGCACCATGATGCGCAGCGCCATCGCCACCAACTCCTGCACCTGTGTCACGTCATTGGTCAGCCGTGTAATGAGCTTGCCGGTCTCCAGCCGGTCGAGATTGCCAAACGAGAGTGTCTGCACCTTGCTGAAGAGCGTGTGACGCAGGTCGGCGCCAAAGCCCTGGGCGGCCAAAATGGCGAAAAACGTGCACGCCATCCCGCCCAACAGCCCAATGATGGCGGCGGTCACCATCCACCCACTGGTGCGCACGACAAACGTTGTGTCCTGGCGCGCGATGCCGTCGTCAATAATGTGAGCGATCAACGTCGGCTGCAGGAGATCCATCACGACCTCCAGCATCATTGCCAGCGGCGCCAGCACCGCCCAGAGCCAATAGGGGCGTAAGAATGGGAAGAGTCTACGTGTGGCGTACATTTGCTATCCTTACCGTTTTACCGCGCGTCCAGGCGAGCGCGCAGGTTGGTGCGCAGCCGCTCCAGCAGTTGACGCATGATTGCAAGCTCGGCGGGCGTCAGGCCGGCAAAGGTCTCCGCCTCCAACTGGCGTAGCGTCGCCATCATTGTCATGCGGATGGCTTCGCCCGCTGCCGTCAGTGCGAAGCGGGAAATGCGTTGATCGTCAGCGTCGCTCTGCCGCGTCACAAAGCCAGCGCGCTCCAGGCGCTGAAGCAACCGCGTCATCGTGGCCGGTGTCACGTGCAATTGCGTGGCCAGTTCACCTTGCGTCATCCCCGGCGTGTTGTGCAGGGCGATGATCACCGGCGGCTGGCCGCGATAAAGCCCTAGGGGCTCCAGCAGCATATCGGCGCGCGCACGATGCAGGCGCGCCACCTGCACCAGTAGATAGTTGATCGATTCGATGGGCGTCTCGTCTTGCGTCGCTTTGTCCATGTTCCTTTTGCATTGGCGCCAGCTCGTCACCACAGAAATTCGTTAGTCGGCTAAATTATTGCCCCAAACCTGCATCCTGTCAATTTTTCTCCTGTGGACAGAGGGGCTACTTTACGCTTGCCCCAACGTGATCCAGCTGACTAACAATCTTTGCATTCTTGTTTTTTGCAATTGATGTTACTGCTTGCCATCAACAGTATCGAATCTGAAATACATTCAGGGCAGAGCAGCCGCCTTCACGTTGGGGCAAAGTTTTCGCAGGTCACGAGTTTGCCGCGCGACTGGGACTGGCGGAACACTGCCGCGCTATTTTGTCAGCACGCGTGTCAGCGCGGCCATGAACTCCGCTGGCTTCTCGATGTAGGGCGTGTGTCCGGCGTCGGCGATGACCACTTCCTCAAAGGCGCCGCCCTGGGCAGCGTACTGCTCCAACACGTGACGCGTCTGGCTGACCATAGGTTGCGGCGGGTAGACCTCTTCGCCGGGCCAGCCGGGCACATAGCCGAGCTTGCCCAACGTGCCCAGGTCGAAGAAAGAGTTGTCGGAGACGATCAGGTCACTATCCCCGCGCACCCAGAGCATGGGTGGTTTGGGCTGAGCGGCAATGAAGCGCGCCACGCTGTCGCCCACGTACTTCGGTGAGATAGCGTTGATCGGCCCGAACTTGCCCGGCGCCACATTGGGCCAGTTGGACGATGGCGTCAGGTCGCCTGGATATCGATCGGCCCCGATCTTCTCCGTCAGTAGTGAGGAGAGCAGCGCTTCTTCGCGTGCGGGCACAAAGGGCGGCTTCCAATAGAAGGAGTTCATTACCACGCGCGGCGAGGCCTGTGGGTTGTCGCTGGAGCGGTCGCCCGCCGCAATTAGCCTGGGAAACTCCGGGTTGACGATACCGCCACCCGACCCGGCGCAGTCATCGTAACAGGGCGCGCCCTCGACGCCTTTACTGCCGCCGAAACCGTAGGGCGAGCCAGGGTTGACGACCGTGCCGCTCAACACCCGATCCGGCGCTGCAGCGATCACGTTGAAGACGATCGTGCCGCCCATAGAGTGGCCGACGAAGTGCGCTTTGTCGATGGCGAGCGCGTCCATCAGCCCCAGGATGTCATCGACCCAGTCGCCGGCGCCGCGCGTGGCGTCGATGAGCTTGTCCTCGGTGTCACCGTAGCCGCGCAGGTCGGGCGCCAGCGCGCGGAAGCCGGCGGGCAGCGCCAGCATTGTTTCCTCCCAGAAGGTGGCGGAGGAGGCATTGCCATGCAGGAAGATGACCGGCGTGCCTTCGCCGCAACTGAGCAGATGGATGGCGAGGCGCGGCGTGGCGATTATCTCTGAATGGATGCCGGGCAGGGTGGGCACAGTAGGCATAGATGGCTCCTTTGTGTAGAAGGGTGAAATATGGTTGGGTGATTTTCAACAGTTCAGGGCGATCATCATTCCGAAGGCGATCACGAGATAGCTTGCCAGCAACACAAGGGTGTAAGCGCCCAAAATTGCCACGCGCCCGGCGCGGCCAGGCAGCAACTTCCACGTGGCGAAGCCAACAGCAATGATGCTGAGCACAAACAGCACGGCCACAGTTCCCCACAATATTGACAGTATTTGGCTTACAGCGCCACAGCCGCGCGGCGAAAGTTCTGCCAGCATGATCACGGCGAGCACGAGCGCCGCCATCAGGGTTAACACATAGGCGCCGAGCGCCAACAATATCGCCTTCAACATTGCAATGTCGCCTCTTATCGAGCTTTTTCAGGGAATGAACAGCCAGGTTGCCGACTTGCAGTTCGCTGGCCTTTCTCGCCGGGTTGGAAACCTGGTGCGCCAACTTTTCGCCGGGCATTAGCCCCGCTCGCATGCGCTGTACTGAGACTGGCGCTGGCAGTGGGATGGCGTTACAGTTTACAAGAAGGGTATGAGGGATTGCCGTTTCCGGCAAATTCAAAACAGGCTCATTTGCCGTTCCGCCAGCTTGCCATCGAGAAGCAGGTAGGGCGTGGCCTTGCCGACATCGCGCAACCCTAGATGCTGAAGGTGACCGATCTCGCGGATGCGCTGATGTCGCCGCGCAGTCACGATGGCGTCGGCGGTCTTGGGGCCAATGCCGGGCACGCGCAGCAGTTCACTCCGCTCCGCCTGATTGACCTCGATCGGCGACTCGCGCAGATTTTCCTTAGCCCATGCCAGTTTGGGATCAATGTCCAGCGGCAGGTTGCCATCTTGGTGAAAGGGCATATCCTCCAGATGCCAGCCGTAATCGCGCAGCAGGAAGCTGGCCTGGTAAAGGCGAAACTCGCGCAGGCGCGATACCGGCGCCAGTGACTCGAAAGGCGTCTGCACGACGGGGTGGAAGGCCATGAAGTAGGTGCGGCGCAGCCCAAGCTGGTTGTAGAGATGGTCGCTCGTGTGCAGCAGCTCCAGGTCAGTGTCGCCCACTGCGCCGACAACGAATTGTGTCACGACGCTGGCGCGCAGCCCCTCCTTGCGCCGCAGCTCGCTGATCCACTGTAGCCGCGGAAAAAGCTCGCGCCAGAAATCCTTCTTGGGCGCCAGCGCCGCCAGCCGTTCCGCCGTCGCCCCCTCTAGGTTGATGGAAACGCGGTCGGCCAGCTGCATCGCCCGGCGCACCTGGTCGTACTCGGCGCCAGGCATGATCTTGAGGTGAATATAGCCACGATAGTTGTAGCGCTTGCGCAGAAGCTCAGCGGCGTCGATGATCTTGTCTTGGGTGGCAACGCCGCCTTTGATGATGCCCGACGAGAGGAACAGCCCTTGCACCAATCCGGCGCGCTGGATGGTATCATAGGTCTTGGCCATCTCGTCCGGTGTGTAGGTGACGCGCGTGGTCTGGCTGCGCCCGGCGCGGAAGGGGCAATAGAAGCAGTTGCGTTCGCACGCCGTGGTCATCATCGCCTTGAGGATCGGCTTCTTCCCAGTGGGCGTCGACACCTCGGAGATGCAGGGCAGTGGCTTGGGAGAGTGCGGGGCGGCTTCATGGTGTTCGGCGGTTGGCTGATCGCCGGCCGGCTCGAAGCGCGTGGCGTCGTCGAGCAACGAAAGTTTCTGTAGTGAGTCGGGCGCTGTCCGAAAATTCATATATCTATTATACGAACAAGTGTTCTGTTTGTCCAGTGAGGAAATCATGCGCGCAGTGGTGCAGCGGGTAAGTTCGGCGCAGGTGACAGTTGCAGGTGAGGTCGTCGGGCAGATTGCACGTGGCTTTCTGGTGTTGGTTGGCATCACGCACAGTGATGACGTAGCGGAAGCGGCGTACCTGGCGCGCAAGATCGTTGGGCTGCGCGTCTTCGAGGATGATGATGGTAAAATGAATTTGAGCTTGACCGACATTGGCGGAGCAGTGTTAGCAGTGAGTCAGTTCACACTCTATGGCGACGTGCGCAAAGGGCGTCGTCCTAGCTTCACCGACGCGGCTCGCCCTGAACAGGCGGAGCCGCTCTATCAGCGTTTCTGCCAGTTGTTGGCGGCGGAAGGCGTGGCGGTGGAGCAGGGCGTCTTCCAGGCGCACATGCAGATCACGCTGGTCAACGATGGTCCAGTGACGATCTGGCTGGATACGGCGACGTTGATGTAAGGTAGAGGCTGGTTGCGAACGTAGATGACGCCTGACATCCATTGCATACTGCACAATTCATCCTTCATAATCCATACTTCAGCATCTTGGAGGTGTTAGATGAAATACCGACCGTTAGGCAGAACCGGCATGCATGTCGCCGAGGTGAGCTTTGGCGCCTGGGCCATTGGCGGGGGGTGGGGGCCAGTCGACGATGAGCAGTCGATGGCTGCATTGCATCAGGCTGTTGATGCGGGCGTCAACTTCATCGATACGGCGGATGTCTACGGTGACGGGCGCAGCGAGCGGCTAATCGCGCGGCTCAAGCGTGAACGCCCCGGCGAGCAGATTTTCGTGGCAACGAAGGCCGGGCGTCGGCTCAATCCACACGTGGCGGAGGGCTACAACTATGAAAACTTGCGCGCCTTCGTCGAGCGCAGTCTGCAAAACCTGGAGACTGATTGCCTTGACCTGGTGCAACTGCACTGCCCGCCTACACCCGTCTATGACCGCCCTGAAGTCTTCGACGCCCTGGATCGTTTGACTGCTGAGGGCAAGATTCGCTACTATGGCGTCAGCGTCGAGACGGTGGCTGAGGCGATGAAGGCGGTGGAGTATCCCAACGTGCAGACGGTGCAGATCATTTTCAACATCTTCCGCCAGAAGCCAGCCGAGAATTTCTTTCGCACGGCGCAGGCAAAGCAGGTCGGCATTCTGGCGCGAGTGCCGCTGGCAAGCGGTCTGCTGACGGGCAAGATCACGCCAGAGACGCAATTCGCCGCCGACGATCACCGCAACTTCAACCGTCACGGCGAAGCCTTCGACGTGGGCGAGACCTTCAGCGGCGTCCCGCTTGAAGCCGCCTTTGCCGCTCTGGATGGCTTGAAGCCCCTGACGCCGCCCGGCGTCACGCTGGCGCAGTTTGCCTTGCGCTGGATTTTGATGTTTGACGCCGTGAGCTGCGCTATCCCTGGCGCCAGGCGACCGGAGCAGGTGCTCGACAACTGCGCGGCCTCTGAGCTTGCTCCGATCGAAGCGAGCAAAATGGAAGCGATCCGCGTGTTATACGACACTTATATCCGTCCCCATGTTCATCACCGCTGGTGAAAGGAGTTCGCATGACGCCGACAAGCCGCGTGCTCGCTGAATCGCCAGAGATCGATCTGGCAGTGCTGGCGGCGGAGGTGGAGGAACTGGAAGAGTACATTGTCAAGGGCGAGGTCTATCGCACCTTGCGCGTGCCCACCCCTGCTGGCGTGCAGCAGGTGCAGATGTCGGGCGGCGACCTGCTGACGCGTCTCTATCGGCTTGAGGGCGAACGCGAGTCGCTGCCGGTCGAGCAACGCTCGCGCCTCAAAGACCTAGCGCTGCAGGCTCGCTCCACGATCTACAGCCTGCGCACCCGCTTTCATGATCTGCTGGCGCGTGAGGTGAAGGCGCGCATCGATAGCCTGAACTGGTTCCTTGATGACGTTCTGGGTGATCCGAAGCGCGCGCGTACAGAGTATCCCTACGAGATTCGCAACCGTCAGCGCATCGCCGTCATGGTCGAGGAATTGGCCGAGGATTTCACGCCAGAACTCAAGGCGGAGCTGAAACGCGTGGACGAGCGCATTCGCCTGATCGTGCAGCCGGCGGACTTCGTATGGGATAGCCGCCTGGCGTCGATCTTCCCACGTGAACGCTTCTGGTACCTTTACGTCAGCCCATGACAGGCGCCTGCGTCAGCCCCTGTTTTCCTTCCCGGAAGCTCTGAGCTTCCGGGAAGGTTAGTGGCAAGGTCGGCTGCATTTCCCCGTCACCTGTCATCGGTGTCGCCAGACATGATGTCTTCCGGGAAGCTGCGAGCACAATACCGACAACCTCGAAACCAATCGACGTTATGTAATGCGCTCTACCTGTGCTGACTCCAGGCTGCCTGAAGAGAACTCTTCTCGATCCAGCGCCTCGACCTCTCTGGCATTGGCGTAGTAGCCACGCCGCTCCGGTGGCAGCAATGCAGCCATCCCCAACATGATGCGCGTCGTGAGGCGGCGCACGTCTTCCGGGTTGTCGACGCTGCCAGTGCACGGCACGGGTTGTCCGAAACGCACTGTGACCAGCGGGCGCAGCTTGAACTTCAATACATCGCGCAACACCGGCTCTGAATTGATGACGACCACCGGCACGATTGGTGCTTGACCCAACATGGCGATGCGGGCCGCGCCTGTCTTGCCGCGCTGCAAGACGCCGCTACGGCTGCGCGTGCCTTCGGGGAACATGCCTACGACCTTGCCGCGACGCACAACGTTGGCAGCCTGCTCAATCGCCTGCGTGTCGCCCTTGCCGCGCTGAACCGGGAAGGCGCCCGCTGCCGTCACTAGCGCCGCGATCCAGGGGTGAAACGCGAAAATCTCCGATTTGGCCATGTAGAAGACCTGACGCGGTGACGCGTATCCGACAATGACGTAGTCTGGCCCCATGGTGTGGTTGATGGCAAAGATGCAACCACCGGTCTTCGGGACATGTTCGCGCCCCTCGACGCGCAGGCGCAGGAAAAAAATCCGGATCAATGTGGCGATGACATGTAAAATTTTCCAAACCCAGGTCGAATCTTGCGGCGGAATGACGATCATGCGCTTGCTTCTCCTTCACTGAGTGCATCTTCCTGGCTGCGCAACGCTGGAGGAAGCAGGTCGGCAATGGCGGCCATGATGTCGCGTGTATAACTGCGCAGAGAACGCCGATTTCCTGCATCGGTAGGCGGTGGCAATGGTTTGCCGACGCGCGCCTCCACCTGAACGCGCGGTTTCAGGCTCAGATAATTGGCGCGCTGAAAGATTGGTTCGGAATTGACCACCGCAACAGGGACGATCGGCGCCTGCGCCTGGATGGCCACGAATGCGGCGCCGGAACGCCCTCGTTGGAGCTTGCCCGTGCGGCTGCGCGTGCCCTCAGGGAACATCCCCAGGACATGGCCGCCTCGCACCAGATCGACGGCGTGCTGGACAGCCTCCATATCGCCATCGCCGCGCCGGATCGGAAAGCAGCCGTTGTAGGCAAGGAAGCGTCCCAGCCAACGATTGGCCTCCATCAATTCCGCTTTCACCATGAAGTAGACCTGGCGGGGCGAAAGGTAGCCGACCACCAGAAAATCTGGTCCCATCGTGTGGTTGCAGGTCAACACGCAGCCCCCTGTGGCAGGAATGTTTTCGCGCCCCTCGATGTGAAGCTGGCAAAAGATCGGCTTCACCAGTGATGTGAATGCATGGATCGCTTTGTACGACCAGATCGCGTCGCGCGGTGGTCTGACAGTTCCGGCAAACACCTTTGTACTCCTTCATCTCCTTGTGTAAAGTCGTCTAGTTCAGCCGGTTCAGCATTTCGCTGATGCGGCGATGCATCACCAGCAGGTTGCGGTCGTCGGGGGCAAGTTCAGGCAGGGTATAGAAGGCGCGGGCCGCTTCGGGGAAGAGATAGGGCAGCGCCCCCAGCAGCGAGAAATAATGCCGCAAGTCGTGCGCTGCTTCTTCCCACGCCTGCAAGTGATAGCGCAGCACTGCACGTTCGCGCCAGAGCGACACGTTGCGGGGCGTGAGCACCGTCTGGAAGGTCAGCACATTGAGTAATTGCTCTGCCTGTGGGTGGGTGACGTAGGCGGCGCGCAGGTTGTTGAGGATGCGCGCTGCCAGTTCGTGCGCCGTCACCGGGATGAAGGCTCTCGGCGTCAACGGCACCGGTCGCCCAACCACGGCCGTCAGATGCGCCTCGGCGTTGTCAGGCTCGACTACGGCGCGATGGAAGAGATCGAGGAGCCAGACGCCCTCGTCGTCGCTGTAGCTCGCCATGAAATGATGGGGAAAGCCCATGCCATCGATCTGCAAGCCAAGCCGGCGCCCAATCGCCATCGCCACCAACGCCAGCATGATCGGTAGCCCCGTGCGGCGTTCGAGCACCTGATCGAGAAAGCTGTTGCGCGGATCGTAGTAATCAGTTTGGGCGCCGTGAAAGGCCAGATCGTGCGTGAGCAACTCTAGATATTGCTGAGCAGCCGCGCGCCCGCTCAGGCTGGCGTTCAGCTGCAAGTCGACAGCATCCGCCAGGCGATCTAGTTCCTCCAGATATACAGCCGGGTTGAGTTCAGCGCGTCCGATGTGGGCGATGTCGAGGGCAAGCACCTCGGCAGGCACATCAGCTTGCTGCAGGTGATGGCGAAAGTGCTCCAGCGCGTTCATCGTCGTTCCGGTAGGGCCAGTGGACCGGCGCCCTTCTTGAGTTTCGCCATGCGCGTCACCTCCTGGCTCAGGATGCGGCGCAACACAGCAATCGAGGTGGCATAGGTGGCGTCGACGCCAAAATAGCTCATGCTTTTGCTCAACAGCGTCTGCCGCCGGCTGATCGGCGTGTCACTGGCGTAGTGGATCAGGCCAATGTCGTAGGGCACGTTGATGAAGAGATTGACGATCTCATTGACCGGGTAACGCTGCGGATAGACATCCTCGTAGATGCCGCTGAGATATGGGCCAGCTTCCATCTCAATGTCGGTGTAGCCTTCCTCGTAGAAGACGTGCATGAAACTGCGGTTTTGCAGGATGGTGCCACGCACAGTGACGGCCTTCTGATTGTCGAAGACGGTGCCAAAATTGAGCAATGTGCTGACATCGGTGGCGGTGAAGCAGTTGCGGAAGAGAAAGGTGTTCTGCGAGTGCTCGTCATAGACCACATTCGGAATCATCACATCCCCCACGCGCCCGTTGAGTGTGGCAGCCTTGCCCAACACGTAGACGCCCATGATGCGTCCGACGGCTGTGCTGACTTGGCTGAAGATGTGATACGCTGCCATGCCCAACGGGTAATCAATGTTGAGGATGATGGCATTGCTCTCGCGCAGCAACTCCCATTCCTCGTCGCTCAGCCCCTGCAGGCGTGGATCAAGGCGCTTGCGATCCAACCGGCACAACTCCACAATCTGCGCTTCGACATCCAAACAATGCGGATCGCTGATGCGCGTGACGCCCGCCGCCCGTTCGCGCTCAGCGACCAGCGCCGAAGCCTGCGTTTGATCTGGCAGGCTGGACAGGTAGAGGCGCGAGGCGTAATAGAGGAAGTTCTGGAGATGGGCGCCTTCGTCGTCGGGCAGCGTTGTCAGTTCAGAAAGCAGGTCCTCCGGGTTCTCGCGGCGCACGTACTCCAGAATCTCTTGCTGCAATTCCCACGACAGCCCCGTGATCAGGTTGACGATGCTGTGGGTGTTGCTGCTGACAAAGTAGATCGGGCGCTCCCACAGGCTGAGATGGGGTACGGCTGCCTCGACCTTGCCCCACCAATGTTGTACACTGCGCCGATAGTCGCCCAGGCCACTGCCCAACACGACCATGCGTAAGTCCATCCGATGCCGCACAGCTTTTTGCATGTTGGTGATCAGGCGCGACCCTGGCCAGAGTTGACCCAGTTTGCCCAGCTCGCCCGGCGTCAGGTCAAGTGCGTCGCTGATGGCTGTGAGTAAATCGACGCTGTGCGCCGGGTCGGTGTCCTTGTGATGGAGCAAGCGTTCGCGAATCTGTCCGTTGCTCAGCTTCTGGTGAATTTTGTTCCACTCGATCTGAAACGTGGACATGCAGGGCACCAGGTCATCGATGTCGCTGACGCTGGCAACAAAGGCGGCCATGGTGTGACTCTTGGCGTCGTAGTAATATTTACGCCGCCGCGCCCGGGCGCGCACTGGCTTCCATGTCTCGATGGCATAGCCCTCGCGCGCAAAGACATCCTCCATCTGCCCCATGACCATCAAGTGCGTATCGACAATCTGCTCTGGCAGCCGCAGCGCCGAGTAGACCAATGCCGAAATATCCAGGTCGGGGCTGTCGGCCAGGTGGTGCAGGTTGGAGCGCATGCCCATGTGCGTTTCTTCCAGGCTGCGGATGCGCACCGGCGCAGAACTGCGTAAGAGGGAATAATAGGTGCGGATGTAAAGTTCAATTTCATCACTTTTTGCAGCAGGTGGTGTTCGATCCATGTGTTGCACTCATTTCATTGCAGCGTGTTCTGTTGCAATGCAGATTAACACAAAGCAGGGCAAGCGACAATGAGGTGCACACCATTTTGTGCGTGCACAGGCGTAGTCCGGCATGGAGGATAGCCGTTTGTGGAGTATGATACTGCGTGTTGAATTGACCCGACCAAATCCAAAGGGATGATTGTGACGACGTCTACCTCACATCCAAACCGTCGCATGTTCTTGCCACTCTTGATCGTGCTCCTGGTGCTTGTCATCGATCAGGCCACCAAGGCGTTGGCGCGCACGTGGTTGGCGCTGCAGCCGCCGATGATCTTTGGCGAAGAATTCGTTGCGGGCGGCCTGGCGCGGCTGACCTACTTTGAGAATCCAGGCGCGTTCCTGGGATTGGGCGCCGACTTGCCAGCGCAGGCGCGTTTCTGGGTCTTCACCGTCGTCGCCGTGCTGTTGTTGTCGGGGCTGGTCGTCTATGCCTGGCGTGCATCGGCGCAGACCTCGACGCTGATGTTGGTCGGGATCAGCCTGTTGGTGGCGGGTGGGATCGGCAACTTGATCGACCGCATTGTCAATGATGGGCGCGTGGTGGACTTCATGTTTGTGGGCGTCGGTTGGCTGCGCACGGGCGTTTTCAATGTGGCGGACATGGCGTTGACGGCGGGCGTGATCATCGCCGTATTTGCTTCGTTGCGCCGGCGGCCAGAGCATGAGACAGCAGAACGCCATGCGGAGGCGCCAAACCCATGAAAAAGGCAGCGGATAGCATCCGCTGCCACAAGTCAGAATCTCCTAAAGCAATTGTCTCGCTAACTACGTTTGAACAACCCTGCAATTGCCAGAATGATGGCAGCGCCAATGAAGCCGATGATGATCGACCCAATCACTCCCCAACTTTGTAGGAATGAGAGAAATGGCAAGATGCTGATCAGCCAATTGCCGATCACGCCGCCCAAGATGCCGAGGATCACGTTGACGAGCACACCAAATCCACCGCCACGCATCACTTTGCCAGCCAGCCAACCTGCAATGCCACCGATGATGATCGCACCAATCCAGCCCATAATGTCCATGTTGATGCTCCTTTGTGTGAAATGTGGAAAACGTTACGTACGCTGCTGTTAGGTGCTATAGTATAGAATGGATTCGCGGAATGCGCCAGTGCTGAAAATGCGATCTGCCCCAGGGGTGTAATGGCGTGAACGCAGGAAACCGCTAATTCGCCCTCATTATTTCAACCCCGATAGTCCTGCCATGCCCTGCAAGAAGCGCCGTTGCACGGCCAGGAAGAGTAGCACCACCGGCGCGGCTGCCACCACCGATCCAGCCATCATCAATTCGTAGCGCGTGCGGTATTGTTCTACAAATTTCGCCAGACCTACCGGCAATGTCCGCAGCGCATCACCCGTCGTGACGATCAGCATCCACAGGAACTCATCCCAGCTGGCGACAAAGACCACAATTGCCAACGTGATCAGGGCAGGCTGGATTAGCGGCACTACAATCTGAAAATAGATGCGGAGTTCGCTGGCGCCATCGATGCGACCAGCGTCGATGTAGTCATCTGGCACTGCCAAAATGAATTGGCGCATGAGAAAGACGCCGAAAGCTGACATAGCAAACGGGATCACCAGGCCGGGGTAGGTGTTAACCCAACCAAAACTGCGGATGATCAGAAAGAGCGGAATCAGGATCGCGGTGAAGGGAATCATGATCGTCGCCAGCACAAAGAGCAACAGCACGGTCTTGCCGGGAAAGTCGAATTTGGCCAGGCTGTAGCCCACCATGGGTGTGAAGATCAAGTTCAATAGCACCACTGCGCCGGTGACGATGAAGCTGTTCTTGAGATAATTGCCGAAGTTGAAGACCGAGAACACTTCAATGTAGTTCTGCAAATAGAGCGAGCTGGGCAGCAATTTGACCTGCGCCGCGAAGAAGTCCTGGCTGTTCATCAATGAGGCTGACACCATGTAGAGCGCTGGCACAGAGATCACGAGCGCGCCGGCAAGAATGCCAGATTGCGCTAGGAGGCTAAGTAAGGTGCGTTGGGCTTTACGTGACATAATAAATCCTTGAGGCCGGTGCAGTCAGCGTCAATCCTGCTGCTGGAAGCGCAAGATGCGGAATTGAACAACACTAAAGACCAGCAAGATCAATAAAAAGATGACTGATGCGGCGCTGGCATAGCCCATTTTCAGAAACTGGAAGCCATTCTGAAAGATGAACATCGAGAGCACACGCGTCGCCGAGCCAGGGCCGCCATTGGTCAGCAAGTACATTGGCGTGAACGCCTGGAATGCGCCGATGATCGAGATCACGACAACATAGAGAAAGACCGGGCGTAACAGCGGCAGCGTGATGTGCCACAGTCGCTGTAGCGCCGACGCACCGTCCACCTTTGCCGCCTCATAGTAGTCGCCAGGAATGGCGCGCAGGCCGGCCAGATAGATCAGCATGTAGACCGGCGTGCCCTTCCAGATGCTCAACAAGATCATCGCTGGCATCGCAGTCTGTGGATTGTCCAACATGCGCACATTCGCGAAGCCAAGCCAGCGCGCAAATTCGCTAAACAGACCGAAACTTGGATTGTACATAAAGAGCCAGACGAGCGACCACACTGTCAATGAGATGACAGCGGGCAGATAGTAGACAGAGAGATACGCCTGGCGGAAACGGAATGTTTGGTTGAACATGAGCGCCAGCGCCAGCGCAATCACCCAGATCGCTACACAGACGCCAATTGCATAGTAGAAACTGACGCCAACCGAGTTGATGAATTCCTTGTCATTCGATAGATTTACATAATTTGTAATGCCGATGAAGCGCGGCTCATCCAACAAGCTCCAGCTAAATAAGCTGACGTAGAAGGTGCGAAATAACGGATATACATAAAAAACTCCGAAAAAGACGAACGCAGGCGCAGCGAAGAGCAGGCCAAATCGCATCTTCCGGGCAGCAAGGCTCCTCCCAAAGATAGACGGTCTGTCTGGCTTTGTCTGGTTACGACGTCTAGAAGAGGCGCTCGTATCGGCCATCAAATCCTCCTACTGCGCTGGGGCGGAGCCGGCTGCCGGCCGGCTCCGCCCGTTCATCCTGGCCGCACTGCTCGCAGAGCTTGCCTATTGGCTGACTGCCTGCTCTGCCTGTGCTTGTGCTTCCTGCAGGACGGTCATGACATCTTCACCTTGCAGCACGCGATCCTGTGCGCGCGTCCAGATGTCGGATAGCTCGAAGTATTGCGGCGAGCGGAATTCGAATTTGCCGTATGGATAGTCGGCGAAGATGGTGGCAAGCCGTGCATCAGCCTGTGCATAGTACTCGGGCAGACTCATGCCATTGATGTCGGCTTTGCGCGCTTGTACATAACCGACTTTGTCCCACCATTCCTGCTGCTTGCTGGTGAGCAGATTGACAAATTCCCATGCCGCTTTCTGCTTCTCTGGTGAGGACTTGCCGCTCACAAACCACGCCCAGGCGTAGAGCGTCGTGACGCGGTCGACCGCATTCGCAAATTGTGGCAAGGGGGCTGTGTCCCAGTTCAGATCCGGGTTGATGTCGTTGAGCGGCTTGGCAGCCCACGGCCCAGCGATCAGGATCGAAACTCGGTCGTTTGCCAGGTCATCGAGCAGGTTTTGGTCGAGTGCAGGGTCGATAGCGCCAGCGTTGCGCAGACCCTGAACGTATTCCATCACCTTGATCATCGGCTCTTGCGTGAAGTCAGGCATGCCCGTGTCTGGATTGATCAATTCACCGCCGAGCTGCCGCAGCATTGGCTCCTGGATCAGCACCGTCCAGATCGGCGTTTGGAACGGCCATTCCAGACCAATGCGCACGACCTTGTCGCCATCCTTCTTGGTCAGTTTTGCGGCAATATCCGCCAGCTCTTCCCAGGTGATCGGTGTGTCTTTCGACAATGGCTCGATACCCGCCTCGGCAAAGTCATCCTTGTCGTAGATCAAGCTGAAGGTGTTGTACTCGGAGACGCCGCCGGTGTAAATCTTGCCGTCAACGGTGAAGGCGTCGAGCGAGCCTGGCTCGAAGAGGGCGGCAAACTCCTCCTGCGTCTGGACGCCAAAGGCGGTCGGATCGACCGGCGCTACGATCCCGTTCTTGACCAGTTGCGGGATCATCCAGTCGCCCATCCAGAAAACATCTGGTCCGGTGCCGCCAGCGAACGCAGTCAATACTTTCTGCTCGAAGTTGCTATGTGGCGCATTGTCAAAGGTGATCTTGACGTTGGGATGCGCCGCCTCAAACTCGGCGATGATCGCCTCGTTGACCGGGATCGACTGCGCGTGGTTGTGCGTCATGTACAGCAACTCGATGGTGTCACCGCTGGCGGCTGGCGCGGCGCCTCCACCGGTTGGCGCCGCAGCCGGCATGGTGCATGCCGACAGCAGCATGGCGCCGACGATCAGTAGTGCAAAAAGCGTGTAGAACCGTGTTTTCATCTCGCAATCTCCTGGTTGATGCAATGTAGAACCAAAGCGGGCGAAAAGTCGGTGGCGTCGCCGTACTGTAGCTTCACCACCAGAGAATGTGCCTTCTTGTTTCGATGCTTTTCCTCCTTTCAAGCCCCTGCTTACTACCCAAATTCAGGCCACCCGGCAGACTACGCTGCGTGTTCAGCCAGTGCGCCCTGCACCGTCAGCATTGGCGCCCACGGCAGTTCACACCAGCCAGCGGCGGTCAGGGGCAGGGGGTGGTCGTCCAGGCGCACTGTGCTGCCCGGAGGCAGTCGCAAGCGCAACGCCGCAGGTTTGCGCGGCCACGTTGTGTCACACGCAATCCGCAGGTCAAAGCTGCGTGCAGCGCCGATCTCCAGCTTGATTGAGACGGGGCCGAAACGCGTGGGCGTCCTCTCCAGCTCCGCAACAGCGCCGTCATAAATCCAGTTTTCTGGGAGACCTGGGAGCAGTTCTAATGTTTCGCCGCGTTCGAAGACAAGCAGATGGCGCACCAGGCGAATGAACTCCGCCGACGCCCAGTTGTGTGGCATGTCTCCGATGAGCTGCCCGTTGTGCGAGCTTTTCAGCGATTGTTCTTCGCGCCAGACGCGTGTCGGCGCCGCGTGATTGGCGAACGCGTACAGATAATCCACCGCCTTGTCTGGCCGCCCGGCGTAGAGCCAGACATGTGCTGCAAACGAGGCATGGTAGTTCCACACTGCCCGGTAAGGCAGCCAGCCGGTGGTGGCGGGGATGCCTTCTTCGTCGTCGACCAGATCGGTCAAGTGCAACAAGTTCTGCACGATCGGGTCGTCGGGCGCGAAGACCTCGCCGGGCCAGATCGTCTGGCAGAGCGCCCACGTGGCCGATTCCGGCTGCAGTTCATTCTGGCGCTGCACCGTTTCTGGATAGCCGGGTATCCAGTGATGCAAACCACTGTCGTCATAGACTGGCGGCATGTAGGGCGTGCCATCGGGCAGATATTTCTGATGCTTCTGTACGTGTGTACGGAAGTTGGCCAGCAGCGTCGTATAGTCATGACGCAGGCGCGCCGCGTCGTCGGTGTAGCCCAGGCGTTCTGCGGCCTCCAGAGCGGACTTCAGTCCGAAGAGTATCCACACCGGCGTCGTGTACTCGCCACGGTCGCCGCCGACGCCACCGTCGCCAAACGCCGCTGGCACCAGTCCATGATTGGGCGCGTCCTCGGGGAGTGCGTCCGCCTGGGCGCGCAGTCCCTCGATATAGGTAACAGCATTGCGAATCGTCGGCCATAATTCTTCCAGGTGGTCATCCTGACCAGCCAGCTCCATCTGCCGGATGATCGTGGCGATCGCAATGCCGCTTTCCTTGGTGTGGAAAGGCATCCGCGCAATGGAGCCATCGGGATGGACATGCTTGAGCAAGGTGCTGACGCCGCCCAACGCATCGTCGCCGTAACCAAGATATTGCGCTGCCTCGAGGAAGAAATGCCCATCGACCACCCACAGTCCGCGATAACAGGTTGGCCCCACCTGAAAGACGGGCAGGCCATCCTTGATCTCACGCGCCTGCAGGATGTTGCGCGCCAGCGCTACGACCATATCCATGACAGCCGGATCGGGCACGCGAATGGTGTTGCGTAGGAGCGGAAACTCTGTCCAGAAGCGCCGAACCTCGGTCAGCGCCTGCTGCGCCCAGGCGTAATCCAACCCTGTAGTCTGCTGATAATTCAACGGCAGGATGATCGCCCCGCTGATCGTCTCGCTGCCCTTGACAATACGCAGTTCAGTGCCCAATCCGCCCGCGTGTCGGAAGCCGGTAGGGTGGATGTGCACCAATCGCTGCGGCGATGAGAGCAGCACCACGTCACCCGGTGCGGGGTCATCTTCATTCTCGACGTGATACGCATTGATGGCGCGCCAGAATTCGGGTGGCGTGAAGGTGGCGAGCGGCGCTGCAAAGATCGTCCGCGCCGGCGCAACGGAACGACCGGTGAACACGACGCCTTGTTCGGTGAGGTCAAGATGCAGACCGGTGAGGATTTCATCGACATCGTCGTTGACGCGAATCTCCCACAGCACCACATCGGTGCGTCGGCCGGAGGCGTCCTGATGCGCAAAGGTGCGCAACTCCAGCACCGCCGTCGGATAAGTCTGCGTCGTGATTACCACCGGCACACGCGCGCTCTCCGTGCGCTGGGTGACACTCACCGGTTGGTCTGCCGAGATCAGGCTAAACTCGATCACGCGCTTGAAATGCCAGCTGAAAAAGATCAATGGGTCAAAGCCGTACAGCAGCGCGCCGGATTCACTCACCAATGACTTGTACGGGTCATCGGGATAGCAGATATTGGTCCAACTGACGGGCGGCGCATAGCGGAAGTCAATCGTACGCTGTGAACTCATCGTAAGCAGTCTCCAAAGTCATCTATCAAACAGTGTGAACGGTCAACAATTCCGACCCCACTCCCAATTGCCTACTTTCCCAGGCCCACCAACTCCAGCGCATAAGCATTCCGGCCGATCTCGCTGCCCTGTAGATGCACGATGAGTTCCAGCGTGTAAACGCCCAGTGGCAGGTTGGCAGGCGGGTCAAGTGTCATCGTGCCTAAAGATGCCACGCAGTCGGCGGCGATCGTGGGTAGATCGTGTTCGACTGCCGCGACTGTGGCGTCACCGCGCCGCAGACCGACGACAAGGCGACAGCCCGTCAGCGGCGCGTGGCGGTCGTTCACCAGCCAGCAAGCGACCTGGAAGGGGCGATCGTGGCTGCCCAGGTCGCGGCCGCGCAGTACCTTGTCGCGATTGATTTCGGCGATCGGCAGCACCGGCTGATAGACCTGTTGTAAGGTGTGATAGCCCAGCTTGGGCACACGAGCGTAGGAGAGCACTGACCAGGTGATCGAAGGCCAGCAGTCCATGAACATGAACTGAAAGAGACCGCCGATCTTTGTGTACTTGTGGCGTCGATAGTGCTCGATGGCGAACTTGAGCAGATCAGCCTGATAGCGTTGCGAGTTGGCAACGAACGCTTCCAGCGACTCGCCCAGCTCGATGCCAGCAACGTGAAAGGTCTGGTCGTATTGGAAGTCGTGGTAAGCAAGCCCACTCCAATCGGGCGGCCATTGGTCGCCGCCGCGCATCTGTCGCACTTCGGCGGCGGACGGTAGTGCTTGCGCGCCGAACTCGGTCAGGATCGGCGCACCGGGGAGCGTGAGATAATCACGCACATGCCCGAAATACCAGCCAGGGTAGGCGTGCTCGGCGAATTCGGAAGTGGCGCGCACATAGCGTGAGGAATCGCACTGTGCGGCGGCTTGCGCCAGCACTGGATTGAGGATCACCTTATTGTGGAACGAAGACTCGTTCTGTGTGCACCACAACGCAATGCAGGCATGGTTGTAGAGATGATTGACCATCGCCTGCACCTGGCGCACTGCCTCTTGTGTGAAGCGTGGATCGGTGGTGTACGCCCACTGCAGCGCAAAGTCCTGCCAGACGACGATGCCAGCGCGGTCGCAGGCAGTGTAGAATTCGTCACGGTTGATGTGGACGCAGACGCGCACGCCATTGATGTGGGCAGCCTTGAGCAGCTCGATGTCGCGGGCGATCATGGCGGCGTCGTACTCGCCCAGCCACAACGTCGGGATCACGTTCGTGCCGCGCACAAAGAAGCGTCGCCCGTTGATCGTCCAGTCGCCGGTGTGGGGATCGAGGTTGATCTGACGGATGCCGAACGCAGTTTCCCAGCGCTCTGCCCCTAGCTCGACTGCCAGTGTGTACAGAAAGGGCGTCCCAATATCCCACGGCCACCAAAGTTGAGGGTCAGCCACGTGCAGCACGACCACATGGTGGCTGCGCCCGCGCGTTACCCGCAGCGTCTCTATCGTTGCATGGTCATCCAACGCCACACGCAGCGGAAGGTCGCCGGTCTGGGTGCTGTCCACGTCGAATTCTACGCGCACGATTGCTTGCTGACCGCTGGTGTGCTCGTCTGCTGCGTTGAAGAAAGAATCTGACGCCTCCTTGGGGGTGAGCGTGGCTGCAGCGCGCACGTTGGTGACAAAGGCAGCCGGGCGCACCTCGATGTAGACATCGCCCCAGATGCCGCCAGAGTTCTGCTTCTGGCCCGTCGCGGGGTCCCAACTGCCCGGACGCGCGTCCCAGTGGTTGAGAATGCCTTTGATGACCCACTTGTGATCGGGCCAGACCGCGCCCGGTTCCTCCAGCGGGCAATCGACATCAACCTGGAGTTGGTTCTCGCCATCGCGCAGGATGTCGGTGACTTCGAACTGGAAAGGTTCAAAATAGCCAGCGTGCCTGCCCAGATGTTGCCCGTTCAACATCACGTCGGCGAAGTAGTCCACTCCGCAGAAGACGAGGAAAGCGCGTTCTCCGGGGGACAAAGCGGGGGCAGCAAATGTGCGGGTAAAACGCACGCGCCCGTCGAAGCTTTCCAGCCCGCGCTTCTGCCAGTTCATCGGCAACAGCATCTCACCCGCCGGCGGCAGATTTGCCACCTGCTCAGAGATGGCGCCATCGGCATGTAGGGTTGTCCAGGCCAGTGGCTGGTAGCGCCAGACGCCGTTGAGATCAATCCGCTGGTTCATCTTTACCCCAAACTCCAATTTTGTGCGTCGAAATTGCGCTGAACCTGTTCGCCGACTTGTACACCGCCCGCCTGCAGCGCCAGCACGCACGCGCCGATCACCGGCGGCAGTTCCGGCATGACGATGCGCGCCATGGGCAACATCTCCGCCAGCGCCGCACGGAAGGGCGCCAACACCACCTCACCGGCGCGCCAGAGACCACCAGTCAGCGTCACTTCGCAGGGCGCAGCAGCCCAACCCAGGTTACGTGCGACCGCCGTCACCATGAGCGCCAGTTCCTGCACACCCTGACGGATCAGTCCCAGCGCCAACGCGTCGCCAGCCGCGGCTGCTTCCATCACCAGCGGGGCAAAGCTGGCGATCTCCGCTTTGCTGATGCCCTGGGTGTAGAGCCGCTGATGCAGGTCAGCAACGCGCTCGATTCCAAGCCCGCGCATCACAGGCGCGTAGAGCGCACTCTGCCACCGCCCATCGCCCGCGCCGGCTGCCAGGCGGATGGCGTTCCAGCCGAACCAGTAGCTGCTGCCTTCGTCCGAGATAAGATGTCCCCAACCGCCAGCCTGCCAGCGTTCGCCCGCCGCGTTCATGCCAAAACAGGAGGAGCCGGTGCCCGCAATCAGCGCGATGCCGGGGCGTCCGGACAGTCCACCCGCCAGCGCAATGCGGATGTCATGATCGACGTGGATGGCGTCGCCGAGTTGCAAGCGCTGCGCCACTGCACGCACGATGTCGCGATCCGCTGCGGAGACAACGCCCGCCATGCCAAGAAAGACGGCGGCGAAGGGCGCGTCGGCCAGGCCAGCCTGGACGCGCGCGGCTGTCACTGCCGCGCCGATGCTCACTGTCGCGGCGTCGGCGCCCACGCTGTCGATGCCGGATGCACCGCCCAGCCCGACGCCAAGCACGCGCCCGCTTTCATCGCAGATGGCCGCCTGCGTCTTGGTGCCGCCGCCGTCGATGCCGAGGAAATAGCGCGCCATTTTATGCTGTGACTCCTTCGACCCATTCTGCGCGCGGCTTGACAAACGCTTTGACGACATGAATCTCGCTGCCATCCTCACTGGTTAGCCGATACGACCCGGCGGCGGCGGGCACGACAAAGGTTTCGGCGTAGTGAAAGCGCTGGCGCGCGCCGTTGGCGGTCTCCAACAGCACGGTTTTGCCCTCGACCAGACTCAACACATGACAGGAGTTCTCCGTTTGCACCTCGA
Source organism: Chloroflexota bacterium (assembly GCA_003451595.1). GTDB lineage: Bacteria > Chloroflexota > Anaerolineae > Caldilineales > Caldilineaceae > Caldilinea. Next base: position 28,162 of record DMDA01000064.1, on the reverse strand, counting down.
CGCTGCCCGTCAGCCGGTAGCGGTGCACGTCGTAGAAATGGTTGCGATGGGTGGGCTGGTGAATGAGTTCCCAGCCAGCCCCGCGCTTCAGCACATAAGGTTTCGAGATGAACTCGGCTTGAATGCGCGCACCTTTGCGATCAAAGTAAAGGTTCGCGAAGGCGCGGTCGATGTTGAGCGGGCGCGGGCGGCCATCCAGGTCGAGGCGCATCCAGTCGTACATCTTGAAAGTGAAGATGTAGGGCGTGGCGCTGATTTCCAACACCAGGTTGTCGACGCCCGAACAGTGGATCGTGCCGTTCGGGATGAGGAAAAGGTCGTGCTTGCGCGCGGGGTGCACCTGCACAAAGCGCTCGACGTCAACCGGCGTGGCGCACCGGAAACTCTCCTCCAGCGCGGCGCGAAACGTCGCCGGGTCGATGTCATCCTGAAAGCCCAAATAACAGCGCGCGGTGGGGCCGGCCTCCAGAATGTAGTAGGTCTCATCCTGCGTGAAGCGTTCCCCGAAGTGTTGGCGAATGTAGTCGGGGCGCGGGTGGCATTGCACCGATAGGTTGCCGCCCGCGAAGGTGTCAAGAAAATCGAAGCGGATCGGGAATTCATAGCCAAACGCCTCCGCGCTCTCGCCAACGATGGCGTGCGGGTCGCGGTGCATCAGGAAGTCGAAGGAGACTTCGAGCAGCCAGCCGTCGCTGCTGAAGACCAGTCCGTTTTCGGGCACGATCAGCTCGAACGACCAGGCGTAGTTGGGCACATCCTGCGCCAACTGCGGCATGTGTTGGCGAATCCACTGTCCGCCCCACGGCCCCGGCTCGAACCAGGGGCGCACGCGGAAGACATTGCGTGCAAGTTGCGCCAGTCCGGCCCGCAATGTCTCCCCGCGCGCAAAGGTGATGGCGTCCGGGCGCTGACCGTCCACGATCCAGTCGATGCGCTGATGCAGCGCCAATTTGTGCTGATTGGCGGCGGGCCAGTCCACAAAATAGCTACGTTTGTAGGCAGGCTTGGGGTCGAGCGGCTGCGTTGCGCCAAGACAGGTCACGCTGCCGGCGCGCTGGCGGAATTGAATCTCGTTCTTGGGGACATCGACGTAGACGAGCGCGCCCTGCCAGCCGCTCAGCGCCGCGCCGCAGCCATAGACGATGTTCAGTGGCGCCGTCGCATCCGGTTGGAGCGACTGCAACGCGGTGGGGTCGAAGAAGTCTGCCAGCTCACTACGGAAGCGATAGCCGAAGATTGGGTCGTCGCCGCCCAGGAACGGGGCGATCAGCGCGTCGATTTCAGCAGGCGGTTTCATGGCGACGGCGACGTCAATCCAGCGTGCGGTTACGCCCTGCGCGGTCAGCGCTGCATCGAGGCGTTCGCGGAAATCTGCCCACAAGACGCCAGGGAAGCCGTCGATCATCACTTGCCCGGCGCCCGCCAGCCGCCGCGCCAGCGCGTCGAAGCCAGCTTCGATCTGTCCTGCACCCAGGTCATGCGCAGGGTAAATGTTGTACTGCCCGGCGACCAATTCCTGGCCGGATTCGGCGATGTGGGCGGGCATCAGGTGTTGTGTGGTTTTGCGCCACGGATTCGGCAGTGTCATTCGCCCTGCTCCGGTCGTTGAAAGTCATCCGCGTAGCGGGTGATGTCCGCCTGCTGCCAGTTGCCAAAGGCGACTTCCAGCACCCGCACGGTGGGGCCACGGCTGGCGAGACGATGCCTGGTGTTCGCCGGAATCCAGATTTCGTCGCCAGGGTGTGGGTGCAGAATTTCGTCGCCGACCTGCACCTCGCAGCCTTCGTCGAGCACAATCCACAGCTCGGAGCGCCCGGTGTGAGATTGCAGGCTGAGGCGCATCCCCGGCTTCACGGTCATCAGGCTGACGGTGACGTCTTCGTTGAACGCATACTGCTTGAACTCGCCCCACGGGCGCACGGTGAAGCCGACGGGCGGCTTTTGGGTGGGAATCGGTTTGGTGACGTAGTCGGTCATGCGTGCGCTCCTTGCAACTCAGCCAGAAAGTCAGTGCGCGCCATCACGACCGGCTGGCCATCTTTCTCGACCACCACCAGTCGGAAGTTGCGTTCGGCGACGGCGCCGTAGTCGTGACCTGCGGCACTGGAGAGCACGCCCCAGTAGACCAGCGGCTCGTCACCCACATTGATCGTGCGGTGGGCGGTGTAGCCGGGCACGTAGACAGTGCTGTTTGCTACGAGCGGCGCCGCGCGGCATTCTCCTGTACGTTCATCTTCCAGCAGCATCATGCCGCGCCCGCGCAGTCCGATGTAGACTTCGGCGGCAGGACGCCAGGCGTGAATGTGCCCCTTGGTCATGAAGTACTCACGACCGACTTTGCCCGGCATAAGGATGCCGAGGCCATAGTGAATATCGCCCTCGCCGTTGTGATCCTCGACTTGCGTCACGCGGTAGATCAGCGGATTTGCCGCCAATAGCCGTTGACACGCCAGCTGATCGGCGAAAATGGAGTGAACGTCCTGCAAACGACGTGCAGTCGGTGCGTGGCGCTCAATCGTTGCCGTGGTTGGCGCAAACTGCAGAACGTCTCGCCAGGTCGGTTCCACCAAATGTGTCATAGTTGACAACCTTTTTTGGGGTGTTTTGTTGGTTTCTTATCAGTTGATGAAGTTTATTGTAACATATGTGTCATGATATGTCAAAACATGATATTGATTTGTTTTGAAATATCAAAAAATATCATTTTTGGTTTGTCGCTCCCGGTGAAGTAGCGTGTGTGTTGCGGGGATGTGTGATATGGCAATCGCGCCGACGGTGTAGCGGAGGTTCCACACCGCCGGTCGGTGGCAAACCAACAATGAGCGTGTTGCAGGGACGTGCGATGTGGAAAACCGCACCGAGGGCGTAGCGGCGGTTTCCATATCGCTGATTGTCGGCTATTTTGGTCCGATGTAGACAATCTCGATCAGGATGCGATCTGGCGTCTCGAACATGACCTGGTAATAGGTGCTCTGTTCATCGGCAGCAAATTCAGGGCGGTGGCGCGGGGTTTCAAAAAGGGCGGGTGCGTCGTGCGCTTGCAGCCAGGCGACAGCTTCATCCACGTCGGCAATCGAGGCGGCGGCAAAGGCCAGATGATTTAGCCCCGGTCCATCGTAGTCATTGCTGACCTCCTTGACCTGACCGCTGAACCAAAGGCTCTGGCCATCGAGACTGCCAAGACCGATCATGCCCGGCCATTCGCCGATCAGTCCCCAACCCAAAAAGGTCAACAGGTCTCGATAAAAGGGCAGATGTTCGCCGCGGACATTGAACTGCATGTGGCCGAGTGGTGCGTGTTGCATGGGTTTGCTCCTGTGTTGATGATTCAGTGGATATTGTTGGATAGCAGTTATTCCTATCGCATGAATTGTAGAACATATGGGCTATGTTGCCAAGTCCGTGCTTTCATCCCCATCTGTAGACTTTCCCTAAAATTCATGCTTGAAATTTTGCCTGACCTGTGTTAAAACTGTCTCGCAGCACAAAATGGTCTATACCGGTCTATACGATTTTATGCGATTACAGCGTCAAGCGCCCGACCCGCTTTACCTTCAGATCAAGGATGGACTGATCGCCGCCATTCGCGCCGGCGACTTTGCGCCCAATGAACGGCTGCCGTCAGAGCGTGAGCTTTCCGAGCAGTATGACGTCAGCCGCATGACTGTGCGTCAGGCGTTGCTGTCGTTGGTGCGCGATGGCGTGATCTATACGCGCGTGGGCAAAGGCACTTTTGTCGCCGCGCCCAAGATCGACCAGCAACTCCGCACATTGACCGGCTTCAGTCAGGATGTGCAGGCGCGTGGTGGACGCCCCAGCAGTCGCGTGCTCGATGCAGACGTCGTCAATGCCGCGCCGGAAGTGGCTGCCGCACTGCGCATCACGCCACAGAGTGAAGTCATCCGGCTGGTGCGACTACGCCTCTCCGATGACCTGCCGCTTGCTGTGGAGAAGGCGTATCTACCCTTTGTGCGCTTTCCCGGTTTATTGACTCACGACTTTGCTGTGGAATCGCTCTACGCTGTATTGGAGCATGACTATGGCCTGGCGCTCACGCAGGCCGAGCAGGTGTTGGAGGCAGTCGTCGCTGATGCAGAAGAAGTGCGCCTGCTCGAACTGACGGCCCCAGCTGCAGTCATGCGGATGCAGCGGCTGACAGTTGATAGCGACGGCGAGCCGGTCGAGTATGTGCTTTCTTCCTATCGTGGCGACCGCTACAAGTTCCGCTTTGCATTGCAAGCCGGTCGCTAAGTGACACCTGACGAGTGACGTATGAGCTTAGTCAACACGGGGTTGCAGCAACTGATCACAACGCAACGTGATTTGCTCAGCGGGCGACGCATCGGGTTGGTGACGCAGCCAGCCGCAGTGACCACGGATCTACGTGCTGCAGAGGATGCATTGATCACCGCTGGCGCCACGCTCACGGCGCTCTTCGGCCCAGAGCACGGCTTCGACGGCGCCGCCGCGGATGGCGCCGCTGTGGATCACGCCGTTCACGCGCGGCTGGGTGTGCCAGTCTACAGTCTCTACGGCGCCGACCGTGAGCCAACCGCTGCCATGTTGGCGGAAGTCGATCTACTGATCTTTGACATGCAGGATGTTGGTGTGCGTTTCTACACCTATCTTAGCACGCTCTATTATCTGCTGCGGGCGTGTGGACGCACTGGCGTACCGCTGCTGGTGCTGGACCGCCCCAATCCGATCAACGGCGTGAGCATCGAAGGCCCACCGGTCACCCCCGGCCTAGAGTCCTTCGTCGGCATTGTCGATATCCCCATCCGTCATGGCATGACGTTAGGAGAGTTGGCGCGGCTCATCAACATCGAACAGAATTTTGGCGCCGATTTGACTGTGCTGGCGCTGACAGGTTGGCGGCGGTCGCTGTGGTTTGACCAAACCGGGTTGCTGTGGGCGCCCACCTCGCCGGGGATGCCGCACCTGATTACCGCCACTGTTTATCCGGGGACGTGCTTTGTGGAGGGGACGAATCTCTCCGAAGGACGCGGCACGGCATTGCCCTTTGAGATCGTCGGTGCGCCATGGCTGGATGGTTACCGCCTGGCGATCTCATTGAATGCCCTCGGCTTGCCCGGTGTGCGTTTTCGTCCGGTGCACTTCATGCCATCGGCCAGCAAACACGCTGGGCTTCACTGCCAGGGTGTACAGGTGCATGTGACCGACCGCAACGCCATGCGCGCCGTCACAACCGGGCTGCACGTCATCGCCGCATGTCGCGCCCAGGACCCGGAACGCTTCTTGTTTCTGGAGTCGAGCTGGGAGGGTCGCCCACCGCACTTTGACTTGCTGGCCGGCAATGCAACGTTGCGTGAGGGGCTGGCGCTGGGATACGACGTAGCCGGCCTGACCGACGCGTGGTGCGCGGCCGAAGCAGCGTTCCGGGTGAGGCGAGCGCCATATCTGCTCTATGCAGAGACAGGCTGAGTCGCCTTGTCAGTGCATGGGGCGCTGACTGCGAAGAGGGACGCGAACTTACTGACTTCTAGGTTGATATTTTATGAGCGCAGTGTTGTGTATGACGTGTTGCGTGAAAGATTCCGACACACAACACGCAACACTGAAAACATGAAAACTCTGCCCAGGAATCATTAAGGACAACAACCTGCATCTGGCAGCGATTTGTGTTGAAACCCACATTTGTCTTTGAAAGGAGAATTGCTATGAAACGACTCTACTCTATCCTGGCCGTCACGGTGGTGCTGGCGATGCTGCTCAGTGCGTGTACGGCAGTGGCGCCGGGCGGCGGCGCAGGCGCGGCGGCGTCCGAACCGGTTAAGATTGTCTTCTATCAACGTGGCTATGTCGAGGGCGGCACAGATGCCGGCTCCGTCAACACAGCGAAGGCGATCGAGGTCTTCGAGCAAAACAACCCGGACATCGACGTGGAGATCGTCGGTATTCCATGGACGGCGGAAGGCGACACCAAGCTGGAAACAGCGCTGGCCGGCGGCACCGATATCAACATCTTCCGCGTCACCAGCCCGAACCTGCCGCGCTATGCCAAGCAGGGCATCCTCTCTGAGATCACGCCTTATCTCACCGACGAGGACAAGGCCGACTTCTACGAGAGCGCCTTCCAGGTGGCAACAGTCGATGGCAAGGTGTGGGCGTGGCCGCTGTGGGTGACGGCGATTTCGCTCTTTGCCAACACCGACATCCTGGCCGAGCGCGGCGTCGATCTGCCAACGATCGATAAGCCGTGGACGTGGGATGAATTCGTGGCGGCGGCCAAGCAACTCACCTACACGCGAGAGGATGGTACGCAGGTCTATGGCTTCACCGCTTCCTCAAAGTGGGGTGCGGTGGAGTATTACCCGCTGATGTATATCGACGGTGGCCGTATCCTCAGCCCAGATGGCAAGCAGTTCGTGCAGAACCAGCCGGAAGGCGTCTCGGCGTTGGATAAAATTGCGTCGTTGGCGCTGGAGCACAAGGTCACGCCGCCCGACTTTGGCACCGTCGATCAGGCAGGCGTGCGCGCCCAGTTCAAGGACAACCGAACGGTGGCGCTGTTGATGAGCACGCCGGGCTTCATTCCCGATTTGGAAAACAGCGGCTTCCCACTCGCTGTGCTACCGCCGCCGATGGGTGACATGGGCAAGCTGGTCACCAACGGCGCTTTCGGTCTCTTTGCCGTTGTCGATGTCGAGGATGATGCGAAGGAAGCTGCTGCGCACAAACTCGCCCGCTACCTGACCGACAGCCAGGTGGCGCAGGATGTGCAGGGCTGGCAGTTGGCGCCGGGTCTACGTCGCAGCAACACAGCCTATGCCACGACGCCGAACCGGGAAGTGGTCGCCAAATTGGTCGAGTACGGCGTCTACGAAGCGCCAGTCGCCACCTCGGCGGAGCTAGGCGCGCAGTATGGCGCTGCACTCCAGGCGATCATTCTCGGTGAGCAAACAGCGCAGGAAGCGATGGAAGCCATCGCCCCAGTGTATCAGACGGAGCTGGACGCGTTGAGTCAGTAAGGGATTGAGGGATATTAGGAGATTAAGAGATTGGAGATTGAGGGATTAGGGAGCTAGGGATCGGGGAGAGACATCATACTCTACATCTCTCAATCTCCTAATCTCTAATCTCCTAATCTCTAATCTCCTAATCTCCAATCCCCAATTGCGGGGGGACAAACATCATGCGCCACATCATCCGCTTTTGGCATCGTCACAAATGGAGCTACTTTTTCATTGCGCCGAGCATGCTGCTGTTCTTCCTCTTCATCGGCTACCCGGTGCTGCGAGCGGTGGCGCTGGCTTTCCAAAAGGTGACGCTGCGTTCCAGTGAATGGGTGGGGCTGAAGAATTTTATTGACGTATTCAGCAGCCAACTCTTTCGTGACGCCATGGTGCACACCTTCATCTACGCCTTCTGCGTGGTGGCGGCGTGGATACTGACCTCATTGGCGATTGCGGCGCTGCTGCAGCCGTTCAACAACAAGGTGCAGTCACTCTTTCGCGGCGCGTTCTATCTGCCCTATGTCACCAGCATTATTGTCATCTCACTGGTGTGGATTTACATATTTCAACCCGATTATGGCTTCTTGAACTGGTTGCTGGGACTGTTTGGCATCCCGCGTGTGCTCTGGCTGCAGGACCCGGACATTGCTCTGTGGAGTCTGATCCTGAGCACGATCCTGATTGTGCCGGGAACGGGGGTTGTACTCTACTCAGCCAGCATTGGCTCGATTCCACGCGAGCTGTATGAGGCGGCGGAGGTCGAAGGCGCCAACGCAGTGCAGAAGTGGTGGCGGATCACTGTACCGTTACTCAAGCCGACGACGCTCTACCTGATGGTGATTTATACCATCGCTGGCTTTCAGGTCTTCGAACGCGTCTACATCATGACGGGCGGTGGGCCGATCAACCGCACGACAACCATTGTGCAGTTGATCTATATGACGGCCTTCAGCGACTTCAACTTTGGCCGTGCCAGCGCCCAGGCGCTGGTGCTGTTTGCCATCATTGCCGCGTTTTCTTTCGTGCAATTCCGTTTCCTGAGCACCGACGTCGAGTATTGAGGACAGAGCGATGACGACTGAACCCACCTCGCTGGAACAGGCAACTATCCTTGCGCGTACGCAGAGCGCCGGGCGCAACTGGCGCGATCGTTTCTGGCAGGTCGTCATCCTGTCGATCTTGATCATGGCGGCGACCGTGAGCCTGTTTCCGCTCTACTGGCTCTTTGTGACGGCGATTACACCAGCTTCCTCCACGGTGAAGCTGCCGCCAGAGCTGATTCCGTCCCACCCCACGCTGGAGAATATCACAAACCTGATCGCATTGAGTGGGACGGGCGGCCTGCGCGTGCTGGGGTTGGATGGCCTGCGCATGTCGCGCATGTTGCTGTGGTTCCTCAATACATTGCTGCTGGCGCTGGTCAGCACCGGAATCCATGTGCTGTTTGACACAATGGCGGGTTATGCCTTTGCCAAGCGCAAATTTCCGGGGTCAAATGTGTTGTTCTGGATGATCCTGGCAGCGCTAATGATCCCAGGGCAGGTGACGCTGGTTCCGCTCTACTTGATGATTACGCAGTTCAAGCTGGTCAACACCTTTGCTGGCGTGTTGTTGCCGGGGCTGGCCGATGTGATTGGCATCTTTCTGCTCAAGCAGTACATCCAGACCATGCCCGGTGAATTGGAAGAAGCTGCGCGCATGGATGGCGCCTCGGAGTGGAAGACCTTTACCAGCGTCATTGTGCCGTTGGCTGCGCCCGCCATGGCCGTAACGGCGATTTTTGCCTTCCAGCGCTACTGGAATGCATTTTTGTGGCCGTTGGTCGTGCTGCAGAACCCTGACCTTTTCACCCTTCAAGTCGGGCTGTCCTACTTGTACAATAGCGAATTTGGCACCAACTATGGTCTGCTCATGTCTGGCGCAGCGTTGGCGTCGATCCCGATGATCATCTTTTTCTTTGCTTTCCAACGTTATTTCATGCAGGGGCTGCGCGTTGGCGCGGTCAAGGGATAGTTGCGCCGACCGCTGCATGTGCAGACGCCGCCACCATACTTGCAATGTAGTCAGCATCTGCACATGAAAATGTCATTTTATTAGTCGCCGCCAGTAATCTGGTCGGGGTCGATGCCCAGTTCTCGCAGTTTTGCCGCCAACACTTCAGCGCGTTGGCGCTCCTGCTCAGCGCGCTGGCGCTCCTGCTCAGCGCGCTCTTTGCCGGTAAGCAGCAAGTTGCCCTCGCTGTCGATCCAACGCAGCCAGACGCCCGACAAGTCTTCGTATTCACCTTCCCAGAGCGTCACGCCCAAACCAATGCCTGGCAATGTCTCTGGCGCAATCGGGACGAAGCGCAGATCGCGGCGCGCATATACGTAGAGCGCCTGTTGCGTCAACAGCAACTCTGGGTCATAGACAATGTAGTAGGTGACGCCCAGCCGCGCGTAGCCGTCTAGCTTCTCATCCAGTTCGCCGCCCTTGCGGTTCGAGACAATCTCGATCACAATCTCTGGTGGCTTGCCATACTCCCAAATAAAATAAGAGCGATTCTTCTTGGGAAATGGGTCATCGGGTAGGCGCACGTCCAGGCTGACCAGTACGTCTGGCACATAGGGTGGCGTTGAAAGCGCAAAAAACAGGCCAACGTTGGTCATCGCGAGGAAGGGACGGTGTGCTCCCGCTGCATCCCAAGAGGTGTAAAGGCTATCAGCCAGCAACCGTTGTTGGCGTTCGGAGAATAGATTGTCCACAGGAGCGTCATCCTCGGTGATGATGTTTGTGTAGTCAATTTCGATAGGTGTGTAGGAAAGCGCCTCACCCTCTGGTGGGGCCACGACAGCTTCCATCACCGTCGCCTCGACCGACATCGCAGTTCCTCCTTATCTGGTCAGCAATCACCAGTTCTGTGCTGTAGCTTAGCACATTTGTTCCGGTTTGGTCAACCGTGACTTATGCGCCTGGCTGCCACAGCGGTTCTGCCACGCCCTTCATGAAGTTCTCGTAGCGCGCCATCACGAAAAGCGCATCGGACAGGCGGTTGAGATAAGCCAGCACATTGGCGCCCACCGTTTCCTCGCGCGCCAGTGCAGCGACATCGCGCTCGGCGCGGCGGCAGACGGTGCGCGCCACGTGGAGTTGCGCCGCGCCGGGCGATCCACCCGGCAAGATGAAGTTCTCCAGTGGGCCAAGCGCTGCTGTCATCTCATCGATCATGTCTTCCAGGCGTTCGATGTGGCGCGCCTCGATCTGTGGCAACTTGTAGATCGCCTTGTCTTCCTCGACGAAAGCTAGATCAGAGCCGAGGTCGAATAGCTCGTTCTGTATCTCCGCCAGCACCGTCGCCAGTTGTGCGTCGAGACCGAACGCCAGCGCCACGCCGATCTGCGAGTTAAGTTCATCCACCGTGCCGTAGGCGGTGACGCGCAGATGGTCTTTGGGGACGCGCTGCCCGCCGCCCAGTGAGGTTTGCCCTTCATCACCCTTCTTGGTGTAAATCTTCGTCAATCTTGGCATCTTAGCTTGCTCCTAATACATCGTCGGCTGTCAACCAACCGGTTTCGGGAAATAGTTTAGCAATTTGCGGCGCAAAGAGCGGTGAGGTTGCCATCACTTCAGTCGGTTCGCCTTCAGCGATAATCTCTCCCTGGCTCATCAGAATCACGCGGTCGGCAATGGCGGCGGCCAGTTCGACATCATGCGTCACGACGAGGATGGCCATGCCATCGTCGCGCCAGCCGTGCAGCAGTTGCTCCAGCGCGCGCTTGGCGGCATAGTCTAACCCGCGCGTCGGTTCGTCGAGTAGCAAGGCCCCTGGCTGCGTCACCGTGATCGCCGCCAAGGCTACGCGCTGCCGCTCGCCAACGCTCAGATCACGCGGGTAGGTGTTAGCTTTGTCGATCAGACCAAGCCTGCGCAGCAACGAAGGGATTGGGGAATGCAGCGATTGTGCGATTGAAGAATGGGGATTATCCTCCCCTCTTCCACTCGCACCATCGCTCGCTCTCTCAATCTCCAGTCGCCAATCTCCACTCTCCACCCCGTGATTGCGCAGCGTGACGGCCAGTTCTTCGCCCACGCTTTCGGCAAAGAGCAGGGTGTTGGGGTCTTGTGGCAGATAACCTACCTGGCGACAGATGTCGGCAACGTCGCGCCCGCGATTAGGCTTGCCGTCGATGCGAATTTCGCCAGCCTGCGGGCGCACCAACCCCACAAGAGAGCGCAGCAGCGTCGTTTTGCCAGCGCCATTGCGCCCCATCAGTACAACAATTTCACCCGGCCACACATCCAGATCGACGCCGCGCAAGACCGGCTGACCGCCGTAGTGCACCTTGACCTGCCGCGCCTGTATATAGGGAGCGCCTGTGCGGACAAAGCGGCGTCGACGGCGCAAGCTGGCGTCGGGGTGCGAGCGTTGCTCTGCCAACCAGCGCCGGCTGAAGCGCAGCCCTTCTTTGATCGTCAGCGGCAGTGGCTGCCATCCCAGCATCTTGCCCACCCTCACCAGCGGCGGCGCCAGCTCGACCTGGCTCATCACGGCGCGCGCCTCATCAAAGAGGACCGGATCGCCATTATCGGGCAGGTAGATGATGCTGTCCACGTAGGGCAACACGCGCTCCAACCGATGCTCGGCCAGAATCACGGTCAGCCCCAGGTCATGGTTCAGGCGCACCAATGCGTTGAGCACATCCTCCGCGGATTTGGGGTCGAGCTGCGAAGTCGGCTCGTCCAAGACCAGGATCGATGGGCGCAACGCCAACGCCGCCGCAATCGCCACACGCTGCCGTTCGCCGCCGGAAAGCTGCTTGAGCGCACGGTCACGGAGTGGCGTCAGGTCCAGCAAATCCAATGTCTCCTCGACGCGCACGCGCATCGCCGCTGGCGTCATGGCGGCGTTCTCCAGCGCAAAGGCGATCTCGTCCTCGACGCGGTCGGTGACAAATTGCGCCTCTGGGTCCTGAAAGACAAAGCCTACATGCTGACTGAGTAGGCGCGGCGTCGCCGCCACCGGATCTTGGCCGTTCACGCGCACAGCGCCGCTGATGGCGCCGCCGCTGAAATGTGGCGTCAACCCGTTGAGACAGCGTAGCAACGTCGATTTGCCCGCGCCCGATGGCCCGATCAGCAAGATCAGCTGCCCTTCCGGCAGGGCAAGAGAGACATCTTTCAACGCTGGGGTTGCTGCGCCCGGATAGGTGTAGGTCAGGTGCTCCAATTGAATCAAGTCCGTCACTCCTTTGGTGGCTCATGTCCATGCTGGTGCGGCCAGCCCCAGCGTTGCCAGCCCAATGCGCCAGTCGAAGCCCGGCCAGATCAGCGTTGGGTAAGGATAGTAAAAGATTGCACTGCGTTCGAATAGCGGCAAGAGATAGGCGCAGGCAGCCAGCGCTGCCCCGCCAATCACCAGCCAGTCCCACCACCGCCATTGATCCGGGCGATAGACTGTGTGGGGATGGCGGCGCCCGGCGCGCCAGAGGCCGCTCAGCAGCGCGGCGCTGCCCACGATCAGCAAGGCCGCGCCCCAGACAGGTTGCGCCCAGAGCAGCCGTAGCAGCCAGCCGGCCACAACGGCGACAAAACCGGTCAACACCAGCAGCTGTGGCCAGCGTTCGACCTTCTCGTCACCGCTGGCGAAACCGCGCGCCACCATTGCTTCGGCCAGCTGCAGCGAGCGCTCCATGCCACCCTCCAGCAGCGGCACGACCAACGGCAGCCAGCTGCGCACCCCGCGCAGTCGATGGCCGCGCACTGCCTGCGCCTCGCGAATCTGCTGAATTTGTTGCAGCGTCGTCGGTGCAAACGTGATGGCGATCGAGACCACCACCGCCACCGGATAGAAGGCGCGTGGCGTCAACCGTAGCAGCGCCCGCACGGGCACGACGCGGTTGATCACCGTGAAGCCGGCAAAGAGACCAGCCAACGCCAACCCGTTGAGCGCACCGTAGACCAGCGCCTCCAGCGTCCACGCGCCGCCCAACAGCGGTATCCATCCCGGCAGTGTGAAGATCACTGTTGTCCCCACGCGCACCATTGCCATGTTGAAGATTGCGGCTGTCGTCATAACAAGTAGCCCGAAGCGCAGCGGTGAGAGCGTCAGTCCCCCATCTTCTGCGTGCACCGGCGCTAAGCAACGCCAGCGCACGAGCACAATCGTGGCCAGCGTCAACGCCAGGTAGACCGGGTTGCGCGTCAGCGTCAAAATTGCCACAATGGCCGCAATCCATGCTGTCCACGTTAGCGGATGCAAGGGAGCGCGCACTGGCAACCTGGTTTCTACCAGTGGAGTGGTTAGCGCGCCGTCCATGATTCCTCCCTGGCGCCCACTCGACCTGCTCCAGGCAGTGAGGGCAGTTGCACAAAGTTAAAACGCAACTGGAAACGCCGCAGCACGCGCAGAATAGCAGCGCCAGCAAACACCACCAGGACAAAATTACCGATCGCACGCGCCATGTCCCACGCCAGCGAAGTCACTGCGTAGAAGACCAGATACCGTTGCACCGTCTCCCACACACCGATGCCCGGCGTCCAGTGCATCTGCATCGGCCCAACAGCAAAGGGCCAAAACCACAGATTCATGATTGCTCCAAAGAGCAAGCCCCAATAGCCGGCAAAAAGAGCCAGCACCCAGACTTCGCTGCGAAGGGCGGGGGGCGAGGGGCGAGGGGTGACGCGCCTTGCCTCAGCTTCGGCCTCGCCTTTGGCTGATGCTTGCGGCGCGGCGCCTGTCGCCCCTGCCATGATCCTCACCACAGGACGACAGAGCGGCGCACTCAACCCAACCCAGCCGGCCGTGAACATCTGGTAAGGCAGCCATGGCCCAACGCCGCCTGTGATTATTGCCGACACCAGCAAGGTCAGTGCGCCGAGCAGGAAACCAAAACCGCCGCCAAATACATAACCGCCCAGGATAATCAGCAGAAAGATTGGGCTGAAGCCGCCCGGCCCCGGCACCGCAACCTCTGCAAAGCGCAGCGTGGCATTGATCGCCACCAGCACGCCAAGCAGTGCAATCGGTTTGGCGCCGACCGCCTCGCGCTGCACCTCCAACAGCAGCACGATGAAGCAAATGCCCACCAGCACCGTCACCATCAACGCGCTGTCGCCAGCGTGCGCTATGTCGCCGGCAGCTGTCTGTGTCACTTGCGGTAGCCAGAAGGGATAGAGAAAGGCAATGACGCCGACCAGAGTGGTCAACAGGTAGGTGAGCAGCGTCGTGATGCGTCTCATGGGTTGCGCTCCTTGCCGACGTGGCGCACCCATCTCCACAGCAACAGCGCCGCCGGTGGTATGACCAGTGCAACGAGTATCGCACCCAATGCGGCCAACGGCGTTGGCGCTGCTTGTGGTTGGTCTAGCTGGACTGCCATTGACGTTGCCATTGACGTTGCCATTGACGTTGCCACAGACTGAGGTGCAGTCGGCAACGGTGACAGCGTTGCAATCAGCGGAGTTGTGGCGGGGACGAGCGTGGATGTCAGGGTGAGGGTCTGGGCGGACGCGCCGCAAATTTCCTGGAAGGTGACGACAGGCGGCGCTTCTGCTTTGTCAACGGCGCCTTGTCCCCACCGCCAGCCCTCGACATCGCCAGCGCGCACAACGGTATTGCCGGCGCCGAGGTTGCTGTAGCGCCATTCCCCGTCGTTCAGCCGCCAGTATGACCAGTAGACGCATGGGCTGCCCTGGCATTGGCAGAAGCACGCCTCGCCTGGAAACGTGCAACCCTCGCCATCGATGCGGCAGATCGTCGCCCCCATGCTGCTTGCTTCGATAGACAGGTCAAACTTGCTGCGCGCCAACAGCTCGGCGCCGCTGATCGATGCTTCCGCGAAGGCAATGCACTGCGTCGCCACGCTGCCGTCGCCGTGAACAATCACCAACCCGGCGCGATTCTCTTCCTGCGCCGCCACTGGCGTTGCTGTGAGCAGCAGAATCGCACTGATGACTGCAAGCAGGAGCGCCGACAATATAGATGCTGCGGGCAGACGCGGCGTCTTGGCGTTGCCGAGAACCGCTGCGCCCATCCCCCAGTATGTGCGATTCAGCCCTTCATGCTTATGGTTGCGTTTCAGGCGTCGCTCCTGTCGCTGCTTCACGCGCTAGCCGCAGCGTGCGGTCAGCGCAAAATTCCAGATCGCGGACTACGACCGGAAACGTCTGCCCGAGCAATGCAGGCACAGCTTGCGCCGTAGCCATCAGATTGCTCCCGGTGTTGGGCTGCCATTCGAAGCTGCCATCCGCAAGCTGTAACCCCAATAGAAAGCGCATCGGCGTGAAGCCGTTGACTGTCCACGCTGCACCCGCAGGGTCTTCGCCTGCTGCCAGCAACGCCTGGATCGCGTAGGCTGTGGAGTTGGCGTCGGCGCCATACTCAGGCGTCTTCGGATCGTACACGAAGCCGCCAGTTTCTGTCTGTGCGCTTTTGAGGAAAGCCAGCGCTGCTGCAATTTCGTCGGCGTCCGCCGGATGACCTGCTGCAATCAGCGCCTGGATTGCGAGCGCAGTGGTATTGGTGTCGGCGCCAAAGCCAGCCTGCCATTCCCAGCCACCGGTCTCGCCCTGCTGGCTGAGCAGCGCTGCAACTGCGCTGGCGGGGATTTCCTCGCCCAATGCGGCCGCGCCAAGCATCCCCCAGGCGTTGAAGCCGGCGTCGGCGCTGTAGGCGCCATCAGTCAGATAGAAGGAGGGCTTCACCATGCGTGCCGGCCGGCAGGCATCCGCAGCGGCGGCGGCAACGGCCAGCTTGCCGGCGGCAGCGACGTTGCTGCGGCTAAATTCTCTGGCGCGGGGGCGCAGATAGGCGTCGAGTGAGCGCAGTCCATCGATGGGCTGCCACTGCTCTGGTCGTTCGTGATTGGCGCCCAGGGCCAGCAGCACTTCGATGGCGCCGCCTACACTATCGCCGAAGCCACCTGTGGTTGGGTTTTGTTGACTGCGTAGCCATTGCAGCGCGCTGGCTGCAGCGATGGCCTGCTCGGCGGGCGTCTGTGCGCTGCCAAAGGCGCCCCAACGCCAGCCTTCGATGGCGCCTGTCGCCGATATTTCCGAAGTCGCAGCGCCAACCGGATACCCTTGCCAGCCTTGTCCATCCCAGAAGTTGTAGCCCCAGAACAGGTCGGTATTACAAAAACAGTTGTCGGCAGGGCAACCGACACCCTCGATTGCGCAGACCGCTGGCCCGAAACTGGTTTCGCCAACGGTGACATCAAGACCAGCGCGTTGCAACGCAGTGAGGCCGGAAATCGGCTCGGTGAAGTCGACCCAGCGCACAACGCTGCGCAGGTCGTCGAACTGCACCACTACTGCCGCCGTGTTGACAGTGCCGGTGTGTTCGCCATGCGCAGAGAGTGGCGACGAAATCGTCGCCAGATGTGCACCGGCTGATGTTTCTGCGGTAACCGGGACGGGCGCCAATGTCCACAGTACAGTCGCCACCAGAGCGACGGGGAGAAAGCTCATCGCCAATGCCTGAAGTGTACGTTTCATCTTGCCTCCCTGGCTGCGCCACAATCCTTTGAAAATAAAACCACCTCCTCGCGTGCGAGAAGGTGGTTTTGCCAGTGACTTGGTATCGACGGCGCACCCCATTCCGCGAGGGCTGACACGTAGACGTACAGCAGGTCGACCTGACTTTCGGCAGCCGAAGCGCCGATCACAGTTGCGGGACAGCGCCGGATTTGCACCGGCTTCGCCTGTTTCGTCCATCCACCAGTAATAGATGAACGCCTGTACGGAACGATTTTTAGTTGCCAGCAGTATAAGCCGCCTGCCAAACCTTTGTCAATCCGCTGACACCCGGCCGGTTCCAATTTGCTACAATCCGCTGATTCATTTGGCGGTCAACGCGGCCACAATCTGCGCCAGGTTGTAGCGCATCATCTCAAGATAGGTGGCGGCCGGCCCGTCGGCGCCACTCAGCGAATCGGTGTAGATAGAGGTGACGACGGCGCCCGTATCGCGTGCGATCTGTTGCGCAACCGCGGGGTTGACCGTGTTCCCGACCAGAATCGCCTTGACCCCTTCCTGTGTGATCTGCTGTTGCAACGCCGCCAGCTCTTGGGCTGAAGGCGCCGCCATCGTGCTGAGTGATGGGATGACGGCGCCCACGATGGTCAGGCCGTAGGCGTGCGCCAGGTAGCCGAGATTGTCATGGTCGGTGACCAATTTGCGCTGAGCCGCTGGCACTGACGCCAGTGTTGTTGCGATCTCCTCGTGGAGTGCAGTAAGTTCGGCCGTGTAGGCTGTAGCATTGGCGGCATACGCTGTGGCGTGCGCCGGATCGAGGGCGCTCAACACTGCAGCGATGTTTGCGACCCATTGTTCGACATTGCGCACATCCATCCATGTGTGGGGATCGGCGCCTTCATGGTGATGGTCATCTGCAGCGTCGTCAGCATGTTCTTCCTGGAGTTCCAGCGGCGTCACTCCGATATTGACGGCAATCACTGGTGCGCCGCTGTCCAGGCTTTCTAGCACGGGCGCCATGGCTTCTTCCAGGTGCAGGCCATTGACGAAAACGACGTGCGCCTGATTGAGCGCGCGCAGGTCATCCGGGCGCGCCTGATAGCTGTGGGGGTCGGTTCCTGGCGGCAACAGTTGCACCAGCTCAATGGCATCGCCACCGACCTGGCGGACGACATCGCCAACGATGTTGGTGGTGGCGACGACTCGCAGTTTTTCACCTGCTGCCAGCGTCACTGGCGTCAGCACTGGCAGTGTCTCCACTTGTTCTGTCGCGGCCTGATGATCATCATCTGTCATGGCGACAGGCGTTGGCGCAGTAGCGCCGCCGGGCGCTGCACAACCAGCAAACAACGCCAGACATGTCACGCACGCCAACCCCATTTGAAGCGACTGGCGACTGATTCGGTGTAGCATAGGAGCTCCTCTCAGACATAGAATGCTTTAATGAGAATTATTCTCATTTGTGATTAGGAGTATAGCGTTGCACCTGCTGCGTGTCAAGCTGACGACATGCGGCGCGCGCGTTATGCCGCGCGTTGTCTTTGGTGCGTCATCTGGCGGTGCGGTGACGAGGGTCTAGTGGCTGCCTATGTGGGCGTTTCCGCCGCGATTTCTGGGGTTCAGTGCTTCATGCATCTCACGCGAAGGGTGCGAAGGAAATCACCTTCAGTTTTGCGGCTTTGCGTGAGGCAAAATCGTGAGCTACTGAGACTGGGAGGCGTCGGACGTCTGGCACTGTGGGCAGATGCCATAGAATTCCAATAAGTGGCTGGTGATGTGGAAGCCGAAGCGAGACTCCAGCTCGCAGCCCATCGAATCGGCGGCGCAGGCATCAAACTCGACGATGCGACCACAGCGCGAACAGACCAGGTGGTGGTGCGCCCCATCGGCGCGGATGTAGGTAGGTCCGTTGTCGCCGACATAAATGGGGCGAACAATGCCGAGTTGGGTAAGCAACTCCAGGGTGCGGTAGACTGTCGCCCGCCCGGTCTGGGCATGGAGCGCCTGCGCCTGCTCCAAGATTTCCTGTGGGTTGAGGTGTTCCCCCTCGCGCTGAATGACTTCGATGACAGCCAGGCGCGGCGGCGTAATCTTGTACCCGGCGGCGCGCAGACGTTGGATCAAATCTGTGGACATAGGAAGAATGATAGCATGGTTCCTCATGAACGCCAACGCTCGCACGGCTTGCAGGAGGTGTTCGACTGTGCTTCACGGAAAAGACTACAACGGATTGAGACGGCAACGGATAAACCAGTCCCCATATTGTTGCGCCTCGACGGGCAGCGGCAAACCATGCGCAGCGTGCAAGAGCACATCACGCACGCACGACCTTGAGTCCAAGATGGCGCTCATACCCGTCGAAGTCTCCATCGTTGCGCCGAAAGCCTTGCAAGACTTTCGCCAGGATCAGGTCGCTGATCAGGATAGGGGTGAGGGTGACGTGCGCGTCGAGATAGTCGGTGCGCCAGTCAACTACACCGTTGAAGTAGTCGATCCATACAGTCGAATCGACCATCAGCATGACGGCTGCTCTGATATGCGTGCAAGGCGCGCCTCGTCGATGTCGCCTTCCCAACGCAACTGCCGCGCAACGCACGCACCTCCGCCTGTTCGTACAACTGAATGAGCATGCGGAGCGCCTCATCGACAACAGCGCGTTTGGTTTTGATGCCGGTCAGTTTCTGTGCTTTTTCAATGAGTGCTTCATCGAGAACAATGTTGGTTCGCATCGGTTTCTACAATGCGTATAATTCTCACAGTCTATGTGTATTGAATCGTCGTTTGGAAAATAGTCAAATCCTAGACCATACCCAAACTGCACACGATCCGCGCGCCTTCATCTCCCAAGCTGCACATGATGTTGTGCAGGGTTTGGATCAATGCTTGTACTTTATCAGCCGAGAATCTGTCTCAGTAACTCAATGGCAAGCCCGCGCTGTAGCTTATCATGGATAAACTGATTCTGATAGTTGCGCAGACAGCTGTAGCAGCTTGTCTCGATTCCACACTCGCAGCGTTCAAGTCGGGCGAGTGCGGCTTCCAGGGTGGGTCGTAGGTTGTTGTAGATGCGCTTGACATGACCGGCGCCTCCGGGCACGTCGTCGTAGAAAATCAGCGAGGGTGAACTACCCGAAGACTGGTAGTAGTACGCGCCATGGATATCACTGCGTTGCATGCCAAGCGCCTCACTTGCGCCATCGAGTATTGCGTAAAGCAACGAGTAGATCGCGCCCTCGGTGGGAATGGGAAGTTGGAACGTCGTCTCCAACACGTCGGTCATGAAGAAATGCCCCAGGTGATAGTGACTCAACCCACCGTTACACTCTCGATCCGTCAACGGATTCCGATGGGCAGCCCTGTCTTTCTTACCTTTCCTGGTAGTGGAAGTAGTGGAACGATTGGCAAGCTCCGTATAGCCGCAGTACGGGCAAACCATGAATCCCGATCCCATGCCATCGTTGACAACCGCAAGCCAACCATATCGAGAATATCGTTTCCAGACCTGCACAGGGCTGTCAGCAAATGACTCATCGAGTTCCTCTGGCGCGATTTCAGCGGCGGCGCTATCATGTCCTCGCCTGTCAGGCAGCTTGTAACGGGCGAAATACGTTCGGCTTGCATAGATGCGCTGTGGCGCAGCTTCACCGGGCGATCTGGTTTCTTTGGCGGCGACAAAGCCCTGTTCGGGGACGATGAAGGTGGTTCGTTTGCCCTGTCTTCCCTCGTTCAGCGGCTCGCCACATTCACAAAAAGCGTGGAGCGACTCTGCCTCGAAGTTCAGACGCTTGCAATTGCGACAGATAGCGTATTCGTATGGCGGCCATCTCCGATCCGGCAGGCGTCGGATGCCTGTGCTCACCCACAGTTTCTTTGCGGCAATGACTTCGCTTCCTGGCGCAAACTCGGAGATGGCGATGCGCAGGTCTCGATCCAGCGCGATGTCTTTTGCACCGTCGATAGTCAGATGATCGGTCTTCAATTCAACCACATCGGTCGGGAATCCGTACTTGGGAAGCACGTTTCTGCTCCCCAGAAAGCCTAGCAGATCGCGTCTGCGGATCTGGTTCTGAACTTGCTGGAACAGCTCGGCCTGTTTGTATTTCTTTTCACTTGCGGCTTGCTGCTCAAGTTCAGAAAATGTGTTTATCTCACTTTTGACTTCCGCAATTGCGCGGTCAAGAATACCCTCTTGCGTTTCATTCATCAACGCTGAAACCCATTCCCAGTCCGCCAGCATCAGTTCACGGCGAAGGTCGGCATCGGACGGCAACACACGATCCAGCGCACTTGCCAGATAGCCAGGCTGCAAACTCAAAAACTTTACCAAAAGGTCGACGCCCGACTCCCGGTCATTGGGAACAAAAAACTCACCGACCGTGTGATACTCGGTATTGTGTTGTTCTTTCGCCCAACGGAAGAACGCTGCCATCACGACCGAATGCAAGTGGCGCCGGATGATCCGCTCGTTCAAGAGGACAACGGTCGGCGGCGTGACCCGTCCAGCGACCATTTTCTCCGGTTGCTCGTAATAGGTCAGATCATGTGAACGGCGCTGGGCAAAGGTCAGGACGTATGCTACTGAGTCCGTGCGGCGTCCGGCGCGCCCGGCGCGCTGCACATAATTGGCGGTTGTGGGTGGTACATTGCGCAGCATGACTGCCTGCAGGTCTCCAACATCGACGCCCAACTCAAAGGTGGTGGAGCAACTGAGCACGTTGACATCACCATTGATGAACTGGTTTTGTATCTCCGCTGCTTTTTTCGTGACCCATTGTGCAGTATGTTCCTCAGCGCGCATGGGGATGGCGTCGCCGTTCAGATAGATGTCACGATAGAGGTTGTCTTTTAGCGCGCTGTGATCTGCGCTCAACGGACGCAACTGACCTGTGCAACCGTAAATCGGGCAAATCCCACCCAGGCTGATCGCTGAGATGTTCTGACAGCGGTCACAGATGTGCCAGCCGCCAGAAGCAGCATCCAGGACTGGCGCCAGCTCCCACATACGATAATCGAGTTGATACAGTACGCCTTCTTTGGGAACAGTTTCAGTGCAAAAGTATCGCTGCCACGGACTGGCTACTCCCGTGAGATAATCCCAAAGCTCACGAAGGATTTCAACGGCACGCCCTGCGGCGTATTTCTCATCCAACCCACGTGCGGCAACAAGCCACTTCTTCACGATCTCAACACGCGCATTGCTGTGGCTGGCGGGCAACCATCCCAAAATCCCTCGCTCCTTATTGGGGCCACCCCGGTCTTTGCGGACATAGATCGCCTTTTGTCGGGGTGCAAACGCTTCGTCTTTGCGCAGGTCAACGCGGTCTGACAACAGAAAGGTATGCACGCCTTGCCAGCGAAGTGTGTTGAACAGAAGCTGGATCAGATTGAACGCCTCCTCGTTGCTCATGTTCCACGGCGCCTGCGTCAGAAACCTGGGCGCTTCCCATTTGGCGGGCGCAACTGGCTGAAAACGCAGCAGTCCAACACCCTCAAGACTAATCCGGCGATCAAGAGGCGAGAACTCTTGCATCAGCCAGATTGCCGCCGTTCGCTCACGCTTGTCAACACCGTCTGTTTCTGAAAAAAGACCCGCCATCTCTGCGCTCCTGACCAGCCGTGGGAGCAGGTCTTCGAGCCGCAGGTTCGCGCTGCTCGTTTGCACAGCATTCTTGACTGTACGCATGATCAACTGACGCCGCAGGTTACGCTGATGCACACGATCCAGATAGGCGGCAAAGAATGCTGCATTTTGACGACTGTCGGTGAAGTTGAGTAGCTTACGCCCCGCGCCCGGCTTATCCTGCTCCGATTCCTTGCGCGCGGGCGGCACATATTGATAGAGCGAGTCTGCCAGAATGCTGACCGGCGCGTCCTGGCCGGTGAGGAAACGGTAGATCACACCGCCGCTGGCATGGGTCGAGCAGCGCACGCAGCGCCGCAGCGTCTTGGCGCGATTCGTTTCAACCCGGAAGACCTGGCTGAGTTGTGATTTGCATTTGCAGCGTCGAGCATCATGCTCACCATAGATGGCGCCACATTCCACGCACAGACGCATCTTCTCCAGATCAGGTTCCGACTGAAGGTCTTCCATCTCCGCTTCTGACACCAGCGCTTCGTCTTCATCCCATTCCGACGCCTGTGGATTCAATACAAAATAGGCAAGATTTCTGGCAACCTCATCATAGAGCGCGCTGTTTTGGAGCAGGTAGTATTGTTCCTTCACAGGCGGCGGGCCACCGCTTTCCTCAAGTTTTTCGCCTGAAGTGATGTCTCCGATCAGATAGGAGGCGCCACAGCGCGTGCAGTTGGCAAGCTCAAACACACGGCTTTTGCAGTGTGGACAGAATTTGTGTCGACGCAGAAAGAGGCGCGGCGATGGCGGCTTACCTGGGGAGTTGTGCGCTTCCGTATTGAGACAAACGAACGCACCCTCCAGCGCACGCGCAAAAACATGATAGCGCGCCGGCAACAGCGGAGCATCGCCCGCCCGCTCCCGCGCCAGAATCGACACCGAGACAAGATTGACGATGGATTCCTCGTCGCCGTCAAACAGCTCGTCTGCCAGCCGAGTCAAATCGGCTGGTCCCGTTTCTAGCTGTGAACGTAGTCGCTGCAACTGGCGGTCGCCACGCAGCAGATGATAGAGAAAGACAGGAAGGGAATCTGTTGGATGACGAAGCGCAGCTTGTTTTGCTTTGTCCAGGATAGCTGGTGGGACAGGAGGCAATTCTGCCAACGCCGCAATGGACTGCCGGATTGATGACTGTTCCGCTGGCATTTCGCGCCAGGTGTTGGCCCATTCGCCAAGTTGCCGATAGAAGGACAATGTGCCTGTGCCCCACGTCTCGCCCAGGTTAGCGACAGGGACGCGCACTGCTTCGATGACATCCTGCCGTGACTCGTCGTTGTCATTCCATTCAAACGGCACGCTGAACAAATTGCTGACAAAACGCACTACATCAGGAAAATCCTTCCTGCCTGCGCCCAACGTTGCGCTGGTTGCAATTGCCTGGAGCTTGCGTGGCTGTCCTTGCATCACGCGGTCTTGCAGTCGTCGCAGGAGCATGGCGATCTCAGTGGCGTTAGCCCCGCTGTAGACATGTGTCTCATCCAACACAATAAAGCGCCAGCACCGACCTGTATCGCCGTCGAACAGCGTTGAATCCTTGGGGCGCAGCAGCAGATACTCTAGCATGGCATAGTTGGTCAACAGGATGTGCGGTGGCTCTGCCTGAATCTTCTGCCGGCTTTTTAGCTCGTTTGGAATGTCCTGCTCTTCCGGGTAGTTTTGCTCGAATGCCTTGTGTGCTGCCTGTTCAGTTTCTTCGGTTTCGCCTACGTAGCGGCCAAAGGTGATGGAAGGGTAGTGCGCCAAGATGCGGCGCAGACGTTTCACCTGATCGTTCGCCAGCGCGTTCATCGGGTACAGCAACAGCGCTCGCACGCCAGGGCGACTCAGTGTCCCTTGCGCCTCTTCACGCAGCAAATGATCGAAGATCGGGATCAAAAAGGTCTCTGTCTTGCCGCTGCCGGTGCCAGTTGCCACCACAATGTTGCGCCCGCCAACCGCTTTGCGAATGGCAATCTCTTGATGACGGTGCAGTGGGCGCTCGTAGGGCAGTTCCGGGTTGCACAAGCGCGAGAAGCCGCGCGTCAGCACTCCCTCTGCCACAAGTTGCGCCAGGCTGGCTCCAGGTAGGAATGGCGGCGACGCCTCGACGATCGGCCCTTTCATGAGTACGCCAGGTTTGTCAAGCGACTCTGCAAATTCACGGCGCAGCTCGTCATCCTGAAAGGGCTTGATGGTCTTAAGATACCGAATATAGGAATCGTGCAATGCACGCGTCGTTGTCAGTGGATGGAGAGCCATGAGTATGTTCCCTTCAAACCAGACTGGAAATCAACCGATCACTGAAATTCGTTATCGGGTGGCTGGCGGTGATAAGTTGGCGCCTTCCGCCATCGCCATTCATGTGCGCCGATCTGTTCAAAGGCGGGTTGCATGCCATCGTGAGCGACGCGATTGTGTTGATAGGTCACGTCATCTTGCCATATTGAAATGAAACCAGCGCAGCCGTTGTCTTTCGTACAGCGGTACAGGCGAGAGTGTTCGGGAAATACCATCTTCCTGCTGTGCACATGAAGCACTATGCGGAGCGGATTGAGGTTAGGGCGCAGCACGATGCCTAGTTTCGGCATTTCGTGTTCTGGATCAAACCAACTTCTGGACTCCCCTCCGAGTGAAATCGTCTCGATTTTGCCCCAGCCTGCCTCACAGTGCACCCAGTCTCCGAGCCTGACAAGCGACGCCGTCGGAGTAAGCGACAACAGCCTGAGGATGATGCGGTCACGAACTGGGGCGGTTGGCTGCCTAAGCAGAGTCTGCAAAGAGAATTCGGCCCACTCTTCGACGCTAAACAGGGCTACGGCGTCTTGTTCACTCAACGCCCCTTGGGACACCCTGCCGAGTATGTGACTCACCGCTTCAGGTCTTTGGTGCTTCAACAGGATTTGCAGGGCATGGCTGTCTAGTTCAGGAATTTGACTGGACTGGAGCACAAGAAGGGCGCATTCGGGCTTGACAAATCTGATTTCAGCGAACGCCTCCATGTAACTGCGGCGCAGGCTGGCGAACTTGTCTTCAAACAAGACGCGTTCGACTTTGTCGAGAGCAAACATGTGCAGGCGAATGGCGCGAGCTGTCGGGTCGTTGCGGGCGTGCAGCCAGCGATACACGGAATATAACATGTCGGGAGCAGCCTGCGCATGGTGCTTGAAGAGCCACTGCACCTCAGCCTGGCATCCAGCATTGTCGTTCATGGCATCCAAAATGCAGGCGCGCTCGAAATGGCTGAGATACTCTTGTTCGGGGGATGTGGGGTCTGCATCCTCCAATTCAAGCAGACGGAAATCGGGGTCTGCATCGCGTGCCAGCAGCGCGCCGGCTGGCGGTTCAGGCGGCGCGGATAATTCTTCCCATGCGGGCGCCGTGCGCAGCGCCACCCGATACCATCCGCGCGGCAGCTTGATCGGCAGTTGCAACATCCCACTGCCGGGTTTCTTCGAAAGTTCAGTGGCGGCGACATCGTCAGGAATGCAAAACTCGTAGGGCGGCACCCACGGTTGCCACGCCGACCACAGGCGCACGCGGCGATTGCGCAGGCGGTGCTCCGCTTCCCAGTGCAGGTAGGTGACGCCGTCGGGTGCCCAGTCTAGCAAGACAACGGTCAGCTCAGGCTCGCGGTTAAGATAGAGCAGCGGCAAGAAGCCGGGATTGGTGGATTCGCTGTGTAGCTCCAAACTGAATGTGAACACAGGATAGTCCATTAACTGACGTAACGTTTCACTGTATTCAGCCAAGGGAAGATGCATCCGTCGTTGTCCGCGCTGTGGTTTACGCCAGTCGCTCATCTGCAACGGTTCAGCCGTGGCTCCGGCGTCTTGCAACAACAAACGACATGCAGGCCAGTCCTCGGCGTCTAGCTCAAGCAAGAGATGGGGAGACCGGCTTTGTATCAACTTGTCCGCTGGCAGATGAAGCGGAGTGGTGCTCCACTCTATGACATCTTCATCCGTCGTCACTTTCCAACGTAACCGCGCAATCCGCACATGCAATGCGACGCGCACTGTCTCGCCCTGGGCACGCGGCGCTTCCAGGAACAGGGGCGCCTCGCTGGCTGTTGACGCCACCGTGACAGCGTAGCAGCCCTCCTCTGCATTGTATGTGACGGTAATGCCTTCGGCGCCTGGCTGGACAGTCACCTGATGCGCCGACGCCGTACAGAGCGAGAAGGTCACAGTTTCAGCGCCGTGCGGCCCAGGCAGATAGACGGGCTGCCAGTTGTTGATCGTTATCCTTTGCCACACAGAGAAACGCATGCTCTTGCGTACTTTGTGCGGTCCCTCGACCGTAATCTCATAAAGACCGATGGGCGCAGCGCCGAGGATGGCGGACAGAGGAAACTCAACGCTCTCAGTCTGCACGGTGACCGCGTGTCTCCAATCCGACAGCGGGCGCGGACTCGATTCTGGCAGCGCAGGCACGGCTGCCCAGCGTGAGCAGACTGCGACGCGCCAATCCTTCAGTTCATCGTCGCGTGATTGATTGTTCAGCCGCGGCAGCCACAATCTTGGCAGCTCATCCACAAAGAACGGGACGTCCTCTTCATTGACAACCTCTAGCAGACGTCGGCCGCCTTCGAGGCGCGGTTCCTGTAACTGACTGCGAACAACAAAGGACCAGGTGTCGCCAAGCGCTTCCACAATTATTGCAGTGGCGCGCGACAAGTCCCACTCTTCAATCTGCCAATCCGACCAGTCACCCAGTAACTCAGCAATTCGCTGAGTGCAGTGTCCTTCTCCAATCGGTTTCAATTGCGCCGTGCGCGGATAGAGCAACCACAATCGCTCAGCCGGTAGCGTCCGATCAGTGCGGATCGCCTGCCCGGACTGCGCCTGGAACGCCAGGAGCGGCGCCTGCCCTGACGGCGGCGCCAGGCTGACCACCCAACGCCCAACTAATTCGGGTTGCACAGCTTTATCTTCTTCGGCAGACGTTGCCCATAACTCAACGCACACCTGGCCAGGTGGAAACTCCAGGGAAACTGTGCGTGGTTCCGTCGTCAGGTCATATCCGATGCGACGCACGCGTACTTTTTCGACCTGTGCACAATTGCGTGTGGTGGCGCCGACCAGACACATCTTCCATTCATAACGCCATCTTGCCCGATCGACGTCGATCGGCTGGGCAGGCAGTTCTAGACGGTGCAACTCCTTGTGTGAATAGGGATCGAGCAAGAGGCGGGGGGGACGCAGGCGTTTCTGTCCTGCAGTGACCTGCTCTGTCTCTTCAACATAGGCGCGGAACGCATCGACGACATGCTTTGGCAGTTCAGGCGACAGCGAGGAGGGCAACGTATGGCTCTGCAGGAACGTGCGCGCCATGTCGACACAGGCGGTGAAAAACGCCTCAGCTGTTGCGCCACCATACTTGAGATAGTTGCGAGCGGGTGAATCGACAAAAAGCTCGACTGTTGAACGAGCAAGCAGCGCTGCGATCTGCTCTGAGGGCGTTTTATCGGCAAGTTTCGCGTCTTTGGCAGCCGGCATCACGATATACTTAAAGAAGTCAGGCAGCGAATAAGCCGGAATGCCACCGTGAAGCCGAATCGGCGTCACGTAGTGGTAGCCACCGACATCAGCATAGTCAGGCAAACCAAGCTGTTTGACCGCGTTCAAGAAGGCGCTGCCGATGAGCGAAGCCGGTAAGCCCTTGCGGCTTGCGCCCAGGGAGGCGATGAGAGCCTCCCAGTATCCGAGATCATCGTTGCGCGCAGCAATTGCCGCCATGTAGACGACCCAGATGCTGGGATAGCGCGAAATCTGGTCTTTCAATTGGTTCTTCTGGGTGCGGCTGACCAACGCCTTGAGGTGTCGTCCGATCTCGTCAATATCGAACGCGGATAGCGGAATCTCGCTCAAATGGGAAACGCGCTTGCAGTAAGCGCTGAGTGTCTTTTCCCAATCAGTCAGGCTCATGTGCGTGGTTGTTGGGGGCGCCATTCTCTCTCCCTACGATGAAAAACGTTGGTCACATTTGGGGTTATATAAAGCCCTTCATAAGCTGAAATTGTGTTCATGGAGCAGGATCAAATGTACGCGCGCACGCGAACCGATATTGACCCGTTTTGATGGAAAGAAAGTTAAGCACCCGTCGCCTTCTGCGCGCAGAA
>DMDA01000135.1:32851-33021 GCA_003451595.1 Chloroflexota bacterium | reverse complement strand
CACCCTCCGTTACGCCGCCAACACCCCTTCGGTTTACCTCCGAATTCGGCGCCAACAACACTCCCTTCGGGCGCTTTCGCCCCTTGCTTTCGCAAGGGCAAGTGTGTAGTCTATATCATTCGTCTCCGCCTGTCAAATTTGCATTTTGTCGTTTGCACTAATTTCTTTTT
>DMDA01000135.1:14324-32563 GCA_003451595.1 Chloroflexota bacterium | reverse complement strand
TCCCGTCAAATCTGGCATGTGAAAAATGACACTAAGTTCTGTGCCAGACAAGGAAAGTCTTTATCATCATCACCCTCCACCCAATCGGGGCAACTTCACATGTCAGCAAATGACACTCCAATCTGTCAGCGCATTGTCATTGTCTATCCCGAATGGTCGATTTATAATGACTGCCGGGAATGGCGGAGTTGAGGTGCAACCCAATGAACATTCCTCTCGTACTGCAACGAGAGTCCGTAATCCAGAACCAGAGATAGCTTCCAGCGTCTCTGCCCAAGGCCGAATGGCTGGATGCGCTCACGCTCGTTGAATATCGTATCGACACAGCACGCTCTTACAGACAGATCAGGGAGGACAACCAGATGGCGTCTCTATTGGACAAAATTTCCGTCTTGATTTCGGCAAATCTTCATGCACTGGTAGACCAGGCGCTCAAAAGCAATAGCCTTGCCGTCATCGACCAGTATGTTCGTCAGGTCGAGGAGAATCTCGAAGACCTGGAAGACGCTGCCGCCACAGTAGGCGGTGAAGCGAAGTCGCTCAAGCGCAAGTTGGCGGATCTGCAACAGAAAGAAGACGAACTCGACCGCGCGATCGACGCCTTCCTGCGCGAAGGCAACGACTCCGCTGCCATTGCCGCGCAGAGCCGCCTCAACAGCACGCAACGCCTGGTGGAGACCTATCGCGAACAGCTCAAACGCCAGGAAGACGAGTTCCAGAAATTGCTCGACGCCAAGGTGAAACTGGAAGCGCGCTTGGCGACCATGAAGCAGCAGCGCGAAGAGTTGCAGGCGCTGCTCGAGCTGGCGAAGAGCAAAGAGACCACCGTCAAGGCGATGAAGAGCCTCGACGATCTGATGGGATCGGGCGACAGCGACATCGAGCGCATTGCAGGCAGCATCCGCGCCCGGCTGGACAAGGCAACCACCGCTTCTGAAATCCGTGCGGCCAACCTTGACAAGCAAATGGACGACGTGCTGGAGCGCGGCATGCTCGACGCCCAGTTGGCTGAACGCAAGAAGAAGCTCGGACTCGCCAGCTAAGCTCACTACCAATCAGCTACCCGTTGGCAGGCTGATTGGTGCACCACACAAGTTGCAGCATTCCGGGGCAGCGGCCCTGGAATGCTGTCCTCTCCATCCGCCCCATCGGATTGCGAGCAAGGGTACCGATGAACCGAACACGCATCATCTTCATCTCTATTATTGTCGCAGCGCTGCTCATCGTTGGCGTGACGGTGTTGCTGACCAACACCAGCAACAATGCGGGTGGCGCTGCGCTGACCATCGCCAGGCCAGACACGGTTACGCTTCGCATCCTGACTTCGTTGCCTGTCGAACCCTGGGTGCGCAGCGCGGCTGAATCTTTCAACGCCCAGAAGCGCACCATCGATGGCGTGCCGATCCAGGTGCAGGTCGAGGCGGTGGATGGTCTCACCGCGCTCGGACGCTGGGATCGCAACGAATACGGCGCGCTGTCAGCCGAGCAAACGCCGGAAACATTGACCGACGCCGAACGCAAGGCGCTGGAAAAGTTCCCGGTTGCCTGGATTCCCGACAGTCGCTATCTGGTTGAGCTGGCAAACGCGGCCTACAAGGAGCGTCTGGGGCGCGATGTCTTCTTGACCGACGGCGAATACCGCGCGCGCCCTATTGCGATCAGCCTCTTTACGTGGGGGCTATACAACACGCGCGCTGAAGTGCTCGAACAAAAATACGGTGAAATCAATTGGGATGCCATTCATGACGCCGCAACTGCGACTGG
Source organism: Chloroflexota bacterium (assembly GCA_003451595.1). GTDB lineage: Bacteria > Chloroflexota > Anaerolineae > Caldilineales > Caldilineaceae > Caldilinea. The sequence goes on along the minus strand of DMDA01000135.1, from coordinate 30,799 downwards.
CGGCTGGCCCGAACTGGGCGGCGAGCCAGCCTGGGGCTTCTTCAAGCTCGTCGTGCCAAATCCCTCGCGCAACGTCGGCGGGCTGGCGGCGATGATCGCGGCCGCTGGTGAATACTACGACCGCACCAACATCTCCGTCGAAGATGTCGTCAACCCGGAGTTTCAGAAATGGCTCAAGGAATTGATGGGCGCCGTGACTGACTTTAGCAGTTCCAGCGCCTACAGCGCCGAGGACTTTGCCCTCTTCGGGTACAGCGTCGGCGATGGTGGTCAACTACTAGAAAGCGATCTGTTACAAAATATGCAGGGCATCCTCACGCGCTGGGAGGATCCGTTGGCGCTCTACTACCCAAAATATCTGACCTGGTTCGACTTCCCCTTCTCGGTGTGGGTTGGCCCAGAGACGACCGCGCTGCAAAAGAACGCTGCCCTCGAATTCCAACGTTACCTGCTCAGCGATGAACAACAGACGGCGGCACTGGCGTATGGTCTGCGTCCGGCAAACCCCAACATCCCAGTCGACGCCAGCGACGCAAGCCTTTTCACCAAGTGGGCCGACCGCGGCGTGCTACCGGTTGTCCCGCGTACAACGGCCATGCGCAGCCCAGACCGCGACACACTGCTGGCGCTGCTACGCTGGTTCGATCTCAATGTGAAACAGTAAGGCGAGCGCTATGAGCAAATCTTCGTCACGCCGCACCAGCAGTCAACAAAACCGCAACGCGCCGTGGATTCTTGTGCTCGTCGCCGTGCTCCTCTTCGGTTGCGCCGGTATCGTCGTCTTCAGCACCGTACGCACAATTGTCGACGCGCTGACCGGCAGCGGCGCCACACCCGAACCGGCGGTTGCCGGCTGGGAAGCGGACAGCGCGCTGCTGACCATCGCCGTATCGCCGGTAATGGCGCCGGTGCTCAGTGAGCTTGCCGATGACTTCAACTCACAGGCGCGCCGCGCCCCCGACGGCAAGAGCCTAAAAGTTGAAATCATACCTTACGACCCAGAGGCAATGGTGACGGCAGCGCTCGCCAGCCCGCCCTTTCAGGCGATTTCACCTGACAGCAGCCTCTGGCTCGACAGGCTGGAGCAGCAGTGGGCCGCCGCTGACGCCAACGTGGCCACCAGCGACAGCGCGGCTATGCCGATTGCCCAGCGTCGCATCGCCAGTCAGCAGCGCTACGCTGTCAGCCCCATCGTACTGGCCGCGTGGGAGGACGTCGCCCGTCGCCTAGGGTGGCCTGACCAATCGGTGAGCTGGCAGGACATACAGCGACGCGCCACCCAGGACCCAGACTTCAAATGGAGCCACGCCAGCACCAAACACGCCAGCGGCCTGTTGGCAGTATTGGCGGAGTTCTACGCCGGCGCTGGCATGACACGGGGGCTGACCGTCGAAGCCGCCACCGCCCCGGCCACGCTCGAATATGTCCAGGCCGTCGAAGGCACAGTGCGCTTCTACGGCGAAAACGAAGACCAGGTCGTGACCAGGCTCCGTGAAGAAGGTCGCAATTTCCTCGATCTCTTCGTGGCGCAAGAACGCGTCGTGATCGATTGGAATCGACAACAAACGGGCGACCGCCTGATAGCGCTCTATCCTGCCGAAGGCACACTTTGGACTGACCATCCACTGGCGCTGCTCGAATTGGGGCAACGCGCGGATGAGCCGACTGTGACTGCTAACCAGCGGCGCACCTACCAGACCTTTGCCGAGTTCCTGACCAGCGACACCGCCCAACAACACTTGCTTCAGGCTGGCTACCGTCCTGCAGATCTGAACATCTCGTTGGACAGCCCTGGCAGCCCCTTTGCGGGCGCCAGCGAGGTGGACTGGCGACAACCACAGACCACCTTGCAGATGCCACCCGCCGAGGTGGTGAACGTAGTGCGCGACTACTGGTACTATACCAAGCGCCCGACGAACGTCTATCTCGTCGTCGACACCAGCGGCAGCATGGACGGCTCCAAACTGACGGCCGCCAAAAGTGCGCTCAAGGCGTTCCTGGCGCAGATACGCGGCGACCGCGACCGCGTCGGCATCATTGAGTTTGGCTCCGGCCTCAAGGACTATGCGCTGCTCGCTGCACTCGATGACTCGACGCGTCAGCATCTTAATGCCATGATCGACCGCATGGAAGCGGGCGGCGGCACTGCGCTGATCGACGCAGCCTACGCTGGCATCGCTACACTGCAGCAAGAAAACCGGACCGACGCCATCAACGCCGTCGTCGTGATGACCGACGGTTTGGAGAACGAAAGTGCTCGCGATCTCTATGACTTGCAGGCGTTGATGCGTGAGAATCCTGACCTGCCGGTCGTGATCTTCACCATCGGCTTCGGCGAAGATGCCGACGCCGCCACGCTCACCGAAATGGCGCGCATTGGCGGTGGTCAATATCGCCGCGCCAGCGAGGCCGACATCGAGGAATTGTATCGCATCATCTCGACCTATTTCTAGGAGGGGCGAGTTGCGAGGAGCGAAAAGATTGCGTGGTGCGTGTTGGATGTTTCGTAGTTTGGATGTCGTGGCGCAACACGCTGTCACGCAACGCGCTGTCACGCAACACGCCAGGTAAACCATGTCTGACATTCGCACGGAAGTACAAAAAGAGGCGCGCAACAACATCCTACAATACGCCATCTTCCGCTGGGAAAGCGCGGTGGTGATTGCCCTGACGCTGCTGGTCTACTTCCTGGCGCCAGGGCCGTTGGGATTGCCGCGCGAACTCTGGCTCTTATTCGGCGTAATTGGTCTTGGCGCGCTGGTCTACTCCAGCCTCAGCGACGCAGAAACAAATGCGCGCGTGATCCTGGAAGTCTTTCAAGAAAAGTTTGACCCGCACAAGATCAGGGACAAGGCGCTGCGCCAGGAAGTCGAAGCGGCGCTGGAATATCAGCGACGTATCGAGCTGCAAGTGCGCAAGCAGCCAGCGGGTCTCATCCGCGACCGCCTGAACGACGCCGCCAATCAACTTAGCGAGTGGGTCAGCAATATCTACCAACTGGCGCTGCGCGTCGATGCCTATCAGGCTGACGACCTGCTGGCAAAAGATCGCGACAAATTGCCGCGCGAATTGGAGGAATTGCGCAGCCGGCGCGAGCGCGAACAGAACCCTGGCGTTCAGCAACAGCTCGACCAGGTGATTGAAAGCAAGACCGCGCAGTGGAAGACGTTGCGCGAACTCGACGCCCGCATGCGTCAGGCGCAGCTACAGATGGAGCAAAGTCTCACCGCGCTGGCGACCGTCTACGGCCAGGTGCAGTTGCTCAACGCCGAGTCGATCAACAGCGGCCGCGCTGAACGCTTGCAAAGCGACATCCTGGAGCAGGTCAAACGTCTCGATGACCTCGTCACCAGCCTGAATGAAATCTACACTTACAACGCATAACGGCAAATCGTTTTCGAGTGGAAACCATGACGAGTAAGCAACTTTCCTTTACGATAGCCATCTTGATTACAATGTTAATTGCTGCCTGTGGTGGCGGTGGCGCACCTAACCGTGGTGACGTGATCGTATACGTCGCGGTGCCCTTGAGCGGTTTCCAGGCCAACGGTGGCCAGACCATCCTCGGCGGCGTGCGGCTAGCGGCGGCGGAGATCAACAACGCTGGCGGGCTGCTCGGTTATCGCGTCGTGGTGCGCCCACTCGATGATGAGTCAGACAGCGAGGTGGCGGTGAGCCGCGCCGCAGAGATTCAGCAGGCCATCGACGCCGGCGACCGCGTGCTTGCCGTCATTGGCCACCTCAACAGCGGGCAGACGCTGGCCGCGATGGAGATTTACAAGAACCTACCGCTCGTCGTGATCGCAGCGACCGCCTCCGAACAGAGCCTGACTGCGCGCAATTACGACAACTTCTTCCGCGTCAATGCCAATGACAGCGTGCAGGCGGCGGTCAGCGCTGATTTCCTGGCGGACAAACTCGCCGCCAGGTCGGTGGCGGTGCTCCACAATAACACTGAGTACGGTCGCGGGCTAGCCGCCAGTCTGGTGCAGGAATTGCAGGCGCGCGGCGTTGCGGTCACTCTTCAGGCCGAAGTCGCCGAGGGGCAGAGCGTCTACACCCAGGAAGTGGCGCAGGTCAAAAATGTAGCGCCCGACGCAATCTTTTATGCAGGCTACGAGATCGAGGCGCCCTATCTGCGCGCGGCGCTGGTTGGGGCAGGCGTCGATGCGCCCATGCTTGCCAGCGACGGTGCATTTCTGGCCGCCACCATCGATGAAGCCAACGGCGCTGCCGAAGGCATGTACGTCAGCGCCTTCGCCCCCAGCCCGCGCAACGCCGCCGACGCCAAGTGGATCGAAGCCTATCAGGCAGTGGAGTATCGCAATCCTGACACGTACTCGGTCAATGGCTATGTCGCCATGCAGGTGCTGGCCGAAGCCGTGCGCAAAGCCAACTCGCTGGAACGCGCTGCTGTCACGAATAGTCTACGCAACAACAGCTTCGCCACCCTGCTCGACAATTTGCGTTTCGAGCCAGACGGCGACCTTGTCGATCCGCAGATTTGGATCTACCAAGTCGTTGATAATGAGTTTCAACAGGTCGCCAATTGATCAATTGCTGGTGATCGATAGCGTGGGTGACAACCGTACGCCCCACCGTTTCTACTGTTTTGCGGGGTTTGCCCTCTGGCAAGCCTGTGCTATACTAAAATTGACTCTGCGGTTCTCGTGATGAGTCAGCACACGGGGCGAGCCAACACCTCAAAAACGGGAGCTGGACCAAGTGATGTGGATGTGGTAGCCCTTCGGGCAAGACGGAAGCGTCCAGTCCGCACCCACCTGCTTACGCAGGTTCGTACCCACTGACCACACGGTTCTGCGGAGTTATTTTTTGCACACGACCGTTCGGCATTGCCCGGACGGTTTTTTGTTGCGCACGAACTAAACCTTATGTCAATCTTTTTGACTTTGGCAATATAGCTGTGATAGGATTGCCGCCACGTCAGAAAGTTGGCCTGGAAAAACAGACCAGGACTTACGCAGGCTCTCGTGTACATCTTCCTGGAAGCGCGTAGCTTGCGAGAAGATGGCGCGACCAGTGGCGTAAGTTCTGCAAACAAAAGGATCGACCTGTGAACATCATTCGTACGCGCGTCGCCGATGACACCTGGGTGTTTACGAGCCGTCTCTATCTGGAGGTGAACGCTGGCCTGGTGGTGACGCCAGAAGGCGGCGTCTTGATCGACACGTTGCCCTTTCCCTCTGAGACGCGCCAGATCATCGACTTTGCACAGCGCGTCTGTCCGCAGGGCATTCGCTACGTCATCAACACCATTAGCCACGCCGATCACGTCTATGGCTCCTGCTTCTTCCCCGACGCCGAGTTGATCGCTCACGAAACCTGCTTGCAGATGCTCAAACAGTATGGTGTGCAGGCGCTCGAAGAGGCAAAAGAGCACACACCGGAACTGCGTCAGGTGTCGATCCGTTTTCCCAAGCTCGTTTTTAGCGAAGGCATGGTCGTACGGCTGGGCGGCAAGACGCTGCATCTGCTGCACACGCCTGGCCCCAGCCCAGACACCTGCGTCGTTCACGTGCGCGAAGACAAAGTGCTCTTTGCCAGCGACCTAATGATGCCGGCGCCGATCATCGCCACACCCTTCTCCGACATCGAAGCGTACTTACGCTCGTTGCGCAATCTGCATGACTTCAACCTGGAGTGCATCGTGCAGGGGCATGGCGACATCCTGCTACGCGGCGAGGTCACCAGCAGCATCGACGCCGCGGCGCGCTACCTGACGGACATTCAGCAGCTTGTCCAGCGGCTGATGGCGGAGGGCGCCACCAAACATGACCTGGCGCAATACGACATCGAGCAATTCGAGCATAGCCGCATTCCATTGGGCGGGCTTGTGCAGCAGTTCCACCTGAACAATTTGCATTTCCTGTGGGAGAAGGCGCGTGCCGAACAGCGCCAGCAGCGCCAGAGTGCTGCCCTCCCCTAAAACCGGATGCGCCATTGCCATGCCCGAAACGAATACGGTCGAAACCATTGTTGACTTGATCCGCACGTTGACGCCTGCCCAGCGCCGTGTATTGGCGCGACGACTGCGCGTGAGTGGCCTGTTGCAACTAGATGACCTCGCCACCGATCGTCGCCGCATGGTGGTGGCGCCAGCGCTTGGCGTCGCTCGCCCGCCCGTTGCCAGTCCTCAGCGCACACCGATGCCAACTGACCCCCCAGCCCGCCCACGCGCGCCCTTGCGCATGGCCGCCCCACGCGACGCCGCTAACCAGCCAGCAGTCAGCGGACATGTGGTGTTGGGGCCGCCTGCTCCCGGCGCGGCGCCAGCGCCGCACATCGTGGCGCCACTGCCCGGCCAGGCGCCCGAAACACCCATCGTGATCACCTTGCGCGGGCTGGTCACACCCACCGGCGAGATGGCCAGCGCCGAGTATACGTTGCAGTGGCCTGGCTACGCGCCCCAGGCAGTGCAGATGCGTTTCGGCGGTCAACCCACACCCGACCAGGTGCTCTATGACACGCTGGAGAAAGCGCTGCGCGCCGTGCTCGCCCGTCTGCGCGATGGCGACGCCGACCCTGCCACCGCTCGCCTGGAAGTCTACTGCCCGTCAGATCGCTTCATCGACGAGGTGATCGACGAAGCGCCCGTCGCCGACGCCCGCTTGCAAACGCGGCACGACCGCGTTGCGGCGCTGCTGGACACGTTTGGCGATTGGCGGTTGGTGCGGACGGGGGAAGGCTAGAGCGAGTGAACAACAGCGGCGCCCCAATGCCATGCACAACTGGGAAATGGCAGCCGCCGATGGACGAGAAGTCAGCGCAACACGAAGCAACACGAATAAGTCACGAAAATCATCCGGCAAGCAGCAGAGTTGCCTCAGTATGAAGTAGTCGCTGCCTCCACTCGGCCAAGCTGTTCATCCGTGTTCTACTCCAGCGCGATTTTCTCCACCCGCACCGGCGCATCCCCTTCCACCACAAGCCGCAGCGACAACGGACTTTCCGGCAGCCCACGCGCATGCGCTACGCGCCGCGCTTCCATCAGGTCGACGCGCACTCCGCCCATCGCACCGGCGCTAGTCGCCAGCACCGTATCATCGCCAGTCAGGACGACCGACACCGTAACCGGCGCGTCGCTGGCGTAGCGCAGCGTCACCGTTCCCGCTGCCGGCGGATGCTGCACGATCACTTCGGCGCGGTCGCCCAACAGCGTGCGATAAGACGCTTCCCCTTCGCTGCCCTCCAGCACCCCCCAGTCGAGTGCGCCTAGCATCAAGTACGGCTGCGGCTGCTCGACCGGCATCACCTTGTAGACAGTGATGCGTTCGTCCTCAAAGACCGGCGCCTGCCCGGCGAAGATAGCCGCGGCTAACTCCTCGGTGTAGGTGCGCTCGTCGCCGCCGGGCATCTTGTAGCGATCCAGGACGACCGTGCCCACGCCCAGGTCGGCGAAGACCGTGCGCCCTACCTGCACCGGGTCGTCAGCGAGGATGTCCGGCCCCAAATGGCGAAAATGCTGAAGCACCGGCGTGCGTTCAGTCAACGTGCGCGGGTCGTCGCGGCTGATGTAGGCGACGGTGAGCGGCTTGCCGTGCACCGTCTGGTAGAGCAGATAGCCAGGGCGGTCGTAGTTCATCGGCAGGTTGAGCACAGCACGCGGATCGGGGTCGGCGGCAAGCTCGGCGTACCAGGCCGGCGTGTCGGGCGGGCTGAGGGGGTAAGGCGCCACCCAGTATTCAAAGAGCAAGACAGCAATCACGAGCGCGCTTACAGCGGATTGCACACTTGATTTGCGCAATCTTGCCAGCAGCCGCCACAGCCCGCTCCCTGCCAGCACGGCCATGCACAGTTGCACCATCACAGCGAAGCGGCTGACACTGCGGCTGATGCGCATGAAAGGCACGAGCCGATTGAGCAGGCCGTAGGGCGTCCAGCTTGCCAGCTCCTCACCCTTCAACGCAGCAGTGGGGATGTCCGCCCAAGTGATGTCGCCCCATCGCCATTGTGGGCCGAGCGCCAGCAGGAAAAAGAAGAGCGCCATCACCCACCAGAAGGCTGCTTTGCGCCACGCCAGCGCCAGCGCGGCCACGGACAGCGTCAGCGCCGTGTAGCCGATCGCGATCGTGCGTTCACTGACCGGCGCGATCTGGTTGCCGATCCACGTGAAGCTAGCAGGGCGGAAGAGTGTGTGCAGCCGGTTAGGCACAAGGAAGTCCATCACGCTGGCGCTGAGGATGTAGAGATCGGCGGCAGGACGCACCATGAAGCGGAAACGCGTCGCCTCCAGCACCATCGGGACGAGCCAGAAACTCAACGCAATGGCAAAAACCAGCCCGGCGACCAGTGGTGGCGCCAGGACACGCCCCAATTTGCTCCAGCCAAAACGTCCTGGCGGTGCGCCCCAATGCCACAGCAGCGTCGCCGCCGTAAAGAGAAAAAGGTAGAGCACAAAATACCAGTCACTCAAGCCAGTGAGGATCAGAAAGAAGCCGGCCCACAGCGCCGCCCGTCGCCAGGGACGCCCCGCCCCAGCCAGGTGAAGACTGCGCAGCAACGTCAAAATGTAGAAGGGCATCCACTGCAAGCTCATCACCTGCATGTGGCCGAGCAGGTGCGCCATGTGGAAGGGCGACAGCGTGTAGATTAGCCCGGCGACGAAGGGTGCGATAAAGAGAATAGCACGCGAATGACGCGGAGTGGACGGATTGACGCGGATTTCCTCTTCTATGCGTCTCTCGGCGTCTTTACGTCCCTGCGGCGAGCTTTCGTCCCTCGCCCCTTGCCTCTCGCCCCCAATCACCCAGCGCGCCAGCAGGAACATGCCGTAGCCCGCCAGCACCCAGCTTAGAAAAACGACGGCGTTATAGGCGGCGATCAGCCCAAAGGCGAGCTGAATCGGCAGCGTCGTCACACCGTTGAAGGGGTTGAGTGTGTGAAAGTAGAGGCTGACGCCGGTCGGATAGTAGAGCAGGTCGGTGACCAGCGGGTTGGCGATGCGGTCGATCAGCGCCTGCTTGATCCACCACTGATTCCAGTAATTTTGCCAACCATCGAAGCTATCGCCGGGGATAGCAGATGTGAGGTTGGCGGCGAGCGGCCACGTAAAGATGACCGTCGCCGCCAGATAGAGCGCCAAAGCCAGTAGATGCTGCCCAAAGGGTGAAGATTTGCGCAACTCGCCCCTCGCAACTTGCCCCTGCGTCAACTCAACCGCTCGGCGGCGCGCAGCAGATTCTCCATCAGGATGACGTTGGTCACCGGCCCTGTACCGCCCGGCACCGGCGTCAACATGCCGGCAACTTCAGCGACGCCAGCCTGGTCGCAGTCGCCCTTCAGCCCATTGTCGGTGTAGGTGGTGCCGAAATCGACCACAACTGCCCCCGGCTTGACCCAATCAGCCTTGACCATCTCCGGCCGCCCCACTGCCAGACAGAGGATATCGGCGCGACGGCAGACGCCAGGTAGATCAACCGTGCGGCTGTGGGCGATGGTGACGGTGCAGTGGCGATGCAACAAGAGCAAGGCCATCGGCTTGCCAACGATGTCGCTGCGTCCGACCACGACGGCTTCCTTACCCTTGAAGGCCACGCCCGCCTGTTCCAGCAGGCGGATGCCGCCGGCAGGCGTGGCGGGCACGAAATAGGGCGGACGGTCGGCTGCGAGGCGGCCGGCGTTGAGTGGATGCACGCCGTCCACATCTTTGGCCGGATTGAGCAGATCGATCAGCGCCGGATGGCTGATGTGGTCGGGCGTCGGCTCCAGAATCATGATGCCATGCACCAGCGGCGAGGTGTTGAGTTCAGTGAGCGCCTCTGCGACTTCGTCCTGTTGCACCGAGGCGGGGAGTTCCACGCTGCGAAAGTCGGCGCCGACGCTGTCGCACGTTTTCTGCAAGGCGCGGGCGTAACCGGCGCTGGCCTCATCATCGCCAATGCGCAGCACTGCCAGCGTCGGAGCGACGCCGATGCGGCTGCGAAATGCGGCAAAATCCAGTTTGAGTGTTTCGCGGATGGTCTTGGCCAGGGCGCGACCATCCAGCAGCTCCGCAGTCATAGCGTCACCCCCAACGTCTCCTCGATGGCGGCTTTGGCAGCGGCGTAGGCGGCGTCAGCCTCCGCCAGGAAATCGGCGACTCTGGCCGTCCACGCAGCAACAAACGCGTCATCCTTGATAAATTTGAGATTGACGTTGACGTTGACGATGGCGCTCTTGAGGGCGGCAAAGGCAAGATAGAGCGCAGTGGCAGCGTCGCTGACGACGTTGGTGTTGCCTTTGGCGCCGACAGGCGTCGCCAGTTTCATAATCTCCAGGCATTTTTCCGCCACCTCAAAAGGCACGGCTGCGGCATGCTTGAGCGCTTCCTGCATGGCAGCTGTGCGCGCCGCCTTCTCGGCTTCACTCTCCTTGGGCAAGGCGTAGGTTGCGGCGACAGCGTCGAATGCGGCGGCGTCCGCATCGACTGCAGCCAGCAGTTCACGGCGCAGCGCCTCGCTGCGGACAAGATAGCCTTGCATCTCGGCTTCCACCTCGGCATACTTCTTCTTGCCAATTGTGAAATGGATGACCATGCTCACGAGCGCGGCAGCCTGGCTGCCTGTCAGCGCGGCGGCGCCGCCCCCACCTGGCGTCGGTTGTCCGGCGGCCAGGGCGTCCACAAACTCCATTGTTGTCATGTGCGCTGCATTCATCTGGGTCTTCCTCTCGACTGGCTGTGCGCCCTCCTCCGATGACGCACAGCAAATGGTGAGAACAAACACCTGAATTTTACCCGAAGGTCGGAAATTCCGCGAGAACCGCAAGACTGTGATTGAGGCGGGTGCGCCGCAGGTTCCGGGCGCAGGCGTTGCAAAGGTCAGCAGGCGCTGCGCCAACGCCTATGCGTTGACCAGGACCACGCGCACTTACGCCAGCCCAACAGCGGGACGCGCTCATTATTGGAGTGGCGATGACTGGAGTATGGCGTAGGGTGTGATACAATCAAATGCTGTGAAATGAAAGGAAGCACACTACGGCATAGCTGCGCGGCGACCCGCGCCAGAGCCTGCTTCCACGCTAACCGAGCCATGAAAACGAGCCACCAGGCATGAACTACGATTCGATGGATTTTGAGATGGATAACTGGGAAGACGACGGCGACGATGAAGTGCTCTACGAGTCGGAAGAATTCCGTGAACAAAATTCGCCGATTGAGCGGCACCCAGAGCCGATCATCTCCGACGACCTACCTGTGCTGCCGCTGCGCGGGGTGGTAATCTACCCAATGATGTGGCTGCCCCTCCCGATCGGTCAGGAGCGCAGCATCCGGCTAGTCGAGAAGACACTGCCCAACAACCGAATCATTGCGCTCGTAACGAGCAAGAACGAAGAACTCGACGAGCCAGCGCCAGGCGACGTGCACACGATCGGCACCGCCGCCCAGGTGCATCGCGTGCTCAAGACGCCGGACGGCACGATGCGCCTGCTGGTGCAAGGGTTGGAACGCGTGCGCCTGCTCGAATACACGCAGGAGCGTCCCTTCCTCCGTGCGCGGATCGAGATCGTCCCTGAGGTAATCGAGGACGGGCTGGAAATGGAAGCGCTGATGCGCGCAGTGCAGGACCTATTCCGCAAGCTGATCGAACTTGAACCGCAGATGCCCGATGAACTGACGATCATGTCGATCAACGTTGATGATGGGCGCCAGCTTGCCTATCTGGTGGCGAGCAGTATGCGGCTGAAGGTGCAGGATGCCCAGGCGATCCTGGAGATGGATCGCGTGCGCGACAAGCTGCTACGACTGATCCAATTGCTCAAGAAAGAGATCGAGGTGCTCGAACTCGGGCGCAAAATCCAGTCCGAGGCGCAAGGTGAGATGGAGCGCATGCAACGCGAGTTCTTCTTGCGCGAGCAGATGCGCGCCATCCAGAAAGAACTAGGCGAGGAAGACGAGCACGCGGCGGACATCCGCGAGTTAGAGGAGCGCATCGCCGCCGCTGGCATGAGCGAAGAGGCCGAGCGCGAGGCGATGCGCGAGCTAGCGCGCATGCGCCGGATGCCGATTCAAGCCGCCGAGTACAGCGTCATCAAGACTTACCTCGATTTGTTGGTGAGCATGCCCTGGGGCGCCGCCACCATCGACAACCTGGACATCAAACACGCCCGTCAGGTGCTAGACGAAGATCACTACGGGCTGGCCGAGATCAAGGAGCGCATCCTAGAGTTCCTGGCGGTGCGCAAGCTGCGGGCAGAACGGCGCAAGAAGCACACGGAGGAGCCAGACAACGTCGGCGACAAAATCCGCCGCGAACGCGAGGGGCTGGTGCTCTGCTTTGTCGGGCCGCCTGGCGTCGGCAAGACCAGCCTTGGTTTGAGCATCGCGCGCGCCATGAACCGTAAATTTATCCGGCTAGCGCTCGGTGGCATCCGCGACGAGGCGGATATTCGCGGCTTCCGGCGCACCTACATCGGCGCCATGCCCGGGCGCATCATCCAGAGTCTGCGCCGCGTTGAGAGCCGCAATCCCGTTTTCATGCTCGACGAAGTCGACAAGCTCGGACGCGACTTTCGCGGCGATCCCAGCAGCGCGTTGCTGGAAGTGCTCGATCCGGAGCAGAATCGCGAGTTCCGCGACCACTACCTTGACGTGCCCTTCGACCTAAGCCAGGTGCTCTTCATCACCACTGCCAACGTGCTGGATACGATTCCGCCCGCGCTGCGCGACCGCATGGAGATCATCCAGCTCAGCAGCTACACCGAAGACGAGAAAGTCAACATCGCCAAAGGCTATCTGGCGCCGCGCCAGATCAAGGAGAATGGCCTACGTCCCAGCGAAGTCAAGTTCGACGACGACGCCCTGCGCGAGATTATCCAGGGTTACACGCGCGAAGCAGGTGTCCGCAACCTGGAACGACAGATCGGCAAGGTCTGCCGCAAGATTGCGGCCGGCGTGGCCTCGGGCGACATCAAGCGCGGACGCACGATCAAGCGCAAGGATGTCGCCACCTATCTTGGCAAACGCCGCTTCTTTGACGAGGAGATTGAGGAGCGTCTGGAAAATCCCGGCGTCGCCATCGGCCTGGTCTGGACGGAAGCAGGAGGCGATATCACCTTCTTCGAGGCGACGCGGGTGCCGGGCGCCAAGGGCTACACGCTCACCGGTCAGCTTGGCGAGGTCATGAAGGAAAGCGCGCAGGCGGCGCTGAGCTATGTTCGCAACCGCGCCGAGAGCCTGGGCATCGACCCAGAATTCTTCAATCACTCTGACCTGCATCTGCACATTCCAGAGGGCGCCATCCCGAAGGACGGGCCGAGCGCCGGCATCACGATGGCGACAGCGCTGGCAAGCCTGCTCACCAACCGCCCGGTGCGCCCCAAGTTGGGCATGACCGGCGAGATCACGCTGCGCGGCAAAGTGTTGCCGATCGGCGGTGTGAAAGAAAAGGTGCTCGCCGCCGCGCGTTATGGTCTGGACACCGTGATTCTGCCGCGCCGCAACGAGTCGGACCTGGAAGAGTTGCCAGAGACGGTGCGCAACCAGATGAAATTCATCCTCGTCGACACCGTCGATCAGGTGCTGGTGGCGGCGCTGCTGTCGCCAGAGGAAATGCAAGCCAACAGTGCTGTGCAAGCGGCCACACCCACCGTTCCGCCCAAGCCCTCTCCACGCCGGCGCAAACAGGCCAGCATACAACCGCCAATGGCTATGTAGCGGACAACGCTTTCAACGGAATGTGATCCGCAAAACTGGACAGTCAGGTTAGTTTTATGTTAAAAACAATTCAGGTATTCGGAATCTCCTGCCAGGCAGGCAGCCGGATGCCTGAATTGTTTTATGTTTATCAAGCATTTGACCGAGGAGGTCGGTATATTCTGTGAGTCGCAAGAAAAAATCGAATAATGGCAATCAGCCGGCGCCGCCCAACAGCGCCAGGCCACAACGCAAGTGGTACAAGGTTGATCTCCACCTGCACACGCCGGCGTCGCGCGATTACGAAGAGCCGGGCGTCACCTATCTGGCGTGGCTGCGCAAAGTCGTGGAACAGGGATTGGAGATTGTCGCCATCACGGATCACAACACGGTGGCAGGCATTGGGGCGATTCGTCGTGAGCTGGATTGGCTGACGCAGCTTGAAGCGCAAGGACGTCTGACCGCTGAAGAGCAAGAGCGGCTGCAAGAATGGCGTTCGTTGGGGAATCAGGTGCTGGTTTTGCCCGGTTTTGAGTTTACAGCCACCTTTGGGTTCCATATTCTCGCCATCTTCCCACCCGAAACCTCGGTGCGCCAGCTTGAACACATTTTGCTGGCGATGAAGGTTCCCGCCGCCAAGTTGGACGAGGGCAGCACTGAGACAGGCGCCACCACCGACGTCATCAACGCCTATCGCATGATCCATGAAGCAGGCGGCCTGGTGATTGCCGCCCACGCCAATAGCACACACGGCGTCGCCATGCGCAATTTCCCGTTTGGCGGCCAGACCAAGATTGCCTACACGCAAGACCCCAATCTGGATGCACTCGAAGTCACCGACCTGGATCGACCGGGGCGCTCGACTGCGCGCTTTTTCAACGGCAGCAAGTCGGAGTACCCACGCCGGATGCACTGTCTCCAGGGCAGTGACGCGCACCGGCTCACGACAGACCCCAAGAATCCCAAACGCCTGGGCATCGGCGAACGCGCCACCGAGCTGCTGTTGGACGAACCGAGCTTCGAGGCGCTGGCGGCGTTGCTGCGCTCCAAGCAATTCGACCGCGTACGTCCGGCGCAACCCGCCGATAAACCCTTCGACGCGCTGGACGTGGTGCGCGAGGAGGGACCGACCCTGATGCAGAGCTTCCACGACTCGATTGCACAACGCGGGGGTAAGTTTGACGCCATCCTGGCCGACATCTGCGCCTTTGCCAATACAGCCGGCGGCGCGGTCTACGTCGGCGCCAAGCCGGGCAAAGGCAAGCTGCGCGGGCTGACCGCGCCAGAGCAGGTTGAGCAGGACATCCGCAAAGCGATCCAGGAGCGCATGACGCCGCAGCTCGAAGTCAAGATCGATGTCGTGATGAGTCAAAACGCCAAAGTGTTGCGCGTGCAGACGCCCAAGGGACTGGACATCCCCTACGCGCTCGATGGCAACAAGTTCTACGTGCGCGACGAGGCGGAGACCGATCTGGCCGTGCGCGATGAGATCGTGGCGCTGGTGCGCGAGGCGTTAGGCTTCGAGGCAGAACAGGACGAACCGACGCCATCGCCTGTCAAAGAGACGCCCGCCAGACCTGTCGAGCGCAGCAGGGGGCGCCGACAAGAGACGCCGCGCGCAACAGGCGCAGCCAGGAACGGGGCAGCCAAACCGGTTCCGCCAGCGCCTACGGTCAAAGCCGAAGCAACGCCGGTCACCTCGCCGGTCACGGACACCACCTTCTACCTGCCGCAAGTCGGCGTGGAAATCATCGATAGCGACGAACGCAACGGCCATCGCTTCTACACAATCCGCGACCTGCGCAACGGTCACGTCATCAAGAACGTCACCCGCAAGGGCGCACGCAAGCTGTGGAGCTACGCCATTCAGCAAGTGGAAGACAGCCCGGTTGATCCAGCGAAAATCCAGTGGCGGGACAATGTCGGCTTTGTGCGCGTCGAGCGGCGCGCCGGCAAGCCGCGCTACGACCTGGCGCTGCGCGAAGGCGACGCCGTGCGCATCTTCTATGGCGTCACCGACGACGGCATGGAAGGCGTCTGGGCGCAGTTTGTGCAGGAAGAGTGAGAGATTAGGAGATTGGGAGATTGGGAGATTGGGCGGGAAAGAGACCATGACGGAATCTCTCAATCCCCCTCAATCTCTCGATCTCTACTTCCACACATAAATTAGCACCACCACTGCCACCGCCCATAGGACGCTGTTGATCAGCAGTGGACGATCCTCGATCAGCAGTTCATCAGGCGCGCCACCTAGATGCTTTACGTGCACCAGATAGAGATAGCGCGCCAGCATGTAGAACACAAAAGGCACGGTCAACAGCATCTTGGCGTGCGCCAGCGCCGTCGTGGCGTCGAAACTGTAGAAGGTGTAGGCCACCAACGTCGCCGTCACCACCATGCTGATCATCTGGTCAAGCAACGGCAAGTTGTACTCCGACAGAATGGCGCGATGATTGGCGGCGCCGTCTTCGAGCAAGACGATCTCCTGGCGGCGCTTGCCAAAACCGAGAAAGAGCGCCAGCAACGTCACACAGATATAGAGCCATGGACTAAAGTTCGTCACCTGCACCACCACCACGCCCGCCACCACACGCAGCAGAAAGCCCAACGCCAACACCATCACATCCAGAATCACGATGTTCTTGAGCCAGAAGCTGTAGGCGATATTTTGCCCCAGGTAGACCAGCAGCACGACGCCCGCCCACATATCCAGCCAGAAGGCGCCACCGATGGCAAGGAGCGCCAGGATGACGGCGGCCACCACCGCCACCGGCGGCGCCAGCTGCCCGCTCGCCAGCGGGCGCATCCGTTTGCGCGGGTGCTGCCTGTCCTTTTCCATATC
>DMDA01000135.1:0-14088 GCA_003451595.1 Chloroflexota bacterium | reverse complement strand
GTCACATTATTACGTTCGCCAGCCAGGGGCGCCGGAACGGATGGAGAAGTCATGTCAACATCCTTAGATTGCCCAAAATCATGTGACGCACAACCAATCTTGCGTCAACTCAGCCAGCGATGCATCTTACCGGAAGCATTGCCAATGCTGAAATTGCCGGGCAGCAGCGAGAACCGAACAAAATCGTGATGGGTGGGGAAATGAGCGAGAAGAAGGAACGCCTCGATCTGCTGCTGGTGGCGCGGGGATTGGCGACAAGCCGCGAACAGGCGCAGCGCCTGATCATGGCTGGCGAAGTCGAAGTCAACGGCGTGCGCCATGACAAACCCGGCCGCAGCGTGGCGCAGGATGCTGCAATCACCGTGCGCGCACCACTGCCCTACGTCAGTCGCGGTGGCCTGAAGCTAGCAGCTGCGCTGGATGCCTTTGCGCTCGACGTGACGGGGCTGCTCGCCGCCGACGTCGGCGCCAGCACCGGCGGCTTTACCGATTGTTTGCTCCAACGCGGCGCCGCGCGCGTCTACGCCATCGACGTCGGCTACGGTCAGCTGGCCTGGAAGCTACAGAGCGACCCACGCGTCGTCGTGCTCGACCGCACGAATGTACGTCATCTGGAAGCCCTCCCCGACGGCGTGTTGGCCGACCTGGCTGTAATCGACGCCAGCTTCATCAGCCTGACCCTGGTGCTCCCGGCCACGCTGCGATTGCTCAAACCGGACGGCCAGGTGATCGCCCTGATCAAGCCGCAATTCGAGGCGGGCGCTGACCAGGTGGGCAAAGGCGGCGTGGTGCGCGACCCCAAAGTGCACCGTCGCGTCCTGGCCGAAACATGTGCATTGGCGGCGTCGCTTGCACTAACCGTCGCCGGTTTGACCGTATCGCCCGCACCGGGGCCAGCCGGCAACATCGAGTTTCTGATCTGGCTGCGCCGCTCACAGAGCGACGCGCCGCCATCTGACCCAGAGCGCCTGATCGACGCAGCGCTGAGCGCCGCGCAGCAACTCCGCCGCCGCGAGGGGTAATGATTTCCAGGTTGTAACGTCAAATTGTTTACAAGCAACACATTGACGCCTTGCCCGCGTTGATATATCGTTGCGCTCAATCAACCGCACTGCCAACCAATCCGCTCATCAACGAGGAGGAATGCGCGTATCATGTCAACCGACCGCACCTTTGTCGAACGCAATCGCGCCGCTACTGATCGCCTGCGCACACTGGCGGCCACGCACACCGACGCCGCTCTGCAGCAACCTGTCGGCGCGCACTGGACGGCAGCCGTCGCCCTGGTGCACCTGGCTTTCTGGGATCGGCGCGTGCTCGCGCTGCTGGACGCCGCCGACGCCGCCGGTGAGGTGGTCGAGATGCCCATCGACCTGGCCGTGAATGACATCTCACTGCCGCTGTGGGCCGCCATTCCCCCACGCGCCGCAGCCGAGCTGGCCATCGCCAGCGCCGAGACGCTGGATCGCCGCCTGGAGGAACTGCCAACGGTGCGGCTGGAGCAGCTACGCGCCCGCAACGAACACTGGATCGACCGCTCGCTCCACCGCCACCCCCACCTGGACGAAATCGAGGCTGCGCTGCAACGCTTATGAATACCCATGCTTCTCTGATCATCGAACACGCCGACCTGCTGGTGACTATGGATGCCACACGCCGCGAGATTCGTGATGGCGCACTCGTCATCGACGGGCCGGCCATCGTCTGGGTCGGCGCGACGGCGGAGCTGCCCGCCGGGCTGCGCGCCGCAGCGCGCCAGGTAATCGATGCGAGCGGGCGCATTGTGCTGCCTGGCTTTGTCAACACACATCATCACTTTTACCAGACATTGACGCGCGTCATCCCTGCGGCGCAGGACGTCGTGCTCTTCGACTGGCTCAAAACGCTCTACCCGATCTGGGCGGAGCTGACGCCCGACGACGTCTTCATCAGCACGCAGCTGGCGTTGACCGAGTTGTTGCTCTCTGGCTGCACCACATCGAGCGACCACCATTATCTGTGGCCTAACGGCAGCCGTCTCGACGACCAGTTTGCGGCGGCGGAAACGATCGGCGTGCGTTTTCACGGCGCACGCGGCAGCATGAGCCTGGGCGAAAGCCAGGGCGGACTGCCCCCCGACCGCGTCACCGAGGATGAAGCCGCCATTCTGCGCGACAGCCGCCGTGTCGTGGAGACCTTTCACGACCCCAGCCGCTTTGCCATGCGTCGCGTCGTGCTGGCGCCTTGCAGCCCTTTCAGCGTCACGCCCGACCTGATGCGCGAGAGCGCCGCGCTGGCGCGCAGCTTCGGCGCGGCAATGAACGTACATCTGCACACGCATCTGGCCGAGACCCAGGATGAGGAGAGCTTTTGCCTGGCGCGCTTCGGCTATCGACCGGGTGACTACGCCGAATTTCTGGAGTGGACAGGCGACGATGTCTGGCACGCGCACTGCGTCCACCTGAACCAGAGTGAGGTCGAACGCTTTGCGCGCACGCACACGGGCGTTGCGCATTGCCCCACCAGCAACATGCGGTTAGCGTCGGGCATTGCGCCAGTGCGGGCGATGCGCGATGCGGGCGTCCCTGTCGGGCTGGGTGTGGATGGCAGCGCCTCCAACGACGGCAGCCACCTGCTCAATGAGGTGCGGCAGTGTCTGCTCTTGCAGCGGGTGATGGGCAACCCGCGCGCCATGACGGCGCGCGAGGCGCTGGAGCTTGCCACGCTGGGCGGCGCGGCGGTGCTGGGACGCGACGACATCGGCGCGCTGGCGCCAGGCATGGCGGCGGACGTTGTCGCCTTCCGCCTGGATACGCTCTGGCACGCAGGCGGCGCCGTGCACGACCCGGTCGCCGCGCTCGTCTTCTGTCAGCCACAGCCGGTGGACTGGGCGCTGGTCAACGGCGTGGTGCGCGTGCGCGACGGCGCGCCGGTGCATCTGGACATCCCCCGCCTGGTGGAGCAGCACAACCGCGCCGCAAAAACGCTGGTGCAGCGGGCGGGCGCCCGCTAGGCGCGGCGGGGTGCACCCACGACGCGCCTGACACAGCGGTCAACCACCCGCCGGATGCAGTCCGTCCTGCCGTGCACCGCTCTCCTTTGACCAGTAATGTCGAAGGCCAGTGTCCGCCGTGCTGAAAAATGACGTAGTGATCTTGTCCACATGACTCAGTCAAGCTATCAAGATCACTGCGTGATCGCGCTCCGATCACTCAGTCATTTTTTGGAAGCGACAATTTCGCCCCCTGCTGCACCTGCCGTGACGCGGCGTGTAGAACGGACTTTCTGCGTTGCAGTGGCTGTGGGGTATACTGGTAGACGCTGTAAGTTGACCCAATAAGGATGATAACTGTTTAGTCGGCACGCCCACGCGCCGTCGCGTGCACGTAGGTGTGCGCACTGAACAAAGATGATTGTCGGGCTATTGACGCACTCAATCCATCACAATTCCGGAGACCTTCGAGATGGAGCAACTGCTGGATTTGATCTACAACGGCGCAACCGACTGGGAGAAAGTCAATCGCGAGGCATTTGACAGCCTCTTTGGTCAAGGGGGACGTTACCCAAGTCGCGCCGCTGCCGTGGTGAAATTGCGTGCACCCAAAATGGGTTCCGGCGGTGGCGTGCCGTTTGCTGCGTACATTCACCCGTCGAATCCGGATTCTGGGGCGTATGGCGGCACCAGCTTTGTGCTTTTTCCGGTGGAAGATGGGCCGTGTCTGATCTCCCTCGTCGTTGGTACGCAGGGGATCGCACCAGATGAGGATATTCTTGGGCGTCCTGGTCATGGTCGCAAGATGCGGGCGATCTGCGGCTGGCTCAACCACGAATTTGGTCACGGGCAGCAATTGGCGTGGGCAAAAGCTGATCCGGTGCGCATCGACATGGAGATTCCCCGGCAGATTCGGGAGCAGTTTGCAGCCTACCAGGCGGTCTTTGAGCGCTATGGCAAGGTTATCTACGGTCTCTATGTGCCAGGTGAGGATCGGAACGCAACGCGGTACGCGCTTGCGGCGTTTCTTGATCTACTCTTTGAAGAACGTGGATACCCGCCACTTACTGTCCACAAGCAAGAAGCCGAGAAGATTCGTGCAGGCTACTTTGATCACCTGATGCCGACTGTCACGCCGTCTGAGGTCAAGTCCACGTTGACCGATCTACGTTACGTAATCTTGGAAGGGCCGCCGGGCACAGGCAAGACGCGTCTTGCCGAAGAACTGTTGAAGACTGCCTACGCCGGCAATGGCATGACGATCCAGTTTCATCCGAACACAACCTACGAGAACTTTGTCGGCGGATTGGCGCCACACACCACGGGCGATGGCCTCGGCTTTCGCTTTGCACCGCGCCGCGGTGCGTTGATGGAAGCGGCAATCGCTGCCGCCAGCGACCCGGCGCGCCCGTACCTTCTGCACATTGACGAAATTAACCGCGCCGATCTCTCCAAGATTCTCGGCGAGGCAATCTACTTGTTGGAGGCAAAGACTGAGCAGCCACGCCGGGTCACGTTGGCGTATGACTTTGGGGAGCCGGTTCATCAGCAACTGACGCTGCCGCCAAACCTGCACATCCTCGGCACCATGAATAGCAGCGACCGCAGCATCGCGATTATGGACATTGCGATCCGGCGGCGCTTTGCCTTTGTCAAGCTGTGGCCGCAACTGGCGGTTGTGGCAGAAACGGGCACGCCGTTGATGCAGACTGCGTACAAGGCGCTCATGTCGATTTTTGTTGAATATGCCAGCGACGAGGCGTTGCGCTTGATGCCTGGACATAGCTACTTCATCAACGTCGATGCTGGCAGTGATGTCCGTGCATTGAAGACAGGGCTTGCGCCCTTGCTGGAAGAATACCTCGAACAAGGCTATGTCGTGGGCTTTGCCGAACAACTGCGTGCCTACCTGCAGTGGATCGATAGCCTGTGAGCCTGCCCCGCGCATGATTCGACCACCGACCGTCGCCACCAAATCGATCTTTATTCACGGCGAAGATTCCAGCGCCGTGCGTGTGTCGGCAGCACAGCTTGTGCAGGGGACGCCCGGACGCGCCGTCGAAGGGCAAGCGGCACGGTTAGCGCATCAGTTTTTGCGCCAAAATGAAGGTGTCCTACGCACCTTCTGCGCCGACGCCGCTGTCGACTTCGACGGCAAAGAAGTCTATCTCAAGTTTGTCACCAAAACACGTGTTGGTGCCGTGCCGCTCTTATCGCCGACATCCGGGCGTCCCGACATCGGTTTGATTGTGCGCCCGCGCTTTGAGTGGCTTGGCATCGGCGCGATGTTGGGAGAGATGGGCTGGCGCGTTGTGCCGCAGCCGCTGAAACTCCCCTTGCTGCCCGGCTCGGAACGGCGGATTCCGCCCTGGGTTCTGTCAACGATCGTGATCAGCAGAATGCAGGCGTTGTTGGATCGCCTGGAGCGACGCTTTGAAATGACAGATGCCGTCACAGCTTCACCCCGTGGCACGGTGGACTGGCAGCAGTATGCCACGGTGCAGATGCCACGCTTGCGTCTGCTCGATGTACCAAGCCGCTTTCCCGACCTGCTTGATCATCGCGAACTCAAAGCCGCCATCCACTTTACACTGCGCAAACAACTGGCGAGTCTGGAGACGCAGCGCAATGCCGGGGCATTTGTGGCACAACTGGCGGTGCTCTGCCAACTACTGATCGACAGAGTACGGTCAGTTCAGCCCAAGCCGCCCACAGGCGCACAGTTTCAAGCCTGGGCACGACAGCCGCTTACGACGGATGTGTTTCGCCAGGGCATCGAAGCGATTGAGTGGACGGCGGATGATCGCGGGCTGGCGGGCATTGCTGACCTGAACGGGCTGCCCTGGATGCTGAGTATGGAAGAGTTCTTTGAGGCTTGGCTGGAGACGGTCATGGCAAAGGCAGCACATTCGCTCGGCGGCGTGCTGCAAGTGGGACGCCGCCGCGAAACCACCGTGCCTTTGTCGTGGTCGCCGCCTTATCAAGGCTCGCAGCGTTCGCTTGTGCCGGATCTGATCCTGGAAACGGGTACAGAGACGATCATCATTGACGCCAAGTACAAACGACACTGGGAGGAGCTGCAAACGACAGCCTGGTGGCAGTTGGACGAGCAGTTACAAACACAACATCGCCTCGACCTTTTGCAGGTGCTCGCCTACTCGACTGCGAAGAACGCTGCACGCATTGTCAGTTGTCTGGTCTATCCGTGTTCGCTTGCCACCTGGAAGTCGCTGCAAGCCAGAGCGCGAGCGTACTACCATGCGCGGATACCAGTAGCCGACCGGCATGTTGAGGTCATCCTAACCGCGCTACCAATGAGTGCAAATCACACTGAGGCGGCGCGCTTTCTGGTTGATGTGTTGACAACCACGCGTGACTATCTGTAGTGGGGAAGGGAGTTCAATCGCGCCGATGGCACCGACATCAACTTCACCAATCGAAGCGACTGGCGTGGCTGATCCCGCGTCCTACACCATCAGCTACTTGTTGACCCTCCTACTCGAAGCCGCCGACAAGCGGTTGCCAACGATGCTGCGGTATCTGGTGGCGGCGACGTTGGCAGTGCGCTATCCCGACGATGTGGACTCAATTCACTTCCGGATACGCAGCCGCACCGAGGGATCACTGGGCGAACAGGTCGATGTGCTGTTCAACGATGCCGTGTTCTATGTGGCTGCGCAACCGTCTGACCTGGATTTTGCCGAAATGGTGTCAGATGCAAATGCCGGGCACATCGTCTACCTGCTTGTGCCCAGTGAACATGAAACGGCATTCCGGCAAGCCGTCGCCAATGAGAGAAGCGGCATTGACAAGCGAGTAAACGTTACCGGTGTTGAGCAGTTCATTGCAATGCTGCTTGAGCGAATGGCAAAGTTTGACCACAGTGCAGCGTTGCGCCAACTCCGCCAGGTGCTAACAAAATATAACGAACTTGTCACGCGGGACGCGCACGCGCCATCCTTGCAGATCATCCTTCCTGATTTTGACCTGGAAGCGGACGCACACAAAGCGAACGCTGGCTTCACTTCGATTTGACACGACGCCCGCAATCGAGTACCATCCGCCAAGCTAGAGTTGAATCCTGCATCCACAAGGGTTGCGCAGCACGATGTTTACCGCCATCGCTATCAATAAGCAGAGCAAGAAGCAGGTTCCGGACCACACCGTCTGGTGATTTGTGCTTGCTCGGGTTCAGCGACGACACCCAACCGGCCATCCAGACGGATAGGCCGGTTTTTTATTTGTCTGGAAGATTGGTTTTCACCCAACAGGAGCGCACACCATGAGTCTTGACCGTTTCGCCATCATCGAGTCCACTTTGCGCGAGGGGGAGCAGTTCGCCAATGCCTTCTTCACCACCGAGCAGAAGGTGGAGATTGCCCGCCTGCTCGACGCGTTCGGTGTGGAGTACATCGAACTGACCTCGCCAGCCGCCAGCCCGCAGAGCCGCGCCGACCTGGAACGTATCGCCAGCCTGGGCTTGAAGACCAAGATTCTGACCCACGTGCGCTGTCACATGGACGACGCCAAACTCGCTATCGACACCGGCGCCGACGGCATCGATGTGGTCTTTGGCACGAGCAGCTATCTGCGCCAGTTCTCGCACGGCAAAGACATTCCCTACATCATCAACTCGGCCATTGAGGTGATCGAATTCATCAAGAGCCAGGGACTGGAAGTGCGTTTCAGCTCCGAGGACAGTTTCCGCAGCGATCTGGTCGATCTGCTGACGATCTACCGCGCGGTGGACAAGATCGGCGTCAACCGCGTGGGCATCGCCGACACGGTGGGCGTCGCCAACCCGCGCCAGGTCTACGATCTGGTCAAAACGCTGCGCGCCGTCGTCTCCTGCGACATTGAGTTTCACGGCCACAACGACACCGGCTGCGCGGTCGCCAATGCCTTCTGCGCGCTGGAGGCTGGCGCCACGCACGTGGACACCTCGGTGCTGGGCATCGGCGAGCGCAATGGCATCACGCCGCTGGGTGGGCTGGTGGCGCGCATGTACGCCTATAACCCCGAGGCGGTGCGGACAAAGTACAACCTGCCGCTGCTGCGCGAGATCGACAACTATGTGGCGAGCCTGGTCGACGTGGATGTGCCCTTCAACAACTACATCACCGGCTTCACTGCCTTCACGCACAAGGCGGGCATCCACGCCAAGGCGATCCTCAACAATCCCAGCACCTACGAGATTCTCAACCCCGCCGATTTTGGCTTGACGCGCTATATCCACGTGGCGCACCGGCTGACCGGCTGGAACGCCATCAAGGAACGCGCCGAGCAGTTGCAGCTCAACTTGAGCGACAATGACGTGAAGGCCGTCACTAACCACATCAAGGCGCTCGCCGATCAGAAACGGCTCACGCTCGACGATGTAGATTTCCTGCTGCGCGAGTATCACAGCCGGCTGATCAGCACAACGGTGCTGGAGGAGATCGGGCAGACGCCAGCGTGAGGGCGAAGATTAGAGATTAGGCGATTGGGAGATTTGAGCGATCAGGGCGGTGGTTCGCCCCTTGCAACTCGCCCTCGCCCCTGAAAATGGAGTACAGATCGTGTCACAGACTGAACCAGTCCCCTGGAAGACCTTGTCGTCCAGCCGCGTCTTTGCCAATCGCTGGATCGGCGTCGTCGTCGATGAAGTTGAACTGCCTGACGGGCAACGCTACAAATACACGCGCATCGAACCGGCGGGCGTTGGCGTCGGCGTGATCGGCTTCAACGCCGCTGGCGAGATTCTGCTGGAACGCGAGTATCGGCACGGCGTGGGCGAGGTCGTCTGGCAGGTGCCGGGCGGGCTGGCCGCGCCGGGCGAGGAACTCCAGGCGGCGGGGCTGCGCGAGCTGCAGGAAGAGACCGGCTATGCGCCTGCCATCGTCAACGACGACACGGTGGCTTATCTCGGCATGGTGTGGGACAACCCCGGCTTTGGTGTGGCGTGCAGCCATCTCTATCGTGTGCGTGGGCTGGAGTTGACGGCGGACACGGCGCGCGACCACAGCGAATTTGTGACGCTGCACTGGGTCTCGCCTGCCTGGCTTAAAGAGGCGGTGCGCAGCGGCGAGATCAAAGATCGCGTGGTCGTCGCCGCCGTCGCTTATCTGCTGCTGCGTGGAGAGTTGTGATGCATGGAAAGTTGGAGCATGACGGCCACGATTGAGCTGGCGTCGCCGCGGCTACCGGAAGTGCGTGCGCTGATCCGTGCGTCCGACGCCGTCGCCCAGGCGCTCTATCCGGCGGAAAGCAACCACCTGGTCGACATCGACTCGCTGGCGCAGCCCCATGTGATCTTCTGCGTGGCGCGGCTGGACGGTGCAATCATCGGCTGCGGCGCGGCGGTGCTCAAACCGGAAGGCTACGCCGAGATCAAGCGCATGTTCGTAGCTGAAGCTGCGCGCGGTCACGGCGTCGGGCGTCAGATCCTGGCGTTTCTGGAGGATCAGGTGCGCGGGCAAGGAGTGACCTTGACGCGGCTGGAGACCGGCGTCTATTCGTATGACGCCATCCGGCTTTACGAGCGGATGGGCTACGTCAAAATTGGTCCCTTCGCCGATTACTGGGACGATCCATTAAGCGTGTTCTACGAGAAGCAACTATGAGTAGACAAACCTTTGCTCAGAAAGCATTAGCCCGCGCCGCCGGTCTCGACTTTGTCGAAGTCGGCCAGGTCGTCGATGCGCGGCCCGACATCGTGCTCAGCCATGACAACACTGCCGCCATTCGCCGCATCTGGCAGCAGTTCGGGCAGGAACGGGTGCTGATTCCTGACCGCATTGCCATCACGCTCGACCACGCCGTGCCCGCGCCGACGACCAAGCACGCGCAGAATCATGCCGAGATTCGTCAGTTCGTGCAGGAACAGGGCATCCGCCACTTTTTCGAGGTGGGGCGCGGCATCTGCCATCAGGTGCTGAGCGAGGAGGCCATCGTGCTGCCGGGGCAGCTCATCCTGGGCGCGGATTCACACACGACGCATTTTGGCTGGCTGGGCGCATTTGGCGCTGGCATCGGTCGCAGTGAGGTGGCGACGCTGTGGGCGACGGGCGAACTCTGGCTGCGCGTGCCGGAGAGTATGAAGATCGTGCTGGAGGGCGAGCTGCCGCCCGGCGTGACGGCAAAGGATTTTGCGTTGCGCGTCATCGGCGATCTCGGCGCCGACGGCGGGCTGTACATGTCCGTCGAGTTTCACGGCAGCGGCATCGAAGCGATGAGCCTGGAATCGCGCATGGTGCTGCCCAACATGATGGCGGAATTTGGCGCCAAAAACGCCTGGATTGCACCGGATGCGCAGACGGTGGCGTATCTGGAACAGCGGCTAAATCGGAGATTGGAGATTGGAGATTGGAGATTGGGCGCGGAGACGCAATCTCCAATCTCCAATCTCCAATTCCTCCTGCCCGACGCCGACGCAACCTACGCGGCTGTCCACCGCTATCGCGCCGCCGAACTGGAGCCGTCGATCGCCTGTCCGCACAGCGTAGACAAAGTCGTACCCTTGTCGGCGGTGGCAGGGACGCGGGTGCAGCAGGCGTTCTTGGGCACCTGCACCAACGGGCGGCTGGAAGACCTGGCGGCGGCGGCAGAGATTATCCGCGGTAGGCGTGTGGCGCCGGGCGTGCGCTTCCTGGTGATCCCGGCGTCGAGCGAGGTGCTCAAAGCCGCGCTCGAACGTGGCTATATCCAGGATTTTGTCGAGGCGGGCGCGGTGATCGGCGTGCCGGGCTGTGGCCCCTGCATGGGCAACCACATGGGCATCCCCGCGCCGGGCGAGGTGACCATCTCCAGCGCCAACCGCAACTTCCGGGGGCGCATGGGCACGGCGGACGCAGAGATTTATCTGGCGAATCCCGCAGTAGTGGCGGCGACGGCGGTGGCGGGCGTGATTGTGGATCCGCGGGAGATTGGAGAATAGAGATTGGAGATTGGGAGATTGGAGATTGGGAGATTGGAGATTGGAGATTGTGGGACTAGGCGATTGGGAGATTGGATTGACTCGTCCCTGCGTCAATCTCCAATCTCCAATCTCTGAATCTCTCAATCTCTCAATCTCAAAAGGAATATGTATGCACATTAACGGACGCGCCTGGAAATATGGCGACAACATCAACACCGACGTGATTTTTCCGGGGAAATACACCTACACGGTCACGGAGCGGGCGGAGATTGCGCGGCACGCGCTGGAGGACCTGGACCCGACCTTTGCCGCCAACGTGCAGCCGGGCGATGTGATCGTGGGCGGGCGTAACTTTGGCTGCGGGTCGAGCCGCGAGCAGGCGGCAACCTGTCTGGTCTACAATGGCGTCGGCGCTATCGTGGCCGTGAGCTTCAGCCGCATCTTCTATCGCAACGCGCTCAACAACGGCTTGCTGGCAATTGCCTGCCCGGAGGCGGCGGCGGCGATCCAGCCCGGCGAGCAGGTGACCATCGACACCGCACGTCACGTCATCCGCTGCGCCGCCGGCGAGTTCGCCTTTCCGCCGCTCAGCGCCAGCGTGATGGGCATCGTCGCGGCGGGTGGGTTGGTGGAATACGTCAAGCGTAAGCTGGCGGCGGCGTGAATCTGCGCACCCTGCTGCTGCGCGCGGCGCGGCATGGCTTCGACCTGTGGCTGGCGGTGGCGCGCCCGGTGACGCCCTCCGTGCGCATCCTGCTCGTGCGCGACGGCACGACGCTGCTGATCCATCACTCCTACGCCAGCAAGTGGTATTTTCCCGGTGGCAGCGTTGACCGCGGCGAGTCGCTGATGGCAGCAGCCGTGCGCGAAGCATGGGAAGAGGTCGGCGCAGTCGTGCAGGGTGAGCCGCGACTGCTCGGCATCTACCTGAGCAATCACGGCGGGCGCAGCGACCACGTCGTCGTCTATGTCAGCGAGGATTTCGACCTGCCCACCCCGCCGCCGGACACGTGGGAGATCGAAGGCTGCGCCTGGTTCAGCCTGACCAACCTGCCGCCCAATATGCAGCCGGCGTGCCGAAAACGGGTGGAGGAATATCTGGCAGGCGGCGGGCCGTATCATGGGGAGTGGTGAGATTGGGAGATTGGGAGATTAAGAGATTGAGAGATTGAGAGATTAAGAGATTAAGAGATTAAGAGATTAAGAGATTGGAGAGTAGAGATTGGAGATTGACACAGGGACGAGTCAATCCAATCTCCCAATCTCCCAATCTCCCAATCACCTAATCCCACAATCTCCCAATCTCCAATCTCTACTCTCCAATCTCTACTCTCCAATCTCGCCGAAAGGGCAACACAATGGACGTGAGTTTTTTCTTGCGTGGGCTGGTCTTTGGGTTTGCGATTGCGGCGCCGGTGGGGCCGATCGGATTGCTGATTATTCAGCGCACGCTGAACTTTGGACGGGTGATCGGCATGGCCTCCGGGCTAGGCGCCGCGTCGGCGGATGCGGTGTACGGCTCCATCGTGGCGTTTGGCCTGACGCTGCTCTCCGGCCTGCTGCTCGATCTGCAGACGTGGCTGGCGCTGGCGGGAGGTGTGTTTCTCTGCTACCTGGGGATGCGCACGGCAATGGCGACGCCGGCGACGGCGGCTGCCCAGCGCGAAACGCACGGCATGCTCAGCGCCTACGTCTCCACCTTTGCCTTGACGCTCACCAACCCGCCGACGATCCTGATCTTCACCGCCGTCTTTGCCAGCGTCGGGCTGGTCAACGTGGCGGAGAATCGCCTAGCGGCCGTGGCGTTGGTGGCGGGCGTCTTTCTCGGCTCGGCGGCGTGGTGGCTGTTGCTGTCGGGCGGCGTTGCACTGTTGCGCAGATTCGTCAACGCGACGACGCTGCGCTGGATCAACTGGCTAGCTGGCGGGGTGATCGTCGCCTTTGGCGTGCTGGCAATTGCGCGTGGGGTGGGGTGGGTGTAGATAGCGATTGGAGATTGGAGACTGGAGATTGGAGATTGGAGTGCTCCGCAGTGGAAATCACGCAATCGCCTAACCCTCTAATCTCCAATCTCCAGTCTCCACTCTCTCTTGAATCAGGAAACAAAACCAATGACCGAACGAGTTTACCGTATTGCCTTGATTCCCGGCGATGGCGTCGGCAAGGAAGTCGTGCCGGCGGCGCGGCGCGTGTTGGCGGCGCTGCCGTTGCGCTTTGACTTTGTCGAGCTGGACGCCGGCTGGGAGGTCTTTGAACGCACAGGGACGGCGCTGCCGCAGCGCACGGCATCGGTGATCCGCAGTTGCGACGGCGCCATCTTCGGCGCAACGCAGTCGCCCAGCCAGAAGATCGAGGGCTACAACAGTCCGATCCTGGCGCTGCGCAAACAGCTTGACCTCTACGCCAACCTGCGCCCGATCGTGTCGATGCCCGTGCCCGGCAGTCGTCCCGGCATCGACATGCTGATCGTGCGCGAGAACACCGAGTGTCTCTACGTGCGCCAGGAGCGGCTGGAGGACAACGGCAACACCGCCGTCGCCCAGCGCGTCATCACCCGCCGCGCCTCGGAACGGATTGCACGGAAGGCGTTTATGCTGGCGCGGGCGAGACGCAGAGAACGGGAGATTGGAGATTGGAGATTAGAGATTGGAGGTAGAGACGTCAATCTCCAATCTCCAATCTCCAATCTCCCAATCTCCTCCCTCGTCACCATCGTCCACAAAGCCAATGTCCTCAGCCTGACCGATGGGCTGTTCCGGGAGGCGTGTCTGGCGGTGGCGCGGGAGTTTCCCGATGTGCAGGTCGAAGAGCAGATCGTCGATTCGATGATCTACCGCATGATCCGCGAGCCGGAGCGCTACGACGTGATTGTGGCGCCCAATCTCTACGGCGACATCCTCAGCGATGCGGCGGCGGCATTAGTAGGCGGGCTGGGGTTGGCGCCGAGCGCCAACGCTGGCGACGCCTTCACGCTGGTCGAGCCGGTGCACGGCAGCGCGCCCGACATCGCCGGCAAGGGGATCGCCAACCCCTGCGCGACGATCCTGGCGGCGGCGCAACTGCTAGAGTCGCTGGGCGAAGGCGCAGCCGCGCAACGCATCCAGCGCGCCGTCCACCGCACCCTGGCGGACAACATCTGGTCGGCGGATTTGGGCGGGCAGGCGACGACAGCGGAAATGACGGCAGCGATTATTGAGCGATTAAGCGATTAAGAGATTAA
>DMDA01000130.1:177020-177245 GCA_003451595.1 Chloroflexota bacterium | reverse complement strand
CGCACAGCCCAGCAGCGCGCCGTCGGTGTCGAGCTGGCAGCCCACGATACGCACTCGTACTCCCACCGACTTGAACGCGTAGTGCGGCACGGTGCGTCGCGCTGGCGCAAAGAGCATCTCGCCGCAGTGCGCCACCGAACCGCCGATGACAAAGTAGTCGATGTCCAGCGTCATTGCCAGCGTCGCCACGGCTGCGCCGAGCGCCTCGCCCGCCTCCGTGATCAC
>DMDA01000130.1:135689-176777 GCA_003451595.1 Chloroflexota bacterium | reverse complement strand
CCGAGCGTGGTGACGGTCTCCAGCGTGGGCGCCTCCCCGCGCTGGGCGGCGGCGTAGCGTCGCGCCAGCCACGGTCCGCTCATGAAGGTCTCCACGCAACCGCGTGAACCGCACGAACAGACCGCGCCGAAGCGATCCATCGTCGCGTGGCCGAACTCGCCCGCCGAATTGTGCAGCCCGCGGTAAATCTGCCCGTCGGCGATGATGGCGATGCCGACGCCGGTGCCCACGATCACGTAGACCATGCTGCGCGCGCCGCGCCCGGCGCCGTAGTGATATTCGCCCAGCCCGGTGGCTTTGGCGTCATGGTCGATGCGCACCGGCACGCCCAGGCGATCGCTGAGCAGCGCCGCCAGTGGCGTGTGGTGCAGCCCGGGAATGTTGGGCGGGTCGATCAGCGTGCCCGACGCGTGATCGACCGGTCCAGGCGTGCAGACGCCGACCGCCGCCACGCGCTCGCCACCAGGCAACTGCCCCTGCAGCTCGTCCAGAGACGCCGCAATCCTCTCCACCACCGACGCCGGCCCCCGCTGATCCTCGGTGGGAAAGCGTTTACGCGCCACGATGCGGTTGTCCGGCGCAACCAGCCCCACCTCGATCTTGGTGCCGCCCAGGTCGATGCCTGCCACATATGCTGTCATGCTCGCTCTCCATCCGCTGGCGCATCGAGGCTTTGCATGGCCTGCATGAATTCCACCACATCCGCATGAAGCGCAGCATAGCAACTGCGCAGTCCATCGCATAGCTCGGCGATGCGTGAGGCGCGCAGACGAAAGGTGTACAGGTTGCGCACGAGATGCTGAAAACTACGATACTCGTCCAGGCAATCACGCGTCTCGACCGAGATAACGGCAGGACGCACACCGGCGATCTGCGCTGCCATCTGTTTCAACAGTTCCCGATGCCAGTTCGGGCTGTCGGGAATTACACCATCAAGTGTGCGTGCAACGTCCTCAAATATCGCCTCAACCCCAGCGTAAAAGCTATGCAGGTTGAGCGCAATCCCATCGTAGTAGTAGTCGTTATCGCTTGTCGCGCGCGCGGTTTGCAGCATTGCTTCAGCCCGCTCCACCACCCGCTCGATGTCGAGCAGCGCCTGTTGCAAGCGTCCGTTTAGCGCTGCAATTTCAGAAAAATTCATAACTCTTGTCCCTCCTGCTCAATGACGGCGAGCAAAGATGGCGCTGCTTCCTCAACGCGTACAAGATCGACCAGCAGATGAGCGTCAAGCGCGGTGACATCGGCGACTGCACGCAAATACGACCTTTCGTCGATGCCCCACACCGCCAGATCGACATCCGAGCGCGCATGAAAGCGATCCGGCTGCGCCAGCGAACCGAAGATCACGACACGCGTCGCACCGTACCTGGTGCGCAGCAGGGCGGCGGCAGCGTTTGCCACCTCCCATGCGCGCGCCAGGTGTTCGGTGCGACGGCGCTGCGACTCGGCTGCGCGGCGAGCCATGCCGATGCGGTATTCAGCGCGTTGAGCAGGCGTCAATTTCAGCATAGGCGGTTACGCGATCACCTGTGCGCCCAGCGCCGCCAGCACCATGTCTTCTTCCTCCGGCAGCCCGCTGACGCCGACGCCGCCGACCACCTCGCCGTTGTAGACCAGCGGGACGCCGCCGCCCCACGCCGTGTAGCGCAGGTCGCCGAAGTTGGTCATGGGCCACTGGCTGTCGCGCGACGAATCGCCGATGGCGCGGCTGGGCTTCTGCTCGCGCGCGGCGGTGAACGCCTTGTTGATGGCAATCTGGATCGAGGGCAGCTTGCAGCCATCGGTGCGCAGAAACGCGATCAGCTCGCCGTGGGCATCGGCGACGGCGATGGCCGCACCCTTGCCCGCTTTCTCCAGCTCGGCGCGGATCGCTTCGACCACGCGCAGGGCGTCGTGATGGGATAGTGTGTGCTGCTGATGCATGTGACTCTCCTTTGGGTTCACCGATACAATCGATGTCGTCGTTTCGCCGGCGGAATAGAACGCGAATTGCGCGGATACAGCGGGTCTGCGCGGACTGAATCAGTGAGCAGATGGCGATCTCCAGCCGCACAGCACAGACTCCGCTCGCAACTCGCAACTCAATTGTACCCGATCTGGCGGTTATTCCAACGGCGTGATGTGATGCTGTGTGCGCAGCGCCTTGACCGACAACAGGCGCTGCCAGGTGGCGTCGCCGGTCTGCTCTCGCCGTTGGCGGAAGAAAGCGGCTTTGCGTTTCCCTAGGTCACACGCTTCAGCAAAGTCGCTCGTGAGAAAGACGATCGTCTCCAGCCACGCCCACTCGCCGCGGCGCGGATGCGTCTCCCACCCGACGAGGGCATGATCTCGGCTGAGCAGCAGCGCCGGGTGGAGCGAGCACGCTTCGAGCAGGCTGGCGACGAGCAGCGCGGCGTCCAGGCAATTGGCGGAGCGCTGGCGCAGCGTCTCGGTGGGCAGACGCACACGCTGATCGAACGCCGCCGCGTCGGGATTGAAGCTGATGATCGAGTGCACGTAGGCAAGCCCGATGTCGTGGCGCAGCACGTCATAGAGTGCGTTCACCTGCAAGCCGACATCCGCCTGGTAGCCGGCAAGCCGCTGCTCCGGGTGACGCTCGACCGCGCGGCGCAGCGTCTCCAGCACCGCCGGCGCGTTGGGCGTGACAAAGGCAGCCAGCTAGGGATGGCGCCGCGCCCAGCGCTGGCACTAGTCGAGGGCGCGGTGTGTGCCCTTGTCGACGCGGTTGGCGTAGGAATGGGCGATAAAGCTGCGCTCGAATGCCGGCTCGATGATGTTGCAGAGTGCATGATGCACCACGCGGTCGCGGAAGGGCGCTGCGCTGATCAGCCGGCGCTTGGGTTCATGGATCGTGAAGCTGGCGTAGGCGCCAGGCTGGTAGCGATCTTCCGCCAACTCCTCCTGCCGGCGAATCAGATTGTCCTCCAGCCGGTACTCGAAGGCCGCTGCCGGGCCGCGCATGCGCTTGCCACGCGCCGCCTTGCGCCAGGCATTGTAGAGATTCTCCCACAAATAGACGTCGGCGTAGACACCGGTGACCTGAGTAGGCATAGCAGATTCAGGTGGACGGGCTTTCCAGCGTATTCAACATCGCGTTGACCTCACGTTTCAGCACCGGCAAATCATCGACGGCAGTCAGCCACACTTGACCGATGTCCACGCCGAAATAGCCATGAATCAGCTTATCGCGCATCCCGGTGATGTCTTGCCAGGGGAGGTGAGGATACTGTTCACGCAGTCCGCGGGAAAGCCGTTTTGTCGCTTCTCCGATGATTTCGATCTGACGAATGACACCATCCTGCAGTAAGGAATTCTCGTAGAACATCGATTCATCGACGTTGCTCAGATAGCGCTCCACTTTGGCTATCGCATCGAGGATATGGCGTAGAAAGAGCGTGTCGTCATGCTTCATAGAGAATCTGCACATCATCCAAAATCTGCTGACGCAGGTACGGGCTGATTGCAGCTTCAGTGAGCAGGTCCACTTTTCTGCCCAGCGCCTCGGAAAGCCGGCGTTCCAGCGCCGTAAATTCCAGGAGACTGATGCGCGGCGACAATTCGACAAGCAGATCGATGTCACTTTGTGCAGTCGCCTCTCCACGCGCCACCGAGCCAAAGACGCCGATCCGCTTGACGCCCTGCGCCCGACAGATCGCAATCAGTTTTTCAACATCGAATGGCAGTTCCCGCATCATGGTTCATTGTCCTACCTGCAACCATAAAGTGACGAACCAAATCCGTTCCTTCCACGCATCCGCTGTAGTTCTCCCCAAAAAAATTTCGGGCCGCCTTCGGCGGCAAATTGCATGTGGGGGACGCTGCGCTCCCCCACACCCCCTCGCCAGAGGCGCAGAGCGCCAGATTTCCAGAGACCAGAGGTCTCAGAAATCAGAGTCCTCAGAGCCGGGGGACACCACCCGAAACCCCCCGTCGTCACCCCGGTAGATTGGACTGCTCCAGCAACGGTAGGCGCAGCGCACGCTCCAGTCAATATTGCTGAACGAGCCGCCGCGCACGGTACGGCCCCCTTCACTATGCGAATCCTCACGACCGTCCGTCGCGTCATAAGGATACCCTTTCCACAGGCTGTTTGTCCATTCCCACACATTGCCGGCGGCATCCAACACGCCGTAGGGACTGGCGCCCTTGGGATAGCTGCCCACGGGGGTAGTATCGCCCACATTCATGTTGAAGTTGCAGTGCGCTCTGGTCGGCTTCTCGTTGCACCATAGGTAGAGGCGCCCATCCGTGCCGCGCGCCGCCTTCTCCCATTCGGCTTCACTGGGGAGGCGGTAGCGCCGCCCGTCGCCCGCGTGAGCCAGTCGCAATATGCCTGCGCATCACGCCAGGTGACGCAGGTCACAGGATGATCAGCTTTGTTGCGTACATCGCTTTCGGGTCCGCGTGGGTGACGCCAGTATGCGCCGTCCACCCAAATCCAAATTCTACCTGTGTACACGTGTGCGCGCCCCTCGGTCTCCGCTCTAGTCCGATAGCCGGTGGCATCCACAAACGCCGCAAACTGCGCCACGGTGACCGGGTATCGCACGATCCAGTAGCCGTTGAGAAAGACCTGTTGCAGCGGCGTTTCATTATCCCAGGCATCGGGATCACGGCGTTTGTCGCTGCCCATCCAGAACCAACCGGGCGAGATATAGACCATCTCCGGCGCCAGTGCATGCCAGCGCGTTGGGTCGGATGGCTGCGCCGGCTCAAAAGTCTCCAGTTCCGACGGCGCTTCAACCACCGATGGCGGTGCAGATGTCTGCTCCAAAAGTGGCTTCACCACGCGATCGACCAGGTCCTTAGCATCCGGGTACAGTTCCTCTTGCACCCACGCCTGATAGTTCGCGCCAGGCGCGACCAGCCTGCCGACCACACTCTGCGGCGGCATCAAGATCGGTGAAAATACTCCACAAGGACCTACGTCTCGGATCAGGCGGCGTTGATTGGCTGGTCATGCGTCACCTCCGGCGAAAGGATATGTCAGCACACAAGTCATCGGCGTTGTTACAACAACACGTGGTTGCTTTCGTCAATCTCCGCCTGCACCGCCGCCATCTCCGCCTCCAGCCGCCGCAACTGCTCCTGCAAGAGCGGGCGATTGGCGGCGTTCAGTTCCAGCGCAAGCTGCTGGCTGGCGGCTTCATACTGCGCCATCAGCACGCGCAGCCGCTCCTCCTTCTGGCGGCGCAGGAATGCGGCGATCGTCGGTGACGGCGCAGCAGGCGGCGAGTCGGGTGATGGATCGGCCGGTTTGAGGTCGAGCGTCTCCACAAATGCCTGCAGCGCCGGGTTGCCAGGATTGCCGCGGCGCGCGCCCGCGATCAGGTCCGCGGTGCGACCGGTGCGCTGCGCCCACTCGATCAGGCTGAAGGCGACGGCGCGCAGCGTGTCGCCGCCGGCGATGGCGTCCAGGTTTTCGTCGAGTTCGACGCGCACCAGCATGCGCAGGTTGTCGCGGCGCGGGTAGGCAGCGAGCAGGGCGTCGAGCAGTTGGGCAATTTGCGAGCCAGTGAGCGTCATAGCGGTGTCTGGATTCAAGGGGGCGCCAGATGACTCCAAGATACTGCACCCAAGATACTGCACCCAAGATACTACGGTTGTGAAATTCTGTCGAACTACTTTGAGACGGCTTCACCTCGACAAGACGGCGGCAATAGTCTGCGCCAGTTGTTCAGCCGGGCAGGGCTTGGGCAGCCATGCCGCCACTCCCAGGGATTGAAGATCGTCCGTCTCCTCATCAAGCGGATGGCCGCTGATCAAGATAATGGGCAGGGTGCTGCCTTCCTGGCGCAGCGTGCGCGCCAACGCCAGTCCCCCGATATCGGGCATGACTACATCGCTGATGATAAGTGCAAAGCTGGCGTCGGGCGCGTGCAAGCGGTCCAGCGCGGCGCGACCATCGGAGGCGTCCACCACCTTGTAGTGCATGGACTCCAACATATCGATCAGCGCCAGCCGCAACATCGGGTTGTCCTCCACGAGCAAGATGTGTTCTCCAGCGCCATCCTGAGCCGCCGTAGTTGGCGGTGGGCATGGCGCTGATGCCGTGCGGTCGTCAGCAGGCAGATAGATGGTAAATTGTGTGCCTTGCCCGACTGCTGTGTTGACAGTGATGTGTCCTTCGTGTTGTGCGACGATGCCGTGCACCTGTGCTAACCCCAGCCCTGTGCCCTTACCTGGCGCCTTGGTGGTGAAGAACGGGTCGAAGATATGCGCCAGCGCCTCTGACGGGATGCCTTCGCCGGTGTCGGTCACCGTCAGGCGCACCCACACGCCCGGCGCCATCCCCGGCGTTGGCGGGTTTTGCGCGGCGCTGAGCGTGAAGGTATTCAGTGCAAAAGTGAGCGCGCCGCCGTTGGGCATGGCATCGCGGGCATTGAGCGCCAGGTTCATAATCACCTGACGTAGACGCGTGGGATCCGCGCTCACCTGGATGACGTCTGAGGTGGCGGCCTCTTGTTCCAGCTTGACCACGATCGAACCTGGCAAGGTGCGACGCAACAAGTTGACCTGATCTTGCAGCAGCGCGGTGAGATCGACCGTGTGACGTTCCAGGCGCGCCTGGCGACCGAAGTCGAGAATCTGCCGGATGAGATTGGTGGCGTTCTGCGCCTGATCGACGATCACATCCATGCGCTGACGTTCGCTCACGGGCAGATCGGGGGATAGTGCAGTCATCTGCGCCTGCAGCAAGATGATGTTGAGGATGTTGTTGAAATCGTGTGCAATCCCAGCCGCCAACTGTCCGACCATCGCCAGTCGTTCTTGTAGTTGAATTTGCGCCTGGTGTTGGCGGGAGCGCGTTACATCATCGATGACAATGACCCACTGTGCAGGGGCGCTTGCACCAGCTACGGGGCGAGCGATGATCTCGAAGATGCGATCGCCAGCACGCACTTCGTGCCAGGGGCCGATGGGTGGAGTCGTCAACAACGCATCGAGCGGGTGATCCCCCAGGTGCGTCACGGTGTCGCCAACGCGGGCGCCGGCTAGGATTGCCAGATCACGGGCGCCTAGCGGGTTTGCCAACAGCACGTTCCCGTTGGCGCTCATCAAGATCAGCCCCTGTGGCGCCGTCTCCATGATCTGCGCTAACTGGCGCGCCTGCATTTCGATCTCTTCAAACAACTGCGCCCGCTCTAGCACCAGAGAAGCCGTTGCTGCAATGTTGACAAGGACGCGCAGGTCATGTTCGTTGAAGGCAGACTTGCGTTCAGTGTTGTCAAGGGACATTACCCCGATGGCTTGGCCGCGCACGACCAGCGGCGCCGCCATCGCACTTTGCACCGAGGCAGCTTCTGCGACCTCGCCCACGTAGGCAATTTCGGGATCGCTGCGTACATCTGGAATCAACAGTGGCTGGCGTTGGCGGAGCGCGCGCGCACCATAGCCAAAATCCTGGCGGAAGCGTAGCATCTTTGTACGTGGATCGGAGTAACCATGCAGTGCGCACATCCGCAGCGCGCCGTCTGTATCGACCAGGGCTATCGACCCTTTGTTCGCAGCCGCTACGGCGTGGATGCCCGCTTCCAAGATACGTTCCAGCAATGGCTCGAGTTCGGTCGTTTCACTCAAGGCCTGGGCGAGCATCGCCTGCGCCTCCAGCTCGCGTTGACGACGCACCCGCTCAGAAATATCCTGCACCAAGACTTGTACTGCAGTCCGTCCGTTGAAAGTGAATGGCACTGCGACAACTTCGACCGGCGTCCGCGCACCGTCGGCACGCAGATAGATGCTTTGGGCTGGATACAGCCCGGTCTCGCCGCGCAATAGACGCTCAATGCGAGTGCGCGCCTGCGCCAATTCCTCGGCGACGACAATCTGCTCCATGCTCAAGCCCAGCAGCGCCGACGGTTCCTCCACTCCGATCAATTGCGCCGCTGCACGATTGGCGAAGACAACCTTCCCATCCTGATAAATACCAATGGCATAAGGAGAGGTATCGACCAGGAGACGATAGCGCTCTTCACTCTCGCGCAGCGCTTGTTCAGCGCGGTTGCGTTCGGTCAAGTCCGTAATCACGGCAATGGTGCCCTGAAACTGCCCCTTGCGCAGATGTGGCGCACCGGAGACAAGCACCGGTATTGCATGACCGTCACGATGCCTCAGGCGTGCGTCATACGACGACTGAATCCCTTTACGCCGCAGATCAACGCGTCTTGCGACCACATCCGCGTCCTCGCCTATCGTAAATTCGGTAGTCAACCGCCCTATCATTTCGTCTGGCTGCAGGCCAACCAACGCCGCCAACGTTGGATTGACATAGGTCAGACGGCCCTGGGCATCTGTGATCGCAAGCCCCTCACTCATGCTGTCCATCACCTGACGTGCAAAGTCGCGTTCAGCGCGTAGCGCCTCTTCCTGGCGATAACGCGTGATGGCAATCGCAGCAATATGCGTTGCCTGATCGACCAACTTGAGGTGAAACGCTGTAGGCGGCGTTGGTGTGCGATAGTAGAGCGCAAAGATGCCTACGACATTGGCGGCAGGGTCGAAAATGGGGACAGCCCACCCTGCGCGCTTGCCGTGGACAAGCGCGTTCTGACGCAAGTCGTCGCTCCATCCGGCATCCTTGCCGATATTTTTCGAGACGCGCCGCTGGCGCTGCTCACCAGCAGCGTAGATTGCTTGGTTCGGTCTGGCGGCAAGCGCAGTGTCAATGGCGGTGCAGAAATCAACCGGAAGACCCGCCATAGCGACGTGGTGCAACCGCTGGCTTCCCTCCTCATAGAGCAACACCGACGCCGCCATCTCGGGCGCCTGCGCCACCAGCTCATGCACCAGGACATCGAGGATCACCGGCAGCGGGACGCGCGACGCAATCATCTCCAGCACGCGATTGTGAGCCGCGACCGTTTTTTCCAACGCGCGACGGCGTTCATTCTCCAGAAAGACGAGCGCCGCCACCATGAAGCCTAGCGGATAGAGCAACAGCACACTCGGCCCGATGACCGACAACACCTGCCAGCCAAGTTGACCTGGCAACAGCAGTTGTAGCAGGAGCATGGTGCTTTGCACCACGACCCCGAATAGCCAGAGCCTGACGGGGTGTTCCCAGCGTGGATTGCGACGGCGCAAATAGTAAAAGAGGATGCCAAACAGCGCTGCCTCAAGGATCACCAACACCCCCACTGGGGCGCCCGCGCCGCCGAGATAAAGGCGATAGATGATGCACAGCGCGGCAGCAACCGCCGCCGTCACCGGTCCGCCCATGAAC
The DNA here is from genome assembly GCA_003451595.1 of Chloroflexota bacterium. GTDB lineage: Bacteria > Chloroflexota > Anaerolineae > Caldilineales > Caldilineaceae > Caldilinea. Next base: position 167,554 of record DMDA01000130.1, on the reverse strand, counting down.
CCGGCCAGGCTGATGATGATCGAGCGACCATCGTAGATAACGCCCGGGGCAAAATGCAACGGCGTCATCATGGCCGCCACGCCCACCACACCGAAGAGCGCACCCGCCGCCAACGAGTACCATAACCCCGGACGGTTGATGCGCTGCGCCATGAGCTGTAGACCGACCGATAAGGTCACCAACAGGGCGACATTTTGTAGCAATTCAAGGATCATCAGGTTACATCCTATCCTTGTGTTCACCTGATTGAAAAATGGAGGCTATAGTAAGTATACCAGAATGAGTCGCTAAGCGCCGTAGGGAAGGTGGCACCTCATATTGACCTATGCCGCCGGTATGCCGTCCTTGCGCTTGTCGCCTGCTTCCCCTTTGATGTATAGTGGCGTTGATCATGATAATCTCAATTTCTATCCGCACCGTGCGTCGGGAGTGCTGACGCGCCTGTGCAACTTCATCCGCACCATGAGTCTCACTTCACCTGCCGAAACGCGCCCGCACGTGCTGCTCCTCGATCCGATTCACCCAGACGGCGTGCAGTTGTTGCAAAGCGCCGCCGAAGTGCACATTCACACCGGTCCGCCATTGGATGAATCTGCGCTCTGCAACCTGATTGCACCGTATCATGCCGTCATCACGCGCGCCCGCACACCGATCACAGCGCGCGTGATGGCGGCTGCGCCCAATCTGCGCATCATTGCGCGCGCCGGTGCAGGCGCCGACAGCATCGACGTGGCCGCAGCAGAGGCGCGCGGGATCGAGGTGACGTTGCCACCCGATGCCGCCGCCGTCGCCGCCGCCGAGATGACACTGGCGCTGATCTTTGCCGTCGCCCGCCAGCTTGCCGACGCCAGCCAGAGCATCAAAGCAGGGCGATGGGAATCGGGCGCCTTTACCGGCATCGGGCTGGTAGGCAAGACGTTGGGCATCGTCGGGCTTGGACGCGTCGGGCGCGAGGTGGCGCGGCGTGCACAGGCGCTAGGTCTCCGCGTCATCGTCAACCAGACGCGCGCCACCAGCGAGCTGGCTGAGGAGTGGCGCGTGGAACAGGTCAACCTGCGTGATCTCCTCCAGCGCGCCGACTTCGTTTCGCTGCACGTGCCGCTGCGCCCGGCCAACCGCAACCTGATCGGCGCAGCCGAGTTGGCGCTGATGAAACCAACCGCCTATTTAATCAACACCGCACGCGGTGAGCTGATTGATGAAGCAGCCTTGCTGGCGGCGCTGGAGGCCGGACAGATTGCCGGCGCCGCGCTGGATGTGTTTGTGGATGAGCCGCAGCCCAACCCTGCGCTGGTGCGCCATCCGCGTGTGCTGGCCACGCCTCACATTGCCGGCGCCACGGAGGATGCGCGGCGCAATGCTGCGCTCACTGCAGCCGAGCGCGTCCTCGCTGTGCTGGGGCGCCCGCGCCGCGCCGAATCCCTGGGGCTACGACTTGTGCCCACTGACCAGGTCTTTCCGCATGAACGTTTCCACCCGGCGCGCGTCGAACGCTTGAAAAAGCGGCTGACGCACGAGGGGCGACTGGTCAACCCGCCGATCGTCGCCGAGATGAGCGGTGGGCGCTACGTCGTGCTGGATGGCGCCACGCGCGTGACCTCCTTTCAACAACTGAACATACCTCACATCATTGTGCAGGTGGTCGATTTTCAACGCAATAATGTCAAGATGAACACCTGGTTTCATGCCGTGCACGGCGGGCGCGGTGAAAGCCTGGTGCAGGTGGTCGGGCGTGTGACAGGTTTGCAGTTGACGCCGCTGCCCGTCGATGCGCTGCCCCACGCGCTCTGGGAACGCAGCGCGCTCGGCTATTTGGTCACCGCCGAACGCAGCGGCTACCTGCTAGAATTGACCGACCGCAGCAACGGTGACTGGATCGACGTGCTGGTGGAGCTTGTCGATGCCTACGGCGCGTGGGGAGACGTTGGCCGCACGCTCGACACCGACCTCGATGCACTGCAGGCGCAATATCCTGATCTGGCCGGGCTGTTTGTTTACCCGCAGTTTGCGCCAGAGATTGTGATCCAGGTGGCCGAACGCGGTCGCCTGCTGCCGGCTGGCATCACACGATTTTTGATTCCGGGGCGCATCCTGCGCCTCAATGCGCCGTTGGACATGTTGGCTGCCGGCGTTGCCCTCAGCGTCAAAGCAGATTGGCTCGACCGCCTCGTGGAAGAGAAGCTCGCCAATCGTGGGGTGCGCTACTACGAAGAGCCAGTCATGCTGCTGGACGAATAACCATGTTGCGCGTCACCTTCACCTTTTACGGCAATCTCAACGACTTTCTCCCAGCGCGACGGCGCAACGCACTCATTTCCATGCAGTTGACGGAACATGCAGCAGTCAAACACCCCATCGAGGCGTTGGGCGTCCCGCACCCGGAAGTGGCCGCCATTCTGGTCAACCGGCAGCCGGTCACCTTCACTTATCGTCTGCAAGACAGCGACCGCGTGGAGGTATACCCCCAGGAAGTGGTGCACTTGCTGCCAGCATACCTGCCGCTACGCCCGCCCACGCCAACACCGATCGCGTTTGTGGCAGACACACATTTGGGGCAGTTGGCGGCGTATCTGCGACTCTTGGGCTTCGACACACTGTACCGCAACGACTATGAGGACGCGCATCTGGCTGAAATTGCGGCAACGGAAGCGCGCGTATTGCTTACGCGCGACCGGGGGCTGCTCAAGCGGCGCATGGTCGTTCACGGTTTCTGTGTACGCGAGGCCGATCCACGTCTCCAGATTGTCGCAGTGCTGCGGCGTTTTCGGCTGAAGGGGTGCGTCCGCCCCTGGCAGCGCTGTACTCATTGCAATGGCCTGCTCCGCACGGTGGACAAAACCGCCGTCCTCGACCGCCTGCAACCCAAGACCAGACGTTATTACGATGCATTCCAGGAGTGCGCAACATGCGGACAGGTCTACTGGCAGGGGTCGCACTTTACGCAGATGGCAGCATTCGTTGCAGCAGTGCTGGAGCAGTTATAGCTGTTGCCGCCGTTCTCATCTCATCTATCGTTTACCGTTCAGCGTTCTGGCGGTTCCGCCTGCACGAACATAAAATCCATGATCAGACCGCGGACAACTTGCTCAACCTCTGAGGGATCGTCGGTAAAGATGGGTGCGGTTGCGGGTGGCATGACCGGGTGCGCATAGTTGGAAGAAGAGTTGGCAAAGGCGCAGGCAGAAATAGTCAAGCGGCTAGTAGAAGAAGGTGGGAAAAGGCTGGGCGAGTGCATCGACCAAGTGCTAGGCAGAAGAGCTTATGTGCGGCGGAAGCATGTGGAGGCGTGGGGTGAAGCGTCAGCGGCATGTCATCGCAGTAAACTATTTGGAATATACAGGGCGATTTGAGTTGTGGAATGATACAATAATGCCGCAAAAATTGCCGATCGGGCAACGTTCAATGTGGCTTCACAGCAAAAATGGCCGGCTCCAGCTATTGCAGCTCAAAATCATCTGAGCATTATAGTCCCTAGATTTTGGGCGCGTGATGGTCATGAGGGCATAGTCCTTTTCTACTGCTCGTCTAGACTTGCATCGGTCTCTTTCACTACGAATAATTATTTCGTCTCTTGCCATTATCAGATGGAAATCTTGACCTTTTGAACTGCGGCCTACTTGAACTGCGCAAACGCTGCGTCAATTTCGGGTCTGAGCTCTATCCCAATCCTCTCGAATGCATCCAACAGGTCTTTATAAATAGTGCGGCCACCAAGAAAATCCCAAAATTCCTCTGCAACCTTGAGTTCCTGTTTTAGGTCGAGCATCCCTCTCATTGTCCATCGGTTGTACGGCTTGGGGGCGTAAGGGTTATAAGGGATGGCAATAGCAGTATGTACTACACTCTTCGGATTATCAGCCAGTCTGACGGCCACCCACTCAAGTAATGTGCGCTTGAATTCCTTGAAGTTACCTGAGTTAGGCTTAGCAGTTTTCATGTCGAATAAGTAGAAAACACCTGAGTGATCCTCTAGCATCAAGTCAACCTTTGTTGGTTTCACCGAAACCATGCGACCTAACCGACAAACACGGCGAATCCTTTCGATTTCATCGGCCTTATTGGGTTCTGCCTCTGCCGTCACTAATTCATCCATTATTCGTTGAATCTCGGCTTGGGCTTCCTCACTTATCCGCTTTCCAGCAACGACTTGTGAGGTAGCACTCTTGAATCTCGATCTCGCCAGTTCAACTGCAATTGGTTCAAAGATAGTTGTTCCAAAGTTCGTGTTTAAAGAATGGATAAAAGAAAACAGCGCAAGTCGATCTTGGCCCAAAAGTCGCGTATGAAATGGCATACTGTTTGGTTCTGGCTTGTAGTTTGCCAGTTTGTAACGCAAACTTGACCTCAATATTTCCTCTATTTGATGCAGTTCGAGACTTGAAGGCACCATATCGATTATCTTTCTTTTACAGTCATCATAAAGATAGTCTCCTGATAAGGATCATCGCCTTGTTCAGTGCGCTTTGTTACTGCGCGGTGAAACTTTTCAACTATCTTGAGTCCACTAAGTTCAGCAATCTCTGGGTACAAACCAAATCGGTCATTCGCTACCACGAAAACTTTGGCGTCTGGTGCTAACAGAGGCATGCAATTTCTAAATACCGCTGAAATGCCTTGCACGTAATCTTGTTGTGCCTGTTTTGATTTGCCTCTTTTTTTCGGACCGATTTCCATCTCATCCTGCCGAGGAATTCCAAACAACTCATAAGCATAGATGTGCTGATCGTGATAATCAATCTGGCCTACGTACGGCGGAGAAGTGAAGATACCACTTATTCTGCGATCAGAGATCGGGGACTCAGCCAAGGCACTTTGTAAGTCTACTTTTCTGGAATCACCCTGAATCACGACAACTGTTTTGTCGGAACGAAGTCTATCAAATTCTGCGATGCGTCGAGCAGAATCCTCGCTATAAGCATGAATCTTAGTTATGCAGTTGTCGATAGGCACACAGAATCGATTGTGCTTCCGACACCAGTATTGTTGCCCAACTGGTAAAGGCGTCTTCGGTGTTGCAAGGTCATAGTGGGGTACAAGGCGAGAAGAGCGAACGGCCCTACTCAATACAACCTTCAAGAGGTCTTGGTGTTGATAATGATGGATGAGCCGACGATAATACAGCATTTCAAGCAAAGCTCGGGGAGCAAACCAGGTTCTGAGATATTCACTATTGCATTCATCAAGTAGTCCCTGTGCCAAATGCTCCATTCTATCTTCAGGGAACAGCGACAGATTTACACGACTTGATTTAGTCAAGTAATCTGAAAAACGAGCAACTCGGTTTTCAACTTCAAGAATCTCTGCGCGTGCTTTGGCTACATCATACTTTGCTGTCTTCACTCGAGCTATCAAACAGTTAAACGGCGAAATATCAATGCCTATTGTATGCATAGACATTTCATTCCCTTGAACTAGCGTTGTTCCAGACCCCATAAATGGATCAAGAATCACGTCATCAGCCTTAAAGTAACGTGTGAGGAACCACTCGACAAGTTGCGGTATAAACTTGCCCAGATATGGATGAAGGCGATGCACATGTTTTGTCCGCTGATACTCAGGAAGCCCATGAAAACCAAGTTCTGGATGGAGACCTGCCCAGTGATGTTTTTCATTTCCTTCTTCGACCAGTGATAGAAAAATTCTCAGTTCTGTCAGAGATACGCGCAATTCACCGTTTCGCGCACGCGCTATCAAATTCCCGTTTTCGTCGTATTTTCCTATACGTTTACGTTGGATGTAATCTCGAATGTTATGAGGAGTTTTCCCTACAATACGCGCTGCTTCTTCCAGCGTTACCAGTTGAAGATCGTCAGACATCATTCATCTCCTACATAGTGCCCACAGGTCGTTTGCAGATGACCATTCGACACGTGTGAGATTCGGGCTACGCATATCCGGTTACAATATCGCGATATTGGTAGTGTACAAACGTTTCATTGTTTCTTGGATGACAACTATGACATTTTGATTCTTTATACCACGTTGTCTTCATGCATGCATAAGATCAATCCTTGATCACCTTCCGCCCCTTCATCCGCTCGCGCCACTGCGCGCGGAAGCTGCGTTTGGCGAGCGGCGGGAAATCGCGGCTGTTCGTCCAGGCGGCGAGCGGGCCGGGCAGCGACTTGATGGCGCCGCCGCTCAGTCCAGCGAGGAGGTTGCTGCCCAGGCTACCCAGCTTGCCCGCGCTTTCATAGCTGGCGCGACTCTGCATCATGCGGCTGAACGCCTGCATCCCGGCGCGGTCGAAGATGGTCGTTTCGCCTTCCTCAACCACGTCGCGGCGCAATTCGAGCAACATGCGCGGCAGGTCGATCTTGACCGGACACGCATCGCGACACGCACCGCACAGACTGCTGGCGTAGGGCAACTTGTCGACGTCGGTCACTTCCAGGTGAATGTTGGGGCTGATCACGGCGCCGATCGGGCCGCTGTAGGTGCTGCCATAGGCATGTCCGCCGATCTCGCGATAGACCGGGCAGACGTTCAGGCACGCGCCGCAGCGGATGCAGCAGAGCGCCTCGCCGTAGCCTTTCGCCAGCATGTCGACGCGCCCGTTGTCGAGCAGGACGACGTGGAACTCTTCGGGGCCGTCAGTGTCGCCTGGCTTGCGCGGCCCGCTTGTCATCGAGAGATAGACGCTGCACTGCTGCCCGGTGGCGCTGCGGCAGAGCGCCTGGTATTGCAGAAATGCGTCCTCGATGGTTGGCACCAGCTTTTCAATGCCCATCACGACGACGTAGACGCGCGGCAGCGTGGAGGTCATGCGCCCGTTGCCCTCGTTGGTGACGATGCAGCAGGTGCCCGTCTCGGCGATGGCGAAGTTGCAGCCGCTGATGCCCATGTCTGCGCTTAGGAATTCCTTACGCAGCGCTCCGCGCGCCACGCTGCAAATGACCTGTGGGTCGAGCGTTGGCGGCATGTCCAGCTCGCGCTGAAAGATGTCGGAAATCTCCTCAACGCGGCGGTGAATGACAGGCGCAACGATGTGGCTGGGCGGCTCGCCCGCTAGCTGGATGATGTACTCGCCCAGGTCGGTCTCGACGACCTTCATGCCGGCGGCTTGCAGCGCCTGGTTGAGATGCACCTCTTCGGTCGCCATTGACTTGGCTTTGACGACCTTCTGCACGTTGGCTTTGCGCGCAATCTCGACGACGATGCGCTGCACATCGACGGCTTCCTTCGCCCAATGGACGTGCCCCCCATTAGCCGTGATGTTGGTCTCTAGTTGTTCGAGCAGGTCAGGCAGGTTGCGCAGGACGTATTCCTTCATCTGGCGCACCTGATTGCGCAGCCGCGGCGCATCGACTGCGCCCATCGCTGCCACGCGCTGCCCGGCCATGCGCCCGGTTGCCCGCTCCAGCGCCACCTTGAGATGCTTGTTGCCCAGCGCGTCGTTGACGCGGGTCTTGTAGGGTTGGGTGAGATCGATGGTGGATGTTGCCATGGTATTTCTTGTTGCGTGTTGCGTGTTACTTGTTACGTGTTGCGTGTTGCGGGTTGCGTGGATTCGCGTCGCACAACGTGTCACGTCGATTCACGCAACACGTAACACGATTCACGCAACACACCCTCATGCTTTCCCGTCCTGCCATCTTCGCGGCGGCGCGGGCGGTTTGGTTTCCGGCGCGGTCTGTGTGCGCGGCGTTACGTCCACTTGATTGGCGAGCACTTGGGCGATGTGGACGGCGCGCGTGCGCTGTCCCTGCCGGCTGAGCAAGCCGTTGATGTGCGTCATGCAGCTCACGTCGCAGAGCGTCACCACGTCGGCGTCGCTCTTGACAATGTTCTGCGCCTTGCGCTGTCCCATCGCCGTGCTGATGTCGCTGTTCTTGAGCGCAAACAGCCCGCCGAAGCCGCAGCACTCGTCGGCGCCGGTCATCTCGATAATTTCGGCGCCCTCGACGTGGCGGAGCAGTGCACGCGGCTGGCGGTCGATGCCCAGCTCGCGGTTAAGATGACAGCAGGCATGGTAGGTCAGCACGCCGTCGAAATGGGCGCCCACTGCCTCGACGCCCAGCACATCGACCAGAAACTCGGTCAGCTCGAAGGTGGCCGCGCCCAGGAACTCGGCGCGCGCGCGATACGCCGGTTCATCCTCCAGCAGCAGGCTGTAGAAATGGCTGGTCATCGTCGTGCAGCTTCCGCTCGGCGCGACGACGGCGTCGACCTGCTTGCTGCGCACCAGCGGCTCGAAGATGTCGATAAAGCGCCGCGCCAGCGGGCGTGCGTCCTCCCAGAAGCCGGCGTTGAAAGCCGGCTGTCCGCAACAGGTCTGCTCCGTTGGGAAGACGACCTCGACGCCCTGCCGTTCTAGCAGCTCGACCGTCGCCATGCCCACTTCCGGGTAGATCATATCGACCATGCAGGTCACAAACAGCGCCACGCGCTTGGGCGGAGTGTCGAATTGTTTCTTGTGCGCCATACGCCAATCTCCAATCTCCAATCTCCAATCTCAACTTGAGATTGGAGATTGGAGATTTACATGAGTGTGATGATTTCGGTTTGCAGCGGCAGCGTCGTCACTTCGAGGCTGCGTGCGGTTGCCAGACAGTTGATTTCGCTACGGATGCCCAGACCGAGATTGCGTCCGCTGCCGTCGAAGTCGCACGTGGGCAGGTAGACGCCCGGCTCGATGGTGAAGAGCACGTGCGGGATCAGGCTGCGGCGATCTTGCGTCTCGTAGTTGTCGATGTTGACGCCGTTGTAGTGCACCTTGACGCCCAGGCTGTGCCCTGTGCGGTGGAAGAAGGCGTCCCCATAGCCAGCGGCGGCGATGACATTGCGGCAGGCGTCGTCGACCTCGTAGCCGTGCACCGTGGCGCCAGTGCGCAGCCGCTCCTGCATCAGACGCACAGCTGCGTCGCGCCCCGCGGCCACGACTGCAAAGACTTCGCGCGCGGTTGCGGGTGCGTTGGCGCCACAGTAAGCGGTCCACGTCAGATCGGCGAAGCAGTCGTCCGGCGTCTTGGTCTCACGCGCCCACAGGTCAATCAACACCATGTCGCCGGGGCGGATCGCCGCATGCTGATCCGGCGTCGGCGCGTAATGCGGGTCGGCGGCGTGGGCGTTGACGGCGACGATCGCCGGATGATCATAATCCATCCGGCGGGCGACGAAAAAGTCGGTGATCACCTGCTGCACGGCGTACTCGGTCGTCGTCTCGCCGGCAGCCAGTTTGGCGCGAATGAAGTCGAAGGCGGCGTCTTTGGCAGCCAGGCAGACGGCGGCGGCGCGGCGATGGCTGGCGATCTGCGCCTCGCTCAGCACAGCCTGCGCCATCTGCACCAGGTCGGCGCTGGAGACGATCTCGGCGCCGGTGACGCGTTCGACCAGCTCCTTCGTGCCGGCGTCGATCAGGCTGACGTAGGGGATGGCGTTCTGTGGGCTGTACTCCATGGCGATGCGCTGCGCCGTGCCGTGCGGGGTCTGCACCAGTGCGGCTAGCTTTGCTTCCAGCTCGCGCCAGCCGGCGTAGCGTTCCATCGCGCCCGCAACTTCGGCGCGCACACTGCGGAAGGTGCTGCCCTCGATGGCGTGGATCAGCCAACGCGGCTCGCCCGCGGCAGGAATCCACAAGAACCAGCGCCGTGAGCCGCTGGATGTCAGGCCGGCAACGTGCAGCGCCACTGGATTCGTGCCGCGAAAATCGTAGAGCAGCCAGCCGTCAAGTTGATGGGTAGTCAGATAAGTCTGGATATCGTGTAGAATCATGGTGAAGTCTTGTGATTAGGGTTGCATCGCCGTTGGCGTCAAGTCAGCCAGCCGGCCTATTATCGCATGAGGACGCAATTGCAACCAATCCCTATGTGACCGAACAGATGTTCGTGTGGCAGGTTCGTTTTTTTGACGCAGGCAATCGTTGCGGTTACAATATATAATAACGTGCAATTGCAACCCTCGCGTGTCTTGCAAGACTTAAATATCCACCCCGTTCATAGGAGACTAATAGTATGTACCAACAGATTACACTCATTGGCAATTTGGGGCGTGATCCCGAGATGCGGTATACACCCACAGGTGTAGCGGTTACAAGTTTCACTTTGGCAGTCAATCGCCGTTGGACTGGACAGGACGGTCAACAGCAGGACAAGACGACGTGGTTTCGGGTTACAGCGTGGAGAAAGTTGGCAGAAACCGCAAGCCAGTACCTTACTAAAGGCAGCAAAGTGCTGGTGATAGGTACTGTGGAAGAACCTCAAGCCTACATCGATCGCGAAGGGCAGCCGCGCGCCTCGCTTGAGGTTACAGCACAGGATATTCGTTTCCTTTCCACACGGGGTGAAGGAATGGAATCACACTCTGGTCATACTGGCGCTGCGGCTGCCGAAGGCGGCCCCGCCATGAGCGATGAGGACATTCCCTTCTAGCTTGAGCTATGCGCTCGCTGGTCGCACAATTGATCACAACGAACAGGCGCCTTGAATCGGCGCCTGTTCGTTCTGGTTTTGGTATCAGGCAATGCCTGCCTTGCGAGCCTTTCCCTCGATGTCGGCGCGCACCCGCTCTGCAATCGGTGCGGCGAGGTGGCGGCGGATGGTCTCGGCGTTGGGCTGCGGGTTGTAGTGCTCACGGTACATCTCGGCGATGGAGAGCGTCGCGCCAGCGTAGCGTTCCAGCACAACCGCATCGCCCGCCCGCACGGCGCCCGCCTTGAGCACGCGGCAATACGCGCCCGGTCGTCCCGCCTCCCGGAAACGCTTGACAAAACCGGCATCGCCCATGCGCGCCGCCAGCGTCGCACAGGGGAAGCGCGGCGCCGTCACCTGCAGCGCCACCGCGCCGATGTGCAGAATGTCGCCGACGTTGAGGCTGGCGCTTTCCAGCCCGCTGACCGTCAGGTTCTCGCCAAAGGTTCCCGGCGCCAGCTCGTAGCCAAGCTGCGCCGACCACCACGCGTATTCCGGTTCGCCGTACACATAGACCGCCTGATCGACGCCGCCGTGATGTTTCGTGTCCACCACCGCATCGCCGGTCAGCCCCCACGGTGTGATTTCCACCGCACCTGCTGCTGGCGTCTTGAGGATGCCGGTCAGGTCGGAGAAACCGCCGTGCTCGACCACTGTTTCGCGACCGATGTTGACGCTGACAAGCTGCATGATTCATAGCCTCCGTTGAAGTTCGACGCCGCTGTCCAGCGCGCCAGCCTCTACAAACACCTGTGCGAAATTGATAATCTTGCGCTGTTGGTCGGGAATAACGCCTTCGGCTGTCAACCGCACAACCTGATCGTGCGCGCGTGCTTTGTTGGCCGTGCTGATTGCGCCGCCGTCGGACACCACTCGATGCCAGGGGATCAGCGCACGTTCGGTGTCGTCGAGCGTTGCCAGGATGTACGCAACATGGCGCGGAACCACGTCGATATGCCCGGCAAGCGATTTGTACGTCGAGACGCTACCAGCCGGAATGCTCGACGTCATCGCCAAAATGTCTCGTTTGATGCGATTATACGCGGCGGAGTTGGCCATCGATGCACCTTGTTTACGCCTGCGACTGCGCAGGGCGCTCGAAAATCAGCACATACTCAGACGGAACCGCAGCCGGAACGGGCACGAATACCTGGACAAGCCGCCATCCGCGTCTCGCCTGCTCTTGAATCGTCTGTTGATAGAGCGGTGGTCGATCCTTGGGCGTCTTGCCAACTTCGGCGGCAACAGTCAGGAACTGATACTCGAACATCGGCGCCCTCCTTTCACCAGTACATTAGTAACAACGTCATTCGGCAGTTGTGGTGCAACACCGCACGTAGAGCGATATGGCAACCTACTCTACAGTCTGATGGGTGGGTGAGCGTTTTTCCGTAATCTCCCGTCCACGTGGCATGTGCGCCCACCTACAGCCAATATTCGAGATGGATGTCGTCCGGTTCGAGCGCCAGCAGTTCCGGCTCCGGCGCCGGTGAGAGCACGCAGCCCAGCCCAAGATAGAAGTGAATGGTGTGCTCCGACGGTGTGGCTGAAATGTACATGCGCCGCGCGCCGCGTTCACGGGCGACGGCGGCGGCTTGCGCAAATAACTGCCGGCCCAGCCCACGGTCGCGATAGCCGTAGCCGACGTGCAGAAATAGCAGTTGCAGCATGTCGGCGGGCCGACCGATGAACTTGCTTTCCAGCATGGCAACGGCGACCAGCTTGTCCGCGTCAAAGATGCCGTAGCACCAGCCGCCGCGATCATAGCAGTCGAGCAGCATCGGCGTGGACTCCATCGCGCTGGAGGGCCATCCGCGCATGTCATAATGCTCTGGGCGCAATTCCAGCTTGCCGTCGACCAGATAGTAGATGTTGTCGATCACCTCGCGGCGGTCGATATTCCAAACCGATGCGACTTCGTCGCGCTGCAATGGTCTACCGATCATGTCAGGATTATAACAGAACAGCGCGCTGATGACGCGCACTGGGCGGATTTCAGTTCGAGCGGCAAAAAATCGCTGTATCCGCGTCATTAGCGTTTGATGTTCAACCGGCAGAACAGACCGACGCGTCTTGTTCGATGGGGCAAGTTTCGAGCGCCGCTGCTTCTTCTGTATAATGGCACGCGGCACGCGCGATGCCGTGTATGTATCGAATCAAAGGATTTGTCCGTGGCAGATACACTGACCAATATTGTCGAAACGATCCGCAACGAACTGACAACGCTCAACGACCTGCGCGACGCCACGCTGGCGCGCAGCCGCACATTGACCCGCTCCTGCGCCCACAGCATCCGCGCCATCCACCGCCACGAGTGGGACGAAGCCGACGCGCTGCTGGCACAGGCGCGCGCCGAGGCGAGAGCGATGGTCGACGCCATCGCTGACCACCCGATGCTCTACCACACCGGCTACACGCAGGATGCGCTCAAGGAGTTGGTCGAGGCGCACCTGGTCAATGCGGTCTCGCGCCGGTTGCCGTTGCCCATGCCCGCCGAACTCTACGTCACCGGGCCTACCTACCTGCGTGGGATGAGCGAAGCCGCCACCGAGATGCGCCGCTTTGTGCTCGACCTGATGCGCCGCGGGCAGGTGCTAGAGGCAGAGCAATATCTCGAGTTCATGGACGAGGTCTACAGCCACCTAGTCACCGTCGATTTTCCCGACGCTGTGACCGATGGGCTGCGCCGCCACACCGACGTGCTGCGCGGGGTGCTCGAACGCACGCGCGGCGACCTGACGCTGGCGATTCGTCAGGATCAGATGCGCGCTGCGCTGCTCAGCTTTGAGCGCAATCTCGACCACCACCTGGGCACCGATTTCGCTGCTACAGACTTCGCCGCGACAGACCCTGGCGTGCTGGCTGTTGGTGACGCCAGCGGTGAGGAATAGCCACTGCCATGTCGCAAGACCGGGAACTTGTGCGCGCCAGCGACATCGGATTGTGGGCGTATTGTCACCGCGCCTGGTGGCTGGCGCGTGTGCGGGGTGCACCGCACAAAAATCCACTGCAACTGGCGCACGGGATCGAGATGCACGCAGAGCACGGCGCGCGATTGGTGCGCGCACAGCGATGGCAGCGCGTCGGGGGCTGGTTGGCGCTCCTGAGCTTCATGGCGTTGTTGGCGTTACTAGCTCTCCCCCGCCTCTTCGGATGATAAACTTGCATGACGACACTTCTGGACGCATCGCCTGACGCAGCTGTCGCTACGCAGCCTGCCACCCGCAGCACTCTGGTGCAGCGCGCGCTGGAGGCGCTGCTTGCCGCTCACCCCCCCGGCGCCACCGATCAGATTGAGGAGCGCGCTGTCTATCGACCCGACTCCTGGTTGATTCAGCAGTGCTGGGAGGCGCTGGCCGATGCCGGCGCCGCAACTGAAGCCCTGACTGTTGCGCGTATAGCATCGCCGCGTCAGCCGTTGACGCTGGTGCAAACGCTCTATCGCCTCTCCCACCAGATCGACCGCAAATTCGGCCTGGCCGCCTTGATCGGTCAGGAATTGAAGCGTCGGCAGCCGGAGATAGTGGCGCCAACTGCTGCGCCTGACGATGTGACCGCGCGCGACCGCCTCCTCTTTGCCGCCGCGACGGCCGCAACCATCGGCGACGCTCAGCTCGCCTTCACCTTTCTGGAGCGCCTTGATCAATTTGCCGCCCCCTGGGAACGCCCGATTGTCACACCTGAACAACGCCAGATGCTGGCCGACACATGGGTGCGGCTGGGGCTGCATCCGCTGGGCATCGCCGTGATCACCAACGCGCTCCGTCGTTATGGCGACTCTGGTGCGCAATTCGTGCTCAACGTGACGACAGCGGTCAGCGAACAACTCAGCCGTTCCAGCGCCGCGCCGCGCCTCACGCGCCTCCTGACCCTGGGCGTCGACACCTTCCGTCACGCCTCGTTGACCAGCCTGCATGCGCGCCGGCTCACTGCCATTGCCCTGGCGCAGGCGGGCGCCATCGACGAAGTGTTAGCACAGCTCACCGCCATTGCCAACATCCAGGCTGCGCGACGCGAAAGCGGCCTGTCACTTCGCAAGGGCGACCAGAATCTGCTGCGTCAGGTCAAGCGCCCGACGGCTGACGCTGACATCGACTTTCAGGTGTATACGATGCAAGAGGCGGTGCGCGCACTACCGGTGCGCCAAATCCCGCGCGAGGCGCGCATCGAGCTGGCAAATCGACTGGCGTTGCTTGGCACGCAGAGCGACGGTTGGACTGCCGCCGGCGCTGCAGCCACGCTGATCGAGCTGGGCGCCGTAAAATTCGCCGTTGATGTGGTGGAGTCGATTCCAGCCAAGGACCCGACAAAAGCGGAGGGCTATATCGGGCTGGTGCGCGGGTTGCTAGCGGTCGATGAACCAGCGCTGGCCGAGGAGCAGATCGCAAAGGGGCTGACCTGGGCGCAGAGCTACCCAGGACGCAATCCGGAACGCGCGCTGATCTGGGGGCTGGCGCAAGTCTATCTGGAGCGCAACCAGCCTGATAAAGCGCTGGCAATCCTGGATGCCTGGCGCGAACCAGCCGGCTTTTGGCAGCGTGTGCGTCATTTCTTCAGCCGCAGCCTGAACGATGACGATCTGCGCAGCGCCGGGCTGCGGCTGCGCGCCGTGTTGCAGCAGGACGCCCCTGATGCGCGTAACCAGGCCACCCTCAAGCAACAGGTCGCCATGCTCCTGACCTGGGCGCCGCGTCTGTTGGACGGCGAGGCGCTGGTGAGCTTCCTGGTGGACAATCTGCTGACGCCATTGTTGATCAGCGGGCGCACGCAACTGGCGCTGTCGGTGCTGCCGGTGCTGCAGAACTCGCTGCGGGCGCGTAGCGGTGAGAAGCACGCCGCGCGGCTCACCAGCCTGTCGCAATTGTTGGTCAAAGAACTCAGTGCAGAGTTCATGTCATCATCGGTGGCGGGCAACAGCAATGGCGTCGGCAATGTGCGTGCAGCAGTCGAGCAATTTATCGTGGGCGTCTGGCAACATGACAGCCAGCGCGGCCTTTGGCAGACGGTGCACGGCATTGAAGGGCTGCTGCCGCTGCTGATCGCGTTGGATGGGCCGGAAGCGGTTGTGGCGTTGGCGCGCGGCGTCGAACAGGCTGGAACACGTTGGAGTGGATCATGAGCAATCAATCGAAGACTACTTCCTCTAAGTCAACCTCACCTTCGGAAGCATCCTTGCAATTGGGTTTGGAGCGACTGGTCTTTTTCAGCGACGCCGTCTTTGCCATTGCCATTACGTTGCTGGCGTTGGAAATCCGCCTGCCAGCCGGCGACTTCACCGACGATGCTGCGCTGTGGCAGGCGCTGCTTGCGATACCGGACGCTTATCTTGCCTTCGCCATCAGCTTCTGGGTGATCGCATCATTCTGGCTTGGACATCACCGCTTGTTTCTCCACATCCAGCGCTACGATGACCGGTTACTGTTGCTCAATTTTCTGTTGCTGATGCTGATTGCCTTTATCCCATTCCCCACAACGCTGATCAGTGAGTATGGCAATCGGACAGCCACCATCTTTTACGCGTCAACGATGGTGGCCATTGGCCTGATAATGACGCTGATCACGCTCTACGTGGCTGGCCCCGGCAAGCTCACTGACGCGCCACCGCCAGGAACATGGCGACAACGCAGCCTCATGCGGGCGCTCTCCGTGGTGTTTGTTTTTGGCCTGTCGATTGGGATTGCCTTCATCAACGCCGACTGGGCGATGTATAGCTGGCTGTTGTTGATTCCACTCACGCTCTGGAGACGGCGCCGGCCGGGTGGCTGAACGCAGCAGATTCGCGATCGGCGCTGCATCAGGGTAATTGCATCGCCGCGCGTCATCCGCTCACACTAGCGACAAGAGTTCCGCCGCCGCTGAATATGGATCGCGCTCGCGGCGGCGAATCTGCTCCACCAGCTCGTCAAGCCTGCCGGCAGGGATGCTGGCTGCGATGCGACGGTTCAGCTCAGCGCGGATGATATTCTCCAGCGTGTTGGCGATGCGCAATTGCTGGCGCAGCGCCAGTTCCCCCGACTCCATCAGCCAGTGGCGATGCGCCTCGATACGCTGGCGTAGCTCCTCGACCCCTGTGTTGTCGGTCGCCACGGTCTTCATGACGATGACCTTCCAGCGTCGATCTTCCTCATCGCTCTCGACAGGCGACTCGACGCGCAACAACTGTCCATGATGCCGGACATAGCGCGCGCCGTTGCCTTCAATGTCAAGCATCATCTCCAGCGCACGCAGCGTGCGATCCATGCCGGGGCGGTCAGCCTTGTTGACAACCAAAATGTCGGCGATCTCCAGGATGCCAGCTTTGATCGCCTGCACTTCGTCGCCTAACCCTGGCGCTTCGATGACGAGCGTGGTGTGTGCTGTGCTGGCGATCTCCACTTCCGCCTGGCCCACACCCACCGTCTCGACGATGATGCGGTCGAAGCCGGCCGCGTCGAGTACAGTGACGACGTCGCCGGTTGTCTTGCTCAGGCCACCAAGACTGCCACGCGTCGCCATGCTGCGCATAAAGACGCCTGCGTCGCCTGCCAGTGCCCGCATACGTACGCGATCGCCTAGCAGTGCGCCGCCAGTAAAGGGGCTGGTCGGGTCGATGGCGACGATGCCGACGGTCAAACCCGCTGCGCGGTAACACTGCGCCAGCGCAGTAACGAGCGTGGACTTGCCCGTGCCCGGTGCGCCGGTGACGCCAATGATATGCGCCTGACCGGAATGAGGGTAGAGCGCCGTCAGCAACGCACTGGCTTCCGGCGCCTGATTTTCGACGCGTGAGATGGCGCGCGCCAGCAGCAGCCGATTGCCGCCGAGCACGCCAGCGACCAACGCATCCGCTGCGGTCGTCGTGCGCGGTTCAACCCCATTCATTTATGCTGGCACCCGAACGTGGCTGGTAATAAAGTTGACATATTCTTCGCTCGAAGTGCCCGGGCCAAAGACGCCATCGATGCCCGCTGCCTTGAGCTTCTCAACATCTTCGTCGGGAATGATGCCGCCGACCACCACCAGCACGTGCTCCTGTCCCTGGGCGCGCAACAGTTCGACGACCTTGGGGCAGAGCGTCATGTGGGCGCCGCTGAGAATGCTCAGCCCAACGACGTCGACGTCTTCCTGCAGCGCGGCTTCGGCGATCATCTGCGGCGTCTGGCGGATGCCGGTGTAGATCACCTCGAAGCCAGCATCGCGCAACATGCGCGCCACCACTTTGGCGCCGCGATCGTGGCCGTCCAACCCAGGCTTTGCCACCAGAACACGGATTTTGCGTTCGCTCATCGGTCAACTCCTCGCAAGGCAAACAGACTGACACACAGACAACGCCATGAGTGTAGCACGTTGTGGCAATGCTGACCATATCCACGCGCGCAGGCGCATACCTGGTCAACTTACCAGTACCGGCAGGCCAAAAATGAGCGCGGCGCGTGCGCCGTGTCACGTGGTGCGCTCTCGGCACGCGCCACGCATCACACAACTGGCGCTGGCAGCGGATTGGGGCGCGGCGTGAATAGCCTCATGCCCACAGCGGCTTCGCGGAAAGTGCAACAATCTGCTACAATCAGTCGCCATATCGAAGGACAGGAGAGGTTCGAGACCTCTGATCGCGTCTCATCATACGGAAATCGGATTGTTGCCTGTGGCTGAAATTGAATTGTATTACGCTGCAAGCGTCATTTCGCGGCGGCAGCGCGCTCCTCTACAACGGCTGACCTTCGTCGCCCTCGTGGAGAATCGCGAATACGCCAAGCGCATCGAGGTGCGCTGGCGCGGCGAAGAAGGGGAGTGGCAGACGGCGACGGCGCACTACGTTGCGCCGTATGGCGACAACCTGGAGCTGTGGCGCGCCGAAGTCGAGGTGACGTTGGCAGACGAACGCCCGCTGCCGGGCAACGTTCAATTTGCGCTCGTCGTCAATCAACAAGGGCGCGAAACGTGGGAGAACAACGGCGGCGTCAACTACACGATTGAGGCGGACGCAGGCGTGCTGGTTGGGCCGCGTCATCCGGTGGCGTTGCTCGATTTCAGCCCGCGCCTGGAGCCGGAGCAACGCGTCGCACCGGTGACGGTGGCTGTCCATGGCCGCGCTGCACAGGTTGCTATCGAGTGGAGCACCGATGGCTGGCAGACCAAACACCGGACAGCCTGCACCCTAACGCGACGCTATTGGGATCAGCTGGAGTTGAGCAATGCGCGCAACCCGAACCAATATGCGGTCGGCGTTTGGACGGCGCGGCTGCGCATTCGCGAGGCCTTTCGGGTGGAATATGCCATCGTAGCAGACGTCGATGGTCGCCAGCACTGGGAGAACTGCGGCGGACGCAACTTCAGCGCCCGCCGCGACAACTTCAAGGTGCTGATTCTCAACCTGCACTGCTATCAAGAGGATGATCAGCAGGCGAAGTTGACGACGATCGCACAGGCGATCCGCGAGCAAAACATCGACGTTATCTGCTTGCAAGAAGTGGCCGAACATTGGAATGATGGCGCCGGTGATTGGGCTTCCAACACGGCGCGCATCATTCATGAGCAGTTGCCACAGCCTTTCTACCTGTGCACCGATTGGTCGCATCGCGGCTTTGACCGCTACCGTGAGGGTGTGGCGATCCTCAGCCGCTACCCCTTTATGCGCACCGAAGCGCGCTACGTTTCCGCCAGCCACGATCCCTATGACATTCATGCGCGCAAGGTGTTGATGGGACAGATCAACGTTCCGGGCATCGGGGTGATTAATCTGTTTTCAGCGCACTTGAGCTGGTGGAGCAACGGCTTCGCCGCTCAGTTCGATGCACTGCGCGCTTGGGCGGAGCGGCGCGCCACGCGTCACGTCGTCGCCACGTTGCTTTGCGGCGATTTCAACATCAAGGCTGGCTCTGAAGGCTATGCCCACATCGTCAACAGCAGCGACTTTGAAGATCAATTTCTCAAGGTGACGGATCGCGCTGCGTTTGATGCCGTCTTTCGCCGCCGTCAAGAACATTGGCAGAGCGCATTGACGCACGACGGACGCATCGACTTTATCCTGCTCAAGCGCGGCGACAGGCTGCGCCCCGTTGCTGCGCAGCGCCTGTTTGTTGAGGGAGCTTATGGGCGCGTCTCCGACCATGAAGGCTTCCTGGTCACCTTTGAACCTGTGTAGCATAGCTGTAGCACATAAGGAAGTTTATGGAATTTGCCGAAGATTACGCCACCCCGATCGATGGGCAGTTGGGCGCCCCGTTTGGCAAGCGCAATGATTTCAGGGAACTTTTCTATCTGCGCTGGGGAAAAATTCGCTTCGATGTACGGTGGGGTTCTGAGTTGAACCTCAAAGTGCTGCTCAAAGTCTACCGCAGTGACGGCATCGTTGAGCACTTTATCGTGGACACTGACCCTTATCAGGAAACGTGGAAATCGCACCGACGCAAGACGCGTGACTTCTACATCCACCCCTTTCCGGCCACGTACGGACGGGTGACGTGCGTCAAGTTCGCCTACATCGTCCACCGCGACGAACGCTCGATCCCTTCGCGGCAGGAATACATTTTCTTCGACGGCCCCGACTTCAACAACGATCAGCATCAACACCGCGCCATCACCGACGCCTACGCCACGCCCAACACCTGGCGCACCTATGAATGCGACGCCGCCCAACTTCAGCGCGATGTCGAATGGATCGATGGACACTTCGAGTCACTCAACATCATCCCCAAGTTCACGAAGGGCGTGCCGTATCATCCCTACCATCCCAAGCGCTACATCCATGACCAGATCGACGCCATGATTGAGCAGAAGCGCCGCGCACCGGAGCGCCTGACAACGATCAAGGTGTGTGTGGATTGCATCGACGACACCGACTTTGTCAACCACCTACTCTACGCCGCCTCCCAGGGCGTCTGGGTGCAGATTCAGGTGGACTGGCGCAAGATGACGCTGACGAACTCCGACAACTATCTCCGGCTGAAACGCGCCGGCCTTGAGCTGCTGGGCGTCTTTTGCACGCCGCAGCATCCGCTGATCGAAGTGGCGCCAGACATGCACAACAAGTTCATCCTCTTTGGCGACGCCGACAGCATCCTGGGATCATTCAACATCACCTTTGACCGTTGGGGCGCAAACTGGGAATCGGGCATGACCTTCCGTTCGCAGGGGCTGACGCGGTTGCTGGACAATATCTTCCAGAGCATTCGCGGCGGCGTGATCCAGAAATACCAGATTGACCCGCTCAGCCGCTTCAACCTGCTCTACACCTTTGGCCGTCAAGCGCTGGCAAATGGCAAGTATTACCGCCCACATCAGGCCATCCTGGCGGAAATCAACCGGGCGCAGCGGTCGATTCGGCTCTGTCTCTTTTTGCTAGGTGAGATGCTAGGCGAGCATAACGATAGCGTGATCGACGCCCTGATTCAGGCGAAGGCGCGCGGCGTCGATGTGCAGGTGCTGCTCAACGGCCATCTGGCGCGTCAGGGCGACCCCGGCAAGGAGTACACAATGGAAGAGGAGCTACGCCGTCCGTTGCTGCCGGCGGTTTATCGTCTGCAACGCAGCGGCGTGCCTGTGCGCCTGGCCTACGGTCGCTACGATCAGCCGGTGCCCTACTGCCCGATTCACTCCAAGTATTGCGTGATCGATGAGCGCGTGGTGCTAGAAGGCAGCTTCAACTGGTACAACACTTCGGTCTTTTCGCATGACCTGTACGTTGTCGCCTCTGACGCGTTGCTGGCGCGCCTCTATTTGAATGAATATGAGCAGACATTGCGCGACTTCCGCGTATTTTGAATCGCCTTGAAGGATGAATGCTGGTGTGAAGATGAATTCTGTGCTGACTGAGCAGCAGGCGCGCTTTCTGGCTATTGTCGAACCGCTGGCGGCGCTCTTTGCCACGCGTGCCGATGAACAAGATCGTAGTGGCGCCTTTCCCTACGCCAACTTTGCTGACATCCGCACTGCCGGGTTGCCAGCGCTGCCCGTGCCCATAACGCTGGGTGGCTGGGGCGCCGATCTATTGACAGCTGTCATGGTGGTCGAACGGTTGGCGCAGGGCGACGGCAGCACCGCCTTGAGCTTTGTGATGCATGTACAGACCATCGGCAGCGCAGCGGAAAGCGGCGACTGGCCCGCGACGCTCTTCGCCGAGGTCTGCCGCGCGGCTGTCACCCGTGGAGCGTTGATCAACTCGCTGGCGACCGAACCGGCGTTGGGCAGCCCCAGTCGCGGCGGCCGTCCCCAAACCACGGCGCGCCCCGTCTACGCCGACAACGGCGCCATCGACCACTGGGTGATCGATGGTTGCAAGAGCTTCGCCAGCATGTTTCCCGTGCTGGATTACGCCATTATTCCGGCGGCGTTGGAAGATGGCAGCGGCGAAGTAGGGCGCTTTCTCGTCGCTGTCGATGATCGCTTTCACATTGAGCAGCCGTGGGACGCAGTCGGGATGCGCACGACGGGCAGTCACACTGTTGCGCTGCGCGGGGTCAAGACGCCGCACGCCAACCTGATCGGGCGCACTAGCCAGGCTAAGGGCGGCGTCGGCAATGCCTGGTTTACACTGGGCGTCAGCGCGGTCTATCTCGGCGTGGCGGCAGCCGCAGTGGACGCTGCCAGCGACTACGCGCGCTGTCGGGTTCCCGCTGCGTTGGGACGCCCGATCGCTACGCTGGAAAGCGTGCAGCGCCAGCTGGGTCAGGCTGCGCTGTTGCTGCACACAGCACGGACGCAACTTTACTTCACCGCCGAGCAATGGGCGCGCCATCCCGCGCGTCGCAGTGAACTGACGACGTGGCTGGCAGCCGCCAAAGTCACCGTCACCAACCATGCCGTCGCCGCTGTCGATCATTGTCTGCGCGCAGCGGGTGGCGCTGGGCTAACGCGGGCCTTGCCGCTTGAACGCTACTATCGCGATGTGCGCGCTGGCCTCAGTCATCCACCCAGCGATGACGAAGCGGCTATCCTGTGGGGGCGCACCGTCATTGAGCAATGCGAGGGAGAGTAAGCGATGAACGCCATGCACACGCCAACAGCAATCCCTTCATTGCGTGGCAAGGTCTGTCTGATCACCGGTGCGTCACGCGGATTGGGCGTGACCATTGCGCGTACCCTCGCGGCGCACGGCGCAGCCGTCGCCGTGCATTATCACCAAGCCGCTGCGCACGCGATGGCGTTGTGCGCAGAGCTGGCCGCACAAGGTGTCGCTGTGTGTGCGGTCCAGGCCGATTTGCTTGATGCCGCCGGCGTCCCACCTCTGGTGGACGCGGTCGCGACTCAGCTTGGCGCCATCGATATTCTCGTCAACAACTTTGGCCCCTACATCGACACCCCATTGCTTGACCTCAGCATGGAAGAATTTGATCGCGTCATGCACGGCAACGTGCGCGCGACCTATCAACTGACACAACTGGTGGGACGACAGATGCGCGCGCGTAGGACTGGCCGCATCATCAACATTGCCGCTACGGATTACCGGCACCGCAGTCATAGCGTCTATGGGCTGGCCAAGGCGGGCGTTGTCTATCTGACCGAGGCGTTTGCGTTGGAACTGGCGCCCGATGTGCCGGTGCTTGCGCTGGCGCCGGATCTGATCGCCGACAACGAAGACATGGATCAAGCATTTACCGCCCGCGCCATCGCCGCAACACCCATGCAGCGACTGGTCACGCGCGCCGAAGTGGCGACGCTCGTCGCCATGCTCTGCTCACCCGCCTGTGACATGCTCACCGGACAGACGCTCCTCGTCGATGGCGGGCGCAGCCTGCCGCGCATTGTTGAAGGCACAACTTGAGCGAAGCGACTGGAGGATTCCAACAAAGCGCCGTTGACGGCAAGCGCAGTATTCGTGAGAATAGCGACAGCCCTGTGTCCAAATAGGAGCTGCGCAGTTGGTAAGATATGTTCATTCACCATCACCTACCCGGAAGCTCAGAGCCTGCGGGGCGGTGGGCGAACTGAGTAACTTCCGCATAGTCTTAAGGAGCGCGCTATGCCCGTTTCCTCCCCGGTCGCCCCACATTCGACGTCCACCGATCCGCCAGACCCTACCCTCTCCAGCAACGCTGCATCGTGGCGCGCCGTGCTTCTGCCCTATCTATTGGGATTGTTGACTGCGTTTACGCTGGCTGGCGCCGGTATTTTTGTATTGCGTCGCCCTGATCCTCCACCGATCCGGGTGATGGCGCCGCCGACGCCCGCCCCGACTGCGACAGCTGCACCCACGCCGACGCCAGGCCCCATCGTCGTTTATGTCACCGGAGCAGTGATGGCGCCGGGTGTCTTTATGCTGGCGCCTAATGCCCGCATTGCCGACGCCATCGCGGCAGCGGGCGGTCTGCGCGCCGATGCTGACAGCGCACAGATCAACCAGGCGCAGCATCTCTTCGATGGCGCGCAGGTGCACGTGCCGGTGGTGGGGGCGACGCCGTTGCCCGCCGGCGGGCTTGCTGGCCTGCTCCCGACGCCCACACCTGCCAGCCGGACAGCCCCGATCACAGCTGCGAGTGGGGCGGCGGCGGGCCTGGTTGATCTCAACACGGCAACGCAGGCGGAACTGGAGACGCTGCCCGGCATCGGCGCCAGCAAGGCGGCGGCGATCATCGCCAATCGACCTTACGCCACGATCGATGATTTAGATCGCGTTCCTGGCATCGGGCCATCCACCCTCAACCAGTTGCGTCCGCTGGTGATCGTGCAGCCTTGAGCAACCAACATTCAGTCGGAATTACGCCAGAATCACCACAACATAGACTGGGGGTGTGTCCCCTGGGACTCACAACCTGTGGCAAACATGCACACAGGCTACACGCAACCAGTCATCCGTGTCCACACTTTACAAGGCGTGTGGCTGCGGCGTCTGCTAGGCCAGAGGTCAAGAAGAAACACTATGGCAAAGGAAGAAAAGAAGGCAATTAGCGACCAGGCGAAAGACGCAATTGTCGATGTTCGCAATGAGTTGATCGTCCAGACGGCAAATATCTATATCATGGTGCGCAAAGTGCTGCTCTCCAGTCTCGGCGCCGTCGCGCTCACAGTTGATGAGGCCAATGAGTTGTTGACCAGGCTGGTCGAACGCGGCGAAGTCGCCGAAGCAGACTTGCAGAAGATGATCAACGAGCTACGCGCTCAGCGTGAGCGCAGTGAAGCTGAAGCCGCCAAGGCTCGCAGCGAGTTGGCGAAGAAGGCGTCGAGCACATTGGAGGATAGCGTCGAAACGATCTTGACGCGACTGAATGTCCCGAACAAAAACGACATCGAAGACTTGAGCCGCAAGATCGGCAATCTCAATGAAAAGGTGTCGGCGCTCAATCAGCAACGTCGAAATTCGGGCAACTGACCCGGTGCTATTCTGCCGGTTTTGGTTGCCCCACAGCGCGCGGCAACGGCAACTTGTGGCGATGGAAGCGTGTGCGCTGCATCACCAACCAATGGCGCACGGGTGGCACGCGCACCAGGAGAAGGAACGTCAGCACCGCCGCATAGAGTAGCGGCTCATCTCGCTCAGCTGCCTTCGCCTGCCATAGAAAATGGAGCACGGCCAGCACGCCTGCCACGTAGACCAACTGATGCAGACGCTTCCAATTACGCCCCAGCCGTCGCATCCAACCGCGCGTCGATGTAATTGCCAGTGGCGCCAGGATGAGCAACGCCAGGCTGCCGGCCAGAATGTACGGCATGGTCAGTACTGCATCGTGAAGGATCAGGTCGAACGCGAAGGCGTAATCTAGAGCGATAAAGTTGGCAAGATGCAACGCGGCGTAGACAAAAGCGATCAGTCCCAATGACTTGCGCACGGTGAGCACTTTGCGCAGACCAAAGAGAATGTTGAGCGGTGTACATGCCAGGCTTAAGAAGAGCACGATCAGCGCCGCGCGGCCCGTCTCGTTGTTGATGGTGTTCACAGGGTCCACGCCGAGCGCGCCTTGCCACGCCCGCCAACCAAGCCATGCCAATGGCGCCAACGCCCCCAGCGTCACCGTCCACCAAAACCAGTGCTGACGCCAACCCTGTGCTTTGGAGCGCGGCGCGTCGCCGCTTGTTCGTTCGCTCACACTACACTTTCCTCATTCTCAGAAACTGCGAGTCAGGTCCATGCCTTCATACAGATAGGCGACTTCGTCTTCGTAGCCATTGAACATCAACGTATCCCGGCGTCCCGTCTCACCAATGCGCCGCTCCGAGGCTTGAGACCAGCGCGGATGATCGACTTGTGGGTTGACGTTGGCATAGAAGCCGTACTCATGCGGCGCGGCTGTGTTCCAGGTTGTGGCCGGAATCGTGTCGGTCAATTCGATGGTGACGACCGACTTGATGCTCTTGAAGCCATATTTCCACGGCACAACCAACCGCACCGGCGCCCCTTGCTGGTTTGTGAGCGGCTTCCCGTACATTCCTGTTGCCAGAATCGCCAGTGGATGCATTGCCTCATCAAGCCGTAGCCCTTCTTGATAGGGCCATTCCAGGATTGCGGAGCGCTGGCCGCGCATCTCCTCCGGTCGATAGACAGTGATAAACTTGACATATTTTGCTTCAGGCTTTGGCTCAACGTCATTGAGCAACGCTGCAATCGGGAAGCCAATCCATGGGATGACCATCGACCATGCCTCGACGCAGCGCAGCCGATAGATGCGTTCCTCCTGCGGGTAGCGGCGGTAAATATCTTCGATGCTCAGCGTCATCGGTTTGTTGACGAGGCCGGTGACCGCAACCTGCCAGGGATAGGGTTTGAAATTAGCAGCCTCACTGGCGACAGCTTCCTTGTTTGTGCTGAACTCGTAGAAATTGTTATAGTTGGTGATCTCATGAAACGTATTGAGTGGGTCGCCCAGCTCATCCTGCGCCGCGCCGGCGGTTGGTTCGGCGTGCGCCAGCGCGGCGGGCAGTTGATCCGGTCCCAACGCCACGGTGAGCGCCGGCTCGACATTGGCGGCTGGCGCCTCGCTGCGATTCAGCGTGGCGGGCGAGCAGGCTGCCAGCGCCACAGAACCTGCCACCATGCCCGCCGCTGCCATGAAGCGACGCCGATTCAGAAAGATATGCTCTGGGGTAATCTCCGCTGGAGAAATCTTGACCATTGTGCACCTCTGCGATAAGAAACGTTTCACTGAATTCCGCTGTCATCCACAAGAATCTACTGTACGGCGTCATGTACTTTGATACAGTATGCTTTATCCCAACCTTGGGTTGTGAGTCTAGGGCGGTTATGTGACGTGAAGATTAAGGAGATATTACGCGTTGATGAATGACTGCTCAATCACGACTGATGTAACTGCAACCATGCGACGCCGCGTTCTGAAAGGATAGCTACATGTATGGAGCTACTGACGCACCTGCACCCGGCCACTGTCCACTTCCCTATTGCGCTGCTGCTACTGGGCAGCCTGTTGACGTGCGTGCACCTGCTTCGTCGTCCACGCCTGGACCTCAAGCCGACGATCTGGTTGTTGCTCGGCCTCGGCTGGGGCAGCGGCGCCATCGCCGTGTTGACAGGCCTATTGGCGCAGGCGAACCTGCCGCCGGACGCACCGTATCGCACCGTGCTGAATTTTCACATTGGCGCCGGGTTGGCTGTGCTGCTTGTATATGGGTTCCTGCTCTACCGGGGCTGGCTGTATCGAAGTGCGCGGGCGCAGAAGGCGCGGCAGACACGCGGGGTCGCGACCACCGACCTGCTTGACGATCCAGGCGCACGCGTCTGGATCGCTGGCATCGTCCTGCTCGGGGCGCTGTTGCTCGTGGCGACAGGATGGTATGGCGGGCAGTTGGTGTATGCGTTCGGTGTGAATGTACAAAGGTAGGTGACCATGCCACAGATGATCGCGCTGGGCGGCGGCTTTTCGATGGAACCACTAATCTGGCGCTAGACGACTATGTACGCCGTGCAAGCGGCAAGACGACCTGCTTCGCCAGCGCGGCAGACGGCTTCGATCTGCCAGACTGCCGCGCGTGTGTAGGCAGCAGTCGCCACCGGCAAGTGCATGGCGGCGCAAGTGCAATCCGTGTGGGTTGCTACGCTACTGCCGCCCATGCCTCCATGGCCGCGTCCAGCTCGGACTGTGTGTCGGTGTAGGCCAGCCCCAAGCGCTGAATAGCGGTGATGTCTTGCGCAGCCGTGGCCGCGTGGAGCTCCTCCTCTAGCTGGCGGAGGCGCGTCTCCAGGGCGTGGACGCGCGCTTCGGCGTCAGCGACGACTCTGGCGCGGCGACGTTCGTCGGCGCGCGCCTGTTTGCTGGCGACAAAATCATCGCGCACTTCCGCCCGCTGGATGGCAGCCCTCTCTTTTTCGGCTTCGGCGGCCTGCTGACGCGCCAGCAGCAGCTCGGCGTAGGAACCCTCGAAGATGTCCAGGTGCTGTTTGCGTAGTTCCCAAACCTGCGTTGCCAGATGGTCGATCAAGTACCGGTCGTGGGAGACGAGCAAGATCGTGCCCTCGAATTGCTCCAGCACCTGTTGCAAGACCTCCTGAGCGGGAATGTCCAGGTGATTGCTAGGCTCGTCGAGTAACAGAAGATTGGCGCCTTCCAATGCCAGGATCGCCAGCGCCAGTCGCCCACGCTCGCCGCCGCTGAGCAAGCGCACCGGCTTGAAGACATCCTCGCCGCGAAAGAGGTATTGCGCCAGGTAGTTGCGCGCCGGGCCGAGTAACATCTGTTTGTGACTAAGCAACTCATCGAGCACGGTGTTGTCAGGGTTGAGCCGCTCATGCGCCTGCGAGAAGTAGCCGATCTTGAGGCTGGCGCCAAACTTGATCTGACCGTCCAGCGGGGCAATTTCGCCCAGCAGTGTGCGCAGGAAGGTCGTCTTGCCACTGCCGTTTGGCCCGATCAGCGCCGCACACTCGCCCCGCTCCAATGTGATCGGGTCGGTGCGGAAAAGGAGCTTGCCTGGATAGCCGATGGACATGGCCGTAGTGCGCAGGACAAGATTGCCGCTGCGCAGCGTGGTCTTGAGCTTGAAATTTAGCTGTGGCGGACGGATGACCGGGTTGCGCAGCCCTTTGATCGCCTGTTCGACATCGGCAACGCCCCATTTGGCTTCGGAGATGTCGACCTCCTCCATTACTTGCCCCCAGTTCTTGCTGAGGAGCAGGTCAATACCACCCGCTTCGACCACACGCACTTCGCGAATTAGCCGCCGCAGGCGCCCAACCGCTTGGTTCTTGGTGGCGTCGCGGGCGATGTTGCGCTTGATGTAATCCAGCTCGCTCAGAAAGCGCTCTTTAACAGCATTGAACTCGATCTCGCGACGTTCCCAGCGTTCCTGGCGCTGGCGCAGATAGTGGCTATAGTTGCCGCTGTAGGTCTCGAAACCGGCTGGCCCCATCTCCCAGATACGGTTGACCACGTTGTCGAGAAAGTAGCGATCATGCGAAACGATGAGCAACGCGCCGTCCCAGGTGCGCAGCATCCCTTCCAGCCATTCGACCGCCTGCACGTCGAGGTGATTGGTCGGCTCGTCGAGGATCAGCAGGTCGGGTTTTTCGAGCAACAGGCGCGCCAGCAGGGCGCGCGTCTTCTGCCCGCCGCTGAGCATAGAAATCTGCAACGACCACTCGTTGTGCGTGAAGCCGAGTCCATAGAGCACCTGGCCAATGCGCAGTTCGTAGTCATACCCTCCGGCGCGTTCGAATGCCTCTTGTGCGGCGCTGTACTCAGCCAACAGCTCGTCAGTGTGCGCCTCGGCCATGCGGTGCTCCAGCTGGCGTAATCGGGCTTCCTGTGCGCGCAGCCCGGCGAAGACCGTAAGCATCTCATCGTGGACGGTGTTGTGACGCCCGGCGAAGGCGTCCACCGCTTCCTGACGCAGGTAACCAATGCGTGCGCCGCGCGCCAGCGTCACGCTGCCAGAGGTCGGTTGTGCCAGTCCGGCCAATACGCGCAGCAGCGTTGTCTTGCCAATGCCATTGGGCCCGACCAGCCCAATCTTGCCATCATTAGGAATCGACGCTGAGATGCCCAGGAAGACATCATAATCGCCGAAAGCAAAGCCTAGATTGGTAATGGTAAGCATTGACATACGCAAGCTCCGTTGGAAGTTGGCAAGGCGCGACGATTGGAAAGCAGACGCCTGACTGGATGCGCCCTAACTCACTCAGGTTGGCATTATAGCAGAAATAGCGGGAGGCGGCGGGTAAGGTGCGAAGAATGGACGCCAGATTTCTATTGCCCCGGGTCTTCCGTCAGGGTGTGGAGGAACGCTTCCAATTGCGCCGCCTCTTGCGCTGACAGGTTGAGGGGCGTCAATTCGTTGTGGCCGAGCAGGGCATAGCCGCCGCCGCTATAATGCGCCACAACATCGGCTAGAGTCGTCATCTGGCCGGTGTGCATGTAGGGCGCTGTCTCCGCCACGTTGCGCAGGGTGGGCGTCTTCATGCCACCGAGCAGGGTGACGCCTTCTGCCACCATAAAGCGCAGCGCCGAGCAATCTTCTGGCGCGGCGTCGCTGTATGGCCCCAGGCAATTGAAGAGGTCACTCTGGACGCGCACCACGCCGTCGATACGTCCGCGTTGGAGTGGATAGCCCGGTGCACCGGGCACGGCTGTGTTGTGAAAGGCGTCATTGGTGAAACGAGGTCCATTATGGCAATTTGTGCACTTGCCTTTGCCAATGAAAATGCGCAGCCCGGCGATCTCGTCGTCAGTCAGTAGGGATTCGCCCTGGGGACGACCATCGTTGCCGAGCGTTGCCACATAGCGATCGAAACGTGCTGGACGGGGCAGCAGCGTTCGTTCATAGGCTGCCAATGCTTTGCCGATGTTGGCAAAGACCCGATTGACGGCATCGCGATCGGCAGCCGCCATCGTTTCCCACGCCATGCTGGCGGCGACTGCATCCACCGGGCCGGCATGACGCGGGAAACGGGCTGCATCACTGAGATCGGGCAGCGGGCCGAAGATCGCCGTGTATG
Organism: Chloroflexota bacterium; assembly: GCA_003451595.1. GTDB lineage: Bacteria > Chloroflexota > Anaerolineae > Caldilineales > Caldilineaceae > Caldilinea. The sequence continues at coordinate 137,287 of DMDA01000130.1, read as the reverse complement.
CATCGGCGTAATGCTCGGCGATCAAGTGTGCGTAGAAGGTGCGGTCGCCGCCATGCTCCACTGCGTTTTCCAACGGCAGCAGCGCCTGCGACCACTGGCTGTCGCTCTTGCCGTTCCAGGTTTGCCACGGGCTGTAAGCCGCGCCGACAAGCGTCATGGCGTTGAGCGGGATAACGCCGACGCCAACGCCAAAGGGACGCCCGTCGGTGAAATGCCGCTCGGGCATATGACAGGAGGCGCAGGAGACCGCGCCGTTGGCGCTGAAGCGCGTATCATAAAAGATGCGTTCACCCAACGCCGCCGCAGCGTGATCATCGGCGACGGCGTTCGAAGGGTCGGGTGGCAGCGGCTTGAGCGCGGTCAGCGCCAGAGAGCGCAGTGTATGGAGTTCGTCAGCGCTCCAGGTCGTGGCGTTCAGCTTCAACGTGCAGGCGGTCACCACACTCAAGGTCGCTACGAGGACGCCCACGCGCCAGAGTGGATATCGGTGCATGATGTCTATTTCAGTTGCAGATTGAACGTGACACGGTCGGTCGCACCACCGGCTGCAATCTCAAAAGTCACTGTCCACCAACCACCCATCTGGAAACGCATCCCCTCGACGCGATAGTCGCCGTCACCGAGTTCCTGCGTTATCTGCGGTTGGGTGGGCATGCCGTGACCATGCTCCGGCATATCGCCGCTCACCTTGATCATGGCATGTTCCACCGCCGCACCGTCGGCGGTCTCGACATGCAGCGTCCACGCGTGCAACTCGTTGAGCGGCACTGGGGCGACATCGCTGCGATATGTGGCGCGGAAGATGCCATTGTCACTCAGGCGCGTGACGCCGAAATCAACGTCCGCTGGCAGGACGCTGGCCGCCGGCGTGGCTGTCATGCCTGTCGACGCCACGCAGCCTGCGAGCAGGAAAGACAGGAGCAGGAGTGCAATTTTGGCAGATGACATGGCGCTTTACTCGACTGGATAGCCCTGCTGTTGCCAGGTGACGATGCCGCCAAGATCGTAGATTTGCGTGTAGCCTGCTCGATCCAGAATCTGCGCCGCCTGATTGCTGCGATTGCCGCTGCGGCAGTAAAGCACCACTGGCTTGTCCTGCGGCACTTCGCTCAGCCGTTGGGCAAGCTGATCGACGGAGATGTTCACCGCGCCAGGGATATGCCCGCTGTTAAACTCCTCTGGCGTGCGTACGTCGAGGAGTAGATGATCGACGCCAGCGCCAAATTGCGCCTGATAGTCAGCCGGAGTGATTTTTGTGTTGATCTTGGCAGACGCCTGCGCACCACCCTGAGCTGCGGCAACGGGCGCGGAGGCTGCCGGTTGCTCACCGCCTCCACATGCGCCAAGACTGAACACCAGGCCAGCGACAAGCATCGTCAACATCCAGTAACGAATGGGAGTCATCAACTTTGTTCGCATAAACTTTCCTATCCTCTTGCTCGAAAGTGAATTACAGCGTGCGATGACGCTCCTTCAGTGCGTCATCGCATCCACAGTAGGCATCAACAGTATTAGTGTACACCGACTCGGCTGGAAGTCGGTTCGCTGGCTTCCTGTGTTGCGCTATGATTGGGTGACACCGCATCGACCACCGCATC
>DMDA01000130.1:130351-135466 GCA_003451595.1 Chloroflexota bacterium | reverse complement strand
CCGCATCGACCACCGCATCGACCGCAGCATCGACCACCGCATCGACCACCGCATCGACCACTGCATCGATGCTGTCATCGTAGGTTTGGCTACCAGCCGGACGCTTCGGGCCGGCCACGATGTCACGCCGGAGGCGATGGCCTACGGATGGTGGTCGCGACGTCATGACGTCATACAAAGCCCCTTCACGGATTGCCGGATTGTTTTGTCAATCTTCACGAGTGGACTTGAGCTTTCAGCCGCGCAATTGATTCGCCGGTGCTGCAATTCGCCCAAATCTGAACTAGACCCAAACCGCCGTTTCCCTTTGACGCGCACACCAGGGCAGGCTACAATGGGCGGACGATGACGACCGAGTGGGTCTTCGACCTGTTGTTGGAACTGACTGAAGATGGCTACCGCGTAACCGTGCGCAACTCGCCAGCGGGAATGGCGACGGCGGCATTGACGATGCCGCTTCATCGCCGCGAACAACATGCGGCGGTTCAGCGGCTGCTGGGCGATCCCGGTGGCGATGATGCGCAGCGCAGCGCCCAATTTGCGCTGGCGCGTGAGGTCGGCGGCAAACTCTTCGACGCCATCTTTCACGGTCCAATTCTGGAATGTTGGCAGGCGAGCTGGCGCGCCGCCTACACCGCGCGCGCCAGCTTGCGCGTCCAGCTCGGCATAGGCGACGACCCGACGCTGCGTGCGCTGCCGTGGGAGTATCTCTACGATGACACCCGCGACGAATTTCTGGCGCTTTCGGTGCACACACCGATCGTGCGCTATCTGTCCGCTGCGCACAAGATTCGGCCGCTGGTTGTAGCGCCGCCGCTGCGCGTCCTGGTGGTGATGGCCGGGCCGGAGGGCTATCCGCCGTTGGCGGTCGGGCGCGATTGGCGTGCGTTGATTGACACCGTCGACTACCTGGGCGCTGATGGACGCATGACCTTTGAGCGACTCGCCAAACCGACGCTGCTCGACTTGCAGCGCAAGCTCCGCCAACAGCCCTACCATATCCTCCATTTCGTGGGCTTCGCAGTGCACGATGTGCAGACGCAGAGCGGCGTCCTCCTATTCGAGGATGAAATGGGGCGCGGGCGCACCATCAGCGGCGACCATTTCGGCAAGCTGCTAAGCGACCATCATTCGCTGCGGCTGGTAGTCATCGAGGTGCGCAATGCTGCACGCATCGGCGGCGTTGACCCGGCGGCGGATGTCGCTGAGCAGGTAGTGCGGCGTGGTGTGCCAGCCGCTGTCTATCAACCCTCGCGGCTGCGTGCGCGTCCCTCGCTGGCTTTCCTCCACGCCTTTTATGATGGGATGGCCGTCTATCGCCCGGTCGATTTGGTGATGGCCGAGGCGCGCCGCGCCATCCAGCTGGAGGAGGCAGGCGCCAGTTGGGGATTGCCACACCTGGTCAGCCGCTTGCCCAATGGACAATTGTTTGAACGCTACTCACCACCACCGGCCGCGCCCAAGCCGCGCCTCTACATGCGGTCGGTGCTTACACGGAGATGAACGCATTCACAGGAAAGGAACGTCCACAATGAGTAAAGCTGACATCGGTCTCATCGGGCTGGCCGTCATGGGACAGAACCTGGTGTTGAACATGGAGCGCAACGGTTTCACGGTCGCTGTTTTCAACCGTACGACGCGTGTGACGGATGAGTTTGTCGCTGCGCACCCTGGCAAGCAATTGATCCATACCCGCACGCTGGAAGAGTTCGTCGCTGCCCTGGAACGTCCGCGCAAGATCATGATTATGGTCAAAGCCGGTCAACCGGTCGAAGCCGTGCTGGATGGTCTTGTCCCGCTACTGGAGCCGGGCGACCTGGTGATGGATGGCGGCAACAGCTACTATCTCGACACGGAGCGGCGCAGCGCGGCGCTAACGGCGGCTGGGCTGCTGTATATGGGCGTCGGCGTCAGCGGTGGCGAGGAGGGCGCCTTGTGGGGGCCAAGCATCATGCCGGGCGGTGCACCGGAGGGCTGGGCGCTGGTGAAGGATATTCTGCAGGCAGTTGCCGCCAAGGCGCCGGAAGATGGCAAACCTTGCGTTGCCTACATGGGGCCGCGCAGCGCAGGTCACTATGTCAAAATGGTGCACAATGGCATCGAGTACGGCGACATGCAGCTGATTGCAGAAGCCTACGCCATCTTGCACAAGGCGTTGGGTCTCGAAGCCGCCGAGTTGGCCGCCATCTTCGAGGAATGGAACCGGGGGGAACTCGACAGTTACCTGATTGCCATCACCGCGCAAATCTTCCGCACGCTCGACGAGTTGACCGGTAAACCGCTAGTCGACCTGGTGCTGGACGCCGCTGCACAGAAGGGCACCGGCAAGTGGACAAGCCAGGAATCGTTCGAGGTGGGCGCGCCAACGCCAACCATCAACAGTGCAGTGACGGAGCGCATCATTTCGAGCATGAAGGCTGAACGCGTTGCGGCGGCGGCAGTGCTGCCCGGCCCCGACGCTCGCTACACCGGCGACCGCCAGGGCTTGATCGACGCTGTCCGCCAGGCGCTCTATGCCAGCAAGATCAGCGCCTACGCGCAGGGGATGGCGATGTTGCGCGCCGCCAGCAAAGCTCATGCCTACGACCTGAACCTGGCGGAGATTGCCGCCATCTGGCGCAACGGCTGCATCATTCGTGCGCGCTTCCTCAACCGCATCACCGTCGCCTTTGAGCGCAACCCGGCGTTGGCGAACCTGATGCTGGATGAAGACTTTGCGGCTGCTGTACGCGAACGGTTGCCTGCGTGGCGGCATGTCGTGCAGACAGCCGTCGCGTTGGGAATCCCGACTCCGGCATTTAGCGCCAGTCTGGCCTATTATGACAGCTATCGCAGCGCACGCCTGCCGGCGAACTTGATCCAGGCGCAACGCGACCTGTTCGGCGCCCATACCTATGAACGCACCGACCGGGAAGGGGTTTTTCATTCAGAGTGGGGTTGAGCATGAATCGGTGGTGGCTCGTCTTTCTTGCGGTGCTTGTCTTCGGCGGCGCCTGGCTTTGGTGGACACAGCCAGGCGTCAGCGCAGGCGACACAACCGCCGCCAGCACTGCTCAACCTGCAGTGGGGCGTCTGGCGCCGGATTTTACACTCCCCACACTCGACGGCGGCGAGTTTCGCCTGAGCGATCAGCGCGGCAAGCCGGTTGTGCTCAATTTCTGGGCAACCTGGTGCGGTCCGTGTCAGCGTGAACTGCCTGCTATCGAACGCGCCGCCAAGCACTACCAGGATGTCGTAGTCTTTGCTGCCGTCGATCAGGCTGAGACGATCCAGACCGTGCAACGCTTTGCCGACAAAATGGGACTGACGATCACCGTGCCGCTGGACGGCGAGCAGCTTGTCGGCGAGCGCTACAGCGTGATGGGGCTGCCAACGACCTACTTCATCGACGCGGACGGCGTCATCCGCTCGGTGTGGATGGGCGAAATGAACAGTGTGATATTGGCTGAGCACATTGCCGGTATCTTGAGGTAATCCGCCATGACAGCACCACCACGCAACGTCGCCATCTTGATCTTTACCGGCGTCGAGTTGCTCGATTTCGCCGGCCCATTCGAGGTCTTTAGCGCTGCGCGCATAAACTTCGAGACGCCGGAACGCCTGTTTAACGTCTTCACTGTGGCTGAAAGCCGGGAGCCGCTGCGTTGCTATAACCCGGTTACAGTCATTCCAGACTATACGCTGGAGACCTGTCCCCCCGCCGACATCCTGGTCGTTCCGGGCGGCTATGGCACACGCAGCGCCGTCACCCGGCCGCAGCTGATTGAGTGGCTGCGCACACGGGCGAACACAGCGGAAGTGATGACGAGCGTCTGCACTGGCAGCTTCCTGCTGGCGCAGGCAGGGCTGCTTACCGGGCGCGCCGCCACCACGCACTGGGGCAGCATTCAACGGCTGCGCGACGCCTATCCCGAAGTGGAGGTGCGCGAACATGCCCGTTGGGTGGATGAAGGTGTGGTCGTCAGCAGCGCTGGCGTCAGCGCCGGGATCGACATGGCGCTCCACATCGTGGCGCGTCTTTATGGCGCCGACGCGGCCCGCGTGACGGCGCGCTGGATCGAATATGACTACTGGAACCAGGATGAAGGATGACATGCTGCCGACGATGGATGAGAAGCCGGTTTACGTAAACCGGATGTTTGCGCGCATCGCCCCGACCTATGACCTGATGAACCGCTTGATGACCTTCGGTCAGGATCAAAACTGGCGGCGCGAGATACTCAACTTTTGCAACCTGCCGCCGCGCGGCGGCAGGTTGCTCGATGTCGGCACCGGCACCGGCGATATTGCCTACACTGCGCTACAGCGCAACCCGACGCTGCGCGCCATCGGCTCCGACTTCACCTACGAAATGATGGCGGCGGGCGTCGGCAAGGTTCCGGGGGGCTTCTTGCCCTTTACCCAGGCTGACACCTATCATCTCCCCTTTCCCGACAACACCTTTGACGCCGTGGTGAGCGGCTTTCTGGTGCGCAACGTCGTCGATCGTGTAGCAGCGTTTCGCGAGATGGCGCGCGTCACCAAGCCGGGCGGACGCGTGGTTTGCCTGGAAACCACGCCCCCCTCGAACAGTGTGCTCGGACCGCTCTTTCGCTTCTACTTTTTTCAGATTGTGCCTGTGGTCGGCTCACTCGTGGCGCGTGATCGCCAGGCGTATGCCTATCTGCCCCACAGCACAGTCGAATTTCCACCGCCGGCGGAATTAGCGCGCCTGATGGAACAGGCCGGCCTGCAAAATGTCTTCTACGTTGAGCGGATGCTGCGGTCGGTGGCAATTCATGTTGGCGTCAAGCTGACTGCGTCGCAGTGATGCATGGCGTCGTCATTCCTTGCTGTGCGCCGCGTTGGATGGCTCATGCTGTTGTGTCTGGCGTTCGGCGCGTGTCGCCCCACACCAGGCAAACCGGCGCTGCCACCCAGTCCAGGCCAGCCCCCGATTCACGGCGCCAGCGTGTCGCTGACGCCGCTTGTCCATGTGACGCCATCTGCACCGCTGCGCGCACCAACCGGAACGCCGCTGTTGATCCCAACTGCTGCGCCAGAGTCGCCGCGCTTCCCAACGCTGGCGGATCTGTGGGACGGGCGCGCCCACTTCGCAGTAGAAGTTGAGGGCAC
>DMDA01000130.1:128614-130135 GCA_003451595.1 Chloroflexota bacterium | reverse complement strand
GGTCGTATGTCCACGCCAGCGACCGCTCCGCTGGCGTGCGCGACCAATGTGGCGACCCGGTGGCCTTCCCCGGCTGCGTCGTGATCTTTGCGAGTGAGGACGGCGGCCACACCTTTGCGCTGCCCGATCCGCCCACTTGCCTGATCGCGTGTCAACAATGTCCCTGTAACGCCGAAAGCGACCATGTTGTCCAGCAGCAATATCCGCGCGTCGTCTTTGCCGAAGGCCAAGCGTGGATGGTCTACGAGTACCTGGGACGCGTCATGTTGCGCACTTCACCTGACGGTCGAACCTGGTCAGCGCCAAAACGTGTGGCGGATTCGCTGATCTGGCATCTATGGTATGCCGATTGTCCGGCGGAGGAGCGAATCGGTGTGCATCCATTTGTGCCCTTCGACTATGAATGTCTGCGCGGGGGGCCGCCGGGCATCTTCGTGGAAGAAGGCATCGTCTATATTTTTATGGCGCAGGGGCAGAACCCCGGCGCGTTAGGTTGTTTCAAGCGCCCCGTCAGTGACGATGATGCAGAGTTTACACCTTGTACGCACAATCCGCTCTTTGTTGGCGCCGCCAGTTATGGACCAGAAGCCCAAACGGACGCCACCGCCAACCCCTTCTTCGATTTTCGCACAATCAGCTCGGCGGAGTTACAGCGGTTAGGCGAAGGGGCCGAGCGACGTTACTACATGCTTTACGAAGGCGTGCGCGGCCCGGCAGCGGGCGATCCGGGTGACACACAATTCGGGCTTGGACTGGCGCGCTCGCGCACTGACCAGATCGACGGGACGTGGGAGAAGTATCCGGGGAATCCACTGCTGGTGGACTTACCTGGCAACATCGGGCTGGGGCATGCCGATCTCGTGGTGCTGGGTGGGCGCACCTATCTTTACACTTCGCTCGATGGCGTTACGCGGAGCCGACTGGTGCTGGTCTGGAACGCTGCCACCCGATGAGCGCAGCCAACAACACAAGCCCTACCACCGCTGCAACCACCCCCCACATCAACGACGCAGGCCGGTATGTCAACATCACCGTCACCTGCCCGGCAGGGACAGCCACCGCCCGCAGCGCGCCATTGACCAGCGCGATCTCTGTAGCCGCGCCGTTCACTGTCGCCTCCCAACCGGGATACGCAAGCTCGCTCATGATCAACCAGCCCGCCGCTGGGGCATCCACAGCAAAACGCATCTGATTTGGTGTATATGCCAGCACCTGCGCCGAGGTGACAACAGCGGGCGGCTGTAAGTTGGTCAGGTCGGCTTCGGCTGGTGCAAACCAGGCGCGCGGCAGAAAATCCTGGTTCTGATAGACCTCAATCCCTTGCGTTGGGCCAAAGACCTTGACAAATTTACCCTCTGGCAGCGGTGAGCCTTCCTTCACCAGCACGTATTTCACGTTGAGCAAGTCGTACTGCCGCGTGGCGCGGCCACCGGTCGCCTCCCAAAAATCGACATAGCTGCGCAGCGCCAGCGGATTGGCGACGCCGCCGACATCCTGCAGCCCGGCCACTGCCGCCGTATC